>NZ_JAMTDX010000001.1 GCF_023806625.1 Accumulibacter sp.
TCACCCCGGCAGGCTCGCCACGTGAGCTTGCTGAACATTGTGGCTAATCAAGTCTGGTTTTGCTGACCTCGCTTGCCCAAACCGGCGTCGCGCAGCAGGCACCGGTTCTAACGGTACCCGCGAACTGATCGGGCCGGGAGGCTCGCTCGCAGCGTCGGTGAGCCGATGCCCCCGGCAGCCGGGCGAGGAGCCGTCGCCGACCGGTTCGTCAATACACCTCCGGCACGTGCTTCAGCGGCAGGTGGGGTTCGCGGTAGTCGCCGGGCTTCTGTCGTTTGGGCAGCGTGATTTTCGGCTGCTTGACGACCTCGTAGGGAATCGAGTTCAGGATGTGCCGGATGATGTTCAGGCGCACCCGCTTCTTGTCGTTCGAATTGGCGACGAACCACGGGGCCCACTCGGTGTCGGTTTCGCGCAACATGTCGTCGCGCGCGCGCGAGTAGTCGTACCAGCGCTTGTACGACTCGAGGTCCATCGGCGAGAGCTTCCACTGCTTGCGCGGGTCGGTAATCCGCTGTTCGAGGCGGCGCGTCTGCTCGTCCATGTCGACCTCGAGCCAGAACTTGAGCAGGATGATCTTGTTGTGCACCATCATCTTCTCGAACCAGGGAGCGATCCTGAGGAAGCCTTCAACCTGCTCTTCGGTCGCGAAGCCCATCACGCGTTCGACACCGGCTCGGTTGTACCAGCTGCGGTCGAAGATCACCACCTCGCCGGCAGCCGGGAAGTGGGGCAGGTAACGCTGGACGTACATCTGCGATTTTTCGCGGTCGGACGGAGCGGGCAGCGCGACGACACGGAAGACGCGCGGACTGACGCGCCCGGTGATCGCCTTGATCGTCCCGCCCTTGCCGGCCGCGTCACGACCTTCGAAGACGATGATCACCTTGAGCCCTTGCGCGATCACCCAGGACTGCAGGTGGACGATCTCGGCCTCGAGCTTCTCGAGTTCCTTGAGATAGTCGCGGCTGGACATCTTCTTCGGCGGCTTGGCCTCGACCTTGGCCGATGCCTCGGCGCTGCTCCCGGCTTCGCCCTCCTGGGGCTCCTCGACGGCGGTCGTTGCGAACGCCAGGTCGGGGTTGATGATCGCTTGCGCCTTTGCTTTCTTGCCTGCCTTGCCCTTCTTGGCCATGGTTCACTCCTTCATCAGATGTTACCGGTGCGCCGGCATTTCGCCCCGGCCGACGCGGGGGCTGGGTGCGCGTCTTCCCGCCGCGCTCGGCGGCAGATTCCCCGCGGTGAGCGTGCTTACTCGCCGCGGCTCGCGGTGGTCAATCGGTCGGCTTCGACGACCCAGCCGCCGCCGATCGCCTTGTACAGGTTGACCATCGCCTGGAACTGGATGCCCTGCGTCTGGGCGTATTGCAGCTGGGCGTTGAACAGGCTGCGCTCGGCGTCGAGCACTTCGATGAAGCTGGTGTAGCCGTTGTCGTAGCGCAGCCGTGCGGTCGCCGCGTACTCCTCGAGTGCGGTTACCTGGCGCTTCTGCGCGCGCAACTGCTCACGAGTCTGAGCCTGGTCGACGAGCGCGTCGTTGACCTCCCGGAAGCCCTGCTGGATCGCCTTCTGGTAGGCGAACAGCGCCTGCTGCTGGCCGGCTTCGGCGGCCTGGACCTGGCCGGCGATCGCCCCGCCGGTGAAGATCGGCATGGTGATCGGCGCGGCGTACTGCCAGACCTTCGACTGGCTGTCGAACAGGTTGCCCAGGCTCGTGCTGCTGAAGCCGAAAAGCCCGGTCAGCGAAATCGTCGGGAAATACTGCGCCTTGGCGGCGCCGATCAGCGCGTTGGCGGCGATCAGCTTCTGCTCCGCCTCGAGGATGTCCGGCCTCCGTTCGAGGAGATCCGACGGCAATCCTTGGGGGATTCCCGGGAGGATCAGCTCGTCGATCGTCTTGCCGCGCGGGATCGCTTCGGGATTGCGTCCGAGCAGCACCGACAGGCCGTTCTCCTGCTGGGCGATGGCCTTCTCCAGCGCCGGGATCGTCGCCAGCGCTTCCTCGTACTGCGACCGGTTCTGGCTCAGTTCGAGGAGCGAGATGATTCCGCCTTCGAAGCGCAGCTTGAAGATCTCGTACGATTCGCCGCGTGCCTTCGCCGTCGCCTGGGCGATTTCGAGCTGGCGGTCGAGGTCGCGCAGGTTGATGTACGCGCCGGAGACGCTGCCGACGAGGGTCAGGATCACTGCCCGGCGCGCCTCGTCGCTGCCCAGAAGTTGCGCGCGGGCGGCCTCGGTCTGCCGGCGAATCCGGCCCCAGAGGTCGATCTCCCAGCTCGCGTTGAGCACCGCCGTATAGCTGTTGTAGACCTTCGCAGCGCCGGCGCCGACGACCACCGCCGAGACGTCGCGCTGGCGGCTGGCATCGTAGCGGGCGCCGACCTGCGGGAAGAGATCCGAGCGCACGAAGCCGTAGCGCCCGGCGAACTCGTCGACCCGCGCGCTGGCGATCAGCAGGTCACGGTTCTCGCGCAAGGCGGTGCCGATCAGCTCGTTGAGCACCGGGTCGCCGAACTGCTCCCACCATGCGGTATTGGCGAGATCGCGAGCAGCCGGTTCGCTGAGCCGCCAGCCGGCCGGAGTGTCGACGGTCGGGCGCACGTAGTCCGGGCCGACCATGCAGCCACTGGCGAGCAGGGCGAGCAGGGCGATTGCGCTTGGCTTATGCATGGTCGTCTCCCTGCTTGCCGTCGCTCGATGCCTCGTCAGCCGCGTGCCTCTCTGAGACGTCGGTCCGGCCGCGGTGGCTGAGCCGCTCGACGACGTAGAAGGTCACCGGAATCAGGAAGATGGCCAAGCCGGTTGCGGCGAGCATGCCGCCGATGACGGCGCCACCCATCACCTGCCGGGAGATGGCGCCGGAACCGCTGGCGAGCGCCAATGGAACGCAGCCGAGGATGAAGGCGAACGAAGTCATCAGGATCGGCCGCAGGCGCAGCTGCGCCCCCTTGAGCGTCGCGTCCGCCAGGGACAGCTCGCCCTTTTCGTATTCCATCTTGGCGAATTCGACGATCAGGATGGCGTTCTTGGCGGCGAGGCCGATCAGCATCACCAGCCCGATCTGCGCGTAAACATTGAGTTCCTGCCCGCGCAAGAGCAGCGCCGCGAACGCGCCGGCGACGGCGATCGGAGTCCCGAGCAGCACCGAGAACGGCAGCGACCAGCTTTCGTACTGGGCGGCGAGGATCAGGAAGACGCAGAGCAGCGAGAAGGCGAAGATGGCGATCGGCGAGACGCCTTGAGCGGCTTTCTGCTCCTGGAAGGACATGCCCGAGTAGTCGAAGCCCATTTCACCGGGCATGGTCTCGTGGAAGACCTCTTCCAGCGCGCGCATGACCTGTGCCGAGCTGTAGCCGGGCGCTGCCGAGGCGTTGATCTGCGCGCTGCGATACAGGTTGAAGCGCATCGTGAACTCGGGCCCGGCGATGCTGCGGATCGACGTCAGCGCCGCCAGCGGGACCGGCTGGCCATCCTTGTTGCGGACATAGAACTGCCCGACATTGCCGATGTCGTTGCGGAACTCGCCCTCGGACTGGATGTAGACCTGCCACTGGCGGCCGAAGCGGTTGAAATAGTTGATGAAGCCGCTGCCGAGGAAGGACTGCAGTGTCTGGTAAACGTCCTTGATGTTGACCCCCTGCTTGAGCACCTTGTCGCGGTCGACGTCGATGAACAGCTGTGGCACCACCGGGCGGAATGTCGACGTCACGCTGGACAGTTCGGGACGCTTGCGCGCCGCTTCGAGGAACCTGGTCGTCTGTTCGGAGAGGAAAGCGATGTCCTTGCCGGCGCGGTCCTGCAGGATGAACGTGGCGCCGCCCGAGACACCGACCCCCTGGATGGCCGGTGGCGGAAAGGCGAAGCCGATGGCCCCGCTGATCCCGCCCAGCCGCTTCGAGAGTTCGGCCTTGATCGCCCCGTACTGTTCCTCCGGCTTCTTGCGCTTCGACCATTCCTCGAAGGTGATGAAGAAGAAGGCGCTATACGTGTTCTGCACCTGGCTCAGCATGCTGTAGCCGACGACCGTCGTCACGTACCTGACGCCCGGGACTTCCCTGATCAGGTCTTCGGCCTGGCGGGCGATCTCCGAGGTGCGTTGCAGCGACCCCGCATCCGGAAGCTGCACACCGGCGAAGACGTAGCCCTGGTCCTCGTCGGGCAGGAATCCGGCCGGCAGCGTCTTGCCGAACAGTCCGGCGAGGGCGGCGACGCCGACGAGGAAGATCAGGCTGAGGACGCTCTTGCGGATGGCCAGGCGGCAGACGCCGACATAACCGCCGGTGACCCGGCCGAAAACCTCGTTGAAGCGGTCGTAGAACTTCTGCAGGAGCCCGGTTCCCTTGACCTTGGGGCGGAGCAGGAGGGCGCACAGTGCCGGGCTCAGGGTCAGCGCATTGAACGCCGAGATGATCACGGAAATCGCGATGGTCACCGCGAACTGCTGGTAGAGCTGGCCGGTGATCCCGGGGATGAAGGCGGTCGGGACGAAGACGGCGGCAAGGATGATGGCGATGGCGATCACCGGGCCGGTCACCTCGCTCATCGCCTTGAGGGTCGCGTCCTTCGGCGACAGCCCGTGCTCGATGTGGTGCTCGACCGCCTCGACGACGACGATCGCGTCGTCGACGACGAGGCCGATCGCCAGGACCAGGCCGAACAACGACAGCGTGTTGATCGAGAAACCGAACAGCGGGAAGAGCATGAAGGTGCCGACCAGCGACACCGGCACGGCGAGCAGCGGGATCAGCGTCGCCCGCCAGCCCTGCAGGAAGATGAACACGACGATGATCACCAGCACCAGCGCCTCGAACAGCGTGTGCTCGATTTCCTTGATTCCCTCGGTGACCGAGAGGGTCGTGTCCAGTGCGATGACGTAGTCGAGGTCGGGCGGGAAGCCCTGCTTGATCTTCTCCATCAGCGCCTTGGCGCCGTTCGCGGCATCGAGGGCGTTGGCTCCGGGGATCTGGTAGAGGGCGATCAGTGCCGCCGGCTTGCCGTTCAGCCGCCCTTCCATGTTGTAGGTCTGGGCGCCGAGTTCGATCCGGGCGACGTCCGAAACGCGGACGATCGAGCCGTCCGGGTTGGCGCGCAGGACGACCTTTCCGAAGTCTTCCTCGGTGACCAGCCGGCCCTGCGCGCGCACCGCGTAGGTGAATTCCTGGCCGCGCGGCACCGGCTCGGCGCCGACCTGGCCCGCCGGGTTGACGGTGTTCTGGTTCTGGATGGCGTTGATGATCTCGGGAACCGTGATGTTCAGCTTGGCCAGCACGTCGGGCCGCACCCACAGGCGCATCGCGTATTGTCCGGCACCGAAGACGGTGACGCTGGCGATCCCCTTGACCCGCGTCATCTGGTCGTTGATGTTGATGTACGAGTAGTTGGCGAGAAAGATGTTGTCGTAGGTGCCGTTCGGCGAGTAGAGCGCGAACATGATCAGCGGCGACGAGGTCGACTTCTGGACCGTCACGCCGTAGTTGCGCACGTCCGAGGGCAGTTGTGACTCGGCCTGTCCCTCGCGCATCTGCGCGAGAAGCTGGTCGGTGTTGGCGTCGGTGCCCAGCGCGAAGTTGACGTACAGCGTCGATTGGCCGTTGTTGGCGTTGATCGAGTACATGTAGTCCATGTTATCGACGCCGGACATCTGCTGCTCGATCGGGGTGGCTACGGCCTGTTCGACAGTCAGGGCGTCGGCGCCGGTGTAGGTGCTGTTGACCTGGATCTGTGGCGGCACGATGTTCGGGAACTGCGCGATCGGCAGCCCGGACATCGCGACGAGGCCGACGATGGTCATCAGGATCGAGATGACCATGGCGACGATCGGCCGGTTGATGAAGAACCTGGACATGGCGGCCTATTCCTTCGCGGCGGGTGCGGCCGGTCCGGACGCGGGCTTGCCTGGGGTGCCCGCCGCCGGGGCAGCCAAGACGAACGGCTTCGTCTCGACGGTCATCCCCGGCCTGACTTTCTGCGTGCCCTCGGCGATCACCTTCTCGCCGGGCTTGAGGCCCTCGCTGATCAGCCAGTCGCTGCCGATCCGTTCTCCGGCAATGACCGTCCGGATGTCGACCTTGTTGTCGGGCCCGACGACGGCGACGAGATACTTGCCCTGCATTTCCGTCACTGCGCGCTGCGGGATGAGCAGCGCACCCCTGGCCACCGCCATCGTCGCACGCACCTTGCCGTACTGGCCCGGACGCAACAGGTTGTCGGGGTTCGGGAAAAGCGCCGCGATCTTGAACGTCCCGGTCATCGGATCGACCTGCCGGTTGAATACGGCGACCTTGCCCTGGTGTGGATAAACCGAGCCGTCGACAAGGATCAGTTCCAGCGGCACGTTGTCCGGCCTGTTGCCCGACACGGCCGCTTCGCCGGCCAGCTTGAGGTATTCGCGCTCGCTGAGGTTGAAGTACACCTTGATCGGGTCGACCGACGAGACTGTGGTCAGTTCGGTCGGCATGCTCGGACTGAGCAGGTCACCGATCTGCGCCTTGGCGATTCCAGCGATGCCGGTGATCGGAGAAGTGATCCTGGTGAAGCCGAGATTCAGCTTCGCCGTCTTGAGGTTTGCGTCGGCGGCCTCGAGTTCGGCCTTGGCCGACTGGTAGGCGCCGGTCGAATCGTCGAGGTCTTTCTGGCTGACCGCGTTCTTCGCCGCCAGCGGCTTGATCCGGGCCAGGTTGGCCGCGGTCGTCTCGAGCCGTGCGGCCTTTTGCGCACGCACTCCCTTGGCCTCGTCGAGCGCCGCCTCGAAGGTGCGCGGGTCGATCTCGAAGAGCAACTGACCCTTCTGGATCAGGTCACCCTCGCGGTAGTTCTGCTTGATCAGGTAGCCGGTCACCTGCGGACGGATCACCGCGTTGACGTTGCCGTCCATCGCGCCCACCCACTCCATGTAGATCGGCACGTCGCGCTGCGTCGCCTCGACGACCTCGACGACCGGTGTCGGCGGCGCCGCCGCCTTTTGCCGGTCGCAGGCAGCGGTCGATACGAGAGCGACAGCGGCCAGTACGACCGCTGTACG
The DNA here is from genome assembly GCF_023806625.1 of Accumulibacter sp. Lineage (GTDB taxonomy): Bacteria > Pseudomonadota > Gammaproteobacteria > Burkholderiales > Rhodocyclaceae > Accumulibacter. The sequence continues at coordinate 7,022 of NZ_JAMTDX010000001.1, forward strand.
ATGCAGGCTGCTTCGTGCAGCCAGGATTCGCGCGAACTTGGGGATCATGACGGGCTCCTGCTAGAGCTGGGGTCGGCGCAGGCTTCTGCGCAGCTTCTACCGGCTGCCTGCGCCAGCACGGACGTCGGAGACGACCCGCTTGCGCTGCGCCCGACGAAATGGACGTGCGGCACCGGCTCAGCCAACGGCTGTCCAGAGAAAAATGCGCGGATTATCGGTCAAAGCGATCGGTCGGTCCAGCGGCGAGACGCATCGCCGGCAGCCCGCCCGGTTCCGCGGCAGGCTGCCGGCCGGGGCTTCGCGGCAGGGGCCGATCACTTCTGGATGCGGGTGATCTTGTTGCCCTGGATGCCGAGGCCGGCCATCGCGCCGTGCTGGTCGAAGATGAACGCGTAGATCTGGTCCTGCATCGTCGTCGTAGTCACCGACCTGGCAAAACCCTCGTCGGCGACGACCACCGAAGGTCCGACACCGACTTCGAATCCGTCGCTGGCGTCGAGATAGCGCAGCGTTTCCTCGCTGAGGAAGAACAGCGCGTAGCCGTAATGCTGGGCGCCGGCCTGGAGGCCGAACGACGCGCCCGCGGTGTTGTAATAAGCGACGGCCTTGCCCGACCGGAAGAGAACACCTTCGCCGAACTGGCCACCGACGACGAGTCCGGCCTTGGTGATCGACGGGAAGACGAGGATCGCCACGGCCTGCTTCTGCAGCGCGCGGGCGCCGGGGGTCTTCGCGTAGAGACGCTGCAGTGCGGACTGGGCATCACGGCGAAGTTCCGCTGCACTGGCTGCCGAAGCGGCCTGCGGCAGTAGGCCAGCGGTGATCACGATGAGCGCAGCGACGGTGGCGAGGATGTGCCTGCGAAATTGACGGACGGCGACGGTCATCGGTATTCCTCCTGGAAAAGGGCATGTCACGGCTGTTCGCGCAAGCCTCGAATCGGCATTGTACGTCACCCGACACCGCGCCTCAGGGGATTCAGCGCTCCCCGCCGAAGCGGTCAGTCGTCCTTCAGCACTTGTCCGGCTCGTTCTGTTCGTCGCCAGAGACCGAGCAGCATCAATCCGGCACCGAGCAGGGCGAGCGTTTTCGGGACCGGAACCGGCCGTCCGTCACACACCGATGCGGGGTCGCGCAGGCAGACGTTGTCCAGGCGAGAGTCGTCGTTCGCGCTCTCGTCGCCCGTCTTCCAGTCGGCGTTGATCCAGATCCCGTCGACGTCGGCAAGGACGGTGCGGATGTACGTGTCCGAGGCACGGCCGAGGAAGGTGGTCAGCCAGCCTGCCGACGAGTCGAGCGCAAAGTCGTAGTGCGTGAAACCAGTCGTGTTCGGTGCCGTGGTCGGGATGAAGATCATGTCGCCACTTCGCGCCAGGATGGCGATGTTCGGGTACGGCATTCCCGGGTCGTTGGCGGCGTCACTCAGATCGTAGCTGATCGATCCGCCGAAGAATGCACTCCTGTTCCCGCCGTACGCGGGCGACGAGCGGAACGTGGTCCATGGGAAGACGTCGTAGGTCTGGATGAGTTGGCGGGCCGGGTCGTAATTGACCGGGCTGGCGACTGCCGGATCAATCGCAAACCACAGGCCCGTGCGCGTGATGCTGCCGGTGGTCCAGCCCTCGCCTCCGGTGTCGAAACGCGATTCGATCACCGCTGCAGAGGCCCCGGACATGGCGACGATCAGGCAGGCGCCGGGAAGCAACGCGCGAGCGGTCTGGTTCATGTGGTGGCTCCTTTCGCTCAAGGGTGCGCCTCGATAAGGCGCGAAGGCGAAGCCGGCCGGCTCGACCGACTGACGTCGACCGCGACATCACCGACCCGCGGACACCGCAGATGCGCACCCGTTTTCGGAAATGTAGAATGTTTTCATACGCCTGACAAGCGGGCCGTGAAGTGCCACCGGACGCGGTTCGCGGGCTGAGCCGATTGACGGCAGCCGCCGGCTTCGCGATACTCAGGCGTCCTGGCTGATTTAATGGTCGATTCGCGTTTTTGACGGGTTTCTCCACTGCAGCTTGCCGGCGGGTTGCCTGCCGTGATCCTGCAAGGCAGATGCTCATCGCTTCAGGAAGGCTGGAATGCGTGTTCTGCTCGTCGAGGACGATCCGATGATCGGCAAGGCCGTTCAGCAGGGTCTGCGCCAGGACGGTTACGCGGTCGACTGGCTGAGCGATGGCGACGCGGCCGGGACGGCTCTGGCGACGACTCCCTACGACCTGCTGCTGCTCGACATCGGCCTGCCGGGAAGATCGGGGCTCGATCTGCTCGCCGGCCTGCGCCGGTCGTCGAGTCGCCTGCCGGTTCTGCTGATCACCGCCCGCGACGCGGTCGCCGACCGGATCAGGGGGCTCGACGGCGGGGCCGACGACTACGTCGTCAAACCCTTCGACCTCGACGAACTCTCCGCGCGCATCCGCGCCGTGCTCAGGCGCCACTCCGGGCGCGCCGGCGGCGAGATCGTCGTCGGCGACCTGTGCATGAACCCGGCCACCCACGAGCTGACGCAGGACGGCCGGCCCGTCGCGCTGTCGGCGCGCGAGTTCGCCCTGTTGCGCGTGCTGCTCGAGAATCCCGGGAAGCCGCTCTCCCGTGCCAGGCTCGAGGAGAGTCTCTATGGGTGGGGAGAGGAGATCGAGAGCAACGCCGTCGAGGTGCATATCCATTCGCTGCGCCGCAAGCTGGGCGCCGAACGAATCCGCAACATCCGCGGCGTCGGTTATCTCGTCCCGGGCAGTCGATGAGATCGATCCGCCACCAGCTGCTGTTCGCCCTCCTCACGGCGATCACGCTGACCCTTCTGCTCGGCGGGCTGGTCACTTATCGTACGGCGCGCGACGAAGCCAACGAGATGTCCGACTATCACTTGCGGCAGCTCGCGCTGTCGCTGCGCGACCAGGCGATGAGCCAAATGCCGCGCAGGGAGTTCGGGATCGACGAGGACGTGCAGCATTTCTCGGTACAGATCTGGAGTCCCGATGGAACGCGGATCTACTTCTCTCATCCGCGTCAGGAACTGCCGCGCCAGGCCCCGATCGGTTTCGCGACGATCGACACCGGGCGCGGAAAATGGCGCGTCTTCGGGCTGCAGCAGGGGGGGCAGCTGATCCAGGTCGCGCAGCCGATGCAGCTTCGCGACCAGCTGGCGTTGGCCGCAGCCTGGCGGACCGTCGCGCCGTTCCTGATGATGTTGCCGGTACTCGGGGTGATGATCTGGATCATCGTCGGCCGTGGGTTGCGGCCACTCGCGTCGGTCACGCGGGCGGTCACCGCGCGCAGCGCGCTGGCGCTCGATCCTCTGCCGGAGACCGGAACTCCGCACGAGGTCAGGCCGCTGGTCCGCGCGCTCAACGACCTGCTTGCCCGGCTGCAGCGAGCGCTCGACGCGCAGCGGGAGTTCATCGCCGACGCGGCGCACGAGCTGCGCACGCCGCTCGCCGCGCTGACGCTGCAGGTGCAACTGGCCGAGCGTGCCGGCGACGAGGCGTCGCGGGCCGAGGGTTTCAGCGAACTGCGCGGTGGACTCGAACGCGTCACGCACTCGGTCGAGCAGCTCCTGACGCTGGCTCGCCAGGAGCCCGGCGGAGCCGATCTGCCGTTCGCTCCGGTCGACCTCGCCGAACTTGCCGGCGAGGTGATCAGCGAGTACCAGCAGCTGGCCGAGTCGCGCAGGATCGACCTCGGTGCGATTCCCGGCGCTGGGCAGACCGTCGTAGACGGTGATCGGGAAGCGCTGCGCGTCCTGCTCGGCAATCTGATCGGCAACGCCGTGCGCTACACGCCTCGCGGAGGACGCGTCGACGTCGCAACGGGCTCAGCGGCCGGCGGCCCGTTCGTCGAGGTCTGCGACTCGGGACCCGGGATTCCGGCCGAGGAACGCGAGCGCGTCTTCGACCGCTTCTATCGCCGTGCGCATGGGGAGACGACGGGCAGCGGTCTCGGCCTGGCAATCGTCAGGACGGTCGCCCGGCGTCATCGGGCAGAGGTCGTCCTCGGCGATTCGCCGCTCGGCGGGTTGCGGGTGCGAGTCGACTTCGCCGCCGGGCCCGGGTCTTAAGCATTTCTTAAGTCGACGTCCCCTATCCTTGGCGAATGGCCGGTGGGGTGCTTCCCGCTGGCGAATCGAACAGGAGATACCCATGCCAGGAACCACCCTCAAACGCAGTCTGCTTGCCGTTGCCCTGTTCACCGCCCTCGGTGCCGGCTACGCCAAGTACGGCGGCCAGCTTCCTGGCCCCGGCGAGGCGATCGCCGCGCCGCCGGCCAGTGCCGTGGCAGCGCCGGCGGCAACGGTACGGACCGTGGCACTGCCCGACTTCGCGGCGATCGTCGAGCACGCCGGGCCAGCCGTGGTCAACATCAGCGTTAGCGGAACCCGCAAGACGGCCGCGCGGATCGACGCGCCTGACCCGATGTTCGAGCTGTTCCGCCGTTTCGGCGTGCCGATGCCCCAGGAACGCGGACCGGTGCACGGCCTGGGCTCGGGCTTCATCGTCAGTTCCGACGGACTGATCCTGACCAACGCCCACGTCGTCGCCGAGGCCGACGAGGTCACCGTCAAGCTGACCGACAAGCGCGAGTTCAAGGCCGGCGTCGTCGGCATCGACCAGCTGACCGACGTTGCCGTGCTGCGCATCGACGCCCGCAATCTGCCGACCGTACGCCTCGGCGATCCGGCGCAGTCGCGGGTCGGCGACTGGGTCGTGGCGATCGGCTCACCGTTCGGTTTCGAGAACACGGTCACCGCCGGGATCATTTCGGCGAAATCGCGTTCGCTGGCCAGCGACAGCTACGTGCCGTTCATCCAGACCGACGTGGCGATCAATCCGGGCAACTCGGGCGGCCCGCTGCTCAACCTGGCCGGCGAGGTGATCGCCATCAATTCACAGATCTACAGCCGTAGCGGCGGTTACCAAGGGTTGGCCTTCGCCATCCCGATCGACGTCGTCATGAACATCCAGGAGCAACTGGTCAGGTACGGCAAGGTCAGTCACGGTCGCCTCGGCGTGACGATCCAGGAGGTGTCACAGTCGCTCGCCGAGTCTTTCGGCCTGAAGAGCACGGCCGGGGCCTTGATCAGCTCGGTCGAACCGGGTAGCCCGGCGGCTGCGGCCGGCCTCGAAGCCGGAGACATCATCCTGCGCGTCAATGGTACGGCGATCGACCGCTCGAGCGAACTGCCGCCGCTGATTGCCGCGACCAGGCCGGGGACGAGGGTCGCGCTCGGCGTCTGGCGCAAGGGTGCGAGCCGGGAGATCGCCGTCGCGGTTGGCGAGATTCCGACGGCCAAGATCGCTTCGGGCCGGAGCAGCGAGGCGGACGGGTCTCGTCTCGGCCTTGCGCTGCGGCCGCTGACCCCGGACGAGAAGCGCCAGGCCGGCAACGCGGAAGGGCTCGTCGTCGAGAACGTCAGCGGGCCAGCGGCACGCGCGGGGATTCGTCCCGGCGACATCGTGTTGTCGCTCAACGGGCAGTCGGTTCGCGATGTGCCACAACTGCGCAGTCTGCTCGAGCGGGCCGGCAAGACCGTCGCGCTGCTCATCGAGCGCGACAACGCGAAACTCTTCGTGCCGGTCGAACTCGGCTGATCATCGATCTGCTGCTCCGGTCGGCGAGCGGCTCGGCGTCGGCCGCTGGCCGGGCGCTGCCGCCGCCTGCACCTGGAGCACCGGCTGTGCGGACCACGGCCACGCAATCGGCGCGATCCTTGCCCGTACCAGTGGAGGGTTGCCGATGATCGACGCACTCTTCGATCTTCTTGGCACGTTCTATCGGAACGGTGACCTCGTCCTCGCGGAATGCCTGGCGCGCAGCATTCTCGCGGCGATTCCCGACGACCCCGTCTCGTTGCAACTGCTCGGGCTGGTTTACTACCGGACGCGTCGTCGGCGCCAGGCGGTCGAAGCCTTTGCCGCCGCCGACCTCGACGACCGGCTCTTCGGGCAGACCGTCGGTACCCCGGCGGGCGGCCTGCCGCAAGCCTCGTCGCAGTGTCTGGCGGCAGCCAGCACGCGCGGCTCGCCGCTGGCGGTCGCCTGGTACGACCTCGGACTGGTCCTCTTCCGTGAGCGCCGCTACACGCAGGCGCTCGCTTCGCTCCGCGCGGCGCTGGCCGCAGAGCCAGAGTGGAGCCGGGCACGCCGGGCGATCGCGCGCATCGAGCGTTTTTCGCGCAAGAGCCGTTCGCAGCAGCCTGCCGAGCGTCGGACGGTTGCGCCACGGTCGGCTGCGAGTTCAGGTGAGGTCTGAACGGGCGCGCTCCTCCCGGTTGCTTCGGTGGTCAGGCGCGTGTTTCAGGTACTGCCGCCAGCGTCCTCCTCGGCGCGCAGTCGGCTGCGCATCCGGTGGATGCCGAGGACCGACGCGCCAGCGATCAGCGGAATCGAGACCGCCGTGGTCAGTTCCGGTGATAGCCAGGGCAGGATCGTGCTCGCGCCCTTGGCAAGGTAGTGAACGAGCTGAGAGGCGTAGTAGGTGATGGCCACGACCGACAGTCCTTCGACGGTCTCCTGGAGGCGGAGCTGGAGTCGGGCACGGCGGTTCATCTGCGCGAGCTGCTCCTGATTCTGGCGCTCGAGCTCGACCTCGACGCGGGTCCTGAGCAGCTGACCGGTTCGCGCGAGGCGGCCGGAAAGCTCTTCCTGGCGGGCAGCCATGGCGATGCAGGTCTGCATCGCGGGTAGCAGACGGCGCTGCATGATCTCGTGGAAGGTCGGGCAGCCGGTCACGCGCTGCTCACGCAACTCGCCGATACGTTGCATGACCAGAGCGTGGTAGGCGCGCGCGGCGCCGAAGCGAAAGGTCGTCCGGGCGATCGAGTGTTCGACCTTTGCCGCCAGCCGGGTCAGCTCGGCGAGCACCTCGCGTTCGTCCGTCGGCGATTGTGCCTGGCCGATGCGGTCGACGAGTTCGGCCAGCTGCTCCTCGGCATGCCCGAGCCAGCCGCCGATTTCCCGGGCCACGGGCAGTGCGAGCAGCGCGAGCAGCCGGTAAGTTTCGATGTCGAGCAGCCGCTGAACGGTGCGTGCGGCCTGTCGCGGCGTCAGCGAGTCGTCGATGATCAGGAAATCCGAGAACGTGTCGTCAACGGTGAAATCGGTGAACACCCAGGCGGCGCGGTCGGCCACCCGGGCGCCGACCATCTGCCGGCCGGTCGGCGAGAGACCGGCGGTCACCGATTCGGGCGAGATCCGTTGGCTGGCCAGAAGCTTCACCCGCGTGGCGACGATCAGTTCGCCAGGCACGCCGGACAGCCAGGCGGGGAGCAGAGTCTGCGGCTTGTCCTGGCCGGTACAGGCGGCGACGTCGGCGGCGAGCGCGCGAAAGAGGGTGTAGCTCGAGAACTCGGTGTGCTTTTCCCAGCACAGGCGGCAGTCCGGGGACTCGACGATCAGGTGCGTTTCGGATTGCGCGATCACCTGCCCCGATCCGGCCTCGGCGAGTTTGCGCAACCTCTGCCGTTCGGCGGCGGCAGCACCGGCTTCCTGGATCAACGCAAAGTGGCTGACGACGACCGGGCTGCTCAGCGGCATCGCCGGCCGCGCGTGGAATTCCTCGTTCAGCCGATCGCGCAGCGGGTGCGTGCGAAGGTCCGGGAGCGGGGTTGCGCTGATCACGGGGACTGGAGCAAAAAAGGCCGCGACAGCCTTGCTCGGTGTCGCGGCTCGATGATGCGGGTCAGCGGACGGTCTGTTTGAGCTCGCCGCTGCTGTAACGTGCGGCCATCTTGTCGAGCGGAATCACCTTGATCCTGCTCGCCTGGCCGGCCGCGCCGAAGGACTCGTAGCGCGCCTTGCAGATCAACTTGGCGGCCTCGCGGGCTGGTTTGAGGTAATCCCGCGGATCGAACTTCGACGGATTCTCGGCGAAGTAACGGCGGATCGCCCCGGTCATCGCCAGGCGAATGTCGGTGTCGATATTCACCTTGCGCACGCCGTGCTTGATGCCGGTGACGATTTCTTCGACTGGTACGCCATAGGTCTCCTTCATGTCACCGCCGAACTGGCGGATTTCTTCGAGCAGTTCCTGCGGAACCGACGACGAGCCGTGCATGACCAGGTGACAGTTGGGAATTCGCTGGTGGATTTCCTTGATTCGGTCGATCGCCAGGATGTCTCCGGTCGGCTTCTTGGTGAACTTGTAGGCGCCGTGCGAGGTGCCAATGGCGATCGCCAGCGCGTCGCACTGGGTCTTGCCGACGAAATCGGCGGCCTGCTCGACGTCGGTCAGCAACTGTTCGCGGGTCATCGTCCCTTCCGCACCATGTCCGTCTTCCTTGTCGCCGCGCATCGTCTCGAGCGAGCCGAGCACGCCCAGTTCGCCTTCGACCGAGACGCCGATCGCGTGTGCGAACTCGACGACCTTGCTGGTCACCTCGACGTTGTATTCATAAGTGGCCACCGACTTGCCGTCGGCCATCAGCGAGCCGTCCATCATCACCGAAGAGAAGCCGGAACGGATCGCGGCCATGCACACCGCCGGCGACTGGCCGTGGTCCTGGTGCATGACGATCGGGATCTGCGGGTAGGCTTCGAGAGCGGCGAGAATCTGATGGCGCAGGAAGGGTTCGCCCGCATACTTGCGAGCACCCGCCGAGGCCTGCATGATCACCGGCGCGTCGACTTCGGCGGCGGCTTCCATGATCGCCCAGACCTGCTCCATGTTGTTGACGTTGAACGCAGGCAGACCGTAGCCGTTCTCGGCAGCGTGGTCCAGCAATTGACGCATCGATACGATTGGCATGATTGTGATCTCCAGTAATGACCCGGTTGCCCGGGCACAGAAACCGGCTGGTGCCGGCTCCGACGAAAAACCGCTACGCGGTCACGACCCGATGGCCGGCGCGTCTTGTTCCTTGCGCGGGAAGCAGCAACTCGCTTCTTCCTGCGTTGCAGCAGTTGCCGTGTTTGTGTCTCGAAGGGAACGGCATGCCCGTCGTCGATCGATCCGCTGTGCGACGCCCCAACCGCATCGCCGAGTCTGTTGTCTTTCCCTCAGACCTGATACGGCTGCTGGTCGCCGACGCGCACGATCTTCAGCGTATTCGTGCCCCCGCTGGTGCCCATCGGGTCGCCCGCGGTGAGGACGATGAAGTCCCCCTTCCTGACGATCCCGGCGTCGGTGAGCAACTGTTCGGCGTCCTTGAGCAGTTCGTCGCGGGTCGTCGGTCGCTGGCTCATGAACAGCGGAAATACCGCGCGGTAGAGGCTCATCTTGGTCAGCGCGTCGGGCTGCGGGGTCAGCGCGTAGACCGGAACCCCGCAGCTCAGCCGGCTCATCCATAGCGCCGTGGCTCCGGACTCGGTGAGTGCGGCGATCGCCTTGACCTTCAGGTGATACGCCGTCCAGATCGCAGCCAGCGAGATCGTCTGGTCGATGCGTGTGAACACCTGATCGAGGAACTCGCGGTCGAGGGTCACTTCGGCCGACTCCTCGGCAGCCTGACAGATCCGCGCCATCGCCTCGACGGTCTCGACCGGATATCGGCCGGAAGCGGTCTCTGCCGAGAGCATGACCGCGTCGGTGCCGTCGAGGACCGCGTTGGCGACGTCGGAAACCTCGGCGCGAGTCGGGGCAGGGGCGAGGATCATCGATTCCATCATCTGCGTCGCGGTGATCGCCAGCCTGTTCTTCTCGCGCGCCAGCCGGATCATGCGTTTCTGGAGCGCAGGGACCGCCGCGTCGCCGACCTCGACGGCGAGGTCGCCGCGGGCGACCATGATCCCGTCGGATGCGGCGATGATCTCTTCGAGTGCGGCCACGGCCTCGACCCGCTCGATCTTGGCGATCGTGTGCGCCTGTCCGCCGGCAGCGTGGATCAGCTGCTTGGCCATGTACATGTCGGCCGCGCTCTTCGGGAACGAGACGGCGACGAAATCGACACCCATGCCGGCGGCGGTGCGGATGTCCTCCATGTCCTTGGCGGTCAGAGCGGGGGCCGAGAGACCTCCCCCCTGACGGTTGATCCCCTTGTTGTCCGAGAGCTCGCCACCGTGCCGGACGATCGTGAAGATCTCCGATCCGACGACCCGCTCGACGTCGAGGACTATCCGGCCGTCGTCGAGCAGGAGCACGCTCCCCGCCGAAACGTCGCGGGTCAGAGCCTTGTAGTCGAGGCCGACGCGCTCACCGTTGCCGAGATCGCAGTTGGCGTCGAGGATGAAACGCTGGCCCTTCTCGAGCCAGATCCGCCCGTCGGCGAAGCGCCCGACGCGGATCTTCGGTCCCTGGAGGTCGGCGAGGATGCCGACCGGTCTGCCCACACGTGCAGCCACTTCGCGGACGAGCCGCCCGCGCGCGACGTGATCCTCGGGCTTGCCGTGTGAGAAATTGAGGCGCACGACATCGACGCCGGCGCGGATCATGCGCTCGAGCGTGTCCGCGTCGGATGAAGCCGGGCCGAGGGTGGCGACGATCTTGGTATCTCGTGACATGGAGCTCCTATTGTTCTTGGATGGGGTTCACGGAATGCACGGTTGCCAAGCTTGGGCAGGACGAAAGGAAAGGGCGCCCGAAGGCGCCCCTGTGCGATGTCTAGCGGGACATCACGCGGACCATTTCGAGAACCTTGCACGAGTAGCCCCACTCGTTGTCGTACCACGAGACGATCTTGACGAAGGTGTTGTCGAGCGCCATTCCGGCTTCGGCGTCGAACACCGACGTGCAGCTTTCGCCGCGGAAGTCGGTGGCCACGACCTTCTCGTTCGTGTAGCCGAGGATGCCCTTCATCGAGGTTTCCGAGGCGGCCTTCATCGCCGCGCAGATTTCCTCGTAGGTCGCCGGGCTGTTCAGTTCGCAGGTCAGGTCGACGACCGAGACGTCCGATGTCGGCACGCGGAAGGCCATGCCGGTGAGCTTCTTGTTCAGTTCGGGAATGACCTTGCCGACTGCCTTGGCCGCACCGGTCGAGGACGGGATGATGTTCTCGAGGATGCCGCGGCCGCCGCGCCAGTCCTTGTTCGACGGGCCATCGACGGTTTTCTGTGTGGCCGTCGCGGCATGCACCGTGGTCATCAGGCCGCGCTTGATTCCCCAGTTGTCGTTGAGCACCTTGGCCACCGGGGCGAGGCAGTTGGTCGTGCAGGATGCATTCGAGATGATCGTCTGGCCGGCGTAGGTCCGGTCATTGACGCCGAAAACGAACATCGGCGTGTCGTCCTTGCTCGGTGCGCTCTGGATGACCTTCCGGGCGCCGGCAGCGATGTGCTTCTGGCAGGTGTCCAGGGTCAGGAAGAGGCCCGTCGACTCGACGACGACGTCGGCACCGACCTCACCCCACTTCAGCTCGGCCGGATCCTTGATGGCCGTCAGACGGATTTGCTTGCCGTTGACCACCAGCGTGTTGCCCTCGACGGCGATATCGCCCTTGAAGCGCCCGTGGACCGAGTCGTACTTCAGCATGTAGGCCAGGTAGTCCGGCTCGAGCAGGTCGTTGATACCGACGATTTCGATGTCCGGAAAGTTCTTGACGGCGGCGCGAAAAACCATCCGCCCGATGCGGCCGAAGCCATTGATTCCCACTTTGATAGTCATGAACGCTCTCCTTGAGAAATTGCAGCAGGGATTTCTACAACAGCGATTTCACGGTCTGGACGACGTGCGCCACCGTGAAACCGAACAAGTCAAACAGGCGGCCAGCGGGAGCCGACTCGCCAAAACGATCGATGCCGACGACGGCACCGTCGAGTCCGACATGGCGATACCAGAAGCCACTCACCCCGGCCTCGATCGCCAGGCGCGGCACGCCGCGTGGCAGCACGGCTTCACGGTAGCTGCGGTCCTGGTTTTCGAAGACTTCCACACAGGGCATCGACACGACACGCGCAGCGATTCCCTGGTCAGCCAGCGCCTGCGCGGCGTCGAGCGCCAGCCGGACTTCCGATCCGGTGGCGATGAGCACGACCCGGGGCGCTGGCGCGTCGGCGAGCACGTAGCCGCCGCGGCGCATCAGCTCGGGCGCGATGCCGTTGGTCACCGTCGGCAGGTTCTGGCGCGACAGCGCGAGGATCGTCGGGCCGTCCCGACGCTCGATGCCCGCCACCCAGGCGACTGCCGTCTCCGTCGCATCGGCCGGGCGCCACAGTTCGACGTTGGGGATCAGGCGCAGGCAGGCCAGGTGTTCGATCGGCTGATGCGTCGGGCCATCCTCGCCAAGGCCGATCGAATCGTGCGTATAGACCATGATCTGCCGCTGCTTCATCAGCGCGGCCATGCGGATCGCGTTGCGCGCGTAGTCCGAGAACACCAGGAAAGTCGCCGTGTACGGAATCAGGCCGCCGTGCAGCGCCAGGCCGTTGGCGATCGCCGTCATGGCGAATTCGCGAACGCCGTAGTAGAGGTAGCTTCCGCCGCTCGTGCGCGTGACCGCCTTCGCTCCAGACCACAGGGTCAGGTTCGAACCGGCGAGGTCGGCCGAACCGCCGACGAGCTCGGGAAGGTGCGCAGCCAGCGCGGCGATCGCGTTCTGCGATGCCTTGCGCGTGGCGATGTTCTCGGCCCGCCCGGCGACGCCGGCCAGCGTTCCGGCGACAAACGTCGGCCAGTCAGCCGGGAGATCGCCGCGCATGCGGCGCTGGAACTCGGCGGCGAGCTCGGGATACGCGCCAGCGTAGGCGTCGAACCGCTGTTGCCAGTTGCTCTCGAAAAAGCGGCCGCGTGCCCGGCCGTCCCACTGGTCGTAGAGTTCGGCGGGAATCTCGAACGGCGCGTGCGGCCAGTCGATGTGCCGGCGCGTGGCGGCGACTTCGGCTGCGCCGAGGGGTGCACCGTGCACGTCGTGCGTTCCGGCCTTGTTCGGCGAGCCGAGACCGATCTGCGTTCGGCAGCAGACCAGCGTCGGCCGGCCATTCTCGCTGCGCGCTACGAGCAGGGCCCTGTCGATCGCCTCGCTGTCGTGCCCGTCGACATCGGCGATGACGTGCCAGCCATAGGCCGCGAAACGCGCGGGCGTGTCGTCGGTGAACCAGCCCTCGACGTGCCCGTCGATCGATATGCCGTTGTCGTCGTACAGGACGATCAGCTTGCCCAGACCGAGCGTTCCGGCCAGCGAGCAGGCCTCGTGTGAGACACCTTCCATCAGGCAGCCATCGCCGACGAAGACGTAGGTCGCGTGGTCGACGATCTCATGGCCGGGCCGGTTGAACTCGTCCGCGAGGATCTTCTCGGCGATGGCCATGCCGACGGCGTTGGCCAGGCCCTGGCCGAGCGGACCGGTGGTCGTCTCGACCCCCGGCGTGTGTCCGACTTCGGGATGCCCAGGGGTGAGAGAGCCGAGCTGCCGGAAGTTCTTCAGGTCGTCGATCGACAACGGATAGCCGCTGAGATGCAGCAGCGCGTAGAGGAGCATCGAGCCGTGTCCGTTCGACAGGACGAAACGGTCGCGGTCCGGCCACTGCGGATTGGCCGGATTGTGGCGCAGATGACGGCGCCAGAGAACTGCTGCGATTTCAGCCATGCCCATCGGCATGCCCGGGTGGCCTGAGTTGGCCTGCTGGACCGCGTCCATGGCGAGGGCGCGGATGACACTGGTCAGGGGAGCAAAAGCAGTGGCCACGATGGATCGCCGATCACCGAAACGAGACGCTCACGCGTAGTTGGATTATCCGCCAAAACAGAATCATTTGCCACTCCTCCGGCCAGCAGCTCGGGGCGGGCCGCGGCGCTCACCCTGAACGGCTCCCGATTACCCGCCGTGAAGCATAGCAGGCTCCTTTGGAAAACAAAAGCTAAATAAGACGAGCAGAAAGTTTAACTTTTAATAATGATTGGCAGGGCCTACACTGCAACGCATTCACACCCGAACCGCTGGAGGAAAGCATGGCCGTCAAGACCTACAACGCTGGCGTCAAAGAGTATCGCCAGACCTACTGGGAACCGAAGTACGCGGTCAAGGAGACCGACATCCTCGCCGTCTTCAAGATCACCCCGCAGCCCGGCGTAGATCGCGAGGAGGCGGCCGCCGCCGTTGCCGCCGAATCGTCGACCGGGACCTGGACGACCGTGTGGACCGACCTGCTGACCGACCTCGACTACTACAAGGGGCGAGCCTATCGGATCGAGGACGTTCCCGGCGACGACAGCTGCTTCTACGCGTTCATCGCCTACCCGATCGACCTTTTCGAGGAGGGGTCGGTGGTCAACGTGTTCACCTCGCTGGTGGGCAACGTCTTCGGCTTCAAGGCGGTGCGTGCGCTGCGTCTCGAGGACGTGCGTTTTCCGATCGCTTACGTGAAGACCTGCGGTGGCCCACCACACGGCATCCAGGTCGAGCGCGACATCATGAACAAATACGGTCGCCCGCTGCTCGGCTGCACGATCAAGCCGAAGCTGGGGCTGTCGGCGAAGAACTACGGTCGTGCGGTCTACGAGTGTCTGCGCGGCGGCCTCGACTTCACCAAGGACGACGAGAACGTCAACAGCCAGCCGTTCATGCGCTGGCGGCAGCGTTTCGACTTCGTGATGGAGGCGATCCACAAGGCCGAACGCGAGACCGGCGAGCGCAAGGGCCACTACCTGAACGTGACCGCGCCGACACCCGAGGAGATGTACCGGCGTGCCGAGTACGCGAAGGAGATCGGCGCCCCGATCATCATGCACGACTTCATCACCGGTGGTTTCTGCGCCAATACCGGGCTGGCCAACTGGTGTCGCAGCAACGGAATCCTGCTGCACATCCATCGGGCGATGCACGCGGTGTTCGACCGCAACCCGCACCATGGCATCCACTTCCGCGTGCTGACCAAGATTCTCCGCCTGTCGGGTGGTGACCACCTGCACACCGGAACGGTCGTCGGCAAGCTCGAAGGCGACCGCCAGTCGACGCTCGGCTGGATCGACCTGCTGCGCGAGCGCATCATCCGCGAAGACCGCAGTCGCGGGATCTTCTTCGACCAGGACTGGGGTTCGATGCCCGGCGCCTTCGCCGTCGCGTCGGGCGGGATCCACGTCTGGCACATGCCGGCGCTGGTCAATATCTTCGGTGACGACGCCGTGCTCCAGTTCGGCGGTGGAACGCTCGGCCACCCCTGGGGAAATGCCGCCGGAGCAGCGGCCAACCGGGTCGCCCTCGAAGCCTGCGTCGAAGCTCGCAACCAGGGCGTGCCGATCGAACGCGAAGGCAAGGAGGTGCTCACCCGCGCCGCGGCGCACAGCCCCGAACTGAAGATCGCCATGGAAACCTGGAAGGAGATCAAGTTCGAATTCGACACCGTCGACAAACTCGACGTCGCCCATCGCTGAGCGCGCCGCGCTGTCGGTTACCCCGCCGGCGCTGCGACGACGCCCGAATCATCCCACCGCATCGAAAGGAAAACCGCACGTGAGCATGCAGGATTACGCCTCCCGTCTCAGTGATCCGGCCAGCCGGAAGTTCGAGACCTTCTCCTATCTGCCGCCGATGGACACTGCCGGGATTCGCAAGCAGGTCGAGTACATCGTCAACAAGGGCTGGAACCCGGCGATCGAGCACACCGAGCCCGAATACCTGATGGACACCTACTGGTACATGTGGAAGCTGCCGATGTTCGGCGAGACCGATGTCGAGAAGATCCTCGCCGAGGCCGAGGCCTGTCACAAGGCCAATCCGGGCAACCACGTGCGCCTGGTCGGCTACGACAACTTCAAGCAGTCGCTGGGCGCCGCGATGGTCGTCTATCGCGGCAGGACCGTCTGACCGGACACCGGCCAGGCTGCCAAGCACTCGCGGCGGGCGGTGCCGCCTTTCCGGCGCTGCGGTCCGTCCGCTGCCCGATCCGCGCCAACCCTGGAGGATGGAGATGAACCCGATCGTCGACCAGTACCGGATCGCCCGCGAGCCGTATTACCGTCCTGTTGCCGACGAGGTCGAGCTGTTCGCCGCGGCGTATTCCACGCGCATGCCGATGATGCTCAAGGGGCCGACCGGCTGCGGCAAGACGCGCTTCGTCGAGTACATGGCCTTCCGGCTCGGCCGGCCGCTGATCACCGTCGCCTGCAACGAGGACATGACCGCCTCGGACCTCGTCGGGCGATTCCTGCTCTCGGCCTCCGGAACCGAGTGGCACGACGGTCCGCTGGCCATCGCTGCGCGCCACGGGGCGATCTGCTACCTCGACGAAATCGTCGAGGGGCGGCAGGACACGACCGTGGTCATCCACCCGCTGACCGACAGTCGCCGCGTTCTGCCGCTCGAGAAGAAGGGCGAACTGCTCCGGGCGCATCCCGACTTCCAGATCGTCATTTCCTACAACCCGGGCTACCAGAGCCTGATGAAGGACCTCAAGCAGTCGACCAAACAGCGCTTCGGCGGACTCGACTTCAGCTATCCGGAGCACGGCGTCGAAGCCGAGATCGTCGCCCACGAGTCGGGGGTCTCCCCAGATGTCGCCGGCCGGCTCGTGTCGATCGCCGAGCGCTCGCGCAACCTCAAGGGTCACGGTCTCGACGAGGGGTTATCGACGCGCATGCTGATCCACGCCGGCAGCCTGATCAGCCGCGGCGTCCGGCCGCTGGCCGCGTGCCGCGTGGCGCTCGTGCGGCCGATCACCGACGATCCGGACATGCGCGACGCGCTCGATGCGGCGGTCAGCACCTTCTTCCAGGCGCAGGCGGGAGCGGCCGGCGCCGACCCTTCTCGAACCCCCAGCGGGGTAGCCGATGTCGATCGATCTGGCTGACTATCGCCAACTGCTCGACGGCCTCTCGCTGGCGAGCCGGGCGGCGCTGCAGGCGCACTGGCACGAGGCGACGCGCGTCCTTTCGCCGCGGGGTCTCGACAACTATCTGAGAGCCGCGGCAGCGATCGGCGATCTCGGTCGCGGCGATTCGCTGGTCGACGCCTGGCTCGGCGAAGCGCCGGTCGTCGCCCGGGAAATCGGCGAGGACGTCGTCGGCGATCTGGCTGCCGCCGCACTGTCGCTCGCCTCGCGGACCTCGGGGGCGGTGATCGAGCTGCTGCTTGCCACCGCCGCCACCGCCGCTCGTCGTCTCGCCGACGCCGAACTCTTCCGGAACTACCTGCAGTTCATCAACCTGCTCGTCGCCCAGGCGCCGCGCGGCGTGCGGCCGATGCTCGACAAGCTCGAGGTGCTCTTCGCGCAGCTCACCCTCGGCGGGCTGCGCCGCTGGGCGCTCTGGGGGGCGCACGCGTACCGGACCGACTATCCGGAGCAGATCAGGTACTTCGGTCTCGATAGCCGCGAATCGCTGGCCGTCCTGCAGAACGAGCGCAAGGGGACGCTGCTCGTCGACGTCCAACGCAGGATCAACATGTACCTGCGCGCCCTCTGGGGCGCGACTTCTTCATGCGCCCGACTTCCGGAGACTTCGAGTCGCGTGAGGGCCATCGCCCGTACATCGCGGACTACCTGCTGCACCTGCCCGACGCGGTCGACGATGCTGCCGGCGTGCCCGGCCTCGAGATCTACCGGGCGATCGCCGCCCACTGTGCGGCGCACGTCGTCGAGACGCGCCGGCCGATCTGCGCCGACGCGCTCGACCCGCTGCAGGTCGCGCTCGTCTCGCTGATCGAGGACGCGCGCGTCGAGGCGCTGGCGATTCGCCGTTTCCCCGGGCTGCAGCTGTTGTGGAGCCGCTTGCACTTTGCGACGCCGCAGATGTCGACGAGCATCGGCGGCCATCTCGACCGCCTGGCGCGCTCGCTGCTCGACCCAGCGTATCGCGACGACGACCCGTGGATCGGCGAAGGCCGCGCGCTGTTCGGCGCCGCTGCCGAGCGGCTCGACGACAACCGGATCTCCCGGGAAATCGGTGTCGCGCTCGCCCAGCGCCTGGCGCAGAAGAAGATCCCGTTCGACCCGCGCTGCGACCTGCAGAGCGCCCCGTATCGCGACGACAACCGCTACTTCTGGCAATTTCGCGAGTTCGATCCGGTGCGCGCGGCTGCCGCCGGCTATGCAACGCTCAGGCAGGTGCGCCGCACCGTCAACGTGATGGAAATGGTCAACGAGGTCGACGTCGAGACCGCCGGCGACGACGCCCAGGAGGTCTGGGTCCTGGCCAGCGAGCTCTTCCCGTACGAAGACCGGGGCACGAGCTACAACGAACTCGAGGGCCAGGAGCCGCTCCCCGATCCGTACCACTATGCCGAGTGGGACTATCAGATCCAGCTCGAACGACCGCTGTGGACGACGGTCGTCGAGAAGCGCGCACGGCCTGGCGACCTGCAGGTCGTCGCCGACATCGCCGCGCGCTACCGCCGCGAAATTCAGCGCATGCGCTTCGTCCTCGACGCGCTGCAGCCGCAGGGGGTCCAGCGCATCCGCAAGCTCGAGGACGGCGACGAGATCGACCTCGACGCGTCGATCGCCGGTCTCACCGACATTCGCCTCGGCCATCAGCCCGACCCGCGGATCATGATGCGCAGCGTGCGCAGGACGCGCGACCTCTCGATCCTCGTCCTGCTCGACCTCTCCGAGTCGACGAACGAACGCGTGCATGCCCAGAAGTGCTCGGTGCTCGACCTGACCCGACGCGCCTGCGTGCTTCTCGCCGATGCGATCAACAAGGTCGGCGACCCGTTCGCGATCCACGGCTTCTGCTCCGACGGCCGGCACGAAGTCGCCTACTACCGCTTCAAGGACTTCGCCGAGAGCTGGGACGACCAGCCGAAAGCTCGGCTCGCGGGCATGATCGGGCAGCTGTCGACGCGCATGGGCGCGGCGATCCGCCATGCCGGCCATCACCTCGGCCGACAGCGTTCGGCGAAGCGGCTGCTGCTGGTGATCACCGACGGCGAGCCGGCCGACGTCGACGTCCGCGATCCGCAGTATCTGCGCCAGGACGCGAAGAAGGCGGTCGAGGAGGTTGCCCGGGCCGGAGTCACCGCCTTCTGCCTGAGCCTCGATCCGCGCGCCGACGCGTACGTGTCGAGGATTTTCGGGCAAAGGAACTACCTCGTCGTCGACCAGGTCGAGCGCCTGCCCGAACGGCTGCCGCAGCTCTACGCGGGGCTGACGCGATGAGAAGTCGGGCGAATGGCGAGATCCTCTCCGGCCGGGCTCGGATTGAAACGAGCGGCCCTCGCTTGGGCGTGGATCTCGCGAGGGATCTCCCGGCTGATCGGTGGTGTGAAGAGGATCGGAAAGCCGTGTGCGGAAAGAGCGAATGCACGGCTTGATGAGGGAGTGCGGGCGAAAGCCGGTCGTGTACTCTACCCCTTCTTGAGCGCTTTCTAGTCGGGGCCGGCGACGATTCCCTGGTCGTGCAGGCGGCCGACTTCGGCTTCGCTGAGGCCGAGGATGTCGAGGAGGATTTCGTCGGTGTGCTCGCCGAGCCGTGGTGCGGGCATGGCCGGCAGGCGGGCGCTGCGCGAGAAGTCGAGCGGCGTCGCAGGCATCAGGTACGAGCCGATCCCCGCCTGCTCGACGACGCGGAACATCGGATTGGCCGGCGAGCAGTCGGGATCGCCGGCAATCGTCTCGCGCACGCTGCGATACGGGCCCCAGGTCGCGCGATGGGCATCGAGCACCGCTGCCGCTTCGGCGAGCGTTCGGGCGTGGAACCACGGTTCGAGCAGGGCGGCGATCTGCTGGCGGGCGCGGTAGCGATTGCCCTCGTCGTCGAGGTCGAGGCCGAGGCGAGCGCCGAGTTCGGCCATTACCTGCCGCGACCCGGTGGCCCTGAGCAGCGTGTGCCACTGCCGGCGGGTCAGGCCGACGACCATCAGCCGTTTTCCGTCGAGTGTCGCGAAGTCACGACCGAAGGCACCGTACAGATAGTTGCCCTGGCGCGGGCGGTCGCTGTCGTTGACCATCACTTCGGCGAGCATGCCGAAGTGCCCGAGCATCGCCAGCGCGACGTCCTTGAGCGCCAGGCGGACGAATTGCCCTTCGCCGGTCAGCCGTCGGTGCCTTTCCGCGGCGAGCAGGCCGACGGCGATCATCTGGCCGGCGATGAAGTCCCACGCCGGGAAGACGTGGTTGACCATTTCCGGCGAAGTCGTCGGTCCGGTCATCATCGGCAGGCCGACCTGCGGGGTCAGCGTGTAGTCGACCTCCGAACTGCCGTCGCGGCGACCGGTCAGGTTGACCATCACCAGATCCGTACGGCGTTTGCGCAGGGCTTGATAGTCGAGCCAGCCGGTCGCCGGGAAGTTGGTGCTGAACAGGCCGGCGTGCTCGCCCGGCGCGCAGATCAGCGCGGTGAGCAACTCCTGTCCGCGGGGCACGCGGAAATCGACGGCGATCGACCGTTTCCCCTTGTTGAGACCAGCCCAGAAGAGGCTGTGCTTGCCGTCACGGGTGACTGGCCAGCGCTGGTGATCGAGGCCGCCGCCGATCGGGTCGAAACGGATCACTTCGGCGCCGAGTTGCGCGAGGGTCATTCCGCCCAGGGGAGCGGCGACGAAGGCCGATCCCTCGACCACCCGCAGACCCTTGAGAATTCCCTGCCCAGGGGCGCCGGATTGTGCTTCCCCGGCCGGCTTGACGTTGTCGGTCGCTGCGTTCTGGTCGTCGATCACTGTCGTCCTCCTGGCTGCCGGGCCACCGGCGTCCGGACGCTGCTGCGCGCGGCCCGTGCCGACGGCGCGGACCCGCCGCAGGCGTCTGCACGCCGTGGTGGCAAGTCGACAAAATGTCAACTATATTACTTTCCAGTGTTAGAGGAACGGTCAGCGTGCCGCGTCCGGAATCTGGGGGAACGATGAACACTGTGGCGAGACGGCGGAAGCCCGGTTGGCCAGCGACGGCGAGCCGGCCGTCGCTGGCCATCCCGCTGAAGGCGACGATCCGCGAGTCGCCCCCGTCGCTGCCTGCCGTCTCCGAGCTTTCCCGACTGCCCACGGCTTCTGTCGCCGGCAGTGTGTCGGGCGTCACCGAAGACCCGCGGCGCCCGATCGGTAGCCCAGCGCCCGGGCGCCCGTCTCCAGTCATGCACCATCGGTTCCCGCGCGTCGAACCTGCGCGAAGAGCGTTCCCGCGCCAATCACCCGTTCGTATCCGTAACCGCTTTCCGAGCAACATTGATGGAGGAAAGACATGAAGCTCACGTTGACCCCTGACGATCTGGCCGCCTGCTACAACGAACTCCACGAGGCCAATGCGGCGTTCAAGGAGCACTACCCGGGCGATTCTTCGGACCGGCAGCAGGTGCACACGGTCTATGGTGGTGCCAACCTGTTCAAGGCCGGCTTCGCCGCCAAGCTCGGCGAAGTCGCGCTCAGGACGCTCGAAACCTACGCTCCCAATTACCACGTCTTCGCGCGCGTGCTCGGCTTGCCCGGCGCCGAAACGCTGCCCACCAACCCGCTCGAGATCCTCAGCCTGACGCGGGCACTCGAGACCAATCCCGAACAGGTCCGGGAGGTGAAGCAGGCCGCCTGGCTGGCGTTCACGGTTTACAAGCGGGTGCTCAGGAAGCTCCAGTCCGAGCCGATCGAGGACAACCGCATCGACTTCGAGGACGGCTACGGCAACCGTCCGGACGACGAGGAAGACGGTCACGCCGTCGCGGCGGCCGACGAGGTCGCCAAGGGAATGCGCGATGGACTGCTCTCTCCGTTCATCGGCATCCGCGTCAAGACCTTCTCCGACGAATGCAAGGTGCGTTCGATCCGCACGCTGGACATTTTCCTGACCCGTCTGGCCGAGCAGACCGGCAGCAGACTGCCGGAGAACTTCGTCGTGACGCTGCCCAAGGTGACGACGCCGACCCAGGTGTCCACCTTCGTCAGGATCCTCGATACGCTCGAAGCGAGGCTGGGCTATCCGAAGGACTCGCTGAAGATGGAGATCATGATCGAGACCACCCAGTCGATCATCAATCACAAGGGCGAGAACACGGTGCCGTTGCTGGTCGCCGCCGCCGGTGGCCGCTGCCGCTCGGCGATCTTCGGGACCTACGATTACACGGCGTCGTGCAACATCACCGCGGCGTTCCAGAGCCACACCCATCCGGCCTGCGATTTCGCTCGCCACGTGCTGCAGGTCAGCCTCGCCGGCACCGGCATCACGATCAGCGACGGCGCGACGACGACCATGCCGATCGGGCCGCACAAGGCCGCTGCGGGCGGCGCGCTGACGCCGCAGCAGATGGATGAAAACCGCGCCGTGGTGCACGCCGCGTGGAAGCTGCACTACGACAACATCATGCATTCGCTGAGTCACGGCTACTACCAGGGATGGGATCTGAACCCTGGTCAGCTGCCGGTGCGCTATGCGGCGGTCGATACCTTCTTCCTCAGCGGCCTGCAGGACGCCTCGGCACGGCTCAACGCGTTCCTCAACAAGGCCGCCCAGGCGACGCTGGTCGGCAATACCTTCGACGATGCGGCGACCGGGCAGGGGCTGCTGAACTTCTTCCTGCGCGGGATGGCCTGCGGGGCGATCACTGAGCAGGAAGTCCTGGCCACCGGCATCACGCTCGACGAACTGCGTTCGCGCTCGTTCGTGCGCATCGTCAACAACCGCGCCAGGCTATAGGCCCGGGCGGCTCGCCAACACGGCCAGCGAAGAGTAGCGCCAACTCGCCAGAAGGAAAGGAACAAGTCATGACCGAGGTCAATCGCGGGATCCAGGAAGCGTGGCCGCATCTCGAATCTGCCGACGCAGCGATCAGGAAGTCGCTGCGCTGGCTCAAGCAGCAATGCACAGGTGCCAGGGGGGTGTCGAGCGAGAAGCTCGACGAGCATCAGATGACCAGTTTCGACCTGGCCTGGTGCGCGGCCGAATCGACCGCTGCCCGCTTTGCGGCGGAGTACGCCGCCAGGGTCGCGGCCGTCGGTAGGTCGGGCGGCGCGGGCGTGAGCATCGAGGAGCGAATGGCGCTCGCCTTCTGCGCCGAGGCCCTGCAGAACATCCACAACCGTCTGTGGGCGAGACCGCAAAGCTTCGGCCTCGACGAAGCCGACGTGGCGGCTCTCGCTTCGTCGGGTCTGAGTCATTTTTGCCAGGAGCAGCTCGACGCGCACCATCTCGAAGCGCTCGGCAAGGACGTGATCGCGCTCAACGGCACGAGCGGGGCGTACCTGCTGAGCGACGACGCGACGATGATGCAGGATTCGTTCCGCAAGCTGGCGACGAACGTGGTGATGCCTCTGGCCGAGGAGATCCATCGCCACGACCGGATCATCCCGCAGGAAATCCTCGAACCGCTGACCGAAATGGGTTGCTTCGGTCTGTCGATTCCCGAGCGCTACGGTGGTATCCAGAGCGATGCGCATGAAGACAACATGGGCATGATCGTGGTCACCGAGGAACTCTCGCGCGGCTCTCTTGGCGGTGCGGGCAGCCTGATCACCCGTCCCGAGATCCTCAGCCGGGCCTTGCTCAAGGGGGGCACCGAGGAACAGAGGGAGAAGTGGCTGCCGAGGGTCGCGATGGGCGATCCGCTGTGCGCGATCGCCGTGACCGAGCCGGACGCCGGCTCGGACGTCGCCGCGATGCGCCTCAAGGCGACGAAGTGCGACGGCGGCTGGATTCTCGACGGCGTCAAGACCTGGTGCACGATGGCCGGCAAGGCCGGCGTTCTGCTCGTCCTGGCGCGGAGCAACCCGGATCGCTCGCTCGGCCACCGGGGTCTGAGCATGTTCCTCGTCGAAAAGGACGCCTACGAAGGGCACGACTTCGAGTACCGGCAGGCGCAGGGCGGCATGATCACCGGTCGCGCGATCGCGACGATCGGCTATCGCGGGATGCATTCGTACGAGGTGTTCTTCGACCATGTCTTCGTTCCCGACGAGAACCTGGTCGGCGGCCCGGATGGCGAAGGCAAGGGTTTCTACATCGCGATGGCCGGCTTCGCCGGCGGCCGGATCCAGACCGCAGCGCGTGCGATCGGCGTCATGCAGGCGGCTTTCGAGCGGGCGGTTTCGTATTCGCAGGAGCGCAAGGCGTTCGGCAAGCCGATCGGCGAGTTCCAGCTGACGCGCGTCAAGCTCGCGCGGATGGCCACGCTGCTGACCGTTTCAAGGCAGTTTACCTACGCCGTCGGGCGGCTGATGGACCAGGGTCTCGGCCAGATGGAGGCGAGCATGGTCAAGCTGTTCACCTGCCGGACGGCCGAGTGGCTGACCCGCGAAGCGATGCAGATCCACGGCGGCATGGGCTACGCCGAGGAAACGCCGGTCAGCCGTTATTTCGTCGACGCGCGCGTCCTGTCGATCTTCGAGGGAGCCGAGGAGACGCTGGCCCTCAAGGTCATTACCCGTTCCCTGATCGACGCGCTCTAGGTCGGGCCGCAGGCCGACCACGCGTCTCGCGAAAAGGAGGATCCGATGTCGCAGGCCATTCGTTTCCGGCCGCAGGTCGAACTTGCCGGGAAGGTCGCGGTGGACGTCCAGAACGTCCGCTACCCGCACTACGGACGTTATCTCGAAGAGTTCTCGCCAGGGCAGGTCTTCGTCCACCCGCGCGGCTTCACCTTCCTGCGCGCGCAGATGGAGGCCTTTGCCCGGACCTACATGCAGTGCAATCCGCTCTACCTCAACGACCAGTATGCCAGGGCTTGCGGTTTCTCGGGGCTGGTCGCTTCG
Source organism: Accumulibacter sp. (assembly GCF_023806625.1). GTDB lineage: Bacteria > Pseudomonadota > Gammaproteobacteria > Burkholderiales > Rhodocyclaceae > Accumulibacter. The sequence goes on from NZ_JAMTDX010000001.1 coordinate 31,491, forward strand.
CCGCAGATGGTCTTCAACGTCGTCCTCTCGCTCGGCGTGCAGAACGACTCGGAGAAGGCGATGGCCAACCTCGGCTACTACGATGCGCAGTACCTGCGGCCGGTGTACGAAATGGACACGATCCGCTCGCTGACCAAGGTCGTCGATCGCAAGGAGCGGGGCCCGGGCAAACCGGGGATCGTGACGATCCGCACGCTCGGTATCAACCAGAACGGTGAGGTGGTGCTGCAGTATCAGAGGAAGATCATGGTCGCCGGGCAGGGCGAGCGTCCGCCAACGACGCCGTTGCCCGCGCCGGTCGACGGTCGCATGCCGGCCTTCCCGTGGGTGGAAGACGGCGCAGTCGTGCTGCCCGATTTCCCGGCGCGGCTGCCGCTCGGGCTCACCGGACCCGGATCGTTCTTCGAGGACTTCTCGGTCGGCGAGATCATCGTCCATGCCAACGGCCGGACGATCACCGACGAGCACCTCGCGCTGACCTACGCGGTCGGCAACACGCATCCGCTGCACTTCGACCGGGTTTTCAGCTCGGGTCTGTCCGGCAAGATGAGCGGCGACCCGATCGTCTATGGCGGGCTGGCCTTTGCCTGGCTCGAAGGACTCGCCAGCCGCGACGTCAGCGACAACAGCGTCTGGGAACTCGGCTTCACCGAGGGCTACCACACGCAGCCGTCGATTGCCGGCGATACGGTCGCCGTGCTGTCGCGCGTGCTGGCCAAGGAAGAAGCGCCGGGTACGCTGGCCGATCGGTTCGGTATCGTCAGCTTCCAGCTCGTCGGGGTCAAGAACGTCAGCGCGGCGGCCGCGCTGGCCAGGCACGGCGGGGACCTGTTCGTCAAGGAGAACGACAAGAAGGATCTCGGCAAGGACAAGATCGACGAGAAGATCTTCGAAATCGAAAGACGTCTGCTGATCAGGAAGAGGAGCTAATCATGGTTGCCGCCTCGCGGAAGAGGGACCAGCCCTGGCTGATAAGGACCTACAGCGGTCATAGCTCGGCCAGGGCGTCCAACGAGCTGTATCGCAGCAATCTGGCCAAGGGCCAGACCGGTCTGTCGGTAGCCTTCGACCTGCCGACGCAGACCGGTTACGACGCCGACAGTCCGCTCGCGCGCGGTGAGGTGGGCAAGGTCGGTGTGCCGATCTCGAGCATCGAGGACATGGATCAGCTGTTCGACCAGATCCCCCTCGACCAGATGAACACGTCAATGACCATCAACGCCACCGCGGCCTGGTTGCTCGCGCTGTACATCGCTCTGGCGCAGCGGCGCGGAATCGATCCGAGAAAGCTCAGCGGCACGACCCAGAACGACATCATCAAGGAGTATCTCTCGCGCGGTACGTACATTTATCCGCCGGGTCCGTCGATGCGCCTGATCGCCGACACGATCAACTACACGGTCAGGCACGTCCCGAGGTGGAACCCGACCAACGTCTGCAGCTATCACCTGCAGGAGGCGGGCGCGACACCGGTGCAGGAACTCGCCTACGCGCTGTGCACGGCGATGGCCGTGCTCGACCGCGTCAAGGCTTCGGGCGAGATCGCTGCCGAGGATTTTCCGCAGGTCGTCGAGCGGATCTCGTTCTTCGTCAATGCCGGTATCCGCTTCGTCGAGGAGTGCTGCAAGCTGCGCGCATTCGGCGAGATGTGGGACGAGCTGACGCGCACCCGCTACCAGGTGGACGATGCGAAGATGCGGCGCTTCCGCTACGGCGTCCAGGTCAACTCGCTGGGTTTGACCGAGGCGCAGCCGGAGAACAACGTGCAGCGGATCGTTCTCGAGATGCTCTCGGTGGTCCTCTCGAAGCGCGCCAGGGCGCGCGCGATCCAGCTTCCGGCGTGGAACGAGGCGATGGGCCTGCCGCGACCCTGGGATCAGCAGTGGGCGCTGCGCATCCAGCAGGTGATGGCCTTCGAAACCGACCTGCTCGAGTACGGCGACATCCTCGACGGTTCGCCGGTGATCGCCGCCAAGGTCGCCGAGCTGATCGCCGGCGCCCGGCAGGAGATCGAGAACGTCGACGCGCAGGGCGGGATCATTGCCGCGATCGAGTCCGGTTACGTCAAGCGCGAACTGGTGGCCAGCCACATGAACCGTCTGCGCGCGATCGAGTCGGGCGAGCTGAAGATCATCGGCGTCAACTGCTTCGAGGAAACGGCCGAGTCGCCGCTGACTGCCGGTAGCGACGCAGCGATCATGAAACCCGACCCGGAAGCCGAGCGCCGGCAGATCGAACGGCTGCAGGCGCATCGCCGGCAGCGCAACGGCAGCGACGTGCAGGCCGCGCTGCAGGCACTCGCCGACGCCGCGCAGAGTGGCGAGAACATCATGCCGAGTTCGATTCGCTGCGCGCTCGCGGGGGTCAGTACCGGCGAATGGGGAAACGCGCTGCGTGCCGTCTTCGGCGAGTTCCGACCACCGACCGGAATCGACATCGCGATCGACAGCCGCGAGGTTCTCGGTCAGAAGGATCGGGTCAGCGACCTGCGCGACAGGGTGGCCAGTACGGGCAATGCCCTGGGTCGTCCGTTGAAGCTGCTGGTCGGCAAACCCGGCCTCGACGGCCATTCGAACGGCGCCGAACAGGTCGCCGTCAAGGCCAGGGACGTCGGTTTCGAAGTGGTGTACGACGGAATCCGGCTGACTCCGCAGCAGATCGCGCAAGCGGCCGAGGAGGAAGGCGTGCATGTGGTCGGCCTGTCGATCCTCTCGGGCAGCCACATGGAACTCGTGGAGTCGGTGCTGCAGGAACTGCGCACCCGCGACCTCGGCGACCTGCCGGTGATCGTCGGCGGCATCGTTCCGCCCGAGGATGCCGATCGTCTGTTCGCGCTGGGCGTGCGCGGCGTCTATACGCCGAAGGACTTCGACCTGAACGCGATCATGGGCGACATCGTCGATGTCGTCCGTGAGTGCAACGGGCTCGAGCGGCTCGGCGCGTTGCATTGACGCCGCAAGTGGCGCACGCCAGCCTTCCCGATCCGGAGCTGCTCGCTTCCCGGATCCTGCGCCGCGAGCGGGCAGCCGTGGCCAGCGGCCTGAACCTGCTCGACAACAGGCTCGCCGAGGCGCGCATGCGGGCCGTGCGCCTGCTCGCCTGTCTCTCGGGTGAGCGCTGGCTGAACGAAGGCCATCTGATCGGGGTCACCGGTCCTCCCGGAGCGGGCAAGTCGTCGCTCGTCTCGGCGATGATCCGCGAGTGGCGAGCATCGGGGCGGACGGTCGGCGTGCTCGCCGTCGATCCGTCGAGTCGTCCCGAACTCGGCGGCGGCGCGCTGCTCGGCGACCGCATCCGGATCAAGACGCCGCTGAACGACGACGGCCTGTTCATCCGTTCGCTGGCCAATCGCAACCAGCTTGGCGGGGTGGCCAGCGAGGTCTGGCCGATGAGCTGGCTGATGCTCGTCTGTTTCGACGTGGTGGTGATCGAGACCGTCGGCGTCGGACAGACCGAGATCGACATTGCCGAGATCGGCGATACGGTGTGTTACGTCGCCCAGCCGGCTTCGGGCGACACGATTCAGTATCTGAAGTCGGGAATCATCGAAATTCCCGACATCTTCGCGGTCAACAAGGCTGACCTCGGAGCCCCCGCGCGCAAGACGGCGAGCGAGATCGCGCGCAGCGCGCGGCGTCAGGATCGTCGCGACGACTGGGATTACCCGGTTTGTCTGGTCAGCGCGACGATGACCACCGGCATCAGGTCCTTTCACGACCATTTCGACCGGCACCGCCGGTATCTGGTCGATTCCGGCCTGCTCGGCAGACTGCGCTTGCGCCATCAGAGCGCCTGGGTGGTGCGTCTGATCAGGGAGGAATTCGGTACTTTCGGCCTCGATCTGGCGGGTGGTCGTGCCGCCGTCGAACGACGTCTGAGCGAGAGCCGATGCAATCAGTTCGAGGAGTACGAGCGTATGCGGACGCATATGCTGTCCCGCTTGCTGTCGGTCAACCAAACGACCCTTTAACCAAGAAGGAGCTTCCAGATGACGAAACAACTGTACGCACTGGGTGAATTGCCTCCGCTGGGCACGGTCCCGGAAAAGATGCACGCCTGGCTGATTCGCCCCGAACGCTTTGGCAAGCCTACGGTCGCGTTCCAGCAGGAGGTGGTCAATACGCCGGCCATCGGCGACGATGAAGTCCTGGTTCTGGTGATGGCCGCCGGAATCAACTACAACAACGTCTGGGCGGCGCTGGGCATTCCGGTCAATGTGATCGCCGCGCGCAACAAGGCCGGCGAACCCGAAGACTTCCACATCGGTGGCAGCGACGCCTCCGGCATCGTCTACAAGGTCGGCAAGGACGTCAGGAACGTCAAGGTCGGCGACGAAGTGGTCATGCATTGCGGTCAATGGAGTCGCAACTGCGAGTGGGTCAAGGGCGGTGGCGATCCGATGTATTCGCCGAGCTTCCGCATCTGGGGCTACGAGACCAACCACGGCAGCTTTGCCCAGTTCACCAAGGTCCAGGACCATCAGTGCATGCCCAAGCCCAAGCACATGACCTGGGAAGAGTCGGCCGCCTATACGCTGGTGGCGGCGACGGCGTGGCGGATGCTGCACGGCTGGGGCGCCAACTCGATCAAGAAGGGCGACGTCGCCCTGATCTGGGGCGGTGCAGGCGGCCTCGGTTCGATGGCCATCCAGATCGCCAAGGCCGTCGGCGCGACGTCGGTCGCGGTGGTCTCGGGCGAGGACAAGTTCGACTACTGCATGAAGCTCGGCGCGAAAGGGTGCATCAACCGCAACGAGTTCGACCACTGGGGAATGCTGCCGCACTGGAAGGACAACGCGGGCTACGCGAAATGGCTGAAGGGCGTGCGGGCCTTCGGCTCGAAGATCTGGGACATCCTGGGTGAGCGGCGCGCTCCGAATCTCGTCTTCGAGCATCCCGGCGAAACGACGATCCCGACCTCGATTTTCGTCTGCGAGACCGGCGGGATGGTGGTCGTCTGTGCGGGCACCACCGGTTACAATGCGACGGTCGATCTGCGCTACCTCTGGATGCGCCAGAAGCGCCTGCAGGGATCGCATTTCGCCAACGCCAAGCAGTCGAACGACATGAACCAGCTGGCGCTGCAGGGCCAGCTCGACCCGTGCATGTCGCGCGCCTTCACCTACGATGATCTGCCACTTGCCCATCAACTCATGCACGACAACAAACACCCGCACGGCAACATGTCGGTCCTCGTTTCCGCGACCCAGTTCGGTCTCGGAGTCAGCGGCAAGGCTGCGGTGACGATCGTCCATCCGACGCTGCCCAAGGACGACGTCCATACGACGCCGGCACCGTACCCGATGTCCGTTCCGCTGCCGAGCATCGCCGAGGGCGAACCGATCACCATCGCCGACGACGGCAGCAAGGTTCGCGATCTGATGCACCGCGGAATCATCTCCTGCACTCCGGACGACACCGTTGGCGTGGTCGCCAAACTGATGGTCGAGAAGGAAATACACGCGGTGGTGGTGATGGATTCCGAGGGCAAGGCGGTCGGCGTCGTCTCGCAGACCGACATGGTGCTCGCGCGCCAGGGCCGGACATCCGGGGAGGCGCGCGCGATGCTCGCCCGCGAGGTGATGACCCCCGGTTGCGCCACCTGCGACGCGGACATGTTGCTCAGCGACGCGGTCAGTCTGCTGACGGCTCGCCGGATGCATCGGCTGGTGGTCACCGAGAACGACCAGCCGGTCGGCGTGATCTCGATGACCGACGTGGTGCGCAAGATCATCGGCGACTAGGCCCCGCGCGCCGGTTGCGTCATCGCCGGCATGCGTTCCTCGCGTTCGCGCGAGGAACGCATCCGCCACACTATGGTTGCGCCTTGAAACGGGAAGACGCTTCCCGAGCTTTGGGGGTTGTCCAGGATGCGAGCCGTTGTCTGCGATACTCTTGCCGGACCCGAAGCGCTGCGTCTCGACGATCTTCCGGAGCCGCAGCCCGCTCCGGGTCAGCTGCGCATTCTCGTCCGCGCCTGCGGGGTCAACTTCGCGGACAGCCTGATCACTCGCGGCGAGTACCAGACGCAGCCGGATCTGCCGTTCACCCCTGGTTTCGAGGTCTCCGGCGAGGTGCTCGAGCTGGGCGCCGGGGCCACGGGCGCCGCAGTTGGCGACCGGGTGATCGCCGTCGTCCCCTGTGGGGGCTATGCGGAGCAGGTCGTCGTCGACCAGAGCCGCTGCGTATCGATCCCGGCGCAACTGCCGTGGGAGGAAGCGGCCGCGTTCCCGGTCGTCTTCGGCACCTCGCACGTCGCCCTTGCGCACCGCGCGCGGCTCCGCGCGGGCGAGACGCTGGTCGTGCACGGCGCTGCGGGTGGCGTCGGGCTGACTGCCGTGGCGATCGGCAAGCGGCTCGGGGCGACGGTGATCGCCACCGCCGGCGGGCCGGAGAAGCTCGCCGTGGCGCGTGAACACGGTGCCGACCAGCTGATCGATTCTCGCCGCGAAGACGTGCGCGCGAGGATCAGGGATCTGACCGGCGGGCAAGGCGCCGACGTCGTCTATGATCCGGTCGGCGGGGACCTGTTCGCCGCCTCGCTGCGCAGCATCGCCTTCGAGGGGCGAATCGTCGTCGTCGGCTTTGCGGCGGGCAGTGTGCCGCAGATTCCGGCCAACCACCTGCTCGTCAAGAACGTGGACGTGATCGGCCTGAACTGGCCGGCGTACGCCGAGTTGAACCCCGGGGTGATGCGCGAGAGCCTCCGGACGCTGCTCGGCTGGCTCGCCGATGGCCTGATCCGGCCGCATGTCTCGGCGGTCTACCCGCTGGAGCGTGTGGTCGAGGCGATCGACCAGGTGGTCAGCCGCCGATCGACCGGGAAGGTGGTCGTGACCACCGCACAATGATCTCCGGTCATGGCAGGAGGCCGACGCGGCTGGCCGATCGCCAAAGACGCCTGAATCTGACCGGCGCTGGCAGCGACCAGCGCCATCTTCCGAAGGCGCGGCCGGGGCCGCGCCACTGACTGTTGAGAAAGGACTTCCATGAATCCTCAGAATGGCTACGATATCGAAGACCTGTCGGTCGGCATGAGCGCAGAGATCGCCAAGACGATCACCGACGCCGACCTCGTCCTTTTCGCCGGTGTGTCGACCGACGTCAACGCCGTCCACATGGATGAAGAGTTTGGCCGGACGACGATGTTCGGCGGCCGCATCGCGCACGGGATGCTCACTGCCAGCCTGATTTCGGCCGTGCTCGGCAATCGCCTGCCCGGCCCGGGGACGATCTACATGAATCAGTCGCTGCGCTTCCGCGCGCCGGTGCGTCCCGGCGAGACGGTCCATGCGAAAGTGACGGTCAAGGAAGTGATCGTCGAGAAGTCGCGGGTCGTGCTCGATACGGTGTGCACCGTCGGCGACAAGGTGGTCATCGACGGCGAGGCGACGCTGATGGCCACTTCGCGCAGGAAGCGCGAGGCCGCCGGCAAGTAGGCAGGGACTGCCCGACGCGAGCGGCGTCGGGCGGTCTGACGTCCAGAAAGCGGCGATCGTCAGCGAGCTTCGGCGCGGTGTTCGCCCACGGATCGGGCGCCATCCTGCTGCTCGTCAGCTTGGTGGAGGGGGCGAAGTGAGCCCCCGGCGGCAATCGGGCAGGCCGGTAAGTCGCAACCTTGGTTCGCTTCGATCGCCTGCGTTCTGCTCGACGGCCTGTGCCGCATCGGATGGCATGGCACCAAAGCAGGGCAGGCGGTCAGCCGGCCGGTGCAGCGGGGAGTCACCGGTATGGCGCAGAGATCGGAAGCCCGTCGGGCCGGGGATCGACCGGCAGCACGCGAATCGCATGCCGTCCGGGGGTACCCGTCTTCTCTCGAGCGAGTCTGCAGGGCTTCAGGCGATGCGGATCCGGCAGGCGCGCTGTCCAATTTTCTGCAGTGAGGCGAAGTGGTCGAGAACCTCGGGCCAGGGTCCGAAGCCCGAGGCCACGTTGATGTGTCCGGCGGCGCCGATCGTCCTGTACTGACTCCCCCAGACTCTGGCCCAGCGCTGCGCAGCGTCGGCGGAGAGCCAGGGATCACTCGTGCTGGCGATCAGCAGGCTAGGAAACGACAGGCGGCCGTCGATCAGTGACGCGGCACTTCCGAAGCGGGCAGGGTCGGCAGGTGCGACGAGCAAGGCGCCGAGGATGCGCTCACCATCGCTGAGTCCGGCGGCGACGGTGGCGAGGCAGCCGAAGCTGTGCGCGAGGATCCACACCGGGCCGCTCTGCCGGTCGATGTCTCTGAGCAGTGCGCCGGCCCAAGTGGGGAGGTGCGGCCGTTCCCAGTCGCTCTGGCGGACCTTGTGTGTCTCCGGCAAGACGCTCTCCAGCCAGCTCTGCCAGTGGCCGGGACCGCTGTCGTGAAGACCGGGAACGATCAGGATTCGACCAGTCATCGCTTGCGTGGTCAGGAGAGTACGTCCTTCCAGATCGCCGTCGCCCAGGCGCGGGTGTACTGTCCCTCTTCGACCGACGGCTCCAGCGAGACGCCGCCCGAGCCCTCGACAACCAGCGGCAGGCGCTTTTCGGGGTCGTAGCGATGAACCGAATCGACGTGGATGGCGCGCCTGTCATCGACCAGCGAATAGCAGGTGTTGGCGAGGAGAGTCGGCTGCGGGTCTCGGCCGGAGAGAATCTCGACGATGGCTGAGGCCGCGGCCTTGCCGTGCTGATTGGCCATGTGCCCGGACTTGGGCATCAAGGGTGCGGCCTGCAGAGCGTCACCGAGGACGTGTATGTTGCCGACGGCGGTCGACTCCAACGTGATCCAGTTGACCTCCGCCCAGCGGTCGTTGACGTTGACCACTCCGGTGGAGCGCGCGATATCCGCGGCTCGCTGCGGCGGCAGCAGATTGAGGATCTCGCCGCGTTCCTTGTCGCCAAGCTCACTGGTGACGATCTGCGTGGTCGCGTCGACCTCGACGACGTTCCAGCCCGGCCGGTATTCGATGAGGCCCTTGTACTCGCTTTCCCAGACGCCGAGAAAGAGCTTTTCCTTCGAGATCACCTTGTCGTTGGCGTCGAGGACGATGACCTTCGAACGCGGCTTGTGGGTCTTGAAGTACCAGGCGACCTGGCTGGCGCGTTCGTAGGGGCCCGGCGGGCACCGGTAGGGCGCCTTCGGGATTGAGAGCACGTAGGTGCCGCCGTCCGGAAGATCGACGAGTTGCTGGCGCAAGGCCAGGGTTTGTGGACCCGCCTTCCAGGCGTGGAGGATGGTCTCGCGTGCTGTGGCGTCGTAACCTTCGATGGCCCCGAAGATGAAGTCGAACCCTGGGGCGAGCACCAGCCGGTCGTACGCGAGTTCTCCTGCAGAATCGGTGCGCACGCGGCGGGAGTCGGCATCCACGCCCACGACCGTCGCGCGTACCACCCGGACCCCCCAGTTCCTGCGCAGGTTGTCGTAGCTGTGGACCAACGTCTCGTAGGGACGGTTGCCCGCGAGAACTTCGTTGGAAGCAGGGCAGGAGATGAACCGGCTGTTGCGTTCGATCAGCGTCACGTCGATCGCTCCGCCGCTCCACTTGCGCAGGTACTTGGCCGCGGTCGCGCCACCGAAGCCGGCACCGATGACGATGACCTTGCCGAGCTTCCGCCGGTTGTCACCGGCGCCGATGGCATTTCGGGAGAATGTGGCAAGAGTGGCGCAGGCCCCGAGTCCCTGGAGGACGCGACGGCGGTCGGGGTTGAAACGGGACATGAGGGTATCTCCCTATTTCTGCTTCGAGAAGTAGTCGGCAAGGATGGCGATCTCGTCGTCGGTGTAGCCTTTGGCCAGCTGTTGCATGATCGTCGCTGGCCGCTCGCCGCGTTTGTAGGCTTTCATCGTCTCTTCGATGTACTCCCTGTCGCGCCCGGCCAACGAAGGCATCGCCGTGGTGCTCTTGCCGTCCGTGCCATGACAGTTGAAGCAATTGGCGACGAAATACGGAAAGCGCGGCGCCTGGGTCGTGCTTGCCGCCGGCTTTGTCTCGGCGGCAAGCAGAGGGGTGGCGAGGGAGCCGGCGAGGACGAGGGCACAGAGAGATCGGTTCATCAGGACTCCTTGATACGGGAAGGAACGCGGGGGACGGGTCGGGCTCGGGGGGCTCTGGGTGGTCATCGTCGTCGAGGGGCTACCCGGCAGTCGCTTCGGCACTCTGTCGGTTGCCGCGGTTGTCCGACCAGCTCACGCGAACCGTGTCACCAGCCCGCACCCCGGCCACCCGCCAGCTGAATCTTGGATCGGCGGAGATGCCGGGTCCAGTGAAGACGGTTGCCACGAGTTCACCGTTGACCTGCAATTCGACCTCGGTGATGAAATGCGCAGGGAGCACCTCGCCGTCCGGTCCCTTGTTGGAACCGCTTTCCATCGGGTGTCGGAAGAATGCCCGGATCAGGGTAGCGCGCTCTTCGACAGTCACGCGCAGGCGTATCGGCGGCTGGTTCATCGCCCGGTCTTCATCATCCCGGGCACCCGCCGACGATGACACGGATCGGCCGCGCTGCAGAGTACAGGCGACCTCCGGCTTCGGCGATGACCAGCAGGCGGGAGTTCTCGGAGAGTCTGACTCTGGTTGCGAACCACGAAAGGCTGCGTTCGCCGCGCCGGAAGTCGGCCAGCAGGGGACGGCGATTTCCTTCGCCGATCAGCAGAACGCGCTCCACATCGTCGATGCCGATGGTCACCTCGACGGGAACCTGAGCACCATTCTCGGCAACGTCCGGTGCAGCGATGGCGATCGCCCGGCTTTCGATCGGTGCAGGCAGAGAAAGGGCGGCGAAGATCGACTCCAGGCTGCTCGCGCCGAAGGCTTCCGCGTTTCGCGGCGATCCCCACGCCTGGACGGGAGCAACGAGAAGTCGTGCGAGCAGCGCGACGCCCGCAATACTCAGGAAGTGGCGTCGGTCGGACATCCTTCGGGTCCACGGAATGGCGGTTGAACGGGCAAGCGGGCGAGTTGGACCGGAGAGTGCGGCCGCCTTGCTCCCCGGTCTGGCCTGTGGCCGTCCATGAGATGCGCGATCGGTCCGGGTTCGTGACGGCACATGGCTTCGGGCCAATCACCGGGCGTGGCTCGGGAATCCATCAGACGCCGGGTGGCTACGCGCCGGGCAGCCCGAAGCAGATTCCGGACTGGGGGGGCAACTCGATGGGTTGGTGACTCATGGGCGATCTCGTCTGGCCTTCGACATTGGGGAGCGACGTCGACTGCGGGCCATCCTACCCAGGCTCCGGGGCTCGCGGAACGAAGTATTCCTGCTAAGCAAATTCCTCGGCTGCGGCGCGAGAGAGCCCCTCCTGGAGGCCGTTGGTCGGACTCCCGGGGCGGAATATGGATATCAGAAATGCTTCCTTTGCCCGCCGTCGGGATCCGCCTATTCTCGACGCTGGATGGGGCCAGTGGCACTGTGCCGATCCCGACCACGAGTTGCCTGTGGCAGTGGCGACCATCCGCGGTGTCGCCGGGAAGCGATTCCGAACGGGTTCCAGGGCGTCCATCAGGTCAGCCGGAGACGGCAAGGTCAGCCGGTTTCGTCTGGCGATGGCCGAACGGACCTCCAACGCGGCGGCCAGCGGATGCGCGAACGCGTGTATCAGGTGGTGAACCATGTCCCGCTGCGCGACTCGGCGGGCGGAACAGACGGACATGCCGATCAGGACTGTTGACATCAGACGGACCAGCAGCGAAGGCAGTAGCCGCGAAGCGCCTGGCGGAGAGCCTTCGCGTGGGGGAGCGCCGAGCGCACCCCACCTGGCCTTGCCGACGATGCAGCTCAACGCGCTGAGAAGGCTTTTCAACCGCCCACAATTCGCGCCCCATGAAGTGGCCAGACTTGGCTGGCGTCGCCTCGAAAAGGCTGACGGCATCGGTCAGAAGGGGATGGCGACGATTGTCAAGTGGCTCCGGGAACAAGGCTACGAACTGGCTGACGCGGAGCAGGCAGCGGAGTCGCGCGGCACCCATCACGCACCAGATGCCAGGAAGGTGGAAAGGGCGATCCGTATCCTCAAGACTCAGGGCTATGCGGTCCTGCTGGCCAGCACACCGGAGGCACTCGACGAGGATGCGTGATCGCGGCGGAGGTCGTCAGGGACGCCGGAATGCCCGGGGCGCAGCGGCTCGATCCCTGGACGTATCTGGTCGACGTCCTGTGGCGGGCGTCAAGATCCGGCCGCCGCAATCGCGGAGCTCAAGCCGCAGTCATGGCAGGAGCCATGCGCGCGGAATCGATTGCACTCGTCGCCGCCTGCCCTGCGATCGGCCCTGGTGGGCAAGGACGCCGCGCATCCAACGGTTGCCCAGCTATAAGCAAACAAGAAATCGATAGTTCTCCCCGTAGCCGCGGGTTGCGACAATCGCCCGGTCATCGTCGCATACCCTGGGAGCACAGAATGAAATCCTCTCTTCCCCTGCGTGCCTTGCTGGCAGGTCTGGCTCTGGCCGGGCTGCTCAGTCAGGCTTTCGCCGAGTCGCTGAAAGTGGGTTACCTCCCCGTGACCGGCCACGGCAAGTTCTTCGTCGCCAAGGAACAGGGGTTTTTTGCGAAGGAAGGCCTTGACGTCGAACTGATCGAGTTCCAGAACTCCGCCGATGGCCTGAACGCCATTCTGGCCGGCAAGCTGGATACCGGTGCCTTCGGCACCACTGCCCCGGTGGCTCATCTCTCCAAGGGCGCCAGCATCAAGATCATCGGCGGGATCATGGGCGGTGACGCGGCGGTCATCACCACGGCCACCAATGCGTCCAGGATCAGGACCGTCGCCGACCTCAAGGGCCAGAAGATCGCCACCGTTCGCATGGCCTCGGGAGACGCGGTGCTGCGCGGCGCCCTGAAGTCGGCCGGCATCAACTGGAAGACGGATGTCAAGATCTTCGAACTGAAGAATCCGCCGGCCGTGATCGAGTCCGTGAAGTCCGGCCAGGTGGACGCGGGTGTGGTCTGGGGACCCCATGACTTGCGCGCAGAGGACCAGGGCCTCAAGGTCGTCATCCATTCCACCGACCTGCAGCCAGGCCATCCCTGCTGCCGTCTGGTGGTGACCGACGCCCGCCTGAAGGATGAAGCCACTTGGGAGAAATTCCTGCGCGCCATCCTGCTGGCGGAAAAGTTCGCTCAGGAAAACAAGAAGGAGACCATCGACGCGATTGCCAGGTACGTGAAGATCGACCGGCAACTTCTGTGGCGCGGTTACTACTCACCCTATCTGGACCAATCCAGTGACCCGAACTTGAAAGGGGTGCAGCACTTCGCCGACGTGATGGTGAACAGCGAGTTCATCACTACCAGGCCGGACATCGCGGGTGCCATCGACACACGTCTGTATAGCAAGGCGCTCAGCCAGCTCGCCAGGGAGAACCCGAGAGACCCCTACTGGAAGAAACTTCAGAAGGAATTCGAGCAGAAGGATTCGTGATGGCCGGCGGAGGACTCCAAATCACTGGTGTGCGCTTCGCCTACGATGGCAGCGGCGTGATTCTGCAAGGCATCAGCCTGGACATTCCCGCCGGGCAGTTCGTCAGTCTGCTGGGGGCCAGCGGCAGCGGCAAGTCCACGCTGCTGCGACTGATTGCCGGCCTGCAGTTGCCACAACAGGGAAGCCTCCTCTGGAATGGCACGCCGGTCCTGGCCCCCGGCCTGGAGCGGGGTGTGGTCTTCCAGGATTACGCCCTCTTTCCCTGGATGACAGTGGCAGACAACATCGCCGTCGCCATCGGCAAGGCCCGTCCGGCCTCCACCAAGGCCGAGTGTCGGGAGGAAGCCGAAGGACACCTGCGCAAGGTCGGGCTCGACTCGGCACGTCGCAAGTATCCCTTCGAGTTGTCCGGCGGCATGCGCCAAAGGGGCGCCATTGCCCGTACGCTGGCGGTGGGTTCGCCCCTGCTGCTGATGGATGAGCCTTTCGGGGCTGTCGACCCGGTGAACCGGGCCAGGCTGCAGGACCTGTTGCTGGAAATCTGGGAAACCTCGGTCCCGCGAAAGACCATCGTCTTCGTCACCCACGACGTGGACGAGGCCCTCTATGTGGGCCAGCGGGTGGTGATCCTCGGATCTGTACCGGGTCGTGTCATCGCCGACTTGCCGGTGAGCCTTGCCGGTGCCCGGGAGCGCCGCAGTCTGATCGAGAGCGAAGCGTTCCGTACGCTGCGGGAGAGTATCGCCGAAGTCCTCGCCGAAGACACCCTGGCACAACTCGCCGTCAGCTAGAAAGGTGAAACCCGTGTCCAAACTTGCCATCATCGAAATCCCGGAACCGTCGGGTGGCCCGCTCGCGCTGGGTGTCGGCACTCCGACCGACAGCCAGCGCGTCCCGGTCTGGCTGCGACGCGGGCTGGAAGCCTCGCTGGTATGGGTTGCCCTGCTGGTTGCCTGGTTCCTGGCCGCGGCGTACCTGCCCCTGGGCAAGAATCCCCTGATTCCGGCGCCACCGGTGGTGCTCGAGGCGCTTGCGGATTCCCTGCCCGAATTATGGGAAGGCACCCTGTCGTCGTTCACCATCCTGTTGCCCGGCTTTGGTCTGGCCACCGTGCTGGGCATTCTGTCCGGTCTGGCGGTGGGCACCTCCGGTCGCCTGCAGGACGCCTTCCTGCCCTTTGCCCGAGTGGCGGCTCCCGTGCCGCCCACGGTGTACATCCCCTACGCGATCGCGGTGTTGCCCACATTCAAGCTGTCGGCCATCTTCGTCGTCTTCATCGGCGCCTTCTGGCCCATCTTCCAGAACGCCGTGGCCGGTGCCCACAGCCTGGAGCAGCGTTACCGCGACAACGCCCGGATTCTCGGATTCACGGGATTCGAATACTACCGCCGTGTGGTCTTCCCCGCGGCCCTGCCGCACATTTTCTCCGGCATGGCGGTCGGGCTGGGTTTCTCCTTCATCCTGCTGACCGTGGCGGAGCTGTTCGGCGCCAACGCAGGCTTGGGGCGCTTCGTCCAGTACTATGCCGACTTCGGCGACTACCCGCGCATGGTCGCGGGAATCCTGTACACCGGTGCGGTCACCTTTCTCGCCATGACGCTTCTGGAAGCGGCGCGCACGCGTGCCCTGTTCTGGGTGAAATAGGAGTCCAGCCATGCAACGGCTTGCCGCACTGATCCTGGGGACCGGACTGATGGTGCTTGTCTCGCCGCTCCGGGCGGAACTGTTCCAGCCGGCACCAGGGGACCTGGCGGTAGCCGTTGCGGCTGCCTCCAGGCAGGGCAGGGTGCTGGCCGTCCTCTTCGAACAAGAGGATTGTGACAACTGCCGGAAACTGCGCCAGGGGGTCTTCCCCGGCCCGTTCACCGAGAAGGCCTTCGCCCGGCGCTATGCCACCCTGGCGGTGAACCTCAGCACCAACGGCGAACTGGTACTGCCGGATGGGAAGGCCGCGTCGGCCCGCGCCTGGGCGGAGAGCCTGCGGGTGGTGGGCACTCCGGCCTTCGCCTTCTTCGACCGGAGGGGTCGCTTGCTCTATCGTTACACGGGTGTCCTGAAGGACAGTGAGGAACTGCTGCTCCTGGGCAGGTACGTGGCTGTCGCCGAGTACGAGCGACGGCCTTTTGACGACTACGTGCGCGGCCACAAGTCGGGCCCGAGGACGTTCGTGCCCGATGCGATGCTTCAGAGTCAGGTATGTCGTACTCGAAGCTGATTTCCCTTGCCGAAGCCGTCCGCCGCCATACTCGCGACGGCCAGCAGTACGCCAGCGGTGCGGCTTTGCCGGTGGGCTCGGACGCCGTCGTTTTCGGTCGGGAACTGCTGCGCCAGGGGCGCCGGGATCTGCACGCCATCTTCCACTGCAGCACTCAGCAACTCAATCTGCTTGCGGCGGCCGGCGCCGTAGCGAGGGTCGAATGCGGCTTCAGCGGACTGGAGGTCTTCGGCTTCGCCAACGGCCTGCGTCGGGCGGTGGAGGAAGGCCGGACGGTCCTCGAAGACTATTCCAACCTCTCCATGGCGCTGCGCCTCCTCGGTGGCGCCATGAACTGGCCCTTCGTGCCGGCGACGGTCAACATTGGTTCCGACCTCCAGTACCGCAGCGCCTTCGCACCGGACGAGCATCCGGCCCGGCACAAGATTCCGGCGGTCGCCGATCCCTTCTCGGGCCGCGAGATTGGCGCCTTGAGTCCCCTGCGGCCAGCATTGGCGGGCATCCACGTGAGCTTGGCGGATCCCCTGGGGAATGCAATCATGCTGGGCACGGAATGGAGCCGCTTCGAGCTCTCACGTGCCGCCCAGAAGGTCATCCTGGTGGCCGACGCCATCGTGGATACGGCGTGCATGCGCCAGTTTCCCAACCTGGTCCGCATCCCGGACGTGGTCGTGGAGGCAGTCGTCTGGTGGCCCTTCGGCGCCTGGCCCCAGGCTTCGCCAGGCTTGTACGACGCGGATGAAGAGCACATGAAGAGTATGAACCAGGCCCTCGCAACAGAGGAGGGCACGGCAGCTTACCTCAAGCGATTCGTCGAGGGGTACTCGGACGTGCCGAGCTATCTGGATCTCATCGGACGTGACAGGGTCAGACAGCTCGCTCAGACCAGCACTGCCTTCCTGATCGATCCCTTTCGTCGATGGCTGCAAACGCCAGCCGAGATCACCGCCCTCAGCGCAAGTTGCAGCCCGGCCGGCGAGGTCTACCGATGATCGCGGAGTACACGCGGCAGGAGATGATGGCCATCGCCACCGGGCGGGAGATACGGGACGGCGAACTGGCCATCTTTGGCGTCGGGCTTTCCATGCTGGCCGGTTTCTTCGCCCAGGCCCATCATGCCCCGCGGGTGCGGGCGATGACCGAGGGCGGCATCTACGGTGCCACTCCCTTGGGCGGGCTGCCCTGGGGGATCGAATGCAACCGCATCTCGTCCAACGCCACCAGTTTCACCAGTGCCCTGGATGCCCTGGGCTGCCTGGTGGCCTCGGGCCGTTGCGACGTGGGCATCATCGGCGCAGCCCAGGTCGACAGATTCGGCAACGTGAACACGACCGGCATCTGGGTTGGCGGGATCGGCGACGCTTACCGGCCGCCGAACACCCGCCTCACCGGAGCAGGTGGTGCCAATGACATCGCTTGCGGGGCGAAGCGCTTCCTCATCATGGTCGGCCACGAGCCCAAGCGCTTCGTCGAGAAGGTGAGCTACATCAGTTCGCCGGGCTATCTGGACGGCGACGATGCCCGTCAGCGCCACGGCTTCGTCGGTGGCGGACCTTCCGCGATCATCACGACCCTGGGAATCCTCCGTCCCCATCCGGAAACGAAGGAATTCCACCTGGACGGCTGGTTCGGTTTCTCCAGCCCGGATCAGATCCGCCACGCCACGGCCTGGGACCTGAAGGTCTTGCCCGGTGCGCGTCCGGTCCCCGAACCCAGCAAGGCGGAACTCGCGGCCCTGCGAAAGGTGGATGTAACCGGTGCGCTGCGCAAGGGATAGGCCGTCGTTTGCAGAGCCCCGAGAGGAAGTTCCCGCGATGACGGCTCGTGCCAGGTTCGTCAGTGCCGCCCTCTGCGTATTCCTGGCCGCGCTGGGCCCTGGCCACGCGCAGGACGAGGGCGTCGGGCAGAAGGTCGTCGATCAGGTCGACGCGGCCGAGCGCGTGCCCTTCGCACCAGGGAGCATCGAGAACCCCGTCCATGGGGGGTGGGACGCCCGGACTACCTGGACATCGTTCTGGTGGCCCACGGGCAAGCCTTGGAGGCCTTCGACACGAAGCACGCGCCTGCCGCCTCGTTCGAAGGTGTCTGCGTTCTGCGTCGTCATGCGGTCGATTGCGCTGCCTGCGGCAACACCCTGCGCAAGAGCAGGACGGACATCACGGATCTGGTCGACGGCTTCGTTCGCGTCGCCCAGGGCAGGGTTGTACGCTTCGCAGAGCTGCAGCAAGAGGGATACATCCGTATCCGGCCCTGATCCGCCGAAGAGAGGAAGTGTGCCATGACCTGCATCAGCTGCCCCCGCCCCAGCAGCGACCGCTATTGGGATGAAAGGCTCGAGACCCAGTCACGCACCGACTGGCAGGCGCTGCAGCTGCGGCTGCTGAGGGAGCACCTGCTCCACGCCTACCTGAATTCGCCCTACTACGGGGCCAGTTTCGATCGGGCTGGAGTGCATCCGGACCAACTGCGGAGCCTGGACGACGTTCGTCGTTTCCCGTTCATCAGCAAGCAGGAACTGCGCGAGAGGCAACTGGCTGTGCCGCCCTTCGGAGACCTGGTGGCCGTGCCGGAGCGGGAGATCGTATACATTTCAGCCTCCAGCGGCTCCACCGGCGTGCCCACCGCCTCGCCCTTCACCGGCCAGGATTTCGAGGACTGGATCGATTACCAGGCGCGACAGTTCTGGTCCTCGGGCCTGCGCCCTGAGGACCGCTACGCCCATTCACTCAACTTCTCCCTGTTCGTCGGCGGTCCCTGCGTTCTCGGAGCCCAGAAGCTTGGCGCCCTTTCGATGCACGTGGGCACCGTGCCCGCAGAGCGCCTTCTCGCCATCCTGAAGCAGTTCCAGGCCACCGTCATCTGGACCACCCCTTCTTATGCCTGGTACCTTGGCGAGACGGCACTCAAGGAAGGCATCGACCCCAGGCAGGACTTGAACGTGCGGCGCATCCTCGTCGCCGGTGAGCCCGGCGGTTCCATCCCGGAAACCCGGGAACGCATCGAGGGCCTGTGGGGCGCCAGCGTGTATGACTATTACGGCCTCTCCGACATCTTCGGTGCCTGCGCCGGCATGTGCGAAGTGAAGCACGGTCTGCACTGGGCGGAGGACCACATCCTGGTCGAAGTTCTGGACCCGGATGGCGGTGACCCGGTGCCGGAGGGTGGTCGGGGCGAGCTGGTGCTGACCACCCTCAGGAAGGCGGCCCGCCCGATGATCCGCTTTCGCACCGGCGACATCGTCTCCTTCACCTCCGAACCCTGCTCCTGCGGGCGGACCTCGGTTCGCCTGCTCGGCGTACACGGACGGCTGGACGACATGCTGATCATCAAGGGTGTGAACCTGTTTCCCAGTGACGTGGAAGCGATCGCCAGGAAGGACCGCGACTTCGGCGGCGAATACCGCCTCGTCGTGGACAGGGAAGACCACCTGGACCGCCTCACGGTCGAGGTCGAGCGCTCATCGGCCTATCGTGGCTCGATCGAGGAACTGGCCTCCCGCTTCAAGCGCCAGCTCCAGTCCGTCACGGGTGTCAGTGCCGCGGTCACCATTCTCTCGCCGGAGACACTCCCGCGCGCAACCCACAAGGCCAAGCGGGTCGACGACCGCCGCGGAGGGGTGTGGGGCTGAGGCGTGCCGGATGAGCGCGCTCGGCGATCGGAAGCGGCACGTAGTGGTGGGAATGGATGCTCAGGAACCGGAAGCCCGGAGACAATGCCTCAGCCGGTCACGCCGTTCGTGAAGCCGTGGTCTCGCTTGTCTGGAAGCCCGGTCGCGAGGGCATGAAATCGACGATCGGAGGAGGCCCGTCGACGCCAGTGGGGGCCGGATCGATGGATTCGGACAGGCAGCGAGCCGTATCCGGCGGTCGATGCATGTCGGCCGTGTTGCACGGCGGTCAGTCCTTCGAGAAGCTCCTTCAGTCGATCCATGTGCGGGTGAAGGGTGCCGAAATGCCGGGCGAAACGCTTGTGCTCGCCGAGCGTGACGTGCTGGTTGCGGAAGACCGGAACGAGGTTGTCGGCTGGTCAGGTGACTTTCGGCCGGTTGCTCGGGCGTCACGTCGTGTCTGAGGTCGGTCCTTGCGCCTCGGCACCGAGGGCGGGGGAAAGCGGCATGACCCGGATGTGACGATACTCGGGTCACGGCCGGCTCTTCCAGCGCGCCAAGGCGAGCTTGTCGTCCCAGCCCCTGAAGAGCTGATCAGGCTTCCTTGTCCGGCAATAACGGACCGCGTGGATCGAACCGCCATCCGACCGGAAACGCGGCTCACTTCATTCGGATCGTGGCGTCTCTGACGTCGATTGCACTGGGGATCTGCTGCAACAGGTGGAAGGGGTTCAGCCCGGCTGTTGCTGCGCCTCGCTCACGGAGGCGCTGATTGGCTTGACGACGTTGCTGTGCTTGCGGACGGTCTGCTCAACGACGGCCGGTTCGAGGGGCTGACGTGGCGCGATGCGCGCCGCAGCGGCTTTCGGGTCCCGCTTCATCGCTGGCCGGTCTGCTGCAGAACGTCGAAGAGATCCGTGATTACCTCGGGGCGTTGGCTGGCGAGATTGCGCTTGCCGAGAAAGAACGCGTCGTTGTTCACCATTCCGGTCCGGTCGGCGATGCCGCGCGCGCCAGTCTCTTGCTGCGCGGCTGCCGTGAAAGGATCCCAGATCACGCAGGCATCGACGCTTCCGCGTTCGAAGGCAGGGCGCGCTTCGGCCGGTGGAACGAAGACCGGCTGGACGTCGGAATGGCTGAGCCCGTGCTTGCCGATCAGCCTGACCATGAGATCGTGGACGTTGGAACCCCTCTTCAAAGCCACCTTCTTGTCCTTCGGGTCGGCGACCGCCCCGATTGGCGGGTTGCCGGGGACGATGAGCGCCTGGGCGCGTGGCGCCGGTTCGCCGTGGCCGAGGTGAGCGAAGTTTGCGCCGGTCGCCTGAGCGAAGATCGGTGGTAACTGTCCGACATGTCTGAAGTCGATCGCGCCGACGTTCAGCCGTTCGAGCAACCGTGGTCCGGCCAGTCTCGCCAAACGCTCATTGCGCGCGGTGGAGCGGCGCCACCCCGGATGATGAAAGAGAATGCGGGTGGGCGGAAACGGGAGAGGTCGAGCAATGATGTGGTGGTGACACCCCGATCCCAAACGTGACCCGCTGAACCGACTCGTACCCCGGATTGCCTCTTGTAGAGCGCACGGCAAAAAAGGCCGCAGGGGCAACCCTGCAGGGTGTTTCGGTCAAGCCCCATGTTCCACCCGCTCGTGACTTTACGGGAAGGGAGTGACGGATGGAACTGGCGACGCTGTGTAAGCGGGTAGTCGGGTTGGATGTGCATCAGGCGAAGATCACGGCCTGTGCGATTACGGAAGACGAGGCGGGCCAGACCAGCATCAGCCTGGCGAAGTTCGGCGGATTCAAGCGTGACCGCCAGTCGATGGCGCAGTGGGTGGCGGTCCACGCGGCGCCGGCCATCCTGGGTGATGCCGACGGCGACCAGTACCGCGCAATCGAGCAATTGCCCGGCCTCGCGCACGCGCTCGTAGCGGGCATCGAGGAACAGGTAAGGGGTTTCGTCGAGCGGCCGCTCGCGCCAGGCGGCGAGCCCGGCGTCGAGCTTCTCGGCGGCACGACTGACCTGGGTCGAGGAGATCGACACCTCCGGCCCGAGGAGCTTGACCAGGATGTCGCACACCTTGCGGGTGGAGACCCCCTGGACGTACATCTCGGCCAGGGCGAGGTTGAGCGCCTGTTCGGTGCGCGAGCCTTTCTCCAGGGCAGAGGGATAAAAGCCGCCGCCGCGCACCTGGGGGATATCAAAGGTCTGTTCTCCCAGGCGGGTCATGACGGTCTTGGGCTTGAAGCCGTTGGCATGGTCAGATCGCTCCGGGGTTCGCTCATAGGGTCTGGCGTTGAGAAAGTGCGCGCGCTCGATCTTGCTCGCTTCATTGACCAGAATGCGCAGCGCCTCGCCGGCGCCGTCCAGGCCGTTGGCCAGCAAGGCCGCAAACGCTGCGTCCAAGGGATGATGTTCTACGCGTTGGGCCATCGTGTCGACTCCTTCGTGGGTGGGTGCGAGAATGCCCCGGAGAAATCGCCTGCGGGTAGAGCCTTCCGGGGTCGCGCCGCGGTGCTTTGCCGTCCTCCGCTCTTCGGGCGCTACGCGCCCTCATCGCTGCGGCCGGCAAAGCACCGCAAATCCAGCAGGCTACGAATTTACAGAAGAGATGTTGCACTAAC
>NZ_JAMTDX010000002.1 GCF_023806625.1 Accumulibacter sp.
GGTCTGGACTATACCTTCCCGTTACAGGCTGGCCGTCTAGTCTCTACACCTTCCCCGCGGTCCGCGGGGCTTGGCTCGGTATTGGCATGTCCCTGCGGATTTAGCTTCCACCGAATTTGACCAGTTCTACCCGTGGCCAGGACTGCGCTGGCCGCGGGCAACCCGGAGCGCGGCAGACCGGGCAACGACCCGGTTTCCGCGCCTACTGAGTCCTCTGCTCTGACCGACTGAGCTACAGGCCCGACGCGCGTATTCTACCGCGCGGGGCCAGCGAAGACCGAGGAAAAGATCGAACTCCCCCGTGCGCAAGGCGAAGCCGAGGGCACGCCCTCCGTGAACGAGCTTCATGTCGCGATCGATTCCGATCCTGAGCAGGGCAGACCGGGGTGATCTCGCGTCGGCCACCTGGCCTCCGCGGCGAGGGGCCTGGTCATCGACTGATCGGCTGAAGAAGAAGGTCCCCTGCCCGGTGGTGATCGGGAGGGAAAAACGTGGTCTGTCCCCCATTTTCACAGACGGTGGACTCCCCGGAGCAAACCGGTTAAGCTTGCCTCCCTCGCGCGCCCGTAGCTCAGCTGGATAGAGTACTGCCCTCCGAAGGCAGGGGTCGGACGTTCAAGTCGTCTCGGGCGTGCCATGAATTCAATGACTTAAGCCGTCACCGGATGACTTCCCGGAGTCTGTACGGAATCCAGACGGAATTCTCTCTTCGGATCGACCGGAAATTCACCCCACAACGCGGCACCTGCCTTCGCATGGGTTGCCGTCGGAAATCCCCGACCGGCCTTGCCGAGGTCTCGCGTGGCAACCCCAGGATGCGCTCGGCTCGTATGGTCGGGGGCTTCTACGGCCATGGCGGATGCGGATCGTGCCGGCTGATGACAGCCTGATCACAAGAAATACGACTACCCCGAACCCGAAGCTGGGCTTATAATGGGCTTCACATACCCGCTGGCAGCGTGCTGTCGGCTCAAGGGGCCACACCTTCGGGTGTGGCCTTTTGCTGTCTGGAGGGTCAATGCGCACCTGGGTCTACATCGATGGTTTCAACCTCTACTACGGGATCCGCAATTCCGGCTGCAAGTGGCTGAACATCAAGGCGCTCAGCGAAGCCGCGATGCCGTCTGGCGTCGTCGTGGAGAAGCTGAAGTATTACACGGCCCGGGTTTCCGGCATTGCTGACTCAGACCAGCCCCGCCGCCAGCAGATCTATCTGAACGCGCTGCGTACAGTCCCCGAAGTCGAGATCTTCTTTGGCCAGTTTCTCGCCAAAGCCATGTGGCGACCAGTGCTCAACCTGCCGGTCGGCGATCGCGGCATCCAGCATGGTGCGAGCCAGACGGTTCTACCGCCCGGCCGGTACCCCATAGCGGCAGACCCGAGCGTCACAGGCAATCTGGTGGAATCGCTGCCCGTCGGCAAGTATGGCAAAGGCAACAAGGTGCGCCAGCCGGCCACGGATGCCATCAAGGCGCTGGTGCACGCAATGGAGGAAAAGGGTTCCGACGTCAATCTGGCCAGCCATCTTATCAACGATGGCTGGGCGGACCGTTACGATGCGGCCGTCGTCATTTCGAACGATACTGATCTCGTGGAGCCCATTCGCATCGTGGTACAGGAACTCATGAAGCCGGTCACGGTGCTGTGCCCATCGGACTTCGGGGCATCCAAGCCGCTTGCGGCCGTGGCAAGTCATGTCCGGCACATCCGCGCGGCCCACCTCCATGCGTCGGTGTTTCCTGACACGCTGCCAGGAACAAACATCAAGAAGCCGGCGAGTTGGTAGCAACAACAATCTGCCAACTCGGGTATTGCCCAGCAGGCGGCGCCCAGGCCTGGCGGCCTCACTTTGCGAAACAGATTCATCACCAGCCGTCGGCGCCATCGCACACGCCGCGCTGCCGCCTCCTCATCGACTCCAGCCACTTCACCACCCCCGCCAGCGATGCCTCCGCAGACGCGTCGTGGACCGCAGTCAGACGCTCGAACGTGCGCCAGTGCATCCCCTTGGGCTTCCCGCCGCCGGGATTGGCAATGCCCGCCGGCCAGCCCAAACGCCGCCTGATCTTCTCCGCCCGCCGCAGCGCACGATCGTCGTCGTCTTCCCGCTGGCTCGCATAGGCCAGACCGTAGCAGTGGCGACAGGCAAACAGCTTGCCGGGACCATAGAGAATCGCGACGCGGCGACCGCAGGCCGGACAGATCCACCAGTGCTTCGTTCCCCCGTAGGTGCAGGGAGTGTGATCCAGGCGAACCGGCTGCTCGACATGCTGCCAGCTATCCTCATCACCGCTGCGGTGTCGGTAGACGAGCACGACGCGATCGGCTTCCACACGACCCTGAATGTTGGCCACCGGCCGGCCGCCGACCGTCCACTGCCACCCGAAACACTGCCCCGCGATCAGGACGCCGGCCCGGTGCAGCCTGCGAATGTCGAGCGGGCAAGAGTCTTCAGTGGTGCGCTTCGCGCCGTAGTGCCAGTGTCGTCCGCTGCCGATGCCACCCATTTTTTTCTCCCCCCGATTTTCCCGAAATCATCAGGCAATCGCCTCGCCTGGTTGCTGCCTCAACCTGCCGCAAGCCTTGCCATGACAGGCTTTGCGGCGCTTTTCCCGACACCGCCGTTTTACTCACTGCGGAGCTGTTTCAGCCTCAGCAGCATGGCCAACGTGCGCTCGAACTTGCGGTCGAGGTGTGTTTCGTAGCGGTTCAGGTTTTCCAATCGGTGTGCCTGCAGGCCGGCGCCCAAAGCCTGCGCCTTGATCGCCGTGGCATGCCGCGCCTGCTGCACCATACCGACGCACACCGGTTCGAGCGATTCACGAATGAACTCCGCCAAGCCTTCGACGGTGCCCGGGTACTCCTCCTCACTGACCTGAACGTCCCACCAATCGCGCGACCCGGGAAGCAGCGCCCGCCGAGCCTTCTCGTAGGCATTCGGACCACCCTTGGCGAGGATCGCTGCCGCCTTGCGGGTTGCCGCCAAGTCCAACTCGGCCTCCTGCTGAAGTTCCGCGATTCGCTCGGCCGTCGCGTTCAGCAATCTGGGCAAGTCGACATGCTCTCCCGACAGTTCCGATTGGAAAGGTGCGGCCGCCGGGACCAGTGTCGTCGTGCTGTGCAGGGCGCTCTTCAACCCATCGTTGATCCTTGCCCCTTCTGCAAGCAAGACCCGCCGTTTCCGCCAGATGATCGCCGCGAGTTCCTCGACCAGATGCTGCTCGGTCATCCCTGTCGGCTGATGTTCATCGACCAGCGCGGCCAGCAGCTCGGCGAACTCCTGGTGATCCTCGTGTGCGAGTACCGCCAGCTTCGAGAGAATCCCATGCTTCATGGCGTTGTAGCGGACCATTTCGTAACCGGCTGTCGGCGTTTTGTCTCCGGTAACCGCGCAGGCTAGACCTATCGAGTCGTGCTCAAGTGTCTGCATGTCTATCTCCTGTGTGTTTCTCAATCAACTCAAGCAGCCCGAAGGCATCGTAGTACAACTGCGGAATGTTCAGCTCGAAGGTGGCGACGTCGCGGGTTGCGATCGCGACGACGATCGGGTCGGTGCTCGCATCCGCCACATCGATGGCGTAGCGGCTGCCGGGGTTGTCGCGCAACATCCCCAGCACCTTGGCGCGGCGACGTTCTAGCTGTAACTCAGCAATGATCGCGGCCTTGCTTTGCCGAATTGCCGGAAACCAGCGGTCAATGGCCGACGGATCGCCCTTTGCCGAGATGCTGCCCGAGGGCGCGAGCGCGAGCAGCACGCCTTCCGAAGTCGCCCGTTCTAGGATCTCGGCCGGGCTCATATCTCCACCCCGACTTCTCGTTCCGTTGGCGTGACAGATTTCTCAAGCGGTGGGGTGAGCGGCGGTAAAGGCGGTAAAGGCGGTGATTTCACGACCGCCACACGCCAGGCGGTGCGCCCGTCGGCCTCCGCTTGTTGGAACTCCAACCCGCCGACAATCCGGTTCGCATGTTTTTTCAACACCCAGCCCAACTTCGAGCGATTGATCTCGCCGCGTTCTTCCACCGGGAACTCGCGTATCGCATCGAGCAGATTAGGGCGGTTGAACAGTGCCGAGTCTACGGCCTTGCGTACCGTCGTCGGGGTCGGTCCAAATGCAGCATGCCATTCGGTCATCAAGGCCCTGAGTGCATCACCATCGGGATCATGGCGCACCTGCTTCAGCAGCGCCGTGGCCGGGTCAGGCTGTCCCAGCCACATCAAGGGATACCGGCAATAGTCCGACCATGCACCCCCGAAGGTGACGATGCTGTCCGCCGCGGCGCGCGGCATTCCGGCCGTGCGCCATGCCTGGATGATGGTCAGCACCGCCGCGACATAGACCCCTCGGCGCTGGCGCACCTTCTCGACCGGACAGCCCTGGTAGGTTATCGTTGCCGGTGTCGCACAGCGCGGATCGATATGAATCGTCAGCACACGCCGTAACAGGTCGCGTATCGGCCCGACGTTATTGCCCGAACCGAGAAACAACGTGCGCGTGCTCACCGTCGCCGTCTTGCTCACGCCCAGGATCCGGTCAGTGATCTGCTCCGCCGTCAGCATCCGCTTGATGGTGCCGTGCGGTAGCCAGTCGGTATCCATGTCGTCGAACTCGATGACTGCGGGGCTGGTCAGCAGCAAGGACAGAATCACCTTGGTGGCTTCCTCCGAGGTCATTGGATAGCTCACCTTGGCATTTCCCCCCGGTCCAGCGAAGGCACCGATCAGCTCGCACAAGTAGGTCTTGCCGCTGCCGGCTACGGGCGCTCGGACATGAAACGCTGGCGCGTGCGGCAGCGCCGGACGCACCACGGCGGTGAAGATCGCGGACAGCGCAGCCGCCTTGTCGGAGTCCGCGACGAAGTGGAACTCGGTGAGCAGGTCTTCCAGCAAGCGCAGCGCCGCCCGTGCCGCTTCTTGTGTCGGCTCAGGAACGACGAACTGCCGCGCATCGAACACACCGAACCGCTGCGCCGACTTTTCATAACCGGCCTGCGTGATGAGTTCGCCGTCCGACTCGCGAAAGTACGGTTGTCTCGCCACCCCGGCCAGCGGCGGCAGGTAGCGAAAGGTCTGCGCGTCAAAGAGAACGGCCACGTGCCGCGCCGGCGGATCGCAACGCACCCAGTCGCCTGCGCGCCGGTCGAATTTCTCCCAGCTTGCCGCGACCGATAGTTCCCGTGTCAACGCTGGGCCACTGGTTGGGACGATGGAGGGATCGCCGCTGGTCGGGTCGGTGGAGATCGAGACGATCAGACCTCCCGCCTGATAGTGCCGCCCGCGGTCGGCCAATTCCTTCTCCGCCGCATCGACCACGCGATGCAAATCGCCGGCTACGACGCGGATCACCGGCTTGTGGCGGGCCTCGGAGCTGCGCACGCCGAGGAACTCGAGCAGTGCGCGGACGCGGTACTGGTCGCGGTGCGAGTGCTGGCAACAGAACCCGCCCAACGGATAGAGTTCATCCGGCTCGAAGTAGGCCGCGCCGGTATCCAGTGCGTCGGTATGCTCCTGCGCCCACGGGCAGGTCACGTCGTGTTTGCCGGAACCCAGCGGCGTCTTGTATAACCCGCGCACCTTGAGCGCCGCAACGACCGGGTTCTCCGCCGCCTTGGGTGTGAACACATCGTCGGCATCGTTGCCGATGCTGCACGAGATATTGCCCACTTGAGCAACGCGCGCAGAGGGTCTGGCGCTCTTCTTCGGTCGCCCGGCCGGAGCAAGTTCCAATTGCAGACGCTCCACAATCTCTTGTGGCGTATAGCGAGCGTCCGGTCGCCATTCGAGCAGGCGACACTGAAAGGGGGCTCCGTCGTCGCTGGCATACTTGGGCTTGCCGTTGATGGCAACCGGCAGCCGCGCCCAGCGACTCAATGGCCCCGTCGCGCCCGCATCGCACAGCCCTGAGTCAATCACCGCGTTGAGCAGCCGCACGGCGGCCGAACCATCGGTCAACGGTTCGGCGAGGAGGATCCCGCCCTGATGGTTACCGGGGCTGGTCTCGATCAGCCAGGACAACTGGAACCCGGCCAGCCGCTCCAGCGGTACCTTGGTGCCCAAGTCATCGAGCATGAGGAAATGGCAGGCGGCGAACTGCGCCTTGCGCGCCCTGAATGAACCATCGTCACCAGGGTAAAAGCTCGCACAAGCGATGTAGTTGTTGTTCGCGGCAGAAAGTGTGGCCGCAACCTGATCGGCGCGACGGGCGGGCCATCCGCCCACGCCGGGGTCGCCTCTCTTCGAGCACGCCGCCGCGAAGGCGCCTTCGGGCAGGACTGGAAACACGGCCGCCACAAAATCGGCATTGCTTACCTGAAAATCACCGCCTTCGCCGCCTTTACCGGCTCCTACGGGTTCGGTTGCCGAATCTGTCAGCACCTTGGGAGTCATGGCCGCCCCCTCAAGAGGCCGCTTTGCGGGCAGCTTCGGGGCGGGCGACCAGTTCCCGGACCTCGGCATCCGACTTGCCGGCGATACGCGCCGCCTGCCAAGCCGCGATGGACGCAGAATCCCACGCGACGGCTCGCGCGCCCAATGGGATCGGCGCCGGGAACTCGCCTCGCCGGATCGCCTCGTAAATCCAGCTGCGAGACATGCCGGTGACGGCCCTGACTTGCTTGAGACGGAGAAAGGATCGGAGTTGCTCAGCCATGTTCATTTCCTTACGAACAAGGCCGGGTGCTCCGCGTTGCTAGGTGGCCTTGTCCGTGCAATTGAGGATTGCAGCGGATCACCTGGCCTAGCTATTTACATGGCGCAGCATTACCGTAGCGCGGCTACGGTAATGACATCTTGCTGTAGTGGGACATTCTCACAATTACCGTAGCGGGGCTACGGTAATTCACTACGGTATTGCAAATCGCTATCCGTCCTGCGGGAACATCAGCTCGGCAATATCTGCGCACCCGGGAAACCGCATGAGCGCCTTGCGCGCGTCGTCGGCTGCCAAACCCTCTTTACCCTTCGTGTGTCGATCGACCAGCCATCCAGCAATCATGTCCGGTCTCCAAAGCGAACCGCCGCCTCGGCCCCTCTTACCCTCGCCAACCCGGCACTCCAGCAAGCCGTACCGTGCGGCTTCAGACATCTTGTCTTTCCACCATCTTTCGTTCTCGACCGGATCGCGCTTGACAGGAAAGTTTCTTCGGATCAGATCAGCACTAGCAGGCTGGCACGAACCATTGGCGGATTCTTCGATTTCTTCTTCGGCACCAAAATCTTCCGATTCGATCTGCTCCACGTGCGAGAGCGCAAACAAGCCGCTTTCGAGAGGGGGGAAAGCCCTCCTTATCTTTTCCTTGGGGAAGGACCCTTCTGTCCCACCGAAATTAGGATGAATGTCCAGCAGCCGCGACTCGCGTAGCTTGACTCGCACTGATTGTTCGGGATAGACCCCGGGATACTTGCCCCATCGCTCGAACAGTTGCGCTCCAGTGATATATCGTTCGACCGGAACGAAACTGGCGATGTGGTCCTCACGAAACCAGCAGGCCATCAGCGGCGATATGTAGTCGTGTCCAAGTTCGTGATGAAAGTAGAACCGGGGCGGATGCCGCATTTCGTTAGCGTGCATGTAGGCGATGAGACCGCCATTGCTGGGGCCATCCCAGATCCAGGCCGCGACTTCTTCGGGGGTTGCATCGAACCTCTTTCTCAGCAGCCTCAGGGCCTTGGGGTAAGCAATGTATCGCGGAGCCCACTGCTGTTCTTCGCACCGCTTGCCTTCTCCTCCTGCGGTCAGCGCTCGTTCAGGATAGCCGTCGCCACCGGCACGCCACGCGTTCTCCTCCAGGCGGTCCAGATCAGCAAGCTGTGCTTCCAATCTCCCGAGATCATCCTCCCTTTCGATCCGCTGCCCGGATGTCGGTGTCGCGATGGCATCCCACGTCGCCTTGTGCCTCGCGATGGTTTGCTCAATCTCGAGCTTCTCCCTGAAGACTCTCCACCACCGCATTCGTTCAGAGCGAGTCGCCGGATCTTCGCGGTAATCCCACTGCTTGGCCAAACGGATCCTCTGTCTGGTCGATAGCGACTGCCAAGGCAACGGCCACAGTTCCCTCCTCACGCGGTCTGACAAGTCCTGCGGGAGATCGCACAGGGGCTTGTCGAACCAGCCGTCCAGCGCTGCCGCCAGACTCGAAAAGCACGATCGGACCACGACCTGGCTTTCACCCGCGCTGGCGGCGGCCCAGACTTCGCGAACCAGATCGACGGGAAACGGGACATCCACCTTCGTCTGGGCCAAGTATAGAGATAGCCACCACAGGAATGCCCTGGCCTCCACTACTTGATCGCCCGCTCGGTCCATAACCTCGGGGCGAACGATTTTCAGTTGCTGATCGGCAAACGCAGCGCGAAGAGTCTCCTCGCTGACGCGGACGCGGTCACTCGGGCAACAAAGCATTTCTATAGCGTTGCCATGGTCATCCCGTGCCGGAATATGGCCGGCAGCCAGCCGCAGCGCGTCCTCCAGTAGCCAGCAGAGGCGCCCGTCGGCATCGCAACTGAGGAAGGGAGAATAGTCTGTTTGCATCGCAGGACTCCTGAGTTACCGGGACTCTGCCGGACGACAAAATACGGCGCTGGCAGATCTGCCAATTTTAACCGCCCTCGCGGCACCGGCTTCGGGCCGCTGATCGCTTTCCGCCTCTCAACAGGCCTCGCGGCGATCCTCCCCGCGTGTCGATCCATGGACGTGGTCGACAGTCAGACGCGTGGCTTCAACGAGACGTCGCCTCGTATATCCTGCCGAACTGGCCGACACCTCGAACGGCGCGTCAATGAAGTTCCACGATGGCACGATAGAGACCCTGGCCTGCGCCGTGCTTCGAGCCTGCCCGGTAGCACTTCATCGTCTTCAGCGCGGACCAATCTGCGGCCGCTCCTCGAACCATGTCAGCCCCCGCCTCTCGATTGCCGGGAATCGCTTCGGGAAGGTGGATTCCTTACGGAGTGCTCCGGTACACTGCGGAACTTCGTGGGAGGGTGGGTCAGGATCCTCGCCGGCTGCGATGCGCCGTCGAAGAGGCGCCAGGAGTCGTCGGCAACTGTTCCCGAACATCCTCGTGCATCAGGCATATCACGCGAGATGAGCGACAGTCGGACGGACGTTGCCCCGGCGGTGGCTGAGGTCATCCCGCACCGAGCAGCGAGGGAGAACCAGCGATGAAAACCGTACGCGACGCCTGCCAGTTGCAGCCCACCGCACTGGCGATCAAGCTCAGCGACCAGATTGAGCAGCTTGATGAGTTGATCGCCGGCGAAGGCAACGGTGCGGACTTCTTCGCGCGCACCTTCATCACCCAGGGTATGAAGGATCTGATCGCCGAAGGCATCGCGCGGCTGGCCGGGGCGTCCTCACAGGCGGTGTTCCACCTGAAGCAGGCCATGGGTGGCGGCAAAACGCACTTGCTGGTCGGATTCGGTCTCCTGGCCAAGCACGCCAGCCTGCGTGCCAAGTACTGCGCGGGCATCGCCCACGCCGACGCGTTCCACGGCGCGGCCATCGCTGCCTTCAACGGGCGCAACAACCCGGATCACTTCTTCTGGGGAGAGATCGCCAATCAGCTGCGCAAGGGTGAGCAGTTCCGCAACTTCTGGACGAGCGGACCGAAGGCGCCGGACGAGAAGGATTGGCTCAAGCTGTTCGAGGGAGATCAGCCGGTCTTGATCCTGCTCGATGAGATGCCGCCATACTTCCACTACCTGGACACCCAGAAGGTGGGCAACGGCACGGTGGCGGACATCGCGACCCGGGCCTTCGCGAACCTGCTGACGGCTGCGGGCAAGAAGAAGAACGTCTGTATCGTCGTCTCCGACCTCGCGGCGGCGTACGACACCGGTGGCAAGCTGATCAACAAGGCGCTTGCCGACGCGCGGTCCGAGCTGGGCCGCCAGGAACGGAACATCACCCCGGTCGATCTGGCCGCGAACGAGATCTACGACATCCTGCGCAAACGGCTGTTCTCCAAGCTGCCGGACAAGGGCGAGATCGAGGACATCGCCGACGTCTACGGACGCAAGCTCGAAGAGGCGGCGAAGTCCAAGACGGCCAACCGTGGCGCGGAGGCGATCGCCGACGAGATCGTCGCCACGTACCCGTTCCACCCGCGGCTGAAGAATGTCGTCGCGCTGTTCAAGGAGAACGAGCAGTTCAAGCAGACGCGGGGGCTGATCGAGCTGGTGTCACGCTTGTTGAAGTCGGTGTGGAACCGAAGCGCGAACGACGTGTTCCTGATCGGACCGCAGCACTTCGACTTCTCGGTGACGGAGGTGCGCGACAAGCTGACCGAGATCTCCGGGATGCGCGACGTGATCGCCAAGGACCTGTGGGATTCGCAGCAATCGGCGCATGCGCAGGTGATCGACCTGCAGACGGGGAAGGAGGCCGCGACGCAGGTGGGCGCGCTGCTGATGACGGCAAGCCTGTCCACGGCGGTGAACGCCGTCAAGGGCCTGACCCGCGAGGAGATGGTCGAGTGCCTCGTGTCGCCGCTGCGCGAGCCGTCGGACTTTCTGGCGGCTTTCGAGGATCTGGAAAAGGTCGCCTGGTACCTGCACCACACGCCGGAGGGGCGGTTCTACTTCGACCGGCAGGAGAACCTCACCAAGTTGCTGCAAAGCCTGGCGCAGGATGCCCCGGACAACCTGGTCGACGACCTGATCCGGCATCGCCTGCGCGACATGTTCAAGGCGCATCGCAAGACGGTCTACGACGAGGTCCTGCCCCTGCCCAAGCTGGAGGAGGTCGCCGACCGGGTGCGCCGTGGGCGTGTGCTCCTCGTGGTCAGCCCGGACGCGAAGATCCCGCCGGACGAAGTGCAGAAATTCTTCGACGGCCTGAGCCAGAAGAACAACCTGTGCGTGCTGACCGGCGACAAGACGGCGATGGGCAGCGTCGAGAAGGCGGCCAGGCAATTGTTTGCCGCGCAAAAGGCCGACGGCCGCATCCCGAAGGGACACCCGCAGCGCGAGGACCTGGAGCGCAAGCAGCAGACCTACGAGCAGGACTTCAACGCCACGGTTCTGAGCCTGTTCGACAAGGTGCTTTTCCCGATCCAGCGTGCGGGCAAACCGGCGCAACTTGCGAGCAAGCCGCTGGACATGACCCGGGACGCGAGCAAGCCCTTCAACGGGGAAGAACAGATCGAGAAAACGCTGACCTCCAACCCACTGAAGCTGTACCTGGACGTCGAGAAGGAGTTCGACGCGATCCGCGACAAGGCGCAGGACCTGCTGTGGCCGGAGAACCAGGACGAGACGCGGTGGTCGGATGCGGCCGATCGCTATGCCGAGCAGGCGGGCATGCCGTGGTTGCCTCCACGAGGGCTGGACAGCCTGAAGACGATCGCCTGCAACCGAGGTCTGTGGGAAGACCTCGGAACGGGCTATGTCACCAAGAAGCCCAGGAAGAAGCGCACCAGTGCGCAGATCGTGGCCGAACCGGAGTTCGGGGACGAGGGTCGGGTGCGCCTGCGAGTGAACCCGGTCAATGCAGGCCCAGCCCCGCGCATCCACTTTGCCGAGGAGGCGACGGCCACCGATTCCAGCCCCACGCTGAAGGAGAACCCGTACTCGACGACGGCGCTGCGGGTCAGCTTTCTCGTGTGCGACGTGTCCGGGCAGTACGAGGTGGGCGACCCCGTGACCTGGTCCAACCAGCTCACGCTGCGCAACCGGCTCACGGAGAAGGCCGGCAAGCGCGTGGTCGAGCTGTTCGTGGCGCCGCGCGGCGACATCCGCTACACGCTCGACGGCAGCGAACCGCGGGAGGGCGTGCCGTACAGCGAGGGCTTTGAGATCGGCGACGAGGATGTTCTTGTGCGCGCCTTCGCCACTGCAGAGGGACTTGAGGCCAAGGCGGACTTCCGCTTTCCGGCGCGGGGCAAGAAGGGCGTGCAGGTCGACGAGGTCAAGCCGGCGCGCCTGGTGTCACGAACCGGCCGCAAGCTCGATTCGCGGGCCAGTACCTTCGAGGGCCTGAATCAGGCCACCGACAAGTCGGTCGAATTCGAGAACGTGACGCTCACCGTAGGGCAGGGCAGCAAGGTGGCCCAGATCGCCGTCGGCGAGGTGCGCGTGGACTCGGCGTTCATCACGGCACTGCTGGAGAAGGTGCTGGAGAAGTTCGCGCCGGACACGCCGGTGACCATGACCTTCCGCAAGGCGCACTTCGCATCCGGGCACGACCTCAAGGACTTTGCGGGCAAGCTGGGTATCGAGCTTGATCAGGCGGACGTGGAGCAATGACGCAGAAGGAAGCAACGGCCACGACGGTCGACTTCGGGGCGCCGGACAAGTTCGGGGCGCATGTCTTCCGCGTCGAGATCCCGGCGGCGCGGAACGAGTCGGTCGTCATCGTCGAGGACTACGGTTATCGAGGCCATGAGGCGGGCGTTCCTCGTGACGAGCAGCGAGTCGTGTTGACCCGGCGCGTCTGGTCAGCCATCGCCGATGTGGCGCGACGGGAGTTCAACGATCGCCTGAAGGCCGCCAAGGCAACCACGGGGCGTTGGCACTCCGGGACGAATCTCGTCGATCGCCTGCTCGGGAAGGAGCTGTGCGTTCTGGCCTGGGCGGCGGAGACCGCGAACGACGAGCAGCTCGCCGTGATCGGCAGCCGCTGGGCGGCGCTGCGGCCCGAAGAGCGCTGGTGGCTCTTCGCGATGACCGTCGCCGAGTCCGGCCTGCCTCATGACACGCAGCGCGGATGGCGGCGTGCACTGTTCTCCGCGCTGTCAGACGGAGAGAAACCAGCGCCAGGCCGCAGGCGTCGGCGACCCGTCGAAGACGACTTGTTCCGCCTGCCGTTGTTCAGGGAGACCGAATGAGTTCGGGTGTGGTTCCGTTTTCGCTGAAGGATGCGCCGGCGCTTATTGAGCGGCTACTGCCCGTCCAGAAGCTTTCGGCTGAGGCGTACAAGGAGCAAATGGCGAATGTCGGAAAGACGCTCACCGCACTTGGAAGCTATTGGAAGGGTCGTAAGCCGCTCATTCTCAACAAGGCCTGCATCTTGGGTTGTCTCCTGCCTGCCACCGGGAATCAGGCGCGGGACCTGGAGATCTTTGAGAAGCTGATGGCAATGGACGCGGAGTCCTTCGCCATCCGCCGGAAGCGGCGTCCAAGGCCCAAGGAAGTCCTTGAACGGTTATCGATCGCGAAGATCGTTGACTACTTCGATGCTTCGCCAGAAGGTGTCTTGCCCGCCTCCGCTCCAGTCGACTGGACACGGCCCGAGTACGCGGACGTAAGGGTTTCATGGCGAGAGGACCTGCCCGAGCGAGATCGCCGCAGGCTCGAGTCGCAGATGCTCCCGCGCGTTTCATATCGGGCGTTGGTCGAGGAGGCGAGACGCCCAGAAGAGGTCATCGACGCGGTCGACCTTCACATCTGGGAGGAAGTCAACGCCCACCTGGGGACGAGTGCACGAACGTTCCCAGAGTTGGTCGAGCAGCTCGGCATCATGCGGTTCGGCCATCGTCCCCGGGTGGCCGACACTTTCTGCGGCTCTGGACAGATTCCGTTTGAAGCGGCTCGGTTGGGCTGCGACGTCTACGCCTCTGACCTGAACCCCGTAGCGTGCATGCTGACATGGGGTGCATTTTACGTCGTTGGCGCGGCAGAAGAAGACCGTAGGCAACTTGCGCAAAGTCAACGAGCACTTGTCGAGAGAGTGCAGTCCGAGATCGATCGCTTGGAAATAGAAGTCGACGGGCAGGGCTGGCGGGCCAAGTCATTTCTCTATTGCCTGGAAGCAAAGTGCCCCCAAACAGGATGGGTGGTTCCTCTGTTGCCTTCCTTGGTGATTGGAAAGATCGATAGAGCGATCGCTGTACTTGTGCCGGACGGCAGGAGCCGGCGCTATGGAATTGATATCCACACAGGTGTCAGCGATGAAGAGCTTGCCACCGCGGAAAAGGGGACTGTTCGTGCCGACGGGCGGGGTCAAGACCCCTACCTCATTCACACCGTAGCTGGGGTTGAGTACCGAACGAAGATATCCACACTGCGCGGCGACTACCGAAGGGCAGACGGCTCCACAGGGAATCGATTGCGGTTGTGGGACAAGAGTGACTTCAGGCCCCGTCCGGACGACATCTTTCAGGAGCGACTTTACTGCATTCACTGGATGCGGCCACGGCCTCACGGGCGGCTGTTTGACTATGAATTTCGCGCCGTAACTGAGGCGGACCTAGAGCGAGGGAGGATCGTCGAGAAATACGTGGCCGATCGCCTCGCAGAGTGGCAGGAAAGTGGCTTGGTTCCGGACATGCGTATCGAACCCGGAGAGAAGACCGACGAGCCAATCCGTACGAGAGGCTGGACTCACTGGCATCACTTGTTCAATGCGAGACAGCTTCTCTACTTCGGCCTCTTGTTTTCGGGCTTGAAGAGATCGGAGGCACAACCAGAGCTTTACTTATTCGCGACAAAGGCGCTTGACTGGGGGAGTCGCCTTTGTCGTTGGTACTCCCGCTGGGAGAAACCCGAGAATATCTTTTACAACCAAGCGCTCAACACGTTGTTCAACTACGGTGCTCGGAGCTGGCACTTCCTCTCAGCAACAATGTTGACCAACCCTGCGCACTTCCCGCTCGCAGAGGTCTCGGCAACGACCCAGTGTGTGGCTGCAGATGAGATGGAAGCCACCGCGGAGATCTTCGTCACAGATCCGCCTTACGGCGACGCTGTGAATTACGAGGAAATCCTTGAGGTGTTCATCGCTTGGCTCCGTAGGAACACACCAACGACATTCAGTAGTTGGACTTGGGATAGCCGTCGCGCTCTTGCCATCAAGGGAGAGGGCGAGGACTTCCGCCGTGGCATGGTCGCTGCCTACAAGCGCATGACTGAGTGCATGCCCGACAACGGAATCCAGGTCATCATGTTCACGCATCAGTCCGGCTCGATCTGGGCTGACATGGCCAACATCGTGTGGGCATCAGGGCTCCACGTGACTGCAGCGTGGTATGTGGTCACGGAAACAGATAGCGCCCTTCGCGCGGGCAGCTACGTAAAGGGCACGGTGCTGCTCGTGCTCCGCAAGCGTCAGGGCACGCTCAAGACGACGCGCGACGATCTGGCCTGGGAGATCCAGGAGGAAGTCGAGAAGCAGGTAGCTGACCTGATCGGCCTCAATCAGCAAGCCAGGGGACTCTACCGCGACGAGAACGTCTTCGAGGACGCGGACATCCAGATGGCGGGCTATGCGGCAGCGCTGAGGGTGCTGACCCGCTACGCGATCATCGATGGCCGGGACATGACGGCCGAAGCGATTCGGCCCCGCGTCAAAGGGGAGACGACCTTCGTCGACGGCCTGATCGCCTTCGCCGTCGACACGGCCAACCAGTGTCTAGTCCCGCAGGGGATTGTGAAGGCGCAGTGGGATCGCCTGTCGGGTGCAGAGCGCTTCTACCTGAAGATGCTCGACATGGAAGCGCGCGGCGCGAAGACGCTGGACAACTACCAGAACTTTGCCAAGGCGTTCAAGGTCCGCGACTTCAAGCCGCTGTTGGCCAGCCACAAGGCGAACGGCGCACGGCTGAAGAGCGCCGTCGAGTTCGGCCGGTCCGAGATGAGCGAAGGCTCCGAGTTCCATCAGTCGACACTGCGGGCCGCGCTCTACGCGCTGATGGAGTTGCAGAAGGGCCTCGACGGCGCCGAGGTGCTGGCACACCTGACGCTGACCGTCCCCAACTACTACGGCGACATGACCCAGCGCGCCCTGGTTGCGGATCTGGCCGAGTACCTGGCCAAGCGGTTGGACGCGATCAGGCCCGACGAGGCCAGCGCAGCGCGCGTGCTGCGCGAACTGGTGAAGAACCAGCGCCTTGGCTGAGATGGACCCGATCCGGCGCTACTCCTCTCGCCGGCAACGGCTGGACCATGCGTTCCTGAACCAGAAACTCGCCGGAGCACGTTCGTACCGGCGCATCGCCGGCTACTTCCGCAGCTCTATCTTCGAGCTGGTGGGGGAAGAGATCTCGGCCATTCCCAAGGTGCAGGTGCTCTGCAACAGCGAGCTCGACGCGGCCGACGTGCTGATCTCCAGGCATGCGCGCGAGACCGCGCTGAAGGAACGCTGGAACGAGGCACCGGCCGAGGTGGAGGCGCTCCTGCACCGCGGCCGGTACCGAAAGTTGCACGAGCTGCTGACGAGTGGCCGAGTGGAGGTCCGCGTCGTCCCGAAGGACCAGGTGTTCGTGCACGGCAAGGCCGGCGTGATCGAAGCGGCGGACGGCTCGAAGACGTGCTTCCTGGGGTCCATCAACGAGACGAAGAGCGCGTTCGCCCACAACTACGAGATTCTGTGGGAGGACTCGTCGCCGGAAGGCGTGGCCTGGGTGGAAGAGGAGTTCGCGGCCCTGTGGGGAGACGCATTCCCGCTGCCCCACGCGATCATCGAAGAGGTCCAGCGCGTCGCGCAGCGCGCCGAGATTCGCTTCGGCGACGCCACGCCGAAGGAAGTGCCGGCGGCAGCGCTGGCCGAGAGCCCCATCTACCGGGGTGGTGAGCAGCTGCAGCCTTGGCAGCGCTCGTTTGTCACCCTGTTCCTGCAGCATCGCGAGACCTACGGCCGTGCGCGCCTGCTGCTGGCCGACGAGGTGGGCGTCGGCAAGACCTTGTCCCTGGCGGCGAGCGCGATGATGTCGGCGCTTCTCGACGACGGCCCCGTGTTGATCCTCTGTCCCTCGACGCTGACGATGCAGTGGCAGGTCGAGCTGGCCGACAAGCTGGGAATCCCCAGCGCGGTGTGGTCGTCGACCAAGAAGGTCTGGCTCGACCCGAAGGGCCACGAGATACGCACACGCGGCCCCGAAGACGTGGCTCGGTGTCCGTCTCAGATCGCGATCGTATCCACGGGTCTGATCTTTCACGACTCGGAGGAGCGACAGCATCTGCTCAGCCGCAAGTTCGGCACGGTGGTGCTCGACGAGGCGCACAAGGCGCGCCGGCGCGGGGGCATGGGCAAGCAGAAGGACGAGCCCAACAACCTTCTCAACTTCATGATGCGGATCGGTTCGCGCACCAAGAACCTGTTGCTGGGCACCGCCACGCCGATACAGACCGAGGTGCACGAGCTGTGGGATCTGCTGGCGATCCTGGCGGTGGGTGCGGACTTCGTTCTTGGGCGCACGCCCTTCAGCCGCTGGACGGATTGGCAGCGCTCGTTGCCGATCGTCAAGGGGACGGAGACTCCGGTCGGGGATCGCGGGGTCTGGGAGTGGCTGCGCAACCCGCTTCCACCGGCCGGCGAGCACGCGTTGTTCGCGACACTTCGCCTGCAGATCGGGTTGCCCGATCAGACCTTCTTCACCGACCGTGGCTTCGGGTCGTTGGGATTCCTGGAGCAGCAGGCGATCGCCGACGCGCTCGCGCCCGGCTTCTTGCGCGACCACAACCCGGTGGTGCGCCACACCGTCCTGCGACGACGCGTGACGCTGGAGGGCGCGGGCTTGCTGCAGCGGGTGGGTGTGGCCATTCACCCGGAGCCCGAGGCCAACGCGAGTAACTACGGCGGCGTAGATTTCGAGGGGCTGGGGCTGCTGACGAACCTCCCTTTCGACCTGGCTTACAAGGCCGCCGAGGACTTCACCGCCGCACTCAAGCAGCGAACGAAGGCGGCGGGCTTCATGAAGACGCTGCTGCTGCAGCGAATCTGTTCGAGCTTCGCTTCTGGGCGGGCCACCGCCCAGAAGATGCTGCGGCGCGAGGTTCTGGAAGAAGAGGAAGAGGCGCAGTCCGTCGCCGAGGTCTTGGACGGCTTAACCGCCGACGAAGCTTCATACCTGCGCACGATCGTCGAAGAGCTCTCGCGTCCGGAAGCCCGCGACCCGAAGACTTCGGCGGTCAAGTACTTCCTGACCGAGCACCGCACCGACGGGCGAACCTGGCTGGAGCATGGCTGCATCGTCTTCAGCCAGTACTACGACACCGTCCGCACGCTCGCCGCCGAGCTGGCAGACGCACTGCCCGGCGAACCGGTGGCGATCTACGCGGGTGCAGGGAAGAGCGGCATCTATCGCGGCTCGGACTTCGCGTCGGTCGAGCGCGAGGACATCAAGGCGGCCGTGAAGCGCCGCGAGGTCCGCTTGCTGATCGCGACAGACGCCGCGTGCGAGGGCCTGAACCTGCAGACGCTCGGTACCCTCATCAACGTCGACTTGCCTTGGAACCCGTCAAGGCTGGAGCAGCGGCTTGGCCGCATCAAGCGCTTCGGGCAGGTACGCCAGAGCGTTGACATGCTCAACCTCGTCTACCACCACACGCAAGACGAGCAGGTCTACGCCGTGATCTCGCGCCGCATGAAGGACCGCTACGACATCTTCGGCAGCCTGCCAGACACGATCGAGGACGAGTGGATCGACAGTGTTGAGCAGCTGGAGCAGCGCATGGACGAGTACATCCATCTGCGCGATCAGGCTCACAACGCATTCGAGATGCGGTACCAGGAAACCATCGACCCGGACAAGGACCGCTGGGAGCTCTGCTCGCGGGTGCTGTCGCGGCGGGACATCGTGGACAAGCTGTCGGCGGCATGGTGACCATGAACCTTGCGATGTCGTCGGCTGATCACCCCCCGTTCTTCATGGCCGCTCCTAGAATGTGCAGGAGGCAGACTTTGTCTGCTCCGGTGTGGCACTATCCGACAACGTTGCGCAATTGCTTGCAGCCGACGCGAGGGGGCCGGGGTGGTGGCACCGGTCGGCAGTCAGTGGGCGTCGCTGCGACCCAGCTCGGCGGCAGCATCGCGCTACGAAGGCTCAACCAGTGGCGAATTGACGACGGTAGGGGTACGCCATGCATCTTGTAGAGACATCCGAAATTGCTAGTGAGCTGTTGAGCGATGTTGTGGCGCGCGACTGCGTGCTATGGATTACCGCGAGCTCAATCTGTGACGAGCTTGAGCTAAACGCGTACCTGAGTCTTGCGCATGGTCCGTGGCGTGCCGTTTTCGTTGAGTCGTCTGCAGGCGCGTTCGCATCGGCCTTTGAAGACAAGGAGAGGGGCGAAGCGGGCCGCGACAGTGCGGGAGCCTTCAGTTATGTGATCGCAAGTGACCCCACCTCGCTGTTGCTGCAACGGCGAGCCAAGCCCATCTTCCTTCTCAACGGACGGGCGGATCGAGCGGGTGTGGAAGGGGACCAGCTGCCACCAAAGCGAGCATTGATTCGCCGGGGCAATATGACCGCCAAGCTTCGTGAACTTGAGCCACGGCGGGTTGTCGTGGTCGGCCCGAGCCCGCTGGCGGCTGTGGAGGATCTTATTGACCTGTGGGACTCAGAGTTCCGTGCCCTCCTGACGCTGGTTACCGACCGGGCTGCCGTTCTGGCGGAAGCAACTGAGAAGCTTCGTCAGGCGACCAATCTCTCGGTAGTGCAATGGCTCAAGCAGGAGCCGATCGAGTTTGCCCGCGAGGTGATTCGCGAACTCTCGCGAGTCAGCGTCGAAGCCAGCGTTCTAGTAGACGTTCAACTGCCTGGCGGACCCATCGTTCAGGTGGATCTGGCGCGCGCGGAGTTGGCCGAGCAGCCGATTGCCGACATCTGTGAGTTCATTCGGACACGTGATCTGCTGCCCGTCGCCCCATCGGACCTCCGCGAAGAGGACTTCCAGAAGTTCTTCGCACGTGGGTCGTTGTCTTGGCGCCCCTATGCCGCCGGCCTTCCGTGGGTGCCAGATCCTGCGCCGCAGAAGGAGCTTCTGAAGCAGCTGAAGAGACAGTTGAACGATCCGCCAGGATCGGTACAGGTGCTTTCTGTCGTGTCAGAGCCAGGGGCAGGCGGTACGACTCAGGCGCGACTGCTGGCCTTTGAAGCTGCAAGAGCTGGCTTCCCAGTACTGCTGATCAAGCAGCAGTCCGAAGTGCCAAGCATGCTTGAGCTGACGGGCTTCCTCTTTCGTGCAATCAAAGAAGTTGGTGCAGTCGCCGCGCAGGCTGGTCACGGCGAAGCTGGAGAGCCTGTGTGGGTGCTGGTGCTTGACGGTCAGCATGGCGGACGGGGGCTCGACGACTTGCAGCGGGTTTGCGGCGATCTCATTCGCAGCGGGCGCAAGGTCGCTGTCTTGAAGGTGGTCTCGGCTGATGCCTCGCTTGATCCACCTGACCCCATTCCGTACACGGAGCTGATCTACGTGGGGCACGAACTTGAGTCCGCTGACGTCGAAGCCCTTGGGCGGCACTTGAACGCCTACCTTCGAAACTTCGGCAAGGAGAAGGCGTCCGCGGACTGGATTAGCTTCTGGAGGTCACACAGGCCAGACCTCGATACCGGTGTGGCGAGCTTCTGGATCGCACTCGAGTTCTGGCTGTCGGGATTAATGGCTCTTGGCGAGTCGATCCAGAGCTGGGCAGTCAGGCAGTTCAAGACCTTGTCAGATCAGCGAGAAGTGCAGAGGGCCCTGATGGAAGTCGCTGCGCTGTCTGTCGAGCGCAAGCCGACACCGGAACGGCTGCTGATGCCAATGAGCGCGCCCAAGTTGCCGTGGTCCTACGCACTTGAGGGGGCGCGACGAAAGACCCCCGGCCTTGGCATCGTTCAGGCGACCGCAGTGCCATACGGCAGGGTTTGGGCCATCGCGCATGACGTGCTTGCCAGATACCTGTTGAACGGAATCTGGAATGACCGCCTGCTTTGTGATGAGTTGTCGCTTCCCGCCTTTGAGGATCCGGTCGACCTTCGGCTGGCCATGATCGCCGAAGTGTCTAGGCGGGCCAGCACCGGCGAAGTGTTTGCGCGGCCCTTTGCAGTGGCACTCGCGACGCACGTACTGAAGCTAGACGAACAGCAGGGGAATGCAGAGTTCTTCAAGTATTGGCGCAAGGTTCTGGCAGTGCTTGAGTCAATCCCCGACACCGTTCGGCTCACGAGTCGCGCATTCAATCACCACGTGGCGATCTCCAGGCGTCGGGTCACCCAGGGTGAGCTGTTTGCCGTAAGTGAGGACGAGAAGAAGGAGCTCTTGCGGCGGGCTGTCCAGGAGCTCGAATTCGCTCTGAATCAGATCGATCCTTCGCGTGAGGACGAGAGCAATCTCAACATCCTGAATACCCTTGCATTGGTCTATCAGGATCTGGCAGAGATTGAGCGGCTGACTGGAGGTTCCCCGGCAGAGGTCTCACGGTTGCTGGCAAGTTCGGATGAGGTCACCAATCGGGCGCTCAAAGAGAACCCGAATAGCTCCTATGTCCTGGAGACCGCTGCGAAGAACTTGCTGCGCCAGACTAGCGTCGTAACTGCGGAGACGGAGCGGGTCGAGTCTGCGGCCAAGGCACTGTCGTTCGTGTTCCAGGCCTCGAGGCTAGACACGGCGTACTCACGAGGAATGAAGCTCGGGATCCTTGCCGGGCAGGCCCTGCGCCATCTTCGCGGTGATCGAGCGACGGCAGCTATCGAGACGCTTTGCGCGCAGAGTAGCCCGTTCGGCTACATCGCTAAGGCATGGCGAATGCTTCCGATCGAGCCCGATTCGGATTCGTCGCTTCAGCTAGATGCGATCGGCCCGGACCTGGCCAGTCGCGCCGTCGAGCTCCTCAAGTCGGCACCCGTTCGGGACGGATTGCTCGTGCGCCTGCAGTACGACCTCGCAGTGGTTGCTGATCCGAAGGACTTCGAGGGGCAGCTCCGATTGCTAGATGAGCTTGCTGCCACTCCTGGCTATCACCTCTCCCTTCAACAGGTCCTGGAGCGGGCTGTCCTGTTGCACTTCGCAGGGCGGCACAGACAGGCCCTGGACGAGTTCAATACGCTCCGCCCGGCGGTCAAGGACGCTCAAGTGGTGGTGTTCGTGCCGCAGCGCTTGCGGTGGCTGCCGAAGCCCGATCGGTCTTCACGTGCGACATGTTCGGCGCGGATTGTCGACAG
This sequence comes from Accumulibacter sp., assembly GCF_023806625.1. Classification (GTDB taxonomy): domain Bacteria; phylum Pseudomonadota; class Gammaproteobacteria; order Burkholderiales; family Rhodocyclaceae; genus Accumulibacter. Next base: position 21,862 of record NZ_JAMTDX010000002.1, read on the forward strand.
CGCGGAACCAATGCGACCGATGGCGAGAGTCACAGAACTTGGAAACGCGCTGGCGCGCTTCAATCCAAATGAGTTTGGCAAGGCACGCATGTCGGCAAATGAGCAGTTCAAGTGCCAGGTGACGTTCTCCGCTATGGGGCCCTTCCTGAAGCCTGTCGAGCCTGCAACGCACTAGGAGAGGGCTATGTCCGGGAGTCCTGTGGTCGCTGCGGGATGTGAGTGGGTCGCTCAAAAGCGCGGTTGGACCCTTCGGCGCGGCAATGTCATGGTTGAAGGGGATTCCGATGTGGGGTATTTCGAGCTGGCGTCTCGCCTCCATCGAAACGCCACGGGCAAACGGCTCCTTGGAGAAGACCTCTCAGTGTTCTCAGCTGGTCAGGGCGATGATGGCGGGACATACGGCATATCGGAGTGGTTTCCGACCCTCTTCGGGATGGCAGGGTTGGACCTCGATCAGGCTGGTAAGCGTCGGTACCACGTGATTGCGCTGGTTGACGATGATCCGATGGGGCGGTCTGCTGTCAATGGAATTACAAAGGGACATCGACGGATCGTCGAGTATGAGTCGATTTTTCGACTGCGCCGAGTGATGCCGCTGCGAGCTGGATCAGCACGAGTACTCGAAGAGAGGTTCAAGGAAGCCAACGAACCACATAGGGCCTTGACCTGCGTGATTGAGGACCTCTTGCCCATTGCTCTATGCGAGCGCTTCCTAGCTCAGACGCCTTCCGCGACATCTCGTCCGCCCATCGCATCGGGGGGAGGAACGGTCTCCTCTTGGACGTCGGGGGACAAGGCCGGCTTACTGAGGTTCGCCAAGGCGCAGGCAAAGGTAGGTGATGTCGGTGCGCTTGTCGGTGTTCTGCGGGCTCTGCGCAGCTACGTCGGACTCACGCCTGATGGCGTGTAGGCATGGTGGTGCGTATTTCGCGTGATCGTGACCGGTGATTTCACGAGAGCGTGACCGGTGTTCCACGAGAGCGTGACCGGCTGAGGTATCATCAGACCCTATTCATGCAGCATCACGCGATCGGTCACGATGACGCGAAACGGTCGGTCACGTTCCGTGAAATCCGCAGCCGCCCGCCCGTCGATCGGAATCACAGCGGCGCAGACCTTCAGACGTCCCAAGTAATCCCCCACTGCTGCTTCATCGCCCAACGCTCCTTCACGCATTCGGCTTGGCCTGTTGTCGGTGGAACGCGACTTGTTCGCCCGACAGGGTGTCTGTGATCGATGCTCAGTTTCAAAACCCGGTCCGCAGGAAGCTGCGCGCCCCCGGAACTGCAGGTCAAAACATGCGGACCGAGTCCAACCTGTCTCGCACCTTGTCATGCCTCAGGTGCCCGTAGTTTGATTCGATCATCTGCACACTGGTGCCTGTGACCCTGGCGACCACGAAGGAGTCCATGCCACCCATGATCATCTCGGAAATGGCCGTGTGACGAAGGGCGTAGAGGACCACGTCAGGCGGCAGTTCTGCCGCGATCACGGCTTCCTTGAAGGGTTTCTTCCAAGAGTCTTTGTTCCACCGACCGCCGGTCGAGGTGATCAACAGCGGAGCATTGCCGATGCGGATCCTCGCCAATTCCGACAGAAATTCTGCGGCTGCAGTCGAGACTGCTACCGTTCGCTCACCGGTCTTGCCGCGAAGCGTGAGCGCGCCAAACTTCCGGTCAAAATCCGAAGCGTTCAGCATCGCCAGTTCTCCCGGGCGCGCGCCGGTCAGCAGCATGGCTTTGACCAGAAGGCGCAGGTCGTCATCGCATTTCTCGAGTAGTTTGTGACGCGCCGCCATGCTCAAGAACGCATTCTTTCGACGGGCAGATACCCTTTCGAACGCCTGCACGGTTTTCCAGCCCGAATCGGTTGCCACCAGGCGATCGCTCAGTGCGCGATTCAAGGCCGCTTTCAGACTTGCCAGGTTTCGATTCGCCGAGTCTTTCGCGCGCCTCAAGTCCTCCTCGTCGCTGTCCTCGTCCTGCCTGATCTGATCAGCAAGCCAACGGCGCACGTCCGTGGTCTTCAGCCGATCAAGAGGTATCCTGCCGAATGCGGTGCCATACACCAGCCGACGAAAACGTCCCTCAACATCCTTGGCCGTGCTACGTCGCTGATCCAGGAGCAACGCTTCCTCGTAGGCTTTGCAGGCCGCCTCGACTGTTGTCGTCTTTGGGCTTGCACCCTGCTGATTCTGCGCAATCCACTCTCGGGCGGCTTTGGCAGCTTCGTCGTACTCGTCGAAGTGCCCTAACGCACGGTAGTGCTGCTTGCCGTCTTCACCCCGCCAGCGCGAGATCCATGTCCCCTCGCCACTGTCGAGTTTGCGAAACCCAATGTAGCCGCCCGCCAGCAAGCGCGCCCAGTAAGGCTCGCGCCTGGGCTGCAGCTTGCTCCGGTCTGTCTTGGATACGATGCCGGTCATCACGAGATCTTCCGTACGTAAACGATACGGAAATTCTACACTGGACGTCTCTGGACTTCAATGGACGATTCTTTCTGATTCGTCAATAGGTTATGGAATTCACGGGACTGCACTGGACCATCTTTCCCGCCCTCCGAAGGCAGGGGTCGGACGTTCAAGTCGTCTCGGGCGTGCCAGTTCATCGCGTCAGCTGCATGTCCGCTGCTCGCCGGCGCTGGGCAGTTGCTGGGTCATCTCCGAAAGCGCCAGGCGCTGGCGGCCGTCGGCGTCGAAGTTCTCCGGATCCAGCCAGCGCGCAAGGGTCGAGGACAGCGCCGGCCATTCGCCGTCGATGATCGAGTACCACGCCGTGTCCCGGTTGCGTCGCTTGATCACGGTCGCCTGCCTGAAGATTCCCTCGAAAGTGAAGCCGAGGCGTCGGGCGGCGGTCCGCGAAGCGCCGTTGAGCGCATCGCACTTCCATTCGCAGCGCCGATAGCCGAGTTCGAAAGCGTGCCCGAGCATCAGGAAGAGCGCTTCCGTCGCCGCCGGAGTCCGCTGGAGCCGCGGCGAGAAATTCAGGTGACCCACTTCGATCGATCCGCTCCCGGGCTCGATCCGCAGGAAGCTGGCCACTCCGAGCGCCTCGCCCGAGGCCCGTTCGACGATCGCGTAGAACAGCGGATCGCGCCGCGGCGAACACTCCTCGATCCAGGCGCGGTAAGCGGCAAGGCTGTCGAATGGCCCGTAGGGCAGGTAGGTCCAGTTGCGCCCGTCGCCGTCGGCGGAGTTCGCCCGGTGCAGGCTCGCCGCGTGCCGGGCGGCCGCGAGCCTCTCGAGAAGGGCGTAGCGTCCCTCGAGCAGGATTCCGGGCGGATCGATCGGCGGCCTCCAGCCATCGAGCGCTTCGCCGACCGGCTGGCCGAGCGCGTTGAGTGCAGCGCGGCGCACGGGTTCAGGCGCTCGCCGGACGGGCGATCGCCGCCTCGCGGATCGGCAGGTTGGCCAGCGCGGCGCCGCTGGCGAGCACCATGTCGGCATACCACATCCACCCGTAATCGCCGAAGCGCGTCAGCGCGAGCCCGCCGAGGTAGGCACCGAAGAACGCACCGATCTGGTGGGCGAGCAGCGAGATGCCGAAGAGCGTGCCGAGGTAACGGACACCGAAGAGCTTGCCGACGATCGCCGCGGTCGGCGGGACCGTCGCCAGCCAGGTGAACCCCAGGCCGGCGGCGAAGACGTAGAAGGTCAGATCGGTCTTGGGTGCGACCAGATAGAGCGCGATCAGCAGCGCCCGCGATCCGTACATGCAGAACAGCACGTGCTTGCTGCGATAGCGGGCGACGCAGGCACCGGCGTAGAGACTGCCGAAGATGTTGGCCAGCCCGATCACCGCCAGCGCCCAGCTGGCCACCGCCGAAGGCAGACCGCAGAGGTCGACCTCCCCCGGAAGATGGGTGACCAGGAAGGCGATGTGGAAACCGCAGGTGAAGAAGCCGAGATTGAGCAGCGCGAAGTTGCGATCGCCGAGCGCGCCGCGCACGCTCGGCCACAGTCCCTCGCCCGGCAGCGAGCTCTTCGCCTGCTGTCCTGCCGGCCCGGCGAGGATCCTGACCAGCGGCAGGGCGGCTAGAACGATCACCGCCAGCGACCACATCGCCCCCATCCAGCCGATCAACTGGATCAGCGCCTGGAGCAGCGGAGCGAAGACGAATTGCCCGAACGAGCCGCCGGCGTTGATCACTCCCGACGCGGCGGGCCGCGCTTCGAGCGGCAGACGCTGGCTCGAAGCGCCGATGAGCACCGAAAAGCTGCCCGCCCCCGAGCCGATTGCCGAGAGCAGGCCGAGCGAGACGACGAGCCCCCAGGTACTGCTCATCGACGGGGTCAGCGCGCTACCGACGGCGAGCAGCAGCAGCCCGGCGACGAGTACCCGCGCCGGCCCGAAGCGGTCGGCAGCGGCTCCGGCCAGCGGCTGGATCGCCCCCCAGGTGAACTGGCCGACGGCCATCGCCAGGCTGATCGACGCGACACCGAGACCGGTCGCCGTGTTCAGCGGGGAAACGAACAGGCCGAGCGACTGCCGGGCGCCCATCGTGACCATCAGGATTCCTGCCGCCGACAGGGTGATCGCCCACGACGCGGGCTGATTGAGAGTGCGGAACATGGTCTCCGGTGTGGCCAAAGAAGGTCGGGCGCAGGGCTCGTGCGCAAGCAGCCCCGCATTCTGCCAGCCGCTTCGACGAGCGACAAGCCGACCGGCCACGGGCCCGCGAGCACCAGCAGCGCTTACGCCAGTCAGCCGCTGGCGTCAGGCCAAAAAAACAGCCATGCCGCTTCAGCGACAATCGCCGGTGTTTCCGCGAGAGCCGCCGGCGCTTCCGCCGCAGGTCCCGAGCAGACCGGCCCGCTGCCATGCGTCGACGATCACCCGTGCCAACGCCGAAACCTGTCCCGCCACGTCGCTCGCCGCCGGAGCCGTCGCGCTGCCCGACCAGACCAGCACACCGCTCGCCGCATCGCTCAACGACGCGCTCAGGCTCATCGGCTGCGTCGCCGTCGCGCCGCCGACCGGAAACGAGAGGCCGAAACCCCCGAAGCTGAAACCGCCGCCGTGATACCCGCCACTCGCGCTGCCCCCGCCGACCCCGAAGCCGACCTGCGGCCCCGGGCTGATCACCGCGAAGTCGCTCGGCACGAGCTGCGCGCTGACCACGGCGACGGCCCCGACGCCGCGCACCGCAGCCTCGGTCTCTGCCGGACCGGCGATACCGCCAGGCGGAAAGTCGGGGAACGAGTAGCTCTGGATTCCGGCCGCACCCCCGTTGCCGAGCTGGCGCGACAGCCGGTCCTCGCAGATTCGCCGCAGCGACTCGTCGCGCGCCTGACAGACGACGAGCACGTAATGACCGTGCAGGAAGCCACCGGAAAATGCGGGATTCCGCCACTCGCTGCTGATCTGCGTCGTCGCGCATCCGCCGAGCAGCAGCAGTGCGACGCCGGCCAGCGCCGAGGCGCCCGGGACGAGTCGCAACGGCCCGCTGCTCCTGCAGGCTCCCCCGCCTCTCGACCTCGCCACGGCCGCGGCCATCAGACGCCCGGCTCGAGAACGGCGCGGACCTCGATCCGCCGCCCGTCGCGCAGGACCTCGAGGACGACCGTGTCGCCAACGCGGCGATCGTCGAGCCGGGCCATCAGGCGGCCAACCGAATCGACCGGCTTGCCATCGACGGCGACGATGATGTCGCCAGGAGCGACGGCACCTTCGGGAGTCAGGCGTGCGCCCTGCAGCCCGGCAGCCTCGGCCGACGACCCGGGGGCGACGCGCAGGATGACCACGCCGTCGACCGAGAGCGCGCGCTTGAGGCGCTGGTTCAGCGCCTCGTCGGCCTCGACGCCGAGCACCGGCCGCACGTAGCGCCCGCGGGCGATCAACTCCGGGACGACGCGGTTGACGGTATCGACCGGCACGGCGAAGCCGATCCCGGCGCTGGTTCCGCTCGGGCTGTAGATCGCCGTGTTGATGCCGATCAGCCGGCCCGCCGAATCGAGCAACGGCCCGCCGGAGTTCCCTGGGTTGATCGCCGCATCGGTCTGGATCAGGTGTTCGATCGTCGCCCCCTTGTCGCTGCCCAGCGAGCGGTCGAGCGCCGAGACGATCCCGGTGGTCAGCGTCCAGTCGAGGCCGAAGGGGTTGCCGATGGCGAAGACCTTCTGCCCGACGCGCAGGTCGCTGCTCGTGCCGAGCGGCACCGGTGGCGGCCTCTTGAAACCGACGCCGATGCGCAGCACGGCGATGTCGTGGGCCGGCGACGCGCCGACCAGCGCGGCGCTGTAGCTGCGCCCGTCGGCGAGCTTGACCGAGGCGTCGCTGGCGCCCTCGATGACATGGAAGTTGGTGATCACGTGTCCAGCGTCGTCCCAGATGAAGCCCGAGCCAGTGCCGCGCGGAACGGTGAACACATTGCGCGTCCAGACGTCACGAACCTGCTTGCGCGTGGTGATGAAGACCACCGAATCGCGGGTTCGCTCGAAGAGCTCGATCGTCGCCTTTTCGTCGGCGGCGATGTCGCCACGGGCGGTGACCACGCGCGGTTCTGCCTGCTGTGGCGCGAACCAGCCCTCGAAGAGTGGCCAGGAACGCCAGAGGACGATCAGCAGCAGTCCGGCGACAAGCAGCGAAGTGACTCGGGGAAGGAATCGACCGGCCATCTACATACCTCCGGCCCGCAGGGTGCACGGCCGCGCCGGCCGACGCGCCGAAGGCGCGGCAGCCGCAAAGCGGCCGCACGGTGGCGCTCGGCGATCAGCGTAGGCGGCGATCACCGACGCGTGTGCGCAGATCATCGAGCTCCTCGAGCAGGTCGGCGACCAGCGCGGCGAGTTCGGGAACGGCGTCGAAGTCGCGCTCGAGCTCGCGCATCCGCCGCGCGCGCAGCAGTCCGGTCGTCGACAGGCACCACACGCCGGCGATGCTCTCGGCGTTCGGGAACAGGCCGTCCTCGATGTGCCGCAGGAGCCAATCGGGGTCGACGGTGCATGCCGCGGCGACCTGCTCGATGGTCAGCCAGCTGTCCTCGATCAGGCTGCCGATCAGGATTTCGTCGTCGAGCATCGATCATCCCCTCCCCAGCTGGCGCGGATCGAAAGCCAGCTCGCGCGCCATCGTCTCATACAGTTCCCGCGCCCGCGGTGTCTCGGCTGGTGGCAGGACGACGCGGATTTCGAGCAGCAGGTCACCGGCGGCTCCGCCCTGGCCGCCGGGGATCCCCTTGCCGCGCACGCGCAGTTCCTGCCCACTCTGCGCGCCTCTCGGGATGCGCACCTTGACGCTGCCCTGCGGCAGCTCGACCGGCAGTACCGTGCCCAGCGCCGCTTCCCAGGGAGCGATCGGCAAGCCGAGGTGAAGGTCGCGACCGTGCGCCCGGAAGCGTGGATGCGGGCGGAAACGGACTTCGAGCAGCAGGTCTCCGGGCGGTGCTCCACCGATTCCCGGCGCCCCCTGCCCGGCGAGACGAATGATCTGGCCGGCGTACACGCCTTGTGGAATGCGCACGTTGAGCGTCCGGGTGACGAGCGTCACGCGCCCCTGGGCATCGCTGCGCGGCGAGCGCAGCGAAATCTGTCGGGTCGCCCCGGTGAAGGCATCCTCGAGGTCGAGCAGCACCTTCGCGTGATGGTCCTCGCCGCGCGCCTCGAAATTCGCCCTCTGTCCAGCACCGAAGCCACGCGCGCCACCCATCCGCCCGAACAGCTCGGCGAAGAAGTCCGAAAAGTCGGCCGCTTCGCCCGGAGAGAAACCGCGTCCGGAGAACTCGAAGCCGGCGTCCCAGTCGGGGGGCGGGCGGAATTCCTGGCCCGGCTGGTAGCCGCGTCCGAGCTGGTCATAGGCTGCGCGCTTCTCGGGATCGGAGAGAACGGCGTGCGCCTCGTTGAGTTCCTTCATCCGCGCCTCGGCATCGGGCTCCTTCGAGACGTCGGGATGGTACTTGCGCGCCAGCTTGCGGAAGGCCTTCTTGATCTCCTCCGCAGTCGCCTCACGCGAAACTCCGAGCACCTGGTAGTAGTCCTTGAATTCCATTCACCAATCCCGATCGCCATCGGCCAGACGACAACGATAGCAAATAGTGCCGGCGGGTGGAAATCGGGGGATATTGAACTTCGCCGAAGCGCCCCCAGTTTGGTGTCAAGCGCCGATCAGGCGTCCCTTGCCAACGCATGGAGGATTCAACATGATGTATCGCTCCCTCTTCCCCCGCGACGTGCTCGCGGAGCTCGACCGGCTGCAGCGCGAGATGCAGCAGGCCTTCCACCTGTCGCCGAGCATCCGCGGCATCGCCCGCGGCGGCTTCCCGGCGATGAACGTCGGCGGCACGCCGCAATCGGTCGAAATCTACGCCTTCGCTCCCGGGATCGACCCGGCCAGCCTCGACGTGCAGATCGAGAAGGGTGTGCTGACCATCGCCGGTGAGCGCAAGCTCCCCGAACCTGCCGAACAGGCGACCGTGCATATCGACGAGCGCTTCGCGGGCCGCTTCCGGCGCGTCGTCACGCTGCCCGACGACGTCGACGCCAACGCCGTCGAAGCGCGTTACCGCGATGGCGTGCTGCGCATCAGCATCGCCCGCAAGCAGTCCGCCCAGCCGCGGCGGATCACCATTCAGTGAGGAGAAGCACGATGACCGACACCACTCCCGTCAGGAAACAGTCCGCGAGCGACGAAGCCGCGCTGCTGCCACCCGTCGACGTGATCGAGGATTCCTCGGGGATCACGCTCTTCGCCGATCTGCCCGGCGTGCCGAAGGACAAGCTGCATCTGCAGGTCGAAGCCGACACGCTGACCATCGAAGGTGAAATCGCCCTCGACGTGCCGGCAGGCATGGAGGCGAGTCACGCCGAGGTCAGCCTGCCGCGCTATCGGCGCGTGTTCACGCTGTCGAAGGAACTCGATTCGGCCAAGGTCAACGCCGAGTTCAGCCAGGGGGTCCTCAAGCTGCTGATTCCGAAGGCCGAGTACGCCCAGCCGCGAAAGGTCGAAGTCAGGGTCCTCTGAGCCGTTCCCGGGGGAATCGCCAACGGCGAGCTTCCCCGGGAGTTCGCAGGTGAATGCCGTGGGTGCTGCGACATCCGCCGGGCGAACAGCGGCCTGACGGCCAGCGCTGGTTCGGGCGCTTTGCAGCGCCCGTGGACGAGCTTCCGGGCAGCCTGGCCCGTCCAGTCCTGACGGCGGCTTGAACGCATCCCGCAAAGCGGCTTATAGTGGCGCATCGTCGTCCGCGCGCCAACGGAGCCGCTCATGCGCCAGCAAGACATCGCTCGATCGTGTCGCCAGGGCCCGCATGCCGGCAGCAGCGACCGGGGCGATCGATACCCAGCGGCCGTGCCTCGCAGGCCGGCACGAGCGCCTCGATGAGGTACATCGACGAGTTCCGTGACGGCCAACTCGCCGCGCGTCTCGCCGCGGCCATCCGGCTCGCTGCGCGGACCGACCGGACGTACCGGTTCATGGAATTCTGTGGCGGGCACACGCACGCGATCGCGCGGTACGGCGTCGCCGACCTGCTGCCCGGAGAGGTACGCCTGATCCATGGCCCGGGTTGCCCGGTCTGCGTGCTGCCGGTCGGACGGATCGACATGGCGATTCGCTTGGTCAGCGACGCCGGCGTGATTCTCTGCAGTTACGGCGACGTGCTGCGCGTTCCGGCGTCGAACGGACTGTCGTTGCTCAGGGTCCGCGCGCGACCCGCCGGCAACGGCCCGCGCGGCGAGGTCCGGATGGTCTATTCGGCGGCCGACTCGCTGGCCATCGCGCAGCAGAACCCCGATCGTCAGATCGTCTTCCTGGCCATCGGTTTCGAGACGACGACACCGCCGACGGCGGTGGTCATCCGCGAGGCCGCGCATCTCGGCCTGACGAACTTCTCGGTACTCTGCTGCCACGTGCTCACGCCTTCGGCGATCGCCAGCATCCTCGAAGCACCCGAAGTCCGCCAGTGGGGCAGCGTGCCGATCGACGGTTTTATCGGCCCGGCGCACGTGTCGACGATCATCGGCACGCGACCCTACGAGTTCTTCGCCGACGAATACCGCAAGCCGGTGGTCATCGCCGGCTTCGAGCCGCTCGACGTGATGCAGGCGATCCTGATGCTGATCCGGCAGGTCAACGCCGGCCGCGCGGTCGTCGAGAACGAGTTTGCCCGAGCCGTGAGCCGCGAAGGCAACCGCAAGGCGCAGGAACTCGTCGCCAGCGTCTTCGAGCTGCGCCGCTCGTTCGCCTGGCGCGGCCTCGGCGAGCTGCCGTACAGCGCACTGCGCATGCGCAGCCGCTTTGCCGACTTCGATGCCGAGCGCCGTTTTGCGATCAGCTACCAGGCGGTGGCCGACCATCCGGCGTGCGAATGCGGAGCAATCCTGCGCGGCGTGAAGCGCCCCGAAGAGTGCCGAATATTCGGCAGCGCGTGCACACCCGAGAATCCGGTCGGTTCGTGCATGGTTTCGCCCGAGGGAGCGTGCGCCGCGCATTACTCGTTCGGGCGCTTTCGCGAAGCGGCGGTGACCACGTGAGCAGGACTGGCCGAAGTTACGTGCGCCGGCTCGACCTGCGCGACGGGCGCATCGACCTGACCCACGGCAGTGGCGGCAGGGCCATGGCACAGCTGATCGACGAACTGTTCGCCAGCCGGCTCGACAACGCGTTCCTGCGCCAGGGCAACGATGGCGCAGTCCTTCCGTTCCCGCCGGGGCGGCTGGTCCTGGCCACCGACGCGCATGTCGTCTCGCCGCTCTTCTTCCCGGGCGGCGACATCGGCTGTCTGGCCGTCCACGGAACGATCAACGACGTCGCGGTGATGGGCGCGACGCCGCTCTACCTCACGGCGAGCTTCGTCATCGAGGAAGGCTTCGCGCTGCGCGACCTGGCGCGGATCGTCGACTCGATGGCCCGGGCGGTGAGCGACGCCGGTGTGCCGGTCGTTTGCGGCGACACCAAGGTCGTCGGGCGTGGCCAGGCCGACGGGCTGTACATCGGCACGACCGGCGCGGGGGTCGTCGACGAGGGCGCGGCGTGGTCCGGCGACCGAGCGCAGCCCGGCGACCGGATCATCGTCTCCGGGTCGATCGGCGAGCACGGCATGGCGATCATGGCGCAGCGCGAAGGGCTCGGTTTCGTCGCGCCGATCGTCTCGGATACCGCCGCGCTGCACGGGCTGACCGCGGCGATGCGCGCCAGCGGAGCGGCGATCCGCGTCGTGCGCGACCCGACGCGCGGCGGCCTGGCCACGACGCTCAATGAGATCGCTCGCCAGTCGGCCGTCGGCATGGTCATCGACGAGCGCTCGCTGCCAATCCAGCCGGAGGTCGCCGCGGCCTGCGAATTCCTCGGTCTCGACCCGCTGTACGTGGCCAACGAAGGCAAGCTCCTGGCGATCGTCGCGGCGGGAGACGCGGAACGGCTGCTCGCCGCGATGCGCGCTCACCCGCTCGGGCGGCGCGCGGCGCTGATCGGCAGCGTGCATCGCGACGACCATCACTTCGTGCAGATGACCACCGCGCTCGGCGGCCGGCGGATCGTCGACTGGCTGACCGGCGAGCAACTGCCGCGCATCTGCTGAGAGGCTCGGCGATGCGCATCCTGCTGCTGTGCCACGCGTTCAACAGCCTGTGCCAGCGCCTGTACTGCGAACTGGCCGTACGCGGCCACGAGCTGTCGGTCGAGCTCGACATCGCCGATCAGGTGAGCGAGGAGGCGGTCGAGCTCTTCCGGCCCGAGCTGGTGCTCGCGCCGTACCTCAAGCGGGCGATCCCGCCGTCGATCTGGCGCCGGCACGTCTGCCTGGTCGTCCATCCGGGCATCGTCGGCGATCGCGGGCCATCGGCGCTCGATTGGGCGATCCAGCAGGGCGAACGCGAATGGGGTGTGACCGTTCTCCAGGCGACCGGCGAACTCGACGGTGGGCCGGTGTGGGCCAGCGAGACCTTCCCGATGCGCCAGGCGAGCAAGTCGAGCCTCTACCGTCACGAAGTGGCCGAGGCGGCGACACGCGCCGTACTCGACGCCGTCGAGCGCTTCGGTCGAGGCGGCTTCGTGCCGTCGCCGGTCGATCCGGCCGATCCGCGGGTCCGCGGCCGCGAGCGCCCGGCGATGCGCCAGGCCGACCGGGCGATCGACTGGCAGCGCGACACGACGGCGACGACCGTCGCACGGATCAACGCCGCCGACGGGTCACCCGGCGTCGTCGACGAGGTCTGCGGCGAGCTCTGCCGGCTCCATGACGCCTGGCCCGAGGATCGCCCGCACAGCGGTGCGCCGGGCGAGGTGATCGCCTGGCGCGAGACGGCGGTGCTGCGCCGGACGATCGACGGTGCGCTGTGGATCGGCCACCTCAAGCGCGAGGCACCCGGGGCGATCAAGCTCCCGGCGACCGTCGTCCTCGGCGCGCGGCTCGCCGGGCTGCCCGAGATGCCACTGGGCGGCTCGCCCGAGGTCTGTCTCGCGCCGGCCGGGCGGACCTGGCAGGACATCCGCTACGAGGAAGCCGGGCGCGTCGCTTTCCTGCACTTCGAGTTCTACAACGGAGCGATGAGCACGCGCCAGTGCCAGCGCCTGCTCGCCGCCTTCGAGTGGGTTCGCCGCCGGCCGGTCAGTGTGATCGTCCTGCTCGGTGGGCGCGACTTCTGGTCCAACGGCATCGATCTGGCGAGCATCGAAGCCGCCGAGTCGCCGCCCGACGAATCGTGGGCGAACATCAACGCGATCGACGACCTCGCCGAGGCGATCATCCGTTGCCAAGACCAGCTGACGGTCGCCGCGCTGCAGGGCAACTGCGCAGCCGGCGGCTGCTTTCTCGCGCGGGCCAGCGACTTCGTCTGGGCGCGCCCCGGCATCGTCCTCAATCCGCACTACCGGAACATGGGCAACCTGTTCGGATCGGAGTACTGGACCTACCTGCTGCCGGCGCGCGTCGGCGCCGAAGCGGCGGCCGGACTCATGCGCGAGCGATTGCCGATCAGCGCCGGCGATGCTGTCGACAGGGGATTGATCGACGCCTGCCTCGCGGGAAGCCGCGAAGCGTTCCGCGTCGACGTCGCCCGCCGCGCCGCAGAGCTCGCCGGCTCGCCCGACCTCGCCGGGCGACTGGAGGCCAAACGCGCCCGGTTGCTGGCCGACGAGCAGCAGAAGCCGCTGGCCAGCTATCGCGCCGCGGAACTCGCCGAGATGGCCCGCAGTTTCTACGGTTTCGACCCGAGCTACCACGTCGCGCGCTTCCATTTCGTGCACAAGACACCGCATTCGTGGACCCCCCGCCACCTGGCGAAACACCGCGAACTCGGCTGGACGCTGCCCCGATGACCACGAATCGCAAACCCAGACTGCCGACCGTTCTGGTCGTCGACGACGAGGCGCGCTCGCTCGAGGCGCTCCGCCGCACGCTCGAGGACGACTTCGAGGTGTTCACCGCGGCGAGTGCCGAGCAGGCGCTGCGGATCATGGAAGCCGAATGGGTGCACGTCGTCGTCTGCGACCAGCGGATGCCCGGAACCACCGGGGTCGATCTGCTCAAGACGCTGCGCAGTCAGTGGCCCGACACGCTGCGCATTCTCCTCTCCGGGTATACCGACGCCGAGGACATCATCGCCGGGGTCAACGAAGCGGGGATCTACCAGTACCTGACCAAACCCTGGCAACCCGAGCAGCTGCTGCTGACCTTGCAGACCGCGGCGACCGTCCATCGCCTGCAGCAGGAGAACCAGCGGCTGTCGATCGAGTTGCGCGCGGCGAGTCCGGTGCTCGCCAGACGCGTCGAGGCAAAGCACGAGCGGGCCAGACGCGAGTTCGCGCTCGACGGACTGATCCGCAGTCCGGGCAGCCCGCTCAATGACGTCTGCCGCCTCGTCGAGAAGGTCGCGCCTTTCGACCTTTCGGTGCTGATCTGCGGCGAGTCGGGCACCGGCAAGGAAATGCTCGCGCGCGCGATCCACTACCGCAGCCGCCGCGCCGAACAGCCCTTCGTCATCGAGAACTGCGGCGCGCTCCCCGACCAGCTGCTCGAGGCCGAGCTGTTCGGCTACCGGCGCGGCGCCTTCACCGGCGCCTACGAAGACCGCGTCGGTCGCTTCCAGCTCGCCGACGGGGGAACGATCTTCCTCGACGAGGTCGGCGACACGAGTCCGGCTTTCCAGGTCAAGCTGCTGCGCGTCCTGCAGGAAGGAGAGTTCCGGCCGCTCGGTGCGGCACGCCCGGTCGCCGTCGATGTCCGGGTCGTCGCGGCGACCCACCACGACCTCGAAGCCGAGGTGCGCGCCGGCACCTTCCGTGAGGATCTCTATTACCGGCTGGCGACGGTGACGCTGCAGGTCCCTCCGCTGCGCGAACGGGCGATGGACATTCCGCTGCTCGCCGAGCGCCTGCTCGAGAACAGCCGCAAGGCGCTGGGCAAGTCGGTCGACGGCTTCACCACCGAAGCGCTGGCCTGTCTCGCCGTGTATGCCTGGCCGGGCAACGTGCGCGAATTGCAGAACGAAATCCTGCGCATGCTCGCCCTCGCCGACTCGCCGCAGCTCGGCGCCGACCTGCTCGCGCCGCGCATCCTGCGCAGCCCGGCGGTCGATCAGCGCCGCGACGACCTGCTCGACCTCGTGGCCAGCGACGGCGGACTCAAGGAGCGAATGGAGGCACTCGAAGCGCGGGTGCTCAGGGAGACGATGATCCGCAACCGCTGGAACAAGTCGCGGGCCGCCAGCGAGCTCGGCCTTTCGCGAGTCGGTCTGCGCAGCAAGCTGCTGCGCTACGGGCTCGAGCACGGATGAAATTGCTCTGGCTGCAGGCCGCGGGATGCGGCGGGTGTACGCAGTCGCTGCTCGGCGCCGAGGCGCGCGATGGTGTGCTCGCGCAGTTCGCCGAAAACGGTCTCGAGTTCATGCTCCATCCCGGTCTTTCGGAAGCCACCGGCGACGAAGCGCTGTGCATTCTCGAGGCGGCCGCAACGGGGACACTGCCCTTCGACGTGCTTTGCGTCGAAGGCGCCCTGCTGCGCGGACCCGAAGGCAGCGGGCGCTTCCAGATCCTCTCGGGTACCGGCCGCCCGGTCATCGAATGGGTCCGCGAGCTCGCTCGCCGCGCGCCGGTGGTCGTCGCGATCGGCACCTGCTCGGCTTTCGGTGGTCTCGTGGCCGCTGGAGACAATCCCGCAGAGGCCTGCGGGCTCCAGTTCGACGGCGACCAGCCCGGCGGCCTGCTCGGTCCCGACTTCCGGAGTGGGTCGGGGATGCCGGTGATCAACGTCGCCGGCTGTCCGACGCATCCGGGCTGGATCGTCGACACGCTGATCGCACTCGCGCTCGGCGCCCTCGGACCGGCCGACCTCGACGCCTGGCAGCGCCCGCGCTTCTACACCGAGCAACTCGTCCACCATGGCTGCCCGAGAAACGAGTTCTACGAGTTCAAGGCGAGCGCCCTGAGGCCTTCCGACCTCGGTTGTCTGATGGAGAACCTCGGCTGCAAGGGCACCCAGGCCAGCGCCGACTGCAACCTGCGTCTCTGGCATGGTGTCGGCTCGTGCGTGCGCGGAGGCTTTCCGTGCATCGCATGCACCGAACCGGACTTCGACGAACCCGGCCATCCATTCCTGGAAACGCCAAAGATCGCCGGGATTCCGACCGGCCTGCCGGTGGACATGCCCAAGGCGTGGTTCGTCGCGCTCGCCGCGCTGGCCAAGTCGGCCATGCCCGAGCGGGTCCGCGAGAATGCCCACTCCGACCACCCGCTGATCGCCCCGCAGCCGCGCAAGCGTGGCAGAAAGTGATCGGCCGAACGGCTGAACGCCCCGTGAGCTGCCCCGACAGCTAAGAAAGGGATTGACAAGTCCCGAGAATTCCATAGACTGCGGCCCGTCTGCCAACAAACGACACGTCGCAGCCGCTTGGCTGCGTTCTCGCCGCTCCGGACGCGGTTCTCTTCACCGCCCGGAGTTCCGGCCTCAGGGGAAGTCACCCCGAAGTTTCCGAGGCTTTGCACCCGCCTGTAACCGTCCATCGACGTGGTGTTGTCGTGCCACGACGACCAAAGTGAAGGAGAGAGCATGTCCGCAACCATTGCACTGCCCAGTACGATCGGGCGTCGTATCGACGCCACACTGAGCTTCATTCAACACAGCCTGATCGCCACCGCGCTGATCGTCGTCGTCGGCGCGGTCAAGCACGCGGTCGGCGAAATCGGCGTCGGCGACGGCCAGTCAGCCGCCGTTTCCGAAACCCAGTCGGCCGAAGTCGCTCCCGCCGAACCGGCACGGGAAGCTGAAACCGGGCTGTCGCCACGGATGCGCCGGGTTCTCGACTTCGTCTCGCGGCGTTACCGCGTGGCGCCCGAGGCCCTGTTCCCGGTCTTCGAGGCGGCACAGACGGTCGCCCGCGAGCACCGCCTCGACCCTCTGCTGATCATCGCGATCATCGGCATCGAATCACGCTTCAATCCTTTCGCCGAAAGCGCCGTCGGCGCCAAGGGCCTGATGCAGATCGTCCCCGGCTATCATCTCGACAAGGTGCCGCAGGGCGCCGGCGAGTTGCCCTTCCTCGACCCGGTGACCAACATCCAGGTCGGCGTGCAGGTGCTCGAGGAGGCGATCCGCTGGCGCGGCGGTCTGACCGCCGGCCTGCAGCACTACGGCGGTGCCTCCGAAGACGGTGAAGCCAGCTACGCGAACCGGGTGCTCGCCGAGAAGGAACGTCTCGAGCAGGCCGCCAGCCGCCGAGGTTCCGGGTCCCGGGGCTAGCCGCGGCGAACTTCAGCAAGCGATGCCGGATCCCGCGCTGCGCCGGATCGCCTGACGGGCGTCGGCCGGAAGAACCAGTTCCGAATGAGCCAGCGGGGTGGTCAGGCGCTCATCGAAGTGCAGCAGCCCCTGCTCGTCTTCGCGCAGGAAGTCGGCTTCGATCAGGTTGTCGACGAAAGCCGAAAAGGTCGCCTTTTCGGGAAAGTCGGGGGCATTGAACTCGTAGAGCAGCGACAGCCGCCGGGCGAGAAGGTGGCAGTCGTCCTCGAGCGCCCGCCGGGTCAACCGCCCGCTACCATGGCTCTCGAGCAGGGAGAGGGCCAGGAAATGGCGTTCGAGCAACGGGCGGATCGTCTCGCCGAGCAGATGCAGTTCGGCGAACTCCTGGCTGACCGGTTCGGGCGCGACGAGATCAGCGCTTCCCGCGGGGCCGACCACCAGGCCCCGTTCACG
This sequence comes from Accumulibacter sp., assembly GCF_023806625.1. GTDB lineage: Bacteria > Pseudomonadota > Gammaproteobacteria > Burkholderiales > Rhodocyclaceae > Accumulibacter. Next base: position 38,986 of record NZ_JAMTDX010000002.1, read on the forward strand.
CAGGACACCGACGACCGCCTGGCACGCCCCGGGCAGCTCCGCGCGCGACCAGCGCAGGAAGAGCTCGGCGCGCATCAGCGTGCAGATGCCGTCGACTGCCTGGGCAATGCGATCGCTGTCGAGGCTCCGGTTGTGGCTCAGCAGACAGGCGATCACCGCCGGCAGCGCGAACAGGTGCACGACGTTGTTGCGGAAATAGGCGAGCAGCGCAGCCTGGTCCTCGCGGACGCGGATGAGGTCGCCGAGCGGGTCGGCGACGCGCTCGACGGCAGAGAGCCTTTCGGCGTACGCGACGATGTGCACCGGGTCGAGCTCGCAGGTGACCGTCGCTGGCGAATACGGTGCCTGCCGGGCCAGCGCCTGGTAGTGGGCGATCATTCGCTGCAGCGAGTGTTCGTCGGCCGTCCGCCTGGGCGTCGGCAACAGGGTCAGGGCGATCAGGTTCACCGGATTGACCACCGCGGCCTCGTTGATGCGCTTGGCGAGCTCCGACGCGGCCTCGCGCGTCACCGCGCGCGACCAGGGCGCCGGCAGGGCCGCAGCCTCTTCCCGCCAGCCAGGATGGCGGGAATCGAGGAAGGCGGCCAGCGCGAGCGGTTCGCCGAAGTTGACATGCACCGCGCCGAAGACCCGCCTGATGTTGCGCACACTGCTCAGCACGCCCCACAGCGACTCGCGCTGCTTGGGCCTGCCAGCCAGCTCGTCGAGGTAGCTGTGTCCCTCGACGAGCTTTTCGTAACCGATGTACACCGGGACGAAGACCAGTGGCCGGGCGTGCTCGCGAATGAAGCTATGCACGGTCATGCCGAGGATTCCGGCCTTCGGGGTCAGCATGCGGCCGCTGCGGCTTCGCCCGCCTTCGATGAAGTACTCGATCGGGAAGCCCCGGGCGAGCATCAGGTGCAGATACTCGTCGAACACCGCGGCATAGAGCGGCTCGCCCCTGAAGCTGCGACGCACGAAGAACGCCCCGCCGCGGCGCAGCAGCGGGCCGACGATCGGCAGGTTCAGGTTGGCCCCGGCGGCAATGTGCGGGGGCGTCAGGCCCTGGCGCAGGATCAGGTAGGAGAGCAGCAGATAATCGACATGGCTCCGATGGCAGGGGACGTAGACGATCTCCTGGCCGGAGGCGATCCGCGTCACCGTCTCGAAACCGTGTACGGCGAGGCCATCGTAGAGGCGGCTCCACAGCCAGGAGAGGAACAGTTCGAACGCCCGGACCACGCCGTATGAATAGTCCGAAGCAATCTCCAGGGCGAAGCGACACGCCCGGTCCCTGGCCTCGGCAAGCGGGATCCCCCTGACTTCGGCCTCGCCGGCGATCGCCGCACGAACCCGCTCGCCGGACAGGACGGCGCCGATCTGGGTGTTGCGATGTGACAGGTCGGGGCCGATGGCCATCTGCCGCTGCCGGCGGAAATGCACCCGCAACACGCGCGAGAGCTTGCGCAGCGCCTGTTCCTCGTCGAGCCCGCCGCGCAGAAACTCGCGTAGCGAGAGCGGCGGGTTGTAGCGGACGAGCACGTCCCGTCCGTGAACGAGGACCGCGAAGAGCTGCCGCCAGGCACCGAGTGGTCTCCAGGTCTCGGAGAAAAGCGCCTTGAGCACCGAGTCCTGGCTGTCCGGACTGCGTCCCCAGAGAATGACCACGGGAACGAGCTGGACGTCGAACAGCGGGTCGGCGACCGCCCGGCCGATCAGGCTGACGAGCAGCGGCGAATGCCGGCCGTCGCCGCGGGCCCGCGCCGCGGCGCTGCGCTCACGATTCAGGAAGAAGAACGAGCGCGGGAAGCGCTGGCTGCCGACGACGATCGGTGTGTCGGCACGTGGCAGGGCATTGCGCCGCGACTCCTCGAAGAGCACGAGCAGGTTCGACAGATGCCGGTCCTGAAGCACGTAGCAGACCGGCCGCATCGCGTCGACCGCCAGTTCGTCGAGCTTCTCGGGAAAGACCGCGGTGCGCACCCAGACGTAGAGCAGGCGGCGAGCCAGCGAAGCGAGCCAGCCGGGCAACCTGAGCGACGCGTCGTTGGCCACGTACCGCCTGCCCGCCCCGAGGCCGCGACCGTCACTCCTCTTCGACGACCTTGTGCGCGGACGCCAGCTGCTGCTGGGTGGTCACCGGCACCTGCGCATAATGCGAGAAGGCGATGCTGTACGAACCCTGCCCGCCGGTCAGCGACTTGAGGCGCGACTGGTAGCCTTCGAGTTCGGCGAGCGGCACCTGCCCGCTGATCGCCATGACCCCCGGGCCACGCGGTTGCGTGCCCTTGAGCTGCCCGCGCTTGCTCGACAGGTCGCCGGTGATGTCGCCGGTCATCATCTCGGGCGTCAGGATCTCGATGTCCACGACCGGCTCGAGAATGATCGGCTTGGCCGCGCGAATGGCCTCGACCGTGGCCTTCTTGGCCGCCGTGAAGAAGGCGATGTCCTTGCCGTCGACCGGATGAGACTTGCCGTCGTGTACGGTCACGCGTAGGTCCTCGACCGGGAAACCGGCGACGACCCCGTCGGCGAGCGCCTGGCGCACGCCCTTCTCGACGGACGCCATGAACACCCCGGGGATGACGCCACCCTTGACGATGTCGACGAACTCGAAGCCGGCACCGCGGGCCAGCGGCTCGACACGAAGCATCACTTCGCCGAACTGGCCTGCACCGCCGCTCTGCTTCTTGTGCCGGCAATGCCCTTCGGCAGAAGCGGTGATCGCTTCGCGATAGGCGATCTGCGGCGGTCGGGTGTCGAGCTCGAGCTTGTACTGCTGGGCGAGACGCATCAGCTTGGCGCGCAGATGCATTTCGCCGATCCCGCGAATCACCGTCTCATTGGTCGTCGGATGACGTTCGACCCTGAAACAGGGATCCTCGATCTCGAGCTTGTGCAGGATCTCGAACAGCCGCTGCTCGTCGGCCTTGCGCTTCGCCTGCACGGCGAGCCCCTGCATCGGCTGCGGGAACTCGAGCGGCTTGAGGTGGATGTGGTCCTCGTCGTGTGAGTCGTGCAGGACGGCGTCGAACTCGATTTCCTCGACTTTGGCGATGGCGCCGAGGTCACCGGGGATCAGCGTCTCGACCTCGAGGTACTCCTTGCCCTGCGGCCGATAGACGTGTCCCACCTTGAATGGCCGCTTGCCGTCACCGACGAAGAGTTGCGACTCCTTGCGGATCGTTCCCTGATGGACTCGGAACACACCGACCTTGCCGATGAACGGATCGCTGACCACCTTGAAAACGTGCGCCAGTACGTGCCGGTCGGGATCGGGAACCGCCTCGAAGGCCTCGCTCAAATCCGGCTCACCGCGGTAGAACGGCGGCCGGTTGCCCTCGGTCGGGCTCGGCGCGAGTCTGGCAAGCACGTCGAGAAGTTGCGGGATGCCCGCGCCGGTTCGCGCGGAGACGAAGAGGATCGGCACCAGATGGCCCGCGCGCAGGGCCTTCTCGAAAGGCACGTGGAGTTCCTCGGGCGACGGATCGACGCCATCCTCGAGATAGCGCGCGAGCAAGTCCTCGTCTTCCTCGACGATCTGGTCGATCAGCGCCCGATGCGCAGCGGCGATGGACTCGAAATCGCTCTCGCCATCGTCGTGCCCGAGCACCTCGACGACCTCGCTGCCGTGGCCGGCAGGCAGATCGAGCAGCATGCACTCGCGACCGAAGCGTTCGCGAATCTCGCCGACCAGCGCCGGCAGGTCGATGTTCTCGGCGTCGATCTTGTTGATGACGATCATCCGGCACACGCCACGCGCGGCGGCGAGTCTCATCATCCGCTCGGCCGACAGTTCGATGCCGTTTTGCGCGTTGATCACCACCAGAGCCGTGTCCACCGCAGCGAGCGCGCCGATCGCCTGGCCGGCGAAGTCCGGGAAGCCGGGGGTGTCGATCAGGTGAACCTGCACTCCCTGCCACGACAGACTGGCCAGAGCCGAGTTGACCGAATGGCCGAGTTCCTTCTCGAGCGGATCGAAGTCGCAGACGGTATTGCCCTTCTCGATGGTCCCGCGGCTGCCGATCGCGCCAGAGGCGGCGAGCAGGCTTTCAGCCAGCGTCGTCTTGCCGGCAGAACCGTGCCCGACGAGAGCAACGGTACGAAGGTTACTGGTGGCAGTCTGGCCCATTGATCATCTCCCCTTCAGGTCGTATGCAGGTCTTCTCCGCGGGTCGGGCCCAGGATGACCCGGCACCCGCGCGTCTGGCCGACATTCTACCTTGCCCGGAACCCACGCGCTCACGCGCTTGCGGCATCCCTGGCGGTGCGCGGCGGTCGATGGCGCCGCCGCGATCGTCTGGGGACGGGCGCGAACCGGCCGCTCGCCGCGCCTTTCCGCACCTCGCGCACGGATCATCGGGATGACATCAGTTTTGTACAAATCGCGCGAGTCGGATAAAGTCACGCGTTGCCGACCAGACCGACAACCCGACAGGAGGAAAGCCGATGCAAGACGAGCAACGCCAGTCCGATCTCCGCGAGGCAGCCCTCGAGTACCACCGCTATCCGACTCCGGGGAAGATCGCCGTCCAGCCGACCAAGGGGCTGACCAATCAGATCGACCTCGCTCTGGCGTATTCCCCGGGCGTGGCCTACGCCTGCAACGCGATCGTCGACGACCCGGCCACGGCCAGCCTGTACAGTTCGCGCGCCAATCTCGTCGGGGTGATCACCAACGGCAGCGCCGTACTCGGCCTCGGCAACATCGGCCCGCTGGCCGCGAAACCGGTCATGGAAGGCAAGGGCTGCCTGTTCAAGAAGTTCGCGGGAATCGATGTCTTCGACATCGAACTCGCAGAAAGCGACCCCGATAGGCTGATCGACATGATCGCCGCGATGGAGCCGACCCTCGGCGGCATCAACCTGGAGGACATCAAGGCTCCGGAGTGTTTCTACATCGAAGCCCGCCTCAGGGAGCGGATGTCGATCCCCGTCTTCCACGACGACCAGCACGGCACGGCGATCATCTCCGGGGCAGCGATCCTCAACGCGCTGAAGGTCGCCCGCAAGAAGATCGGCGAGGTCAGGGTCGTCTGTTCCGGAGCCGGGGCAGCGGCGATCGCCTGCCTGAACCTGTGGTGCGATCTCGGCATCCGCCGCGAGAACATCACCGTCTGCGATTCCAAGGGCGTCATCTACAAGGGACGCGACGAGCGCCTCGATCCGACCAAGGCCCGCTATGCGCAGGACACCGACGCGCGCACGCTCGGCGACGCGATCGACGGCGCCGACGTCTTCCTCGGCCTGTCTGCAGCGGGTGTTCTCGCTCCCGAAATGCTCGCGCGAATGGCCAGACAGCCGATCGTCTTCGCGCTCGCCAACCCGACTCCCGAGATCATGCCCGAAGTCGCCCGTGAAGTCCGCCCGGACGTGATCATGGCCACCGGACGGTCGGATTATCCGAACCAGGTGAACAACGTACTCTGTTTCCCGTTCATCTTCCGCGGTGCTCTCGACGTCGGTGCGACGAGCATCAACGAACCGATGAAGATGGCCTGCGTCCGGACGCTGGCGGCGATGGCTCATGAGCCGGTCAGCGACGAGGTGGCCATGGCCTATCCCGGACAGCAGCTGGCCTTCGGGCCGGACTACCTGATTCCGAAGCCGTTCGACCCGCGTCTGATCACCACGATCGCCCCGGCAGTCGCCGAAGCGGCGATGGCCTCCGGAGTGGCCACTCGGCCGCTGGCCGATCGAGCGGCGTACCGTGAAAAGCTGCGCGAATTCGTATACCGGGCCGGTGTCGGCATGCGCGCGGTTTTCTCGGCAGCGAAGCGCGGACGGAGAACGCGCATCGTCTACCCCGACGGAGAGGACGAACGGGTGCTGCGCGCGGCACAGACGGTGATCAACGAGGGCCTGACGCGTCCGATCCTGATCGGCCGACCGGACGTGATCGCCGCGCGGCTCAAGCGGGTCGGCTCGAAGCTACGCGTCGGCGCCGATATCGAAGTCGTCGACCCGAACAGCGACGCGCGCTACAAGGAGTGCTGGACGGCTTACCATCAGTTGCGCAAGCGCCACGGCGTGACGATCGACATCGCCAAGGCCCGCCTGCGCAACGACAACACGATCATCGGGGCGATCCTGCTCAGGCTCGGTTACGCCGACGGAATGATCTGTGGCCTCACCGGGCGCTTTGCCCACCATCTGCGACAGGTCGACGAGATCATCGGCAAGGCGCCAGGGCGAACGATCATGGCGGCGATGACCCACCTTCTGCTGCCCGGACGGGCCCTTTTCCTCTGCGACACCCACGTCAACGAAGACCCTGACGCGGGACAGCTCGCCGAGATCACGCTGCTCGCCGCAGACGCCGTCCGTCGCTTCCGCATCCGCCCGAAGGTGGCGCTGCTCTCGCACTCGAACTTCGGTTCCTCGCAGAGCCCGGCGGCGCGCAAGGTTGCCGAAGCGCTCGAGATCGTTCGGGCGAAGGCGCCCGACCTCGAAGTCGACGGCGAGATGCACGGCGAGAGCGCGCTCTCCGACGCGATCCGCAGACAATCGGATCCCGAATCACCGCTTTCCGGGGAAGCCAACCTGCTGGTCATGCCCAATCTGGACGCCGCGAACATCTCGTACAACCTGCTCAAGATGACCGGCGGCGACGGCATTTCGGTTGGCCCGATCCTGCTCGGCGCGGCGCAGCCGGTACATGTTCTGGCGCCGACTTCGAGCGTCAGGCGGATAGTCGACATGACCGCGCTGGTCGTCGTCGACGCCGCCAGCCAGTAGCGGAGAAGCTCCACTCGCCGGCGTCCGGCTGCGCCTTCGGCCGGATGCCCGGGATGTGGCAAACTTTACAAATGCGCGCGGGGCATGCATCATCGAAGCGCGAAGCTCCGCGCTTCGGGAAGCCTGGTTGACATCGGGCGTTGCAGGGTCAGATCACGGAAAATGGCAGCCAATCCGCCGCAGACACCGCTTAGCGGGCTTGCCCGCGCGCTCGTGCAGGCTGGCCGTCTCAAGGAGGCGGAAGCCGAGGCGCTGTTGACCCAGGCTGCCGCCAAGCGGACCTCGCTGATCGAGCAGCTGGTGCTCGCCCGTAAAGGCGCGTACCTCGATCTGGCGCGCTTTGCCGCGGACAAGTTCGGCTATCCGCTGCTCGACCTCGGGGCTTTCGACGAGGTCCATATCCCGCCCAACGCGGTCGACCGGAAGCTGATCGCCACGCACCATGTGGTTCCTCTGTACAAGCGCGGCAATCGACTGGCCATCGCCATCGCCGACCCGACGAACCTGCGGGCGCTCGACGAAATCCGCTTCCAGACCGGCCTGGCCGTCGATCCGGTAGTCGTCGAGGAAAACAAGCTCACGCCGCTGGTCAGCAAGCTCGCCGAGTCGGCCGAGGACGCCCTCCGGGCCATCTCGGCGGAGGACATCAATCTCGAGTTCACCGACGAGCAGACCCAGGAGAAGGCCGAGGAGGCGGCCAGTCTCGAGGTCGACGACGCGCCGGTGGTCCGCTTCATCCAGAAGATGATGCTCGACGCGATCAGCGAAGGCGCATCGGACATCCACTTCGAGCCCTACGAGAAGAGCTATCGAATCCGCTTCCGAAGCGACGGCATCCTCCGCGAGGTGGCCTCGCCGCCACTGGTCATCAAGGAGAAGATTGCCTCTCGGATCAAGGTGATTTCGCGTCTAAACATCGCCGAGAAGCGCGTCCCTCAGGACGGGCGAATGAGACTGGTGCTCTCGAGAAACCGGTCGATCGATTTCCGGGTCAGTACGCTGCCGACGATGTACGGGGAGAAGATCGTGCTGCGCATTCTCGACCCGAGCAGCGCCACGCTCGGCATCGACGCACTCGGCTACGAGCCCGAACAGAAGGCCCTGCTGCTCGACGCGATCGAGCGGCCGTACGGGATGATCCTGGTCACCGGCCCCACCGGCTCGGGGAAGACCGTCTCGCTGTACACCTGCCTCAACATCCTCAATCAGCCCGGCGTCAATATCTCGACCGCCGAAGACCCCGCCGAAATCGCGCTGCCCGGGGTCAACCAGGTCAACGTAGACGACCGGGCCGGCCTGACCTTCCCGGTTGCGCTCAAGGCCTTTCTCCGCCAGGACCCGGACATCATCATGGTCGGCGAGATTCGCGACATCGAAACCGCCGAGATCGCCATCAAGGCCGCGCAGACCGGTCACCTCGTCCTGTCGACGCTGCACACCAACGATGCCCCGGGGACGGTGACCCGGTTGATGAACATGGGCATCCCGACGTTCAACCTCGCCGCAACCCTGCTTCTGGTCACCGCCCAGCGGCTCGTGCGGCGCCTGTGCACGTGCAAGAGGCCGATCGACGTCCCGATCGAGACGTTGATCAACGCCGGTTTTCTGGACAGCGATCTCGATGGCAGCTGGGAGCTGTACGGCCCGGGTGAATGCGACCGCTGCAAGGGCTCGGGCTACAAGGGGCGCGTCGGGGTGTATGAAGTGATGCCGATCAGCGAGGAGATGCAGCAGATCATCATGGCCAAAGGCTCGGAACTCGACATCGCCGCCCAGGCGCGGAGGGAAGGGATCAACGATCTGCGCCGTTCCGGTCTGCTGAAGGTCAAGCAGGGGCTGACCTCGCTCGACGAGGTTCTCGGCAGCACAAACGCTTGAAGAAGAGGGAGTCATGGTTACTGCAGCGAAACCTACCCGCAAGATCGTGCCGGAAGTCAAGGAACACATCTTTCTCTGGGAGGGGAAGAACAAGGCGGGGAAGGTCGTTCGCGGTGAACAGCGTGCGACCAGCCAGACGGTCGTTCACGCCACGCTGCGGCGCCAGGGAATTCTGGTCAGCAAGATCAGTCGGCAGCGCTTCAGGGGCGGCCGGAAGATCACCGAGAAGGACATCACGCTGTTCACGCGCCAGCTGGCGACGATGATGAAAGCCGGGGTCCCGCTGCTGCAGACCTTCGAGATCGTCGGCCGGGGCCACGAGAATCCGTCCGTCGGCAAGCTGCTGCTCGAAATCAAGTCCGACGTCGAAACCGGCAGCTCGCTCTCGCAGGCTTTCCGCAAGCACCCGCTGCAGTTCGATGCCCTGTACTGCAACCTCGTCGCCGCTGGCGAACAGGCGGGCATTCTCGAAACGCTGCTCGACCGTCTGGCCAACTACAAGGAGAAGATGCTGGCGATCAAGTCGAAGATCAAGGCGGCGCTGTTCTATCCGGTGACGATCATCCTCGTCGCCTTCGTCATCACCGCGGTGATCATGATTTTCGTGATTCCGGCGTTCAAGGAGGTGTTCAGGAGCTTCGGCGCCGACCTGCCGACACCGACACTGGTGGTCATCGCGATGTCCGATTTCGTCGTCGAGTACTGGTGGGCCCTGTTCGGGGGAATCGGCGGCGGCATCTGGGCCTTCTTCTATACCTGGAAGCGCTCCGAAACGATGCAGATCGCCTTCGACCGCGCCTTTCTGCGCCTCCCGGTGTTCGGCGACGTGATCCGAAAGTCGGTCATCGCGCGCTGGACGCGGACGCTGGCGACGATGTTCGCTGCCGGAGTGCCGCTCGTCGAGTCGCTCGAGTCGGTCGGTGGCGCGGCCGGCAATTACGTCTACAAGGCCGCGACGAGGCAGATCCAGAGCGAGGTGGCCACCGGCACGAGCCTGACCACGGCGATGCAGAACACCAATCTGTTTCCCAACATGGTCAACCAGATGGTCGCCATCGGCGAGGAATCGGGCGCGCTCGACTCGATGCTCGGCAAGGTCGCCGACTTCTTCGAGCAGGAGGTGAACGACGCGGTCGAAGCTCTGGCCAGCATGATGGAACCGATGATCATGGTCGTCCTCGGCGTGCTGATCGGCGGCATGGTCATCGCCATGTACCTGCCGATCTTCAAACTCGGTGCGGTGGTCGGTTAGGGCCGGCAACGATGCCTGCCGACCTCGAGCCGGCACTTTTCGTCGTGCTCAGTGGCGCCCTCGGCCTGATCGTCGGCAGTTTCCTCAACGTCGTCATCCACCGACTGCCGAAGATCATCGAAAGGGACTGGCGCGTCCACTGCTCTGAACTGCGCGGCGAAGACCCGCCAGCGCTCGAACCCTTGTCGCTCGCCTGGCCAGGCTCGCGCTGTCCGGCCTGCGGCCATCCACTGAGATTCTACGAAAACATTCCGGTACTCAGCTGGCTCTGGCTGCGCGGCCGCTGTTCGGCCTGCCGGGCGGCGATATCGCCGCGCTACCCTCTGGTCGAGCTCGGCAGTGGCCTGCTCTGCGCCTATTGTGCCTTTCACTTCGGCTATGGCTGGCCGGCCGCGGGAGCCATGCTCCTGGGCTGGACGTCGATCGCCCTGACATGCATCGATCTCGACAGCCAGTTGCTGCCCGATTCGCTGACCCTGCCGCTACTCTGGGCAGGACTGCTGCTCAACCTGTTCGGGACGTACACCGATCTGTCATCGGCGGTGATCGGTGCCGCAACCGGGTATCTGACGCTGTGGATGGTCTATTGGGCGTTCAAGCTGACCACCGGCAAGGAGGGCATGGGCTACGGGGATTTCAAGCTTCTCGCGGCACTCGGCGCCTGGCAAGGCTGGCAGATGCTGCCGCTGATCATCCTCCTGTCGTCGCTGCTCGGGGCGCTCGTCGGCATCGTGCTGATCGTCGTCACGCGGCGCGGCAGGAACGTACCGATACCCTTCGGGCCCTACCTCGCCGCAGCCGGGCTGATCTCGATGTTTTGGGGCAAGACACTGACCCGGGCGTACATCAGCCTGCTCTAGCGAACGAGCGAACACGGGGCTTTGCCGCCGAGCCGGCAACTCGGGTATACTGTACAAATTTACTCAGGAATGGCTCGCAGGAGACCTCGATGGCGCTGGACATCACCGCCGTGCACACGGCACTCAGGGATCTGATCGACCCGAACACCGGCAAGGACTACCTCTCGAGCCGGTCGGCGCGCAACATTCGGGTCGATGGTGCAGACGTTTCGCTGGACATCGAACTCGGCTATCCGGCGAGGACGCAGATCGAGTCGATCCGTCGGGCAGTGATCGACACGATCCGGACGATCCCCGGAACTGGCAACGTCAGCGTCGATGTCAGGGTCAATATCGTTCCGCATACCGTGCAGCGCGGCTTGAAGCCGCTTCCCGGGGTCAGGAACATCATCGCCATCGCCTCGGGCAAGGGCGGCGTGGGCAAGAGCACGACGGCGGTCAATCTCGCGCTCGCGCTGGCTGACGAGGGTGCCAGCGTCGGCCTGCTCGACGCCGACATCTACGGGCCGTCGCAGCCGCAGATGCTCGGCCTCGCCGGACAGAGGCCCGACTCGCGGGACGGCACGTCGATGGATCCCTTGCGCGCGCACGGCCTTCAGGCGATGTCGATCGGCTTCATGATCGACGTCGATTCGCCGATGGTCTGGCGCGGACCGATGGTCACCCAGGCTCTCGAGCAACTGCTCAAGCAGACCAACTGGCAGGATGTCGACTACCTGCTCGTGGACATGCCCCCGGGCACCGGTGACACGCAGCTGACGCTCGCCCAGAAGGTGCCGGTGACGGGCGCGGTGATCGTCACCACCCCCCAGGACATCGCCCTGATCGATGCCCGCAAGGGCCTCAAGATGTTCGAGAAGGTCGGCATCCCGATCCTCGGCGTGGTGGAGAACATGAGCCTGCACATCTGTACGAAGTGCGGGCACGAAGAGCCCATCTTCGGCGAAGGCGGTGGCCAGCGGATGTGCCGCGATTACGGCACCGAACTGCTCGGCTCGTTGCCGCTCGAACGCTCGATCCGCGAGCTGACCGACTCGGGCCTGCCGACGGTCGTCGGTGCGCCCGAATCGCGTGCCGCAGAGATCTACCGCCAGATTGCCCGGCGCATCGCGGTCAAGGTCGCCGAGCGGGCCAAGGACATGACTTCGCGCTTCCCGAACATCGTCGTCGAGAACAGCTGAGAGGTCGTCGAGAGATCGTCGCGAGCAGGCCGGGATGCCCGGCGCCAGGGAAGGGGAGGCTCCCTTCCCTTTCCTCCTGGAGCGAACGACGAGACACAGCAGACAGATGGGCGAGAGCGAAGGCGGGGTTTCGCGCGGCATGCTGCGCGCCCGCCCCAGCTGGCCGGCTGTGCAAAGCCGGCCGTTGAGTGAGCGAGCAGCAACCGCGCCGATCGGCCGCGCAGTCGATTCATTCACAAGCTCTGAGCAGAAATCGGTCGGCGCGGCGCCGCCAGTCCGGCGCCGGCGCTCAGCGGCCAGTACCGTAGGCTGCCCGGAGGCCGTAGAATTGGCGCTTCATCTGACTGGACGGGGTCCGGAGAGGCGGCAATGTCGATCAAATCGGACAGGTGGATCCGGCGCATGGCGCAGGAGCACGGCATGATCGATCCCTTCGAGCCGCACCAGGTGCGCGAGATCGACGGTCGCCGTGTCGTCTCGTTCGGGACGTCGAGCTACGGCTACGACATCCGCTGTTCGGACGAGTTCAAGCTGTTCACCAACCTCAACTCGACGATCGTCGACCCGAAGAATTTCGACCCGAACTCGTTCGTCGAGGTGAAGAACGATTTCTGCATCATTCCGCCGAACTCGTTCGCCCTCGCCAGGACCGTCGAATACTTCCGCATTCCGCGCCGGATCCTGACCGTCTGCCTGGGCAAGAGCACCTACGCGCGCTGCGGGATCATCGTCAATGTGACGCCCTTCGAACCCGAGTGGGAGGGCCACGTGACGCTCGAGTTCTCGAACACGACCCCGCTGCCAGCCAAGATCTATGCCAACGAGGGCATCGCACAGGTGCTCTTCTTCGAATCCGACGAGGAATGCGAGACCTCGTACCGCGACCGCGGGGGCAAGTACCAGGGACAGGTGGGGGTGACGCTGCCCAAGATCTGACCTGCCTTGACCATCGGGAGAACGCCGCGGCGGCCGCCCCGGTACGGATTCCCCGATCGCCGTGCACTTCGCCACCCTCAACCCGCTACTGGAGTGACCATGCACTTCAACTTCCCGGTGATCATCATCGACAAGGACTACCGCTCGGAGAACACCGGCGGACTGGGCATTCGGGCGCTGGCCAAGGCGATCGAGAAGAAGGGCTTCGAGGTTTTCGGAGTCACCAGCTTCGGCGACCTGACCTCGTTTGCCCAGCAGCAGAGCCGGGCGTCGACGTTCATCCTGTCGATCGACGACGAGGATTTCCGACATGGGCGCGCGGACCAGACGATCGCCGGCCTGCGCGCCTTCGTCAAGGAGATCCGTTGCCGCAACGAGGACATTCCGATCTTCCTCTACGGCGAGACACGGACCTCGCGGCACATCCCGAACGACGTGCTCCGCGAACTGCACGGGTTCATCCACATGTTCGAGGATACCGCCGAGTTCATCGGCCGGTACGTGATCCGCGAGGCGCGTGCCTACCTCGACAGCCTGCCGCCGCCTTTCTTCCGTGCGCTGACGCATTACGCCGAGGACGGGTCGTATTCCTGGCACTGTCCTGGCCATTCAGGCGGCGTCGCGTTCCTGAAGAGCCCGGTCGGCCGGATGTTCCACCAGTTCTTCGGCGAGAACATGCTGCGCGCCGACGTCTGCAACGCCGTCGAGGAACTCGGGCAACTGCTCGACCACACCGGACCGGTCGCCGCGTCGGAGCGAAACGCGGCCCGGATCTTCAACGCCGACCATCTCTTCTTTGTCACCAACGGAACCTCGACGTCGAACAAGATCGTCTGGCACTCGACCGTCGCGCCGGGCGACGTGGTGATCGTCGACCGCAACTGCCACAAGTCGGTGCTCCACGCGATCATCATGACCGGCGCGATCCCGGTGTTCCTGATGCCGACCCGGAACCATTACGGAATCATCGGGCCGATCCCCAAGGAGGAGTTCCGCTTCGAGAACATCCAGAAGAAGATCGACGCCCACCCCTTCGCCCGTTCGGTCAAGGCCAGACCGCGAGTGCTGACGATCACCCAGAGCACCTACGACGGGATCCTCTACAACGTCGAGGAAATCAAGGAAATGCTCGACGGCGCGATCGACGCGCTGCACTTCGACGAGGCCTGGCTGCCGCACGCCGCATTCCACGATTTCTACGGCGACTACCATGCGATCGGCGCCAATCGGCCGCGTTGCCGCGACTCGATGATCTTTTCGACACAGTCGACGCACAAGCTGCTCGCCGGCCTCTCGCAGGCTTCGCAGATCCTCGTTCAGGACTCCGAGGGCCGGAAGCTCGACCGCGACGTGTTCAATGAAGCCTACCTGATGCACACCTCGACCTCGCCGCAGTACGCGATCATCGCCTCCTGCGACGT
>NZ_JAMTDX010000003.1 GCF_023806625.1 Accumulibacter sp.
GCGTTGGGTGCCAGTACGCCGTAGTACCGATGCCGATGTCGGCGCGGCGGCGGAATCAGCGCCGCGAGACGCTCGATCAGTTCGAGCGGCGTGAGCATCAAGCTGACGCTGCCGCCGGGACCTGGCTTGACGCTCTCATAGACCAGGTGTTCAGCGTCGATTTCACGCAAACGCTCCAGAGCGAAGGCCGGTCGAGCGCAGTAGCGCAACAGCCTTTCCAGGCCCTGGTGGTCGGCCCCTTCCACGCGCATGCTGGCGTCGAGTGAGAAGCCGCCACCGTGCTCCCAGTTCGCCATCGACGCATTCCCCGGCGGCTGATGTGTATGCACAGAAACTCCTTGACTCCCTGTGTTTGTGTGCATACACTCATTCACATGGAAATCGTCTACGACCTCGCCAAGGACGCCGCCAACATGGCCAAGCACGGCGTATCGCTCGCGCTGGCTGCTGAAGTGGAGTGGGAATCGGCGGTGGTCTGGCCTGATGTCCGGCGCGAGTATGGCGAAACGCGCATGGCCGCCATCTGCTACATCGGGCTTCGTCTGTACTACGTGGCCTTTGTGGACCGCGCCGAGGTTCGGCGCATCATCAGCCTGCGCAAGGCCAATCAGCGAGAGGTGAAACGCTATGCCGAAGCTTAAGCCCGGAACCATCATGCCCACGTCGGAAGAGGACACCGCTATCACGGCAGCGGCGATGTCCGACCCGGATGCCGTTCCCTATACCGATACCGATTGGGAGGTCGCCAAGCCCACGCTCAAGCGCGGCAGGCCGCTGTCCACCGTGACCAAGGTGCGCATCACCATTCGCCTGTCCCCGGATGTCGTGCAAGCCTTCCGTGCCTCAGGTGAGGGCTGGCAAACCCGCGTGGATGCTGCTTTGCGCGACTGGCTCAAGACGCATTCACCGGCTTAGTCTCTGGCGTTCCCGCCGAAACCGGCACCCCACGACGCCACCGCGCGCCCGTCAGATCGTCACTTCCCCCTTGAAGATCACGACGCCGCATAGGGTGGCGTTGCCGTCGATGGCCAGGATGGGCTCTGGCCACGCCGGGTTCAGCGCGCGCAGGTAGCGCCGATCTCCTTCGACGACCAGCTTCTTGAAGGTCGCTTCCCTCTCGTCATCCCGGCGAACGACGACTAGCGAGCCATGCCCAGCCGTGCGGTCAGGATCGACGAAGATCAGATCGCCATTCCGCTATCCGCTATGTCACCCCCGAGCAACGTCATGCCGGCGATGATCGGGCCCTCCTCGCCGCACGCCATCTGCTCTACCAGGCCGCCCGCGCGAAGAACCCGGCCCGTTGGAGTCGACACACCCGGAACTGGTCGCCCATCGACACCGTGACGCTCAACCCGGAACGCGATGTCGTCGTGAATGCGGCAACCACGATGACCAACAGTATGCCATTGGCAGCATGAACTCAGGCGACAACTATCTTGACACGCACCACCCTCTGCGTCAGACCAGTTGCCGCCTCGTTAGGATCTGAAGCGAGGGGGCGATCAGGAGACGACACAGATCGAGATACGGACAAGCGATGAAGGATCGGGTGCTGGGGCGGCTGCTGCCACCGGAGAGCGCGGTGATCGAGGAGGTTTCGCGGGAGGTCGGAATTTCGGTCACGACCCTCGAGCGTTGGCGGGCAGAGGCGCTGTCCAGGCCCGCTCGGGAGCGGGCCTGGACAGCGGCGGCGCGGCTGCAGGCGGTGATTGCGATGGCAGCGAAGCGACGATCGAATGCCTCCCGACGGGAGCCGGGTCGTCGCTTGCGCTGTGGACCCTGCGCACGACGGCTTCGGTGATCGCCGGTCACCACGACCTCTACGGCCCGGCGCTCTGGAAGTTCATCGTCCGGATGGCCAACGGAGACGCGCGCAGCCTGTGCTTCGGCGAGCCAGCGGCGGGCGCCGCTGCGTCTCGCTGAGCCTCGCCGGTCGCCGCGTACCCGCCGGTCTCACCGGCTGGCGCGAAAATCGACCGCGCGACGAGGCGAGCTCAGCGGCTACTGCCCGGCCGGCGCAACACGCCACGCTCCTCGATGAAGGCGATGATCCCGGCCAGTCCCTGTCCGGTCTTCATGTTCGAGAAGACGAACGGCCGCTGGCCGCGCATCCGCCGGCTGTCGCGCTCCATGACCTCGAGCGAGGCGCCGACCAGCGGCGCGAGGTCGGTCTTGTTGATCACCAGCAGGTCGGAGCGGGTGATTCCCGGACCGCCCTTGCGCGGGATCTTGTCGCCCGCGGCGACGTCGATGACGTAGATCGTCAGGTCGGAAAGTTCGGGGCTGAAGGTCGCTGCGAGGTTGTCGCCGCCGGATTCGACGAAAACGATCTCGATATCCGGGAACGCGGCGGTCAGCCGGGCCACCGCCTCGAGATTGATCGAGGCGTCCTCGCGAATCGCGGTATGCGGACAGCCGCCGGTCTCGACGCCGAGGATGCGCTCCCTCGGCAGGGCGGCGTGCCGGACGAGGAAGCTGGCGTCTTCGGCGGTGTAGATGTCGTTGGTCACCACACCGAGGCTGTAGCGGTCGCGCAGCGCGAGGCACAGGGCCAGGGTCAGCGCCGTCTTGCCCGATCCGACCGGGCCGCCGATGCCGACGCGCAGGGCGGGACGTGGTTTCATGCCTTCCTTCACGATCGAAAGAGCCGCGAATACTGCGTCTCGTGCCTCATCGAGGCCAGAGCCAGACCCGGAGCGAAGTTGCTCCACCGCTCTTCGGGCAGATCGAGCGCGGCGTAGACGATTCGCGGAATCCGCGCGCCGAGCGCGAGCAGGATCCGCTGACCGGCAGCCTGGCCGAGCGGGACGGCCTTCAGCGCGGCCATCACCTGATTCTCGGCCCACGACCACAGATAGCCGGTCAGCGAATCGCCCGGCGGGACCTGCCAGACGCAGGCTGCGAGCGCCCAGCCGGCGGGAAACGACGCTTCCGGAAGCGCGCGGTAGAAGCCGGGCAAGGCGAAGGCGTCGAGATCGCCGAGCAGCCGGCGCAGCGAGTAGCCCATCTGGACCGCCTCGGCGCGCAGTTCGGCGGATTCGCGACTGGCCAGGAAGTCGCCGTTGAGGCGCTCGACCTCGCGCCGGTCGTTGCCCCGCCAGGCTTCGTGCAGGCGCGCGAGCAGCGGCAGTTCGAAGCGCCCGAGCGATTCGCCGAGCACCCCGCCGATCCACTCGCCGGCGCTCTCGGCATCGCCGACGATCCCCGCGTCGATCGCCCACTCGAGTCCCTGCGAGTAGGTGTAGGCGCCGACCGGCAGCGCCGGACTGGCGAGCTGCAGCAGGCGCGGCAGGGCGAGACGCGGCGAGCCGATGGTCACCCGAAGCTCACCTGAACTCGTGGATCTTCGCCGGTGACCGGTGCGGCCCGTGGCCCGGGTCGTGCGCCGCGGATCCGGCGACTCGCGGCTCGTGGTCATGCCCGTCGGCGTGCGCGTGGGCGCGGTAGGCGCCTCCCTCGGGGTCGAACGGCGCCTCGACCGCGACGACCTGGCAGCCGAGCCGGGTGAGCATCTCGCCGAGCACATGGTCGGGCTGGAAACGCAGGCAGTCCTCGCCGATCTGTACCGGCACGTGGCGGTTGCCGAGATGGTACGCGGCGCGGATCAGCAGCAGGCGATCGGCCGTGCGCACCTCGAGCAGTGCCTCGGGCGCGGCTTCGACGGCGACCACCCGACCCTCCTCGGTGAGCAGCCGGTCCCCGTGCCGCAGCACGGTCCCGGCGGGCAGCACGTAGCCGAGTTCGTCACCGCTGACCAGCCGGACCCGCTGGCGGCTCCGGCAGCGTGCGTCGAAGGGCAGGACCAGGCGGTCGCTGGCCGGGGTGTCGGGCGTCGTCAGGGATTCGGCGACGAGCATCGTCAGAACAGAAAGTAGCGTTGGGCCATCGGCAACGTCGTCGCCGGCTCGCAGACCAGCAGCTGGCCATCGGCGCGCACCGCGTAGGTCTCGGGATCGACCTCGATCCGCGGCGTCGCGTCGTTGTGCACCATGTCGGTCTTGCGCAGGCCGCGCGTGCCGCGCACGGCGACCAGCGGCTTGGCCAGACCGAGCGCGGCGAGTTCGGGGCTGGCCAGCGCGGCCTGCGAGACGAAGCTCACCGAGCGACCGAGCGCGCGCCCGAAGGCGGCGAACATCGGCCGGTAATGGACCGGCTGCGGCGTCGGGATCGAGGCATTGGCGTCGCCCATCGGCGCCGCGGCGATCATCCCACCCTTGAGGACCAGCGACGGCTTGACGCCGAAGAACGCGGGTTTCCAGAGGACCAGGTCGGCGAGCTTGCCCGGCTCGACCGACCCGACGAGATGCGCGATGCCGTGGGTGATCGCCGGGTTGATCGTGTATTTGGCGAGGTAGCGCCGGACGCGGAAGTTGTCGTGGTCGGCAGGTTCGCCGGGATGGCCGCCGGGTGGGGCGAGGAAACCCCGCTGGCCCTTCATCTTGTGCGCCGTCTGCCAGGTGCGGATGATCACCTCGCCGACCCGGCCCATCGCCTGCGAGTCGGAGGACATCATCGACAGCGCGCCGAGGTCGTGCAGGATGTCTTCGGCGGCGATCGTCTCGCGCCTGATCCGGCTCTCGGCGAAGGCGACGTCCTCGGCGATCGCCGGGTCGAGGTGATGGCAGACCATGAGCATGTCGAGGTGTTCGTCGACGGTGTTCACCGTGTACGGCCGGGTCGGATTGGTCGACGAGGGCAGGACGTTGGCTTCGCCGACGGCGCGCAGGATGTCCGGCGCGTGGCCGCCGCCTGCGCCTTCGGTGTGGAAGCTGTGGATCGTCCGGCCGCGGAAAGCGGCCAGCGTCGTTTCGACGAAACCCGATTCGTTGAGCGTGTCGGTATGGATGGCGACCTGGACGTCGAGTTCGTCGGCGACCGAGAGGCAGTTGTCGATCGCCGCCGGCGTCGTCCCCCAGTCCTCGTGCAGCTTGAGCCCGATCGCTCCGGCGCGAACCTGCTCGCGCAAGGGCTCGGGCAGCGAAGCGTTGCCCTTGCCGAAGAAGCCGAGGTTCATCGGAAAGGCCTCGGCGGCCTCGAGCATTCGCCGGATGTGCCAGGGCCCGGGCGTACAGGTCGTCGCACAGGTGCCGGCAGCGGGCCCGGTGCCCCCGCCGAGCATCGTCGTCACCCCCGACATCAGCGCCTCGTCGATCTGCTGCGGACAGATGAAGTGGATGTGGCTGTCGATGGCGCCGGCGGTGACGATCAGCCCTTCGCCGGCGATGATCTCGGTACTCGCGCCGATGGCGATCGTCACCCCGGCCTGGATGTCGGGGTTGCCAGCCTTGCCGATCGCCGCGATCAGCCCGTCCTTGAGGCCGATGTCGGCCTTGACGATCCCCCAGTGGTCGACGATCAGCGCATTGGTGATCACCGTGTCGGCGACCTCGGCGGCGGTCAGCTGGCACTGCCCCATGCCGTCGCGAATGACCTTGCCGCCGCCGAATTTGACCTCCTCGCCATACACCGTCAGGTCCTTCTCGACGGCGATCCACAGGTCGGTGTCGGCGAGGCGCACGCGGTCGCCGACCGTCGGACCAAACATCTCGGCGTAGGCCTGGCGCGAGATCCGGACGCTCATTGCAGCGCCCCCATGACCAGGCCGTTGAAGCCGTACACCCGGCGCGCGCCGGCGAAGGCGACGAGCTGCACGCTGCGCGTCTGACCGGGCTCGAAGCGCACCGCGGTTCCCGCCGGAATGTCGAGCCGGAAGCCGATCGCCGCCTGGCGATCGAAGGACAGCGCGGCGTTGGTCTCGGCGAAGTGGTAGTGCGAGCCGATCTGGATCGGCCGGTCGCCGGTGTTGGCCACGCTCAGGCGAATCGTCGGCCGACCTTCGTTGAGTTCGACGTCGCCGGGCTCGATGCGCAATTCTCCGGGAATCATGCTCGTCTCCTCAAATGATCGGCTGGTGCACGGTGACCAGCTTGGTGCCATCGGGAAAGGTCGCCTCGACCTGGATCTCGTGGATCATCTCGGGGACGCCTTCCATGACCTCGTCGCGCGTCAGCAGCGTCGTCCCGTAGCTCATCAGCTCGGCGACCGTCCGCCCGTCGCGGGCCCCTTCGACGATCGCCGCGCTGATCAGCGCGACGGCTTCCGGGTAGTTGAGTTTCAGGCCGCGCGCGCGGCGTCTTTCGGCGAGCAGCGCGGCGGTGAACATCAGCAGCTTGTCCTTCTCTCTCGGCGTCAGTTCCATCGCTCTTCCTCACGTATTCCAGATCCGGGGCGGGTCGGCGACCCGCCCCAGCGCCCGCGGACGCAACTGCTGCCAGAGCTCGCTCAACCAGCCGCGCGCGGCTTCGGCCGCCGGGGCCAGGCAGCGGGCGACGAGGACCTCGGGGAGCATGCTCACCCCGCCGAGCACGCCGTCGGCGAGCGGGATCGCCCGGCAGGCGTCGATCCATTCGCCGTCGATGGCCCGGCCGGCGAGCAACAGCGTCGCACAGACCGGCCGCCCGGCGAGGCCCGGGGCTGCCGCGAGCCACGACGAGCCGCCGGCGAGCTGCCCGCGTTCGACCCACAGCGGCGCGCCGGCCCGCTCGATCCGCGTGGCCAGCGCCAGACGGCCGCGGCTGAAGGTCTCGCCGGCCGCGGTCCGGCCGAGACAGAGAATCTCCCAGCCGCAGTAGAGCGCCGCATCGGCGAGTTCGACCCGCGTGCCCATCGACGCCTCGCAGCCGTCGAAGACGATCGTCTCCTGGGGCAGCCATTCGACCACCGCCTGCGGCTCGACGCGCACGGTCAGCGCCTGGCGCGCCGCGCGTCCGCCCGCGCGATACCACTTGCCGGCACCGGGCGTGGTCAGCAGTGCGTGGGCGCCGGTCGCCGCCGAGACGTCGATCTCGAGGCTGTCGCCACCGGCGACGCCGCCCGGCGGATGCACGACGATCACCTGACAGACGCCCGGACCTTCCGGATGGAGCGCCTTCTGCACGCGCAGCGGTCCGTGGTGCGCCCGGCCGACGAGGACCGACCGCTCGCCGCGCCTGGCGAAAGCCAGATCGAGGCGCGCCGCCCAGCCCGGCCGCGCCGCCTCGTCCGCCGCGACGGACCACCGCCCGACCATCAGACGGCGAGGGCCGCCAGCACCCCATCCTTGTCCATGTCTTCCCCGCGCCCGCGCATGATGATCTCGCCCCGCTCCATGACCAGGTACTGGTCGGCCAGCGAACGGGCGAAGTCATAATACTGCTCGACGAGCAGGATGGCCATCTCGCCGCCCTGGGCCAGCGAGCGGATCGCCCGCTCGATGTCCTTGATGATCGACGGCTGGATTCCCTCGGTCGGCTCGTCGAGGATCAGCAGCTTCGGTCCCATCGCCAGCGCCCGGCCGATCGCCAGCTGCTGCTGCTGACCGCCCGAGAGGTCGCCGCCGCGCCGGCGCAACATCTGCCGGAGCACCGGAAACATCGTGAACACCCGCTCGGGCAAGTCGCTCCCGCCGGGACGCGAGGCGAGCCCCATGAGCAGGTTCTCGTGGACCGTCAGGCGCGGAAAGATCTCGCGGCCCTGCGGCACGTAGCCGATTCCCGCCCTGACCCGCTGATGCGGCGCGGCGCGGGTCAGGTCGTTCCCGGCAAACTCGACCCGACCACTGGCCAGCGGCAGGAGGCCCATCAGCGACTTGAGCAGCGTCGACTTGCCGACGCCATTGCGCCCGAGGATCGCGGTCACCTTCCCCGCTTCGGCCGCGAAGCTCAGATTGCGCAGGATGTGGCTGCCGCCGTAGTACTGGTTGAGACCATTGACCGTCAACATGATCTGATCGCCCTATCGCCCGAGATAGACTTCGATGACCCGCGGATCGCCCTGCACCTCCTCGAGGCTGCCTTCGGCGAGCACGCTGCCTTCGTGGAGCACGGTCACCCGCCCGCCGAGCTGCCG
Source organism: Accumulibacter sp. (assembly GCF_023806625.1). Classification (GTDB taxonomy): domain Bacteria; phylum Pseudomonadota; class Gammaproteobacteria; order Burkholderiales; family Rhodocyclaceae; genus Accumulibacter. The sequence continues at coordinate 7,891 of NZ_JAMTDX010000003.1, forward strand.
GACGAAGGCCATGTCGTGTTCGACGACGACCAGCGAGTGCAGCCCGGCCAGCGAGAGGAACAGCTCGCCGGTTCGCTCGGTCTCCTCGTCGGTCATCCCGGCGACCGGCTCATCGAGCAGCAGCAGCCTCGGCTCCTGCATCAGCAGCATGCCGATCTCGAGCCATTGCTTCTGGCCGTGCGAGAGCAGACCGGCCTGCCGATCGGCGGCGCCGGCCAGGCGGATCAGCTCGAGCGTCTCGGCGATGCGGTCGGCGGCCGCCGAGTCGAGGACCGAAAAGAGGCTGCGCCGCACGCGCTTGTCGGTCTTCATCGCCAGTTCGAGATTCTCGAAGACGCTGTGGTTCTCGAAGATCGTCGGCTTCTGGAACTTCCGGCCGATTCCCGAGCTGGCGATCTCGGCCTCCGAAAGGCGGGTCAGGTCGATCGTCTGCCCGAAGAACGCGCGGCCCTCGTCGGGTCGGGTCTTTCCGGTGATCACGTCCATCATCGTCGTCTTGCCGGCGCCGTTCGGGCCGATGATGCAGCGCAGCTCGCCCGAGTCGATGGTCAGCGATAGACGGTTGAGCGCCCGGAAGCCATCGAAGCTGACGCTGATGTCCTCGAGGTAGAGGATGACCTTGTGCGAGAGGTCGAGTTCGCCCGGATGGAGGATGTGCCCGAGCTCGGCCGTGCCACTGTCCCACGGGGAGTTCTCGCCGTTCGCGAGAGGCAGATCGACGGCCTTCATGCGCGCGCTCCTTTCGTCGCCGGCGAGACGGGATTTTCGGCACGCGCCGCTCGCGCACGCAGCTTCAGCCATAGACCGACGACCCCCTGCGGCAGGTAGAGCGTGGCGACGACGAACATTGCGCCGAGGAAGAACAGCCAGTACTCGGGGAAGCTGACGGTGAACCAGCTCTTCGCGAGGTTGACCAGGAAGGCACCGATGAGCGGCCCGATCAGCGTGCCGCGCCCGCCGACGGCCACCCAGATGGCGATCTCGATCGAGTTGCCGACCGACATCTCGGAAGGATTGATGATCCCGACCTGCGGGACGTAGAGCGCCCCGGCGATCGCGCAGAGCATCGCCGAGAGGGTCCACACGAAGAGCTTGTACCACAGCGGCTGGTAGCCGAGGAACATCACCCGTGACTCGGCGTCGCGAATCGCGGTGAGCACGCGCCCGAAGCGCGAAGCCACCAGATAGCGGGCGAGCAGCAGCGTGGCGAGCAGCGCCATCGCCGAGAGCGCGAAGAGGACGACCCGCGTCTCGGGGGCGGTGATCGAGAAGCCGAGGATGCGCTTGAAATCCGTGAACCCGTTGTTGCCGCCGAAGCCCGTCTCGTTGCGGAAGAATAGGAGCATCGCCGCGTAGGTCAGCGCCTGGGTGATGATCGAGAAGTAGACGCCGCGGATTCGCGAGCGGAAGGCGAAGTAGCCAAAGACGAAGGCGATCAGCGCGGGAACGGTGAGCACGACCAGCACGGCCCAGATGAAGCTGTCGCTGCCGGCCCAGAACCAGGGCATGTCCTTCCAGTCGAGGAAGACCATGAAGTCGGGCAGATCGCTCTGGTAGCTGCCGTCGCGTCCGATCTGGCGCATCAGGTACATCCCGAAGGCATAGCCGCCGAGGGCGAAGAAGAGGCCGTGACCCAGCGAGAGGATCCCCGCGTAACCCCAGATCAGGTCCATCGCCACGGCGACGATCGCGTAGCAGAGGATCTTGCCGGTCAGGGTCACGAAATGGGTCGACAGATGCAGCGGACTCCCGGATGGAACGACGAGGTGCATGACCGGAACGGCGACCAGCGTCAGCGCGGCGAATAGCGCCGCGAACTGCCAGCCGCGCCGGTCGAAAGCGCCGAGGAAACGGACGATCAGGGGGGTAGGCATCGGCGTCTCCGCGGCTCAGGACTCGACGAAACGGCCCTTGAGGGCAAACAGGCCCTGCGGACGCTTCTGGATGAACAGGATGATGAACACCAGGACGACGATCTTGGCGATGACCGCTCCGGTCCACCCTTCGAGGAACTTGGTGACCACCCCAAGGCCGAGCGCGGCCCAGACCGCCCCGGCGAGTTGTCCGACGCCGCCGAGGACGACGACCATGAACGAATCGACGATGTAGCCCTGGCCCATGTCCGGGCCAACGTTGGCGATCTGCGACAGCGCCACACCACCGAGCCCGGCGATTCCCGCGCCGAGGCCGAAAGCCAGCGTGTCGACGCGCCCCGTCGGAACACCGACGCAGCCGGCCATCGCGCGGTTCTGCGTCACCGCCCGGACGAACATGCCCAGACGCGAAAGGTTGAGCATCGCCCACATCGCCGCGAGAACGGCGATCGAGAAGGCCACGATGATGATCCGGTTCCACGGCAGGACGAGGTTCGGCAGCAGTTCGACGCCGCCGGCCATCCACGCCGGGTTGGCGACCTCGACGTTCTGGGCGCCGAACAGGCTGCGTGCCACCTGCATCAGGAACAGCGAAATGCCCCAGGTGGCGAGCAGCGTTTCGAGCGGCCGACCGTACAGATGGCGGATCACCACCCGCTCCATCAGCACGCCGACGAGGGCCGCGGAGACGAAGGCGACCGGCACCGCCGCCGGCAGGTACCAGTCGACGGCGCCCGGGAAATGGGTGCGGAAGACGCCCTGGACGAGCCAAGTCGAATAGGCGCCGACCATCAGCAGTTCACCGTGGGCCATGTTGATCACCCCCATCACGCCGTAGGTGATCGCCAGGCCGAGCGCGGCGAGCAGCAGGATCGAGCCAAGCGACAATCCGGTGAACGCACGACCGAGGCCGTCAGCCCAGGCGAGACGCCGTTCGATCTCGCGGATCGACGTTCCGGCCGCGGCGCGCACCGCGCCGTCCGGCTCGACCCAGCCATCGCCGCGCTTCTCGGTCAGCGGCAGGAGCAACTGGCGAACTCGCGGATCGCTGCTCTCGCCGAGGGTGCGCACCGCCGCCTGACGAACGCCGGCGTCGGACGAAGTCAGGCTGGCCTGAGCGTGGGCCATGCGCAGCCGCCCGACGATCTCTGGGTCGGTCTCGGCGGCGAGCGCCTTGTCGAGCAACGGCAGCAGGCTCGCGTCGGCGCCGGCCGCGACTTCGTGGGCGGCCTGCAGGCGCTGGTCGCGGTCGTTCGAGAACAGCCGCAACGCGGCCAGCGCACTGGCCAGTTCCCGGCGCACGCGGTTGTTGATGTTGATCGCTTCGAGGTTCGCCGGAGGCGGGGTGATCTCGCGCCCGGTCGCCGCGTCGACAACCCGCTGGCCATCGATGATCACCAGCCGATTGCCTGCGGCGACGGCCAGCGAGTCGCTGGCCAACGCACCGAGCACGGGCAGCGCCTCATCGGGGGCGCTGCGCGCCAGCGCGCCGATCGCCTCGATCCGCTGCTCGGAATCGTCGGCGGCCAGCGGCGCGAGCAGGGCCGGATCGATCGCCGCCTGGCACGAGCCGCCGAGCAACCAGCCACAGAGCAGTAGTCCGGTGATGCGCATGTCTCTTCCGATCGAAAAGCCCTCTCCCGGGGGGGTCGGGAGAGGGAGTGTGCCGAGTCACCCGGACGGCGACTCGTGAAACGCGGGCGATTACTTGCCTTCCGGCTCGTCCTTCTTCTTGTCGTTACCCGGAATGAACGGGCTCCACGGCTGGGCGCGGATCGGGCCCTTGGACTTCCAGACCACGTTGAACTGGCCGTCGGCGCGGATCTCGCCGATGAACACGGGCTTCCACAGATGGTGGTTGGTTTCGTCCATCTTGAGCGTGTAGCCGGACGGGGCGGCGAAGTTCTGGCCCGCGACCGCCGGAATCACCTTGTCGACGTCGGTCGACTTGGCCTTCTCGACGGCCTGCTTCCACATGTGGATGCCGACGTAGGTCGCTTCCATCGGGTCGTTGGTGACCACCGTCTTGGCGTTCGGCAGCTTCTGCTTGATCGCCCAGTCCTTGTACGCCTTGACGAACTTCTCGTTCTGCGGGTTCTTCAGCGACATGAAGTAGTTCCAGGCCGCGAGGTGGCCGACCAGCGGCTTGGTATCGACGCCACGCAGTTCTTCCTCGCCGACCGAGAAGGCGACGACCGGGACGTCGGTGGCCTTCAGGCCGGCGTTGCCAAGTTCCTTGTAGAACGGCACGTTGGAGTCGCCGTTGATGGTCGACACGACGGCGGTCTTCTTGCCCTCGGAAGCGAACTTCTTGATCTTGGCGATGATCGTCTGGTAGTCGCTATGCCCGAAGGGCGTGTATTCCTCCATGATGTCGGCCTCGGCGACGCCCTTCGACTTGAGGAAGGCGCGCAGGATCTTGTTCGTCGTCCGCGGATACACGTAGTCGGTACCGAGCAGGACGAAGCGCTTGGCTTCTCCGCCCTCCTTGCTCATCAGGTACTCGACCGCCGGAATCGCCTGCTGGTTTGGCGCCGCGCCGGTATAGAAGACGTTGCGCTCGAGTTCCTCGCCTTCGTACTGCACGGGATAGAAGAGCAGTCCGTTGAGCTCCTTGAACACCGGCAGGACCGACTTGCGCGAGACCGAGGTCCAGCAGCCAAAGACCACCGCGACCTTGTCCTTGGTCAGCAGCTGGCGCGCCTTCTCGGCGAACAGCGGCCAGTTCGAGGCCGGGTCGACGACGACCGGTTCGAGCTTCTTGCCGAGCACGCCGCCGGACTTGTTGATCTCGTCGATGGTCATCAGCGCGGTTTCCTTGAGCGCCGTTTCGGAAATGGCCATCGTTCCGGACAACGAGTGGAGGATGCCGACCTTGATCGTTTCGGCTGCGTGCGCGGTGAACGAAACGAGGCCGAAAGCGGCGGTGACGGCGGCAGCACCGACGGTCTTCATGAAGTGGCGACGGATCATTTTCTGAACTCCTCTAGGGTTGGGAACCGGGAAGATCTTCTTCCTCGGTGGAGTCAAAGCAATCGCCGTGCCAGAAAGTCTCGAGGCTGTCCAACGACACGCCAAAGCGGCGTCCACAGGCCGCGGCAAGCCCCCCGAGACACCGGCAAGGCGTCGTGCGCACCATTCCGGGGCACCGTCGAGCACCACCATGAGGCATCGCCCCCCGCCGCCGAGAACGAGCCGCAGCAGCGGGGTTCTCCGAGCGCTCCGCGCTTTCCGGTGATCGCCAGCCGAAGCCGTCTGCGCGCCACTTGAAGCCGGCGCTTCCGCCCCCAGATTCCGGACTGGAACGAGCTACCGCGAAGCGCATTGGCGATCTTCCCGCTCAGGCCCGCAACCAGGACAGGCGCGCGCCTGGGTGGGCCTGACGGCGCGAGCCCCGCTCGCAGACCACGCACCGACCCGCGGGGAATGATGAACAAAGCGTACATCGTCGGGATCGACCTCGGCACGAGCAACACGGTCGTCGCGTACAGCGCGCCAGGCACCGGGCAGATCGAGCTGCTGGCGATCGAACAGCTCGTTGGCCTCGGGCAGGTCGCCGCCAAACCTCTCCTGCCCTCGGCACGCTACCACCCGGCAGCGGGAGAAATCGGCACCAGCGAGGCGCAGCTTCCGTGGACGCCGGCGGAGAGCGCCGAGGCGGCGATCACCGGCCAGCTGGCGATCGAGCTCGGCGCCCGGGTACCCGGCCGCCTGGTCGCCAGCGCCAAGAGCTGGCTATCGCACGCCGCGGTCGATCGCCTGGCGCCGATTCTCCCGTGGGGGGCCGACGAAAGGATCGCCCGGATCTCTCCGGTCGAGGCCAGCGCGAGCTACCTCGCACACGTCCGGGCAGCGTGGACCCATCGTTTTCCCGAGGCGCCGCTCGAAGACCAGCAGGTGGTCCTGACCGTCCCGGCGTCCTTCGACGACGGCGCGCGCGCGCTGACCCTCGAAGCCGCGCGGCTCGCCGGGCTGCCGCGCGTGCGCCTGCTCGAGGAACCGCAGGCCGCGTTCTACGACTGGCTGTTCCGCCACCAGCAGCGGGTCGCCGAGGAACTCGCCGGCAGCCGGCTGCTGCTCGTCTGCGACGTCGGCGGCGGAACGACCGATCTGACGCTGATCGAGGTGTCGACCAACGACGGCGAGCCGGAGCTGACGCGAATCGGCGTCGGCGACCATCTGATGCTCGGCGGCGACAACATGGACCTGGCCCTCACGCATCTCGTCGAGTCGCGTCTTCCGGCCAGTGACGGGCGACTGTCGGCGGCGCGCTTCTCGCAACTGAACGCGCGCTGCCGCGTCGCCAAGGAAGAACTGCTCGCCGATGACGCGCCGGCCTCGGTCCTCGTGACGCTCCTCGGCGGCGGCTCGCGACTGATCGGCAGCGCGCGAACGATCGAACTCGCTCGCGAGGACGTCCGCGAGCTGCTCGTCGACGGTTTCTTCCCGCACTGCGCGCCCGACCAGCCGTTGCAGCAGCGACGGGCGGCGATCGTCGAGTTCGGCCTGCCCTATCCGGCGGATCCGGCGATCACCCGGCACATCGCCGCCTTCCTTCGCCGTCACGCCCATGCCGCGCAGCACGCGCTCGGCGGCGAGGCGAGCGACGGCGTGCTGCCCGTGCCCGACACGCTGCTGCTCAACGGCGGCGTCTTTCGTGCGGCGGCGCTCGCCGAGCGCGTCTGCCGGACGCTCGGCGACTGGCGCGGACAACCGTTGCGCCTGCTGCACAACGACGATCCGGACGTTGCCGTCGCGCGCGGGGCGGTCGCCTTCGCGCTCGTTCGCCAGGGCCACGGCCGACGCATCGGCGGTGGATCGGCGCGCAGCTACTTCCTCGTTCTCGACGAACAGGGAGAGCGCCGCCGGGGCATCTGTCTGCTGCCGCGTGGCACCGACGAGGGCCAGGAGATCCGCCTCGCCGAGCGCAGCTTCAGCCTTCGTCTCGGCCAGCCGGTGCGCTTCCACCTCGCCTCGTCGGTCGGCGACACGGTTTATCGGCCAGGCGAAATCGCCAGCCTCGGCGACGATGACTTCGTTCGCCTGCCGCCGATCGCCAGCGTCGTCCAGCCGCTCGCCGGCAGCAGCCAGCGCGACGTCCGCGTCGAGCTGATCGCCGCGATGACCGAGGTCGGCACACTCGAACTGCACTGCGTGAGCAGCGAGGACGCCACTCGCCGCTGGCTGCTCGAATTCCAGCTCCGCCAGGCGGCTGACCAGCAGGCGATCGTCTCGGCCGCGCTGCCGGCGCGTTTCGCCGACGCCCAGCAGGCGATCGACCGCCTTTTCGGGCCGAGCTCGCAACCCATCGACAGCCGCGAAGTGCGGCGCCTGCGCGGTTATCTGGAGCACCTGCTGGGCAAGCGCGACGACTGGGAGATGCCCTTGCTGCGGGCGCTGTTCGACACGCTGATGCAGCGCGCCCGTCGCCGCAGGCGCTCGTCCGAGCACGAACGCGTGTGGCTCAATCTCGCCGGATTCTGCCTTCGCCCGGGCCTCGGCTACCCGCTCGACGACTGGCGAGTCGAACAACTCTGCGAACTGCTGGCGCAGCGCCTGCAGTACGTCAACGACAGCCAGAACTGGTCGGAATGGTGGACACTCTGGCGGCGTGCGGCAGGTGGACTGCCCGCGCCGATCCAGGAGGAGATCCTCTCCGAACTCACGCCGTGGCTGCGCGCCGACACGGCACGGGTTCGCGGCCGACTGCCGACGGCCGTCGCCGGGAGTCACGACGACATGCTGCGCCTCGTCGCCTCGCTCGAAAGACTGTCGGTCGAACGCAAGATCGAGATCGGCGACTGGCTTCTCGGACGCTTGCGCCGCTCATCCGAGAGACCGCTCGGCTGGTGGGCGCTCGGCCGCATCGGCGCGCGTCAGCCGCTCTACGGCAGCGCCCATCAGGTGGTGCCACCCGAATCCGCGAGCGGCTGGCTCGCGGCACTGCTCGAAACCGACTGGAAGAAGGTCGAACCGGCCGCCTTTGCCGCGACACAGATCGGTCGGCTGACCGGCGACCGCCTGCGCGACATCCCCGAAGCGCTGCGCCAGACGGTGATCTCGCGACTGGCCGCGATCGGTGCGCAGGCCGCGTGGACGGCGCAACTGCAGACGGTCGTCGAACTCGACAGGGCCGACGAGCGCCGCGCCTTCGGCGAGTCGCTGCCCGCCGGTCTGCGCCTCGTCGAATCGGCAGTCGCGCCGGGCGATGCCGGAACGCGCAGCCGGCCGGGCTGAGTGCCGCTCACCACCGGCAGCCGTCAGACGCTGCCAGCTCCCGACTGTGGAGACTTGCGCGGCGCGCCGTCGGTTGCCGGAAGCTGCAGGTCGCCGCGCCGCTCGAAAGGCAGCGCGCCGATGCCGGAGAGCTGCAGGCGGCCGCTGATCCGGTAGTCGATCCGCCCGCCCTTCTGCAACTCACGCAGCTGCTTGAGCGCGCTGCCCGCCGTGCTCGTGGCCATCACCTCGAGTATCGCTTCGCCGAAGCGCGGGACGGTCACCGGCTTGTCCGAGAGACCGGTGATGAACGGCTGTCCATTGATCTCGACCTCGAAGCTGAGACCATTGACCGGGAGATCGACGTCGTTCGGGTTGGAAATGCGCAGCCGCAGCGCGAAACGCTGTTCGAACAGCCGCGCCTGGACGAGACTGAGTCCGGCGATGCTCACTTCGGGCTTGCGCGCGAGGCTGCCGAGACCCGCGCAACCGCCGAGGGCGACGAGGCAGAGGACGATCAGGAAGCGCTTCACCGGCTGCCGGCCTCGAGCACCCGGAGCAGTGCCGCGCTGTCGCAGCGGCCGAGACCCATGGCCATCAGCGCATTGAGCTGCTGGCTGACCTGCGCCGAAACGGGCATCGGCAACCCTCGGCGATGCGCTTCGTCGAGGACCACCGCGTAGTCCTTGTGATGCAGTCGCGCTTCGACACCGGCCACGAAATCGCGCTCGACCATCTTGCCGCCCATCACCTCGAGCACCCGGCTGGCCGCCGAACCGCCGGCCAGCGCGAGGCGCACACGATGCGCGTCGGCGCCTGCGCAACGGGCGAAGTGCAGCGCCTCGGCGATCGCCTGGAGCGTACCGACCATGACCATCTGATTGCAGACCTTGGCGACCTGACCCGCACCACTCTCGCCGACATGGACGATCGTCGTGGCGAGGCGTTCGAAGAGCGGTCGCACGCGATCGAGTGCGCGCTTCGGCCCGCCGACCATGATCGACAGGCTTGCCGCGAGCGCCCCCTGCTCGCCGCCCGAGACCGGCGCATCGAGCATGTCGACGCCACGCGCCGCCAGCCGCCGGGCCAGCGAACGCGCCGTCTCGGGGGCGATCGAACTCATGTCGACGACGATCGAACCGACGACCAGGCCTGCGTCGAGGCCGTCGCGCCCGAAAACGACCTGCTCGACGTCACTCCCCGCAGTGAGCATCGTGAACACGACCTCGCAGCGATCGGCCACGGCCGCCGGCGTCGCGCACCCGACGGCTCCAGCATCGACCAGCGGTGCCGCGGCCGCCGGCCTTCTCGCCCAGACCGCGAGATCGTGCCCGGCGGCCAGCAGGTGCCCGGCCATCGGCCGCCCCATCACGCCGAGGCCGATGAAGCCGACGCGCATCAACTCGCTGCGCCGGACAGGCGTTCCAGCAGCTTGAGAACGGCGATCGAATCCTCTTCGCCGAGTCCGGAACCGACCATCGCGTTGTACATCTGCGCGGTCGCCGCAGAAACCGGCAGGCACAGGCCCAGTTCGTGCGCGCTCTGCATGACGATGTTCATGTCCTTCTGGTGCATCCACGACTTGAAACCAGGCCGGAAGTCGCGGTCGAGCATCCGCTGCCCATGGTTCTCGAGGATCCGCGAATAGGCGAAGCCGCCGAGCAGCGCCTCGCGGACGCGAGCGGGATCGACGCCGCTGCGCGCGGCGAAGTTGAGCGCCTCGGCGACGGTCAGCACGCCGACACCGGTGACGATCTGGTTCGCCGCCTTGGCCACCTGGCCGGCGCCCGACTCGCCGACATGGACGATGTTCCGTCCGATGCTCGCGAAGGCTGGCCGGGCCCTTTCGAAAGCGGCCGCGCTGCCGCCGACCATGATCGACAGCGTGCCGGCAACCGCGCCGACCTCGCCGCCCGAGACCGGGGCGTCGAGGAAATCGATGCCCTGCTCGAGCAGCCGGGCCGCGATCGAGCGCGCCGCCGCCGGGCGGATCGTGCTCATGTCCACGGCGACCAGTCCGGCCTTGCCGGCACTGGCCACGCCGCGCTCGCCGAGCATCACCTGTTCGACGTCCGGCGCATCGGCGACCATCGAAATCACCAGGTCGACCCCGCCGGCCAGCGCCGCCGGGCTCGCTGCGCCCCTCGCTCCGGCGTCGAGCAGCGGCTGCATCGATTCGGCTCGCCGCGCCCAGACGGCGAGCTGATGACCGCCGTTCAGCAGGTTTAGGGCCATCGGGCGCCCCATGATTCCCAGACCGATGAATCCGATTTTCATTGACTCTCTCCGCTCGACCGCCAGACGACACCGACCGGCGAGTTTAGCAAGAATCGACCGGGACCGGTCGGGCGGACGAGCGACTGCGCGTCAGCCGACAACGGTGACCACGACACGCCGGCGATGGGCGATCGTCCGGTGTTCCCAGAGATAAATCCCCTGCCAGGTCCCGAGGAGCAGGCGGCCATCGGCGACCGGGACCGACACCGCGGCCCCCGCGACGATGTTCCGGCCATGCGCGGCCATGTCGTCGTCGCCTTCGTCGTCGTGCCGATACGCCGGATCACCGTCCGGCGCCCAGCGCGCGGCCAAGGTTTCCAGGTCGCGGCGCACCGACGGGTCGGCGTTCTCGGTCAGCACCACCGAGCAGCTGGTGTGCTGGACGAAAACGTGGGCCAGCCCGCAGCTCACGCCGGCCGCGCGCACGACCCGCGCAACCTCGCCGGTGATCTCCAGCGTTCCGCGGCCGTGAGTATGAAATTCAAGGCTTTGCTGATGGGTCACGGGGCCCTCTCCTCGAGGCGAGTGCGGCAGTTGTGCACTCCGGCAGGCGGCCGATGCTCAGAAGGACGATCCTGGACGCTTCAGGAATTCGATCTCCTCGGGCGTGGACGGTCGACCGAGAATCGCGTTGCGGTGCGGGTAGCGCCCAAAGCGCTCGATGATCGCCCGGTGCTGCATCTCGAAGCGCAGGTTGTCCTCGAGACCTGCGGCGGCGAACAGCCGGACCGCTTGGCGATGGATCAGCCGCGACTCGCTGTGCATGTACGGCAGATAGAGGAAGGCGCGGCGCGAGACGTCGAGCAGCTCGTCGAGTCCTCGCGCAACGGCTTCCTGGGCGAGGACGAGGGCCATTCCGTCGGCGGCAAAGGCCTCCGGACGGCCCCGGAAGATGTTCCGCGAGAACTGGTCGAGGACGATGATCTCCGCGAGCCGACCCTCGCCGCCATCGCGCCAGCCGTGGAGTTCGCCGCGCAGCGCCGCCGAATGCACGGCGGCGAAACGCCCGGCGATCTGCCGGTCGAAAGCCTCGTCCTTCGCCCACCACTGCGACGGACTGATCTCCTCGAACCAGAAACTCAGGACTTCAGCGCTGGTCGTCATCTCCGCCTCCGCAACCTGATCGTCGCCCGCGACCGACCCCGTCGCCGACCCGGCCCTGGTCATCCGGCCCTGCGCACGATGCGGCAGCGCCTGCCGGACGCCCACGACCGACAGTCTAGCGGCTCACCCCGCCGAGCGCCAGACGCCACCGGCAGCGAGCGCTCGCGCTTGCGCTCTGCGCACCGCAGACGGACTACAATTGGCCATCGACAGAGGGAGACACGAGCCTTGGAGAAGGTCGGAGCGGCGGTGATCGGCGCCGGAGTCGTCGGTCTCGCCTGCGCACGCGCGCTCGCGCAGCGCGGCATCGAGACGCTGATCGTCGAGCGGCGCAACAGCTTCGGCAGCGAAACGAGTTCGCGCAACAGCGAGGTGATCCACGCCGGAATCCATTACCCCGAAGGCTCGCTCAAGGCGCAGCTCTGCGTCGCCGGACGGCACGCGCTCGACGATTACTGCGCCCGCCACGTCGTCGGGTATCGCCGCTGTGGCAAGCTGATCGTCGCCACCGCGCGCAGCCAGCATGCGAGGCTCGAAGCCCTGCTCGCTCAGGGCCGGGCCAACGGCGTCGAAGATCTGCGCCTGCTCGACGCTGAACAGGCACGCAGGCTCGAACCCGAGCTATGCTGCACGGCCGCCCTGCTCTCTCCGTCGACCGGAATCGTCGACAGCCACGGCCTGATGCTCTCGCTCCTCGGCGATGCGCAGTCGGCAGGCGCACTGCTGGCCGTGAACAGTCCGCTCAGGCGTGGCTGGGTCGAGACGGCGGGATTCGTCCTCGAAACGGGTGGTGCTGCCGGCGTCCGTTTTCGCGCCGACCTGGTGGTCAACGCCGCAGGACTGTGGGCACCCGCAGTCGCAGCGTCGCTCTCGGGATTCCCGGCCGGACGGCTGCCGACGACTTACCTGGCCAAGGGCAACTACTACGCGCTGAGCGGACGCTCGCCGTTTTCGCGGCTGGTCTATCCGCTCCCGGAACCCGGTGGCCTCGGCGTGCACCTGACCCTCGACCTCGCCGGCCAGGCGCGTTTCGGACCCGACGTCGAGTGGCTGCCCGGACCCGTTCGGGATGGCGAGATCGGCTGGCCCGATTACCGCGTCGACCCGGCGCGAGCCGACGCCTTCTACGCGGCAATCCGTCGCTACTGGCCAGCGCTTGGCGACGGCACCCTCGTGCCAGCCTATTCGGGAATCCGTCCGAAGATCGCCGGGCCGGACGATCCGCCCGCTGACTTCCTGATCCAGGGACCCCGCGACCACGGCATCCCGGGCCTGGTCAACCTGTTCGGGATCGAATCGCCGGGCCTGACCGCGTGCCTGGCGATCGCCCGGCAGGTCGCCGCGATCATCGGCAGCTGAACTCCGTCACCGACTGCCGGCGGCCCGACTCGGTCGGGCGCCGCGTTCAGCGGTCGGCGATGATCGTGCACACGATCCGCCGCTCGCGCCGCGGTCCGTCGAACTCACAGAGGAAGATGTTCTGCCAGCGCGAAAGACCGAGTCGGCCGTCGATCAGCGGCAGCGTCTCGGAAGGTCCGACGAGCCCGGCCTTCAGATGCGCGTCGCCGTTGCCGTCCTGCTCGTCGTGCGACCAGACGCCCCGCGGGATCAACCGCTGGAGAAAGTCGACGACGTCGGTCTGCACGCTTTCATCCCAGTTCTCCTGGATCATGATCGCGCAGGTCGCGCCCTGGGCGTACAGCGAGACCAGACCATCGCGAATGCCGCTGCGCGTAACCACCGGCTCGACGAGGCGGGTTATGTCGACGAGTTGCTCGCGGCGCTGCGTGCTGACGATCAGCGTCTCGCGCATCGCCGTTCTTCGGCGTCCTGCCGGTGATCGCCGGCCGCGTGACCGGCGGCTGCAAAGCGCAGCCGCTGGCCGGCGCGACCACACCGCGCGCGGGTGCGCTCCGCAACACCGCGCGGAGTCGGCCGATCCGGCCGACTCGCGGTACTCTTCGCGGCTACTTGCCCGACTCGCACTTCTTGATGAACGCGGTCTTGGCCGCGCCGGTCAGCGGCTTGCCGTCCTTGCTCACCGCCTTGGCTTCACAGCCCGAAGCCGCCTCGCCCTCGCACTTCTTCATGAACGCGGCCTTTGCGGCACCGGCCAGCGGCTTGCCGTCCTTGCTGACGGCCCTTGCTTCGCAACCACCCGCCGCGGGCGCTGCCGCATGCGCTTCCGCCTTCGCCGCCGGAACGGCCGGCGTTGCCGGAGTCGCCGGGACCGCAGCAGCCGGAGCCGCCGGCATCGCCGCCGGAGCTGCCGGCATCGCCGCCGGCTTCGCCGGAGCGGCCGGCTGGGCAGGGGCCTGAGCGTGGGCCAGACCGGCGGACAACAACACAGCCATTGCCACAGTCAATACTTTACGCATAACCTTCTCCTTGCAGATGGACAGGCGGATCGCCTGTGTCGAACAACGCCCAGGCAGCGTACGCGTTGACAGGAGCATCGCAGAGGCGGCAGCGGAGGCCCGAACCGCTTCTGGAAGAGCATCCCGAAATGCCGAGGGTGCCGCGCAGCGCCGCTTCCCGAGGGCCCAAGGAGAAAGGACCATGGCAGGATTCGAGAACTACGACAACGACACTCGCGAGATCGAACTCGAGATCGAACGCAAGGGCATCGCGCTGGGCATCGACTGGTCGGACGAGGTGCAGGTCCGGAGCCTCGCGCGCGAGGCGCTCGACCACCTTCAGGAACGGGTCAGGATGGCCGCATCGGGCCCGGTCGACCACCAGCTGCTGGCCAGGGTCGAGCTCTTCGGCCTGGCCGGGATCATGTTGCGGACGCTCGAAGAAAGCGCGACGGTCGGCATCGAGAGCCACGGCGGTCCGGCGTGGAAGGCCTTCGCCCGGGCGTTGTGGGCCGAGGCGCAGCAGCGCAAGGCTCCGGCTGGCTGACACCGACGACGACCGGGATGCGGCCGGCCACCAGCCGGCAGGAAGGCGACCACCGGCCGGAGCCGGCAGTCGCTGCGCGACGCGCCGCAGCCCGCTTTCTGGGATAATTCCCGGACATCCCCGCGGATCGGCCGCGGGAGTCCGCCAAGCTGCCCGGGACTGCAGCAGGCCGCGGACGGCGTCATTCCGGCGGGGCCCGGGGGCCTGGCAACCGTGGCGTCGTCGCGAGAAACCAAACCGGCTCCCGGAGTGTCTCGATGCTGATCTGGTTCGTGGTCATCTACCTGCTGCTGTCGATCGGCATCGGGCTTTACGCCGCGACGCGGGTGCACAACACCAAGGACTTCGCCGTAGCCGGCCGCAGCCTGCCGCTGCCGGTGGTCACGGCGACCGTCTTCGCCACCTGGTTCGGCGCGGAGGCGGTGTTCGGCGTCTCGGCCACCTTCGTCCGCGAAGGTCTGCGCGGCGTCGTTGCCGACCCGTTCGGCGCCAGCCTCTGCCTGGTCATCGCCGGGATTTTCTACGGCACGCGGCTCTACCGGCTCAACGTGCTGACCCTCGGCGACTTCTTCAGGATGCGCTTCAACCACACGGTCGAGGTTCTGACCACGGTCTGCATCGTCGCTTCCTACCTCGGCTGGGTATCGGCCCAGATCAAGGCGCTCGGCCTCGTCTTCCACGTGGTCACCGATGGCGCGGTACCGCAGACTGCGGGAATGATCCTCGGCGCGGCGATCGTGCTGACCTACACGACCTTTGGCGGCATGCTCTCGGTGGCCATCCTCGACTTCGTCCAGATGGGCGTGGTCATGGGCGGCATGCTCTACATCGGCTACCTCGTCTCGGCAATGACCGGCGGCGTCGCGGCCGTCCTCGATCAGGCAGCGAGCGCCGGCCGGCTGGATTTCTTCCCCGGGGGTACGGCGACCGAATGGCTGGGCTTCATCGGTGCCTGGGTGACGATGATGCTCGGATCGATTCCCCAGCAGGACGTCTTCCAGCGGGTGACCTCGGCGAAGAGCGCACGGGTGGCCATCCAGGCCTCGATCCTCGGCGCAGGTCTCTATTTCTGCTTCACCTTCATCCCGATGTTCATCGCCTATTCGGCGACGCTGATCGATCCCGCGAGGTTCAACGGCCTGATCGAGAGCGATTCGCAACTCGTGCTGCCGACGCTGGTCCTCGAACACACGCCGGTGGTCGCGCAGGCGATCTTCTTCGGTGCGGTTCTCTCGGCCATCATGAGCTGTTCATCGGCCACGCTGCTCGCGCCTTCGGTCGCCTTCTCGGAGAACATCGTGCGCAGCCATTTCCCCGAACTCGGCGACCATGCCTTCCTGCGCATCATGCGGCTGACCCTCGTCGGCTTCACGGTCCTCGTCCTCGGCTTTGCGCTGAACTCAGAGGCGTCGATCTTCAAGATGGTCGAGAACGCTTACAAGGTGACCCTCGCCGGCGCCTTCGTGCCGCTCTTCTTCGGGGCCTACTGGAAGCGTGCCACGACCCAGGGGGCGCTGACCGCGATCCTTGGCGGTCTCGCGTCCTGGTTGCTGATCGAGGTGCTGGTCGAAGAGCCGCCCGTGCCCGCGCAGCTGATCGGGCTCGGCGTGAGCCTGCTCGGAATGATCGCCGGATCGTGCCTGCCGCAGCGTTTTGGCCGCCCGACGCCGAGGGTCGACAGCCACGCCACGCTTCACCACCATGCCGCCGCTCTGACGCATCATTCCGAGGCGCCGCACCGGCATCCCCATTGACTCACCCCCAGGAAGAGGAGACCGACATGAACCCGACATCGCCCGCCAACTCGCTGGCCAGCCTCGACTGGGGGGCCGTCGCCCTGGTCGCCGTGCTCGCCCTCGCCCTGCTCGGGGCTCTCGTCCTGTTCCTGCGTCAGAACAGGAAGGACCTCGAGTCGCTCGAAGAGACCATCGAGGAAGAAAGGGCCGAGGACGGCGAGGCGGCCGACCGGCCGCGCCCCTGATCGCCCGATCGCTCCGCAAGGCCTCGCCGGCGACCGGCGGCGATCATCCGCCCGCCCTCGCTTGCTGCGCGTCGAGGAAACGTTCGAGGTCCGCGGCGACCAGCGGCGGGCTGAACAGGTAGCCCTGGTACGCGTCGCATCCCTGCGCCTTGAGCAGGTCGCGCTGCGCGACGCTTTCGACCCCTTCGGCGATCACCGCCAGGCCCAGACTGCTGGCCAGGGCGACGATCGTCCGCGCGATCACCTCGTCGTTGGGGTCGGTGAGCAGGTCGCGAACGAAGGACTGGTCGATCTTCAGCTGATCGAGAGGGAGCTTCTTGAGATAGGAGAGCGACGAGTAACCAGTACCGAAGTCGTCGAGCGAGAAGCAGACGCCGCGATCCTTGAGCGCGCTCATCTTGGCGATGATCTCCTGGACGTTGTCGAGCAGCATGCTCTCGGTGAGCTCGAGCTTCAGGTTGTGCGGGTTGGCACCGCTGCTGGCCAGGACGCCGAGGACCTGCTCGACGAAATTCGCCTGGCGCAGCTGCCGCGCGCTGACGTTGACCGAGACGGTCAGCCGTTCCCGGCCGGGGCACTCCGCCCAGACGGCAACCTGCGCACAGGCGGTTTCGAGGACCCACAGCCCGAGCGGCAGGATCAGCCCGGTCTCCTCGGCGAGCGGGATGAACTCGGCCGGAGAGACCAGACCGCGTTGCGGGTGCTTCCAGCGAACCAGCGCCTCGACGCCGACGACACAGCCTGAGCCATCGACCTGCGGTTGATAGCAGAGGAAGAACTCCCGCCGCTGCAGCGCTTCGCGGAGGTTCTTCTCGAGCGCCGCGCGCGCCGTGACCACGGCCTGCATCTGCGGATCGAAGAAACGCAGCGTGTTCCGCCCGGTCGCCTTGGCCTCGTACATCGCCAGATCGGCCCGCTTCATCAGTTCGTCGAGCGCATCCCGCTCGCCGCTGAACAGCGTGATGCCCACGCTCGGCGTGTTGTGGTATTCGTGGCCAGCCAGGTCATAGGGGCGATTGAGGACTGCAAGGATCTTCTCGCCGACGATCCGGCTCTGGGTCACCGCTTCATCGATCCGCTCGCCGAGGTCCTCGAGCATGACCACGAACTCGTCCCCGCCGAGACGCGCGACCGTATCGCGACTGCGAATGCAGTCGGAAAGGCGGCGAGCGGCCTGCTGCAGCAGGAGGTCGCCCTTCTCGTGCCCGAGCGTGTCGTTGAGCGTCTTGAAATTGTCGAGATCGATGAACAGCAGCGCACCCTGGCGACCGCGCCGGGCACTCGTGGCCATCGCCAGACGCAGGCGCTCGTGCAGCAGGCGACGATTGGGCAGCCCGGTCAGCGCGTCGTAGAAGGCCAGATGCCGAATCTCCTCCTGAGCAGCCTTGCGCATCGTCAGGTCGGTCAGCGTCGCGACATAGTGCGTCACCCGGCCATCACTGTCGGTCACCGCCGAGATGGTCAGCCACTCGGGATAGATCTCGTCGCTCTTTCGCCGGTTCCAGATCTCGCCCTGCCAGGCGCCGGTACGCTCGAGGCTTTCACGCATCTCCGCATAGAAGGTCGCGTCGTGCCGACCCGAGCGGAGCAGCGACGGGTTGCGCCCGACCGCCTCCTCGGCCGAATAACCGGTAATCTCGGTGAACGCCTGGTTGACCCGCAGGATGATCCCGAACGCGTCGGTGATGAACATCCCCTGCTGCGATTCGAAGGCGGTCGCCGCGATCCTCTCCCACTGCTCGGCGTGCTTGCGATCGGTGATGTCATGCGAGACGACGACGATCCGCACCGGCTGTCCCTCGCTGTCGCGGATCACCTTTCCCGACGACGACATGTGCCTGACGCTGCCGTCTCGACGCACCAGCCGATACTCGATTTCCTGGCCGACGCCGCTCTGTGCCGTCTCGTGAAACACGCGCTGGACGAGATCGCGGTCCTCGGGATGCACGTCGGCGAACGAGTCGCTGCCGCGCAGGTTCCTCGCGTCGCCGAAGAACTGCCGGTAAGACGGACTGTTGTAGAGTCGCCGGCCTTCGAGGTCGAGCACGGCGATGTGCTCGCCGATGCTCTCGGAAATCAGCCGGAAAAACTCGCGCTGGTCACGCAGGCTCGCTTCGAGTTCCTTCCGCGCGGTGACATCCTGCGCCGTCCCGACGCTGCGCACCGGCCGCTCGTCGACGTCGAACTCGACTTCGGCACGCAGCACGATCCAGCGAACCGCACGGTCGACGACGATGCGCAGCTCGATGTCGAAGGTGTCTCCATGAAGCGCCGAATCGCTCGCCTGCTTCAGTGCAGCCCGATCGTCGGGATGCACGATAGCCAGAAACGACTGCATATCCCCGGTGACCCCCTCGGGCAGACCGAAGATCCGGCAGGTCTCGGCCGACATCTCGATCCGCCCGCCGATCAGGTCATAAATCCAGCTCCCGACGTGGGCAACGCCCTGAGCCCGGTTCAGGTCGGCCTCGCTGGCTTGCAGTTCGGCGGTCCGCTGGGCGAGGTCACGGCCGAGCTGCCGAACCTCGTCGATCCGGCTGCGGTACGAGCCGACCAGATGAATGATCAGCAGCGCGGCGACGACGACCGCAGCGGTCTGGACGACGCCGAACATCAGCGCCGGGGTCGGCGGCCGAGGCGGCAGCCAGGCCCAGAGGTCACCGGCGACGAAGCCGACGATCGCGGCGACGGTCAGCGCGGCGATGACCACCGCCGTTCTCGGGCCGAGCAACCAGCCGCCGGTGAGGATCAGTAGCGGATAGACGATCACCAGCAGGCCGCGGACCCCGCCGAAGAAGGCGGTGATGCCGATCACCGTGAGCCAGGTTCCCCAGACGAGGACGGCCAGCGCGGCGCGTACGCGCCCGGCACGAAGCTGACGCAGCGAGATCGTCGCGACGACCGCGAGAAGCGCGGGCCCGACGGCACGCAGCGGCTGGTCGGGGATGACCAGCAGGATCGTCAGCAGCACGCCGAGCGCGCCGCAAAGGATCGCCCGGCTCGCCGCGCGCAGGAAAGTCAAGGACGGCGCCCAGAACATGGGCTGATCCTCGCGCGTTTCAGTCACCGCACCCCGCTCCCTGAGCACTTCATCCCTCCTCGTCGTTCCCCGCTCCGGTGGTCAGGCCCTCGCCGTGTCGGTGATTTCCCGGAAGAACCGGTAGCAGTTGCGGCCGGCCTTCTTGGCCAGGTACATCGCCAGGTCGGCGTTCTTCAGCAGGCTGTTGGCGTCTTCGCCATGTTGCGGATAGACCGCGATGCCGATGCTCGCCGAAACGACGATCTGATGCGGTCCGATACTGAATGGCCGATTCAACGCCGCGAGGATCTTGCCGCCAACGAGAACCGCATCGACGGCCTTGTCGATCTGCGCCAGCAGGATGACGAATTCGTCGCCACCGAGGCGCGAGATCGTGTCCGATTCCCGGGGCACGCAGTTCTGCAGGCGCAGAGCCACTTCCTTCAGCAAGAGGTCCCCGACATCGTGACCCAGCGTGTCGTTGACCGGCTTGAACTGGTCCAGATCGAGGAACATCAGCGCCAGTGTGCTGCGTTCGCGCCGCGCCTGGGCCAACGCCTGAAACAGACGGTCAGTCAGCAGCACCCGGTTGGGCAGATCGGTCAGCTGGTCGTGGTGGGCGAGATGCTGAACCCTTTCCTCGGCGGCCTTGCGCTCGGAGATGTCCTGCTTGATGGCCACGAAATGGCGAATCCGGCCATTGACGTCAGTCACCGGAGAAATGGTCAGCGCCTCGTCGTAGAGGCTGCCGTCCTTGCGCCGATTGATCAGTTCACCGCTCCACACGCGACCGTCCAGTATCGTTTCCCACATCCGCTGATAGAAAGCGGCATCCTGCTTGCCGGAGTTGAGCATTTCACTCGTCGTTCGCCCGACCACCTCATCGAGCGTCAGACCGGTCATCCGGGTGAACGCCGGGTTCACCCACTCGATCCGCGAATTGACGTCGGTAACCAGGATGCCGTTCGCCGCCGAGTTCAGGGCCGCCTCGAAGAGTCGCAGGCGGGACTCGAGCTTCTGCCGGACGAGCGCGTGGCGGATCGCCCTGCCGAGTGCGTCGTGGTCGAACTGGCCCTTGACGAGGTAGTCCTGAGCCCCGGCTTCGAGCGCCGCTTCGGCCAGCTGATGATCGTCCTGGCCCGTCAGGACGATGACCGGCACATCCGGAACGACCGAGCTCATCACCTGAACCGTCGCCAGTCCCGCCGAATCGGGCAAGGAAAGGTCGAGCAGCACGACGTCGGGCGCGACACTCACCGCCAGCGCAGCGCCGTCGACCAGCGTCGACGCGGTCGCCACGGAGCCCCGGTCACCCCCACGCCGCAGGCCGGCCAGGCGGAGGTACGCCTGGATCAATCCAAGGTCGCCCGGATCGTCCTCGACCACGAGAATCGCGATCTGCGACTGCGCTGGCTTGCTCATCGACGGTCCTCCGTTCCCCCCAGTCTGCCCGGCGACCACCCGCCATCGTGCGGCAGACACACCAGTCCGAACCAGTAGTCGCCAAGTGCGTCGATGACCGCCAAGAGATCCTCCGCCTCCTCCCCTCGCGGCAGGCAACTCGCTGCGCCAGCCCGGTAGGCGGCACGCACGTCGTCGTCGGGCAGCAATGGAGCGACGACGATCACCGGGACCGCGCGCAACGCTTCGTCCTGCTTCAGCGCGCAGAGGCATTCGAGGGCGCCGGACGCCGGGCTGCCCAGGTCGAGCATGATCAGGTCCGGGCACTCCCTGGCCGTAAGGTCGTCTCGCCTGGCGGACAACCAGCCGCGCGCCTCTGACCCATCCTGCGCTGCGTGAATCTCGACCTCGCACATCCTGCACAGCAGAGACTGCCGCGCGCGACTCGCCTGGTCGGCGTTCCGGGTGACGATCAGCATTCGTCTGCTACGCAGCCGCTGATTCATGAACTCGGACCAGCCGCTGTGAAAGAATCTGCCGCGCGACCGATCCGCGCTGTTGCCCGCTCGCTCACTTCCCGCCCATCGCTCTAATATACAATCGTTTCGCTCACGCGCGCGGCCGCGGCCATGCCGGCGATCTGCTCACCGCTTCTCACTGTCGCTCCGGAAGTCGCACGACGCTGCCCCAGTAGGTCGTCAGCTTGCGTATGTCACGGATGAACTCGGTGACGTCGGGCGACTTGGCGAGATAGCCGGCGGCACCCAGCCGATACGCGGCGACGACGTCGCGCTCTGCGCGGGAGGTGCTCAGGACGACCACCGGAATCTCGCGCAATTCGCCATCTTCCTTGATCGCTGCGAGAAACTCCCGGCCGTCCATGCGCGGCAGGTTGAGATCGAGCAGGATCAGGTCCGGACGCACCGCAGCGGCGAAGCGCAGACCCTGGCGGCGCAGGTACTCGAGCGCTTCCCGGCCGTCGACGACGTGCTGCACGTCGGCAGCGACGTGGTTCTCCTTCAGCGCCAGCCGAAACAGGTGGGCATCGGCCGGCTCGTCCTCGGCCAGCAGAATGACCAGTTGAGGGGCCGGGGTGTGGGCTGTCATCGTCTTGCACGCGATCCAGCAATGCGCCGATACATGGTCACGACCGGCCCTCGGGCGCCAAGTTCTCCTCCCCTGCCGGCAATTCCAGCACAACTTGGCAACCTCCGCCAGGGGCTTCCTCGATCCAGGCGTGGCCACCGATGCTCTCGGCAATGCGCTGCAGCAGCGCGAGCCCGATACCGGTTCCCTCGCCGCTGGCCGAGAGGCGCTCGAAGACCCGGAACACCCGCGCCCGATACTCTGGTTCGACCCCGGGGCCGTTGTCGCTGACCCGGTAGCGGACGAGGTCCCCGCTGCGTGATCCATCGATCTCGATGCACAGCGCATTCTCGCTTCGGCCGTGGTCCAGCGCGTTTTCGAGCGCCACCCGGAACATGTCGCCGAGGCGCGGTGCATCGATCCGGGCACGCGGCAGCGGACCCACCCGAACGCGCGCGCCGGCTTCGCCAATCGACTCGGCGAGCCTGCTCAGCAGCGCGGCCACGGTCTGTTCCGCGTCACAGGACTCGACCCGGCCACGCGGCTGGTCCGCGGCCAGGTACAGCTCGACATCGCGCAGCAGTTCCTGAAGGCGGCCCGCCTGCTGGCCGATGAAGTCGAGTGAGATGTTCGCCTCGGGGTCGTCGAGTCGTCCGGCGAGCTGGCCCTTGAGCCGACCGGCGTAACTGACCATGCGGCGCGCCGGTTCCTGAAGGTGATGCGCAGTGACTTCGGCGAAGCGCTGCAGGTCCGCCGTGCGCTGTGCGACCCGGCGTTCGAGATTGCGCTCGTGCGCCTTGGCGGTTGCGGCGAGTCTCGTCTGCCATCCGGCCTGCCAGGCGAGCAGTGCGCAGAACAGCAGACCGACCAGCGACTGCCAGAGCAGCCCGGGCACATCGCCCCAGCCAACCGGTGGCGCGAGCCGCAGGATCAGGCTGGCGTTGGCTACGGGAACGACCCTTTCCACCGGATCGCTCCCGACGGCGCTGGCCGACCTGGCAATCAGTTGCGCGCCGTGGCTATCCGGCGACGACCAGAGCACTTCGTAGCCATAACCATGCTCCACCAGTTCCGCGAGGCGCACCGGCGCGGCGATCTCGTGAACAGCGATGACCGCGATCGCCAGCCCCCAGAATCCGTGCTGACCGTGGGCCTCGTCGACGAAGATCGGCAGACAGCCGGCGAGTGCCAGGCCGCCGTCCATCGCGTAGGGGCCAGCGATCGTCAGCTGGCCGGTGTCGCGGGCGCGCCGCGCGGTCGCACCGAGCAGCGGGTCGCCGAGCAGATCGTGCGCGATCGCCGCCTCGTGGCCATCCGCTGGCGCCACCTGCCTGACTACTCCCCCGCGAGCGAGTTGGAGCATCGTCGACCCCGGAAAATCCCGCAGCAGGCCAGCGATCGCCGGCAGGCGGTCTTCGCTACCACTCCTCCAGCCCTGGCGAACGATCGCCGACAGCGCATAGGTCGCCGACAACGCACGCTCGAGGCCCGACTGCATCGCGAACGCCTGTTCGGCGGCAAGAGTCGCGGCCAGGCCGCGAGCATCGCGCAGGCGGTAGCGCTCCTGGCGCCAGATCAGCCCGGCGACGAGCGCTGCGGCGAGGACGAAGACGGCCAGCGCGATGCTGATCGGCTGACAAACCCGGGCCGCGAGCAGCGCCCGGATCTGCGACGGCCGTGCGGCCACGCCGCGGCTGATCCGCGCGATCACGAACGTTCCCCGGGAACGGGCAGGACGAGGTGAAAGCAGCTGCCCAGCCCTTCACCTGCGGATTCGACCCAGATCCGCCCGCCGTGGTGCTCGGCGATCTTCCGGCACAACGCCAGACCCACTCCGCTGCCCTCGAACGATGCGCGCCCCTGCAGACGCTGGAAGACGTGGAACAGCCGTCCGATCTGTCCGGGGTGAATGCCGATGCCGTTGTCCGCGACCGACACCTCCCATTCGTTGCCCGACAGCCTGCTGACCACGGTGATCTCGGGAGTCCTCCCGCTGACGCGAAACTTGGTCGCATTGCCGATCAGGTTCTGGAACAGGCGCAGCATCTCGTCGGGGCGAACATAGACCCGGGGCCACCGGCCACGCACGCTGACTCGGGCCTCGGCCTCGGCAATCGCCGGCTGCAGAAACAGCAGCGCCTCGTCGAGAACCACCCGGCTGTGCAGCCAGACCGGTGGCTCGCCCAGACGGCCGACTCGCGAGTATTCGAGCAGCGCGACGAGCATCCGGTCGAGGCGCCGCGCACCGTCGATCGCGAAGCTGAAGTAGTCGTTCTGCTCGGCGTCGAGCCGACCGGCGAGGCTGATCCCGAGCAGCTGCAGGTAACTGGAGATCATCCTCAGCGGCTGGCGCAGGTCGTGCGAGATCGCGTAGCTGAACTGTTCGAGTTCGGCATTCGACCGACGCAGCTCCTCTTCGGCCTGCTTGCGTTCGGTGATGTCCTGCGTGGTGCCCAGGCTGCGCAGCGGTCGACCCTGCCCGTCGCGGGTCAGGTCGGCCTGATGACGGACGTGACGCGGCTTTCCACCGACGATGATCCGGTGTTCGTGCTCGAACTCCTCGCCGCTGCCCAGGAACTCGTGCCAGGCCTCGATGAACGCCTCGCGGTCTTCGGGGACCAACCTGTCGAGATAGGTCTGGCAGCTGCCGACCGTCCCCTCGGGAACGCCGAATATCCGGCAGCTCTCGGCCGAGAGCTGCATCTCGTCACTGACCAGCTCATAGTTCCAGCTCCCGACGTGGGCCACCGACTGCGCCCGAATCAGCATCGCCTCGCTTTCGCGCAGGGCCTGCAACGCGCGATCGCGTTCGCTGACCTTCTCTTCGAGATCGCGCTGCAGGCTCTCCTGTTCGCGCATCAGCCGATAGGTGCGGATCGCCGAATAGACCTGAACGAATATCCGGTTGGCGCTGAGTTCCGACTTGAGCCGATAACCGTCGATCGCGTAGCCGCTGACCACCTCGCGCTGCGGGGCATAGCCCGGCTGCCCGGTGAGCAGGACGATCTGGATGCAGCGATTGCCGAGTTCATCGCGCACGTGGCGGACGAGTTCAAGCCCGGCCTGGTCGGACTCCATGACCACGTCGAGGAGGATCAGGGCAACGTCGGGATACTCGGCCAGCAGGGTCTTCGCCTGACTCGCCGAGCGGGCGTCGAGCAGCCGCAACCGGCGGCCTTCGACGAGCACGTCGTGTAGCGCCAGGTGCAAGACGGCATGGACGTCCTGCTCGTCATCGACGAGCAGGACTCCCCAGCAGGGAAGATCGCGCTGCAACACCTCGTCGGCCGGATCGGGGGCGAAAAGCACCGGAAAGTCGTCGCCATCGCCAGGCAGACCGCTGCTCATCTTGGAACCTCGAGGTGAAAGCCGAGACCCTGGCCCGAATCGTCGCAGCACCTGATTCGACCGCCAAGGCGATGGGTGACCAGATTGTGCACCATGAACAGCCCGAGCCCGGCCCCGTGCTCGTGGTCGGTGGTGAAGAAGGGCTCGAAGACCCGGCCCGGCTCGGTCCCCTGAAGCCCGCGACCGTCGTCCCGATAATCGAGGTGCAACGATCCACCGACGACGACGACGCCGATCATGATCTGCCCGCGGGCGCGCCCGACGAAGGCGTGGCGCAACGAGTTGCCGATCAGGTTGACCAGGACGCACACCCAGTCGGCGAAGAAGCTCTCGATCTCGATCCGCGGATCGCATTCCAGCCGCACGGCCACGCGGTCTCCCGACAACGCAGCGCCGAAACTGCGCACCACCTGATCGAGGCAGTCCCGCAAGCTGAAGCGCAACCTCTCGTCGGGACGCTCGTCGAGGGCCACCTGGTGGAAGCTGTCGACCAGCCTGGCGATCCTTTCGAGGCTCGACCGGACGAGCCGGTTCGCCGACCTCGCCCGGTCGAGGTGTCGAGTCAGGTCGGACCGGCTCAGACAGCCGGCAGCCAGCCGCTCCACGATCTCCCGGGATTCTCCGTGCATGGTCGACGACGCGGTCAGGGCGATGCCCAGCGGCGTATTGATCTCGTGTGCGACTCCGGCGACGAGAGCGCCGAGCGAGGCCATCTTTTTCGCCGCCAGCAACCGCTCACGCGCCCGGGCATTCTCGATGGCCAGCGCGCAGACTCCGCTCATCGCCAGCGCATGGTTCAGGTAGCGTTCGCGATGCTGCGGACAGGCCAGTTCATCGACGGCCAGCAGACCGAGCACCTCGCCCCGTCGGGCGATGCGCAGCATGAAGCCGCGACCCGAGGGCGTCCAGTCGTAGTCGTCCTGCAACGCCAGCAGCGGTCCCAGCAGGTCCTGCGGCACCGTGGCGTCGGGATTGGCAACGCTGTTCTCCACCGTCACATGATAAAACCTGCCGGGGGCAAAGAGCATCCCGAAGAGTTCGCCGATCGTCGTGAGCACCTCGGCTTCGTTGCTGCTGCGCGCCAGCCGGGCGAAAAGATCGATCGCCGCGAAATGCTCGGCAAGATTGCGTGCGATCCGCGCATCACGCTCGCCGATGGTCGCTCGCGCCTCGTCGAGGCGCCATTCCAGGACGCTCCTGGCGAATGTCTGGCGACACTGCCCGAGTCCGACGGACAGGCGACCCGCCGGCAGACCCAGGCTCTTGGCCATCTCGGCAAGCAACGCCGGGGCTGCGGAATCGATGCCGGTGTCGAGGAGCACGATGCGCCGGGCGAACTCGGCGAAGAACTCCGCCGCGCCATTGGCGCCGAATCCCATCCGTGAAAGATGGCCTCGCCAGTCGGCCAGCCAGCCGGGACTGACCAGATAAGCCCCCTCGGCCAGGGCCTGGTCGACGACCCCTGGGTCGGCAACCAGGTGGAAGCACTGGTCGAGCACGCGGCGCCGCAGCGGCCCGCAATCCGACAGCCGATCGAGGCCGACGAGGCAGGGTCGTCCGAGGACGAGCAGGGCAGCACCGGCGTCGCCGATCGCCGGCTGGAGCTCGTCCCAGCCAAGCGGCGGGCAGCCACAGCGCGCGCACACGCTGCTCACCTGGACGTCGTCCCAGCCCTCGGCGGCAACGGCTGCGACGGCCTCGCCGGCGAAGTGCCGGCAGACGACCAAACGAAGAGCACCGGCCATCAGCCTGCCCGAGCCGCGCTGGGAATCCAGTCGAGCGGATAACGGCCCCAGCGCTCGACGGCGTCGCCGATGGCCATCAGGACCTGGTCGGCGACCTGCCAGGGAATCTCGCCGTGGTTGTCGGAAAGGATGAAGCCACCACCCCGCGCCGCACCGGCAATCGCCCGCCTGACCTCGGCTTCGGCGCGCACCGGCGTCCACCGGCGCATCTCGACCCCGTTCAGATTGCCCAGCAGGGCCACGCGATCGCCGGCCGCCGCCTTGAGAACACGCAGGTCCTCGAGCGCGCTGACGCCGACGGCGAGCGTCCCGGTGTCGGCGAGGTCGCCCATGATCGGCAGCGCGCGCCCCGAAGCCAGATGCGTTGCCGTTGGGCCCGTGATCCGGGCGAGGGTCCGCCGCGCAACCCGCCGGCCAGTCTGCCGGTAGAGCGCCGGCGGAATGACCGAAGCCGCAGACAGCGGATCGAAATAGCAGATCGCCGTCGCCCCGGCGGCCAACTGTGCGTTGGCCCAACTGACGGTGAATTCCTCGTTGACGCGCATCAATTGCTCGAAGCGCGCCCGGTCGTCGTGGATCAGGTCGAGGTACGCGGCGAATCCCATCTGCATCACGGGCAACGAAAACGGAGAAATCGCCACCCCGATGACCGGCACGCGGTCGCCGGCAAAGTCGCTCAGCCGGCGAATGGTCTCGATGACCCGCAGCAGACCCGGAGCGTCGTCGATCGCCGGCGGATCGAGCCTGTCGATCAGTGACGCGCTGCCGATCACCGGTTCGCCGCAGGCCGGCGGCCCATCGGCCCGGAAGTGTGTCGATCCACCCCAGGCCTCGGCCTCGATCGCTGCATAGAAGAAGGCGTAGAGGCAATCGCCGCGGTACTTCCTGAATAGCCGCAACTGCCCCTCGACGACGTGCTCGGCCGCCGAAAAGTACTCGGCGATCGGCATGCCCAGTTCGCGGGCGCCGTGCAACGTGGCCAGCAGGAAGAGCGGAACGCGGTCGGGCTCCTGGTGCGCCAGCGCAGCCAGGCAGCGCTGCATCGAATTCATCGCCCCTCCTCGAGCAGCGCACGAACGATTCCCGGCGCGTCGCCGGCAGTGCGCCCCATGGCGTGCGCACCGACTTCGCGCCAGAGTTCGGCATCGAAGTGGAAGGGCGCCCCGCCGACGGCCACCCGGACCGGCAGGTCGCGCGCCCGCAGGGCCGCAGTCAGCGCTCCGACCTGGAGCGCGGCGGGCAGCATGAGCACCGAGATCAGCAACACCTCGAGGCGATCCGCAGCGACGCGCGAGACGAGCTCATCGACGTCCATTCGGCCGTAGTCGAGGACCGCGATCCCGCTGGCGCGCAGCACCGCGCTGACGATTCGCTTGCCGAGGAAATGGTAGTCGTTGAGCACGACGATCGCCGTCCGTGGCCGCTCACCGCCGGCTTCAATGCCTGCCGGGAAGACCCCGGAGACCAGCCGTTCGCAGAAGCGGCCGGCCACATAGACCTGCGACAGCGCCGTCCGTCCCTCGTCCCAGCCCCGGCCGATCGCTTCGAGCGCCGGAACGATCAGCTGCTCGACGGCTTCGATCGGGGCACGGTCGGCAAGCGCCAGGCGAAAGAGTGCGTCAGCCCGAAGCTGATCGAGTTCCTCGAGGGCCGCGAGAAAACTCTGCGGCAAGTCGCTCATCGCCATCACCTCGCGGCAACCGGGTAGTCGACCAGGCGACTCCGGCGGCCAGTCGTTCCTGCTCGCGGCGTCGGCGACCACCGGCCAAAGCGATTCGGCACGGGCTTCGCGCTGCTGCGCGAAGCCGGTCGCGGACGCTCCGCGAGCGCAGAGCATTTCCATGAATTTTCGTATACGGCAGGCACCCGGCCGGGCTTGAGATCTCGCCGCAGATGGTTGGCGCGAGTTCGCCCCGGCGGCCGGGTCGGAAAGCGATGAAGCTCGCCGACGGCACCCACGCACTGCCGGCGGCGCGGCGCTGTCAGCCGGACCCCCGGCCCGCGAAGCCGCCAGGATCTGTGTCAGTATACGGGCCTTGTCAGGGCGGCGCCGAGGGCCGCCAACCAGGAGACCCGTTGGCGAGGAAATGCAATGAGTGCTGAAGCAGTGATGTCCGGGCGGCCAGTGGCACCGGCAAGCCGATTGCTGATGTCGGGAAACGAGGCCGTGGCGAGGGCGGTGTGGGAAGCGGGCGGCCGCGTTGCGGCAGCGTACCCGGGTACACCATCGACCGAGATGCTCGAGGCATTGTCTGCCTATCCGGACATCTACAGCGAATGGTCGGTCAACGAGAAGGTCTCGCTCGAAGTCGCTTTCGGAGCGGCAATGGCCGGTGCCCGAAGCTTCTGCGCGATGAAGCACGTCGGGATGAACGTCGCCTCGGATGCACTGATGACCATGACGCTGACCGGCGTCGTCGGCGGGCTGGTCATCGCCATCGCCGATGACGTGGGTCTGTCGTCTTCGCAAAACGAGCAGGATTCGCGCTTCTGGGGCCGCTTCGCGCACGTTCCGCTACTCGAACCGGCCGACTCGCAGGAAGCATACCGGTTCACGCTGGCCGCTTTCGACCTGTCCGAGCGCTTCGAGGTGCCGGTGATCGTGCGCATGACGACACGGATCTGTCACGTCAAGGGATTGGTCAGCACCGGCGAACGCAGCGCGCGACCGACCGCCGGCTTCGCCAAGGACGCCAGCCGCTGGGTGATGGTGCCCAGCGCAGCCGGTCGCCGCCTGCCGCTGATGTTCGAGCGCGAACGACGTCTGCGCGCCGAGGCCGAAGTCTCGCCGCTCAATTTCGCCGAGTCCGGAGGTGACCGCCGGATCGGCTTCGTCACCTCGGGGCCGGCCTACATGCACGTCCGCGAGAGTTTTCCCGACGCGCCGGTGTTCAAGCTCGGTCTGTCGCATCCGCTGCCATTCGACCGCCTGCGCAGCTTCGCCGCCGAGTGCGGGCAACTGGTCGTCGTCGAGGAAGTCGAACCGCTGATCGAGAACGAGCTCAAGGCGCAGGGAATGAAGGTGATCGGCAAGGACATCCTGCCCTTGTCGGGCGAACTCTCGCCGCAGGTGCTCAAGCCGGCGATCGCTCGCCTGCTCGGCGACGCGGCGCCCGAACCGTCCCGCGCTCAACCGATGCCGGTCTTCCCGCGTCCACCGACGATGTGCGTCGCCTGCCCACATCTCGGCGTCTATTACACGCTCTCGCAGCTACGCAACGTGACCATTTCGGGCGACATCGGTTGCTACACGCTCGGCTTCGGACAACCCTGGAACGCCCTCGATGCGTGCATCTCGATGGGCGCGTCGATGGGCATGGCGCTCGGTCTCGACAAGGGACGGAGTGAATCCGAGAAGGACCGCAAGGTGCTCGCCGTGATCGGCGACTCGACCTTCCTGCACATGGGTATGCAGGGACTGCTCGACATCGTCTACAACCGCGGCAACGTCACCGTCCTGCTGCTCGACAACCGGGCAGTGGGCATGACCGGCGGTCAGGACAATCCGGGAAGTGGCCGGGACATCCACGGCAACGACGCTCCGCGAGTCGATTTCGCCCAACTGGTCAGGGCGCTCGGCGTGCGCGAAGAGCGCGTCCACGTGGTCAACGCCTACGAACTGCCGGTGCTGCTGAAGACCCTGCGCGAGGAAACGAAGATCCCCGAACCCTCGGTGATCATCACCAACCAGCCGTGCGTGCTGATCAAGGACTACCACCCGCTGAAGCCCTACAAGGTGCTCGACGAGCGGTGCACCGGCTGCGGCAACTGCATCGACGTCGGCTGTCCGGCGATCCATGTCACGCGTCGCGACCGGGTCAGGAAGGCCAGCGGCCGCGAGGTCGACCTGGCCTTCGTGCGCATCGAGAGCGCCGCCTGCACCGGCTGCGGACTGTGCCTCAAGCCCTGCGCGCCTGACGCGATCGTCCATGTCGACACGCTGGCGATGCCGATCAAGGTGGTCCGCAAGGAGGCTGCAGCACCGACGAGCGCGTAGCCTGGCGACGCGCTGCCGGAGACGAGCCCGACGGCGGCCGAGGCGCAGCAGTCGCGTGGCACCGACGGCGGTCGGCAGGACGGAGCACCCCGCGGCAGGGTTACCGGCGAACCAGCCGAGTGGTCCACCGGCCTGCCGGGGCAGCACCCCCGAGGACCCCGCCGCACTGCTCCGAGGGCAGGTCGGATAACCGCCTCGGGCGCCGTTTCACCTCATTCTGACCGACGGAGACTCCAGCCCCATGGCTCAAGAAGCAGCTTTCACCACCACCAACATCCTGGTCGTCGGTACCGGTGGCCAGGGCGTGATGACCGCCACCGAGATTCTCGCCGAAGCGGCGATCGCCCTCGGCCACGACGTCAAGAAGACCGAAGTCGCCGGAATGGCCCAACGCGGCGGGGTCGTCTCGTCGCACCTGCGTTTCGGCCAGCGCGTCCTCTCGCCGCAGATCACCCCGGGAACGGCTGACGTCCTGCTCGGCTTCGAGGCTGCCGAAGCGATGCGCTGGCGGCACATGCTGCGCCCGCAAGGGCTCGTGCTGATGAACAGCGGACGTCTGGTGCCGCCGGTCGTCGAACTCGGACTCTACGACTATCCCGCCGACCCGGTCGGCGCCATGCGCGCCGCCGGGACGCACGTCGTCTCTTTCGACGGGTCGGCGATCGCTCTCGGGCTCGGCGACGTTCGGCTGGGCAACACGGTGATGCTCGGGGCGATCTCCGACCATCTCCCCTTCCCGGCGGAAGTGCTCGAGCAGTGCATCCTGAAGCGCTTTGCGCACAAGAAGCCGGAAATCGTCGAGCTCAACCGGCGCGCGTTTGCCGCCGGCCGAGCGGCTGCCGAGGAAGCAGAGCGCGTATCGGCCGCGGCCGACTGAAGCGCTTCGCGAATGTGCGCTAGAATCGATTCCCTGGCGCAGGCCGCTTCGTGCCGGCTCCGCCACCGTTCGGCCAGTGCCGGGCGCTGGCCTCTTTCCCCGGATTCAGACCATGACCGCAAGAATTCTCGACGGCAACGCGCTCGCCCAGAAGCTCCGTGCCGATTTCCGCGCACGCGCCGACGCGCTGGCTGAGCGGGGCAAACGCCCCGGCCTCGCGGTGATCCTCGTCGGCGAAGACCCGGCGTCGCGGATCTATGTGCGCAACAAGGTCAACGCCTGTGCGCAGGCCGGTCTTCATTCCGAAAGGATCGGCTTCGCGGCTGACGTCGCGCCGGAAGTCGTACTCGCGAAGATCGGCGAACTCAACGCCGACCCGCGAATCCACGGCATCCTGGTGCAACTGCCGCTGCCCGGACATTTCGACAGCGACGCGGTCCTCAAGGCCATTTCCCCGGCCAAGGACGTCGATGGTTTCCACGCCGAAAACGTCGGTGCGCTCGTCCAGGGCCACCCGCGCTTCATCCCGTGTACACCGTACGGGGTGATGCAGTTTCTCGCCGACTCGGGAATCGACCCGAAGGGCAAGGAGGCCGTCGTCCTCGGTCGCTCGAACATCGTCGGCAAACCGATGGCCATG
The DNA here is from genome assembly GCF_023806625.1 of Accumulibacter sp. Taxonomy (GTDB): domain Bacteria; phylum Pseudomonadota; class Gammaproteobacteria; order Burkholderiales; family Rhodocyclaceae; genus Accumulibacter. Next base: position 40,360 of record NZ_JAMTDX010000003.1, read on the forward strand.
CTGCTGATGCAGGCCAACGCGACGGTCACGGTCTGCCATTCGCAGACACGCGACCTCACCTTCCACACCCGGCGCGCCGACATCCTCGTCGCCGCGCTCGGCAAGCCGCGCTTCGTCACCGCCGAGATGGTCAAGCCGGGGGCCGTGGTGATCGACGTCGGGATCAACCGCCTGCCCGACGGCAGGCTCTGCGGCGACGTCGACTTCGGCCCGGTCAGCGAGATCGCCGGCGCGATCACCCCGGTTCCCGGTGGCGTCGGCCCGATGACGATCACCATGCTCCTCGCCAACACGCTCGAAGCCGCGGAACGGGACGTGCACTGAGAAGTGGTGAAGAAATCGGCGCGAGCAGGCCGACACACCGCGCGCCCGAACGAGGAGACAGCGCGAATCGATGAGCGAGGAGTGAGCGAATGAGCAAGACCGCAGATTGGCCACGCAGCAGATTCATTTACAGACTCTGATGGATCAGCCGCAACCGCTGATCGGAGTGGTCATGGGCTCCGACTCCGACTGGCCGACGATGCAGGCGGCAGCCGTACTGCTCAAGGAGTTCGGGGTCGGCTTCGAGGCGCGCGTCGTCTCTGCGCACCGCACGCCGGACCTGCTCTTCGACTATGCAGAAAGCGCCCGCCAGCGCGGGCTGCGGGCGATCATCGCCGGCGCCGGCGGTGCGGCTCACCTGCCGGGAATGCTCGCCGCGAAGACCACGGTACCGATTCTCGGCGTTCCGGTTCAGTCCAAGGCTCTGTCCGGACAGGACTCGCTGCTGTCGATCGTCCAGATGCCCAGGGGAGTCCCCGTCGCCACCTTCGCCATCGGTGAGGCCGGAGCGGCCAACGCGGCGCTGTTCGCGATCGCCATGCTCGCCGGTGACGACGCCGACCTCGCCAGGCGGCTCGACGAGTTCCGTCAGGCCCAGGCGAGGAAGGTCATGGCCATGAAGCTCCCCGAAGTCTGACCGGCCAGTGCGAGGTTCAGAGGTTGTGAATCAATCCACTGCGCAGCCGACCTGCAGCGTCGCTCGCTCCGTTCCCGCCTATCGATCCGCCATGTCACGTGGTTCGCTGCAGGAGGGAAAGCAGAGGACGCTGCCCTTCCTTCGCGCCGGGCCTCTCGGCCGGCCCGCGACGATTTCTTCACGCCCTCTGCGATGATCCTCCCTCCGGCGACTCTCGGCATGCTCGGCGGCGGCCAACTCGGCCGTTTCTTCGTCGCCGCGGCGCACGAGATGGGTTATCGCGTCTGGGTTCTCGACCCCGACCCCAACAGCCCCGCCGGTCGAATCGCCGACCGTCACCTGCCGACCGCCTACGACGACTACCCGGCGCTCGACGAACTGGCGCAGATCTGCGCGGCGGTGACCACCGAGTTCGAGAACGTTCCGTCGGGTGCGCTCGACTACCTCGCCAAGTTCGTCGTCGTCCGACCGTCCGCCGCCGCGGTCGCCGTCTGTCAGGACCGCATCGCTGAAAAGAACTTCCTCCGCGACCAACGCCTGCCCCACGCGCCCTTCTCCGCAATCCACGACGAACACGAGTTGGCGCAAGCCGGCGACGACCTCTACCCGGGAATCATCAAGGTCGCCCGCTTCGGCTACGACGGCAAGGGACAGGCCGTCGTAGCCGGCCGCGATCAGGCGCTCGCCGCATTACGGCAGTTCAACGGCGAAGCCTGCGTCCTCGAGCGCCGCCTCGACCTCGAGCGTGAAGTTTCGGTCGTTCTCGCCCGCGACGCAGCCGGACGGGTGGCGAGCTTCCCGGTCGCCGAAAACAGCCACCGCAACGGGATCCTCGATCTGTCGGTAGCACCGGCTCGAGTACCCTGCGCGTTGCGCGAGCAGGCGGCCGAACTCGCCGCCGAGATCGCCGCGAGTCTCGACTATGTCGGCACGCTGGCCGTCGAGTTTTTCATCGTCGCCGGCCGCCTGCTGATCAACGAAATCGCTCCACGGCCGCACAACAGTGGCCACTACACGCTCGACGCCTGCCTCAACAGCCAGTTCGAGCAACAGATCCGCGCGCTCTGCGGACTGCCGCTGGCCCTCGGCGACGCACACTCGGCGGCGGCGATGGTCAATCTGCTCGGCGACCTGTGGTTCGACCCCGCCGCCGGCCATCGCTCGCGCGAGCCGGACTGGTCGAAGCTGCACGAAGTACCGGGCCTGAAGCTCCACCTCTATGGCAAGCATCACGCGCGCCCCGGCCGCAAGATGGGTCATTTCACGGTGCTCGACGCCGACCCCGAGCGCGCCCGGCAGACCGCGCTGGCCGCCCGTGCGGCGATCGGGATCGTCGATGCCGGTTGCTGACGCCGACGAGATCGGCCTCGCCGTCGCGCTGCTCCAGGCTGGCGAACTCGTCGCCTTTCCGACCGAGACGGTCTATGGCCTCGGCGCCGACGCGGCCAACCCGCTGGCAGTGGCGCGGATTTTCGCAGCCAAGGGACGGCCGGCGAACCATCCGCTGATCGTCCATCTGCCCGGCGACGCCTACCTCGAGCGCTGGGCGCGCGAGATCCCGGACTGCGCGTGGGAACTCAGCGAGGCGTTCTGGCCAGGTCCGCTGACGCTGATTCTCAGGCGCGCACCCGGCGTACCCACGGCAGTCACCGGCGGCCAGCAAACCGTCGGCCTACGCGTCCCGGCGCACCCGCTGGCGCTCACCCTGCTCCGTGCCTGGGCCGAGGCCGGTGGCGGAGTCGGCGGGCGCAGCGGCATCGCCGCACCGTCCGCCAACCGCTTCGGCCGGATCAGTCCGACCGAGGCGACGCACGTGCGTCAGGAACTCGGCGAGCGGGTCGGGCTGGTACTCGATGGCGGCCGGTGCCCGGTCGGCATCGAGTCGACGATTCTCGACCTGAGTCGGGGCGACGACCAACCGCCAAGGCTGCTGCGGCCGGGACGCATCAGCGCCGCACAGATCGCGCTGGTCACCGGCCTCTGGCCGGAGCCGGCCGGCCGAGAGACTGGAGACGACGCGCCGCGAGTCCCGGGGTCGCTGGCCGCGCATTATGCGCCGGCCACCCCGCTGCGCATCGTCCCCGCCGAGCGGCTCGGCGAGGTCGTCGAGCGCCTGCGCGGCGGCGGCCGGCGTTGCGCGCTGCTCTGCCACAGCGCCTCACTGCCGGCCGGCGACGTCACCGCGCTGAGCCGGCTTCCCGACGAGCCCTGGGGCTACGCGCGCGGGCTGTACGCGACGCTGCGCGAGCTCGACGAGGCCGGGGTCGATCTGATCCTCGTCGAGGAGCTTCCCACCACGGCGGCCTGGGCGGCGATCGCCGACCGCCTCGCCCGGGCGGCGTGCGCACCGCGCTAGCCGGCATGCGGCCGCTTGCCGTTGGTTGCTGAACGGTCCACGCGCCAGGAGATGTCCATGCACAAGAGACTGCTGACCCTGCTGCTGCTGCTCGTCGTCGGAGACAGCTCGGCAGCGAGCATCTACCGATGGGTCGACGAGAATGGCGTCACGCACTTCTCGGAAACGCCTCCAGTGACGCGCAAGGCCGAGGCGATCGACAGCGCAGCGTCGCCGTCGACGAGCGGCCAGACCCCCCGGCCAGCGGCAAAGACCTGGCAGGAAAAGGAGGTCGAGTTCCAGAAGCGGCAGATCGAACGTCGCGAGCAGGAGCGGAACCAGCAGGCCGAAGAGGAAAAGGCGAAGGCGCGCAGAATGAGATGCGTCGCTCTCAAACACGACCTGGCGCTGGCGGAGAGGTCGTCGGCCACGTACTCGCTCGACGAAAGCGGCAAACGGCTCTACTGGAGCGAAGAGAAGCGCGCCGCGCAGCGGGAGGCGCTGCGCAAGGAAGTCGCCGCAACCTGCGACGGCCAATGATCGCCGACCGCGCCGGCTAGCCGGTATTGCGCAGCCCGGCGGCAATCCCGTTGATCGACAGGTGAATCCCCCGCCGGACACGTTCCAGTCCTGGATCGCCAGCCACCAACCCCGCCCGGTAGCGGCGCATCAGTTCGACCTGCAAATGATGCAACGGGTCGATATACGAGAAACGATGTTCGATCGAGCGGGCCAGCGAAGGATTCGACGCCAAGAGCCGGCTTTCGCCGGTGATCAGCGCCAGCGCCTCGCGGGTTCGCCGCCACTCGGCCTCGATCAGTCCGAAAATCCGCTCGCCCAATTCACGATCTTCGACGAGTTCGACGTAGCGGCGCGCGATCCGGAGGTCGGTCTTGGCCATGACCATGTCGAGATTCGAGAGCAAGGTCCGGAAGAACGGCCACTGCGCGTACATCCGGCGGAGCAGCTCGAGCCGTGACTCGCGGTCTGCCGGCCGGCTGGCGAGATAGGCCTCGACAGCCGAGCCGAAGCCGCACCAGCCGGGAAGCGCGACGCGGCACTGGCCCCAGCTGAAGCCCCAGGGAATCGCTCGCAGACTCTCGATCGACCGACCCGCCTTGCGCGAGGCTGGACGCGAGCCGATGTTCAGCTCGGCGATTTCGCGGATCGGCGTGGCCGAGAAAAAGTAGTCCGCGAAACCCGGCGTCTCGTAGACCAGCCGGCGGTACGCGGCCATGCTCGCCGTGCTGAGTTCCTCGGCCACGTCGACGAATCGCCCGGGAACAGCCCGCTTCGGCGGCAGCAGGGTCGCCTCGAGCGTCGCCGCAACCAGCGTCTCGAGATTGCGCCGCCCGATGTCGCGATTGGCGTACTTGGAGGCGATCACCTCACCCTGCTCGGTCAGGCGGATCTGGCCGTTCAGGGTTCCCCGCGGTTGAGCGAGGATCGCTTCGTAGCTCGGGCCCCCGCCACGACCCACCGTGCCGCCACGGCCATGAAACAGGCGCAAGGTGATTCCCCGGACTTCGCGCCGCTCTTCGAACAACCTGGCCAGTGCCGTCTCGGCCTTGTACAGTTCCCACTTGCTGGTCAAGGTGCCGCCGTCCTTGTTGCTGTCCGAATAGCCGAGCATGATCTCCTGTTCGGCGCCCGAGCGACGGATCAGCGCAGCGACGCCGGGAATCGCGAAGAAGCTGCGGATGATCGCCGGCGCGCGCCGCAGGTCACCGATCGTCTCGAACAGCGGGACGACGATCAGCTGGCTCGTCGCCTCGGCGTCGAGCGCCCCGCTCAGCAGCCCCGTCTCCTTGAACAACAGCAGCACCTCGAGCAGATCGCTGACCGCCTCGGTGTGCGAGATGATGTACTGGCGGATCGCCCGCTGCCCGAAGCGCTGCCGCAGCGACCCGGCTTCCTCGAAAACCGCGAGCTCGGCGCTGGTCTGCGCGCTGTACACGGCGCCGCGGACACGCAAGGGGCGCACGTCGCCGAGCAGCCGGACGAGCAGCGAACGGCGCGCCGCTTCGCCGAGCGCCGCGTAGTCCGCCTCGATCCGCGCGACGCGGAGCAGCTCGGCCAGCACACTCTCGTGCTGATCGGAACTCTGGCGAAGGTCGACGGTCGCCAGATGAAAGCCGAAGACCTCGACCGCCCGGATCAGCGGAGCGAGCCTGAGCCCGACCAGCGAATCGCCGTGGTGCGCGCGCAGCGATCGCTCGATTGCTCCGAGGTCGCCGAGAAACTCGTCTGCCGAGGCATAGGGTGGAGCCGGCGCAAGCGCATCGCGCGCGGCCGACTGCCCGGTGAGTCTCCGCAGGCTGGCTGCGAGACGCGCATAGATGCCGATCAGCGCGCGCCGGTAGGGCTCGTCGCGGCGGTGCTCGCTGGTGTCCGGCGAGTGCTCGGCGAGCGCCTCGACCTCGGCGCTGACCTGCGCCCAGAGCGCCGAGATCGACAGCTCGCTGCCCAGTTCGTGGAGCTCGGCGAGGTAGTGGCGGATCGCCGTCTCGGCCTGGCGCCGCAGAGCCAGGCGCAACGTCTCGGCGGTGACGAAGGGATTGCCGTCGCGATCGCCGCCGATCCAGCTGCCCATCCGGAAAAAGGGGGCGATCGGCTCGCCCGGAAGTTCGTCCTCGAGATTCCGGTAGATCTGCGGAACCTCGGCGAGGAAGGTCATCCCGTAGTACTGAAGCGAGCTCTCGATCTCGTCGGCGACGCTGAGCTTGGCCAGGCGGAGCATCCGCGTCTGCCAGATCTGCGTCACCCGCGCCTTGATCGCAGCTTCGTTGAGCGCACGCTCGCGCGGGCTCGACAGCCCGTCACGGCGCTCGACGAGTTCGGCGATCGCCCGCTGTGCGGCGAGGATGCTCTGCCGCTGGACTTCGGTCGGATGAGCCGTGAGCACCGGCGAGACATGCGCGTCGCGGAGCGTCCCGGCGATCGTCTCGGGCGGCACTCCGGCGTCGGCCAGCCGCTTCAGGGTCAGCGCCAGCGAGCCCTCCTGCAGGTGCCCGGCGTTTTCGTGATGCAGCCGGCGGCGGACGTGGTGACGATCTTCGGCGATGTTCGTGAGATGCGAGAAATAGCTGAACGCGCGGATGACGCTGACCGTCTGCTCGTTGCTCAGGCTGCGCAGCAGTGCGTCGAGATCCCGCCCGGCCTGCTCGTCGCTGCGCAGCCGGTAGGCGATCGACAGCTGGCGCACCCGCTCGACGAGAGCGAAGGCCTCCGACCCGTCCTGCTCGCGGATCACCTCGCCGAGTATGCGGCCGAGCAGGCGGATGTCTTCGACGAGTGGCTGGTCCTTGTCGTCCGCGGAAGGCGCCTGGTGGGGAACTGGTCTGGGCATGGCCTGCTGAAGCGAAGGGTTCGCGCGAATGTTATCAGGATCGGCGCCAGGCGCGTCAAGGCCGCTCGGGCGACGATCCGGCGACCCGACGCCGTCGGCAGGTTTTCTCGCGATCACCGGGAACCCGACCACCGGCGCGCGGTCGAAGGTCGCCGATACTCACCGAGCGAGCCCGCCCATGGATGCAGCAGTGATGTTCTTCATCGTCGGCGCAGTCGCGCGCCTGATGCGTTCGGACCTGCGGATTCCGGCGCCGCTCTACGAAGCGCTGTCGATCTACCTGCTGCTGGCCATCGGGCTCAAGGGAGGAGCCGAACTGGCCAAACAGGACCCGCTGGCGATCCTCCCCAAGGCCCTTGCCGTGGTTGCGCTCGGCGCGCTGATTCCGTTGCTCGCCTACCCGGTCCTGCGGGCGATCGGCCGTTTCTCACGCAGCGACGCCGGAGCGATCGCCGGCCACTACGGATCGGTGAGCGTCGTCACCTACGCCGTCGGCGTCAATTTCCTCGTCCAGCAGGCGATGCCACACGAAAGCTACATGCCGCTGCTGCTCGTCCTGCTCGAGGTTCCCGGGATCGTCGTCGGCGTGCTTCTCGCCCGCTCGGGCGGCAGCGTCGCGTGGAGCAAGCTGCTCCACGAAGTTCTGCTCGGCAAGAGCGTCGTCCTGCTCGTCGGCGGCCTGCTCGTCGGCTGGGCCGCCGGCCCCAAGGGAATCGAGCCACTGACCCCGTTCTTCTTCCAGCTGTTCAAGGGCGTGCTCTGCCTCTTCCTGCTCGAGATGGGTCTGGTCGCGGCGAGCCACTTCGGCGACCTGCGCAAGACCGGCTTCTTCCTGATCGGCTTCGGCGTCGGCATGCCGCTGGTCGCGGCCGGCCTCGGCATCCTGCTCGGCACGGTGATCGGTCTCAGCCCGGGTGGCACGGTGCTGCTCGCGACGCTGGCCGGCAGCGCGTCGTACATCGCTGCGCCGGCGGCGATGCGCATCGCCGTTCCCGAAGCCAATCCGGCGATCTCGATCACCGCAGCGCTGGCGATCACCTTCCCTTTCAACATCGTCGTCGGCATTCCGCTGTACTTCCAGCTGACCCAGCTGCTCAGGAGCTGACCCATGCAGACTCATCCATGCAGGCTTCTCGTCATCCTCGCCGAGGCGGCGCTCGAGTCCCGGCTCGTCGAGGACGCGCTGCGGCTCGGCGCGCACGGTTACACGATCGTCGATGCCCGTGGGGGCGGCAGCAGCGGCGCACGCGAAGCGCTCTGGGACGCCGACCGCTGCATCCGCATGGAGGTCCTCTGCGACGCGCACACCTGCGAGGTGCTCGGCGAACACCTGCAGCAGAGCTACTTCGCGCATTACAGCATCTGCCTCTACGTCTGCGAGGTCGGCGTGCTGCGCCCGGAGAAGTACAGGGCGTGACCGGGCGCGAAACGATCCTGTCCCGAGTCGGCGATCAGCTTCGCGGATCGGGCGTGAACCCGCCAGGGAACGGGTCGGGAACCGGTTGCGGCTTGGCCCGCGGAATGATCCCTTGCGCGACGAGCCGCGGGTAGCTGTCGTAGTAGATCGTGACCACCTCGGCGGGGGCGTCACTGGCCCGGCGAAAGTCGGTGTATTGTGTCGGAGCGCTGACTCGTTCGCCGTGCCCGGTTCCGAGACGGCTTTCGGATCGCTTGGCTGCCGCCTGGTCGGCCGCTGCCGGAGCCGGAGCCGTGGCCTGCCCAGCGGACGCCGGGGGTGCGGCTGCTTCGTTTGCTGCGGCGCCGTCGGCAGAAGCGGTGCTCTTCTCCTGGCGGGTCGACAGCCCGACCGGTGGCGGGGCGACCGGCGCGGCCTCGCGATAGACGGCGACACCGATCACCCCGACGTTCTGCGGGCGGTCGGACCGCGCCGCGTAGCTGTCGGGGAGCGCGGTGAAATAGAACGCGGCCACCTCGTCCAGGCTCTTGCGCCAACCCGAGATTCCGGCCTCCTGTCCGGCATGGAGGACGTAGCCCGACTGGTCGACAGACGCCGTCTGACCGTTGAGGACATTCAGGCCATCGACCGAGACGACGGTCAGCAGGCGCCCGCCAGTCCGGTTGCGGAGCACGACCGCGTAGCGATTGCCCGGCGTACCGGCAACGTACAGGCGGCCGTCGTGGCGATAGACGCGCAGCTTCTGGCCGGTCGTACGGTCGACGACGCCGACATCGACGAGTGAACCGGCGTCAGCGAAGCTGATGCACGCGGCAAGCGGAAGGGCGGCAAGCAGGGCGGCGAATCGTTTCATGGCATTCTCCTCGATTGGGCAGGGGGATGAGTCCATAAACGCAGCGCGCGCGAAACCGGGGTCAAACGCGACCAGCGAATCTTGCGCGCATCCGCACCGCGGCGCTGCCCCGCGTCTAGCGCAACAGGTCCTCGGGCACCGGGAAGTCGGGGTTCAGGCGGCGGAACTCGGCAAGCTGGTGGTCGGCCTCATCGATCTGGCCCTCACGGCGCAGCCTGCGGATTTCCTCGAGCCACGCGGCCGGCGAACGCTCGGCCTTCTTCTCCGTCCGCGCCGCCGACGGCGCGGACGGGGCCGGCGCAGGGGCCGTCTCGGCGCGCGCAGACTCGCGCGTGACGCCCAGCCCACGGGGAGCGGCCGCTGCAGGAAGCGCTCTGTCCGCGCCGGCCGCCGGCGAAGCATTGGTCGCAGCGCCTGTCTCTCTTTCGGCGCCTCCCTGCGCCGCCGGCCCGGCAAAGGCTCCTTCAGCGCGCCTTCGGTCACCTTCGCCTGGCCGTTCGGTCGCCGTCCGCGCCGGTGCTCGAACGTCGGCTGCCGCCGGCGAACCTGACCGAAGCTCCGCCTTCGCTGCCGGACTCGGCGCGAGCGGTCGAGGCTCGGCGACGCTGGCTCCGGACTTGACCGGGCCCCGCGCGGCCTGCCCGACCGACGCCGGTCCGCTCCCGGCAGGGGCCTCGACCGGCTCCTGCGCCGCCCGCTCGCCGGTCTGCCGTTCATGAAGGATCGACAGCGTCAGGGTCAGTGCGGCGGTCGTCGCCAATGCCAGTGGCGTTCGCCAGCGCAGCCACCAGCGGCTCGGCGGCACGCCGGGGCGCTGCTTCGACACGGCGGCGTGCGCCAGGGCGAGGATTCGCCGGTCGACGGCTGCCGACGGCTCATCGGTCGCGTACCGCCGGTAGAGCCCGGAGACCTGCGGATCGTGCGGCATTTCGATGCTCGGGTCGCTCACAGCAGATCCTGCAAGGAGTGCCTGAGCTTGTTCAGCGCGTAGCGCAGGCGGCTTTTCGCCGTTTCACGCCCCGAATCGGTGGCCAGCGCGATTTCATCGAGAGTCAGGCCAGCCTCTTCGGCGAGCAGGAACGCCTCGCGCTGCGGCGCCGGCAAACTGGCCAACGCTTCGCTGATCCGCCTGGCCTTGTCGTGCCGCTCGACGAGCGCATCCGGTCTTTCGTGGTCGGGCGCACACAGACCGGCGAAGCACGCTTCCTCCTCGTCGGGATCGTCGTCTTCGGGGCTCGCCCTGGTCGTCGCGCTGGCCACGGGCTGCGACGACTGCCTGCGGTAGTGGTCGATCAGACGGTTGCGCGCGATCCTGAAAAGCCACGTCGAGAAACGGGCCAGTGGCTCGTAATCGGCGCGCGCGTTGACCACCTTGATCCAGACATCCTGATAGAGATCCTCGGCGACCGCCGGGCTGCCGCAGTGATGGACCAGATAACGGTGCAGCGAGCCCCGGTAGCGCCCGTACAGCGCGGTGAAGGCATCCGCATCCCCATCCCGGTAGGCCATCATCAGTCTCTCGTCGCTCCAGTCGGCGTGCATGCACGCAGTCTAGCCGGCCCGCGCTCAAACGCAAGCCGTCTCGAGAAACCGGGGAGATGGACGTCGGCAGCGGCGAGAGGAACGAGGTGGCGCTCTCCCGCTGGCTGCCGGTCGAGGTCCGGGCGCCGCCCGGCACACTTGCCGCCGGCTTTGCGCCGGCTGGCCACGGTGCCCGGGCCGGATCTCAGGCGGCGCGCTGCTCGTTGCCGAAGAACTGGTTCCAGTTCGCCTGCCACAGGCGGAAGACGTTCTGGGCGGTGATCAGGTTGAGCCTGGAGATTCGGTTCTGATAACGGCAGAGCCACGAAACGCAGGTCCGCGCGGCGACGGTTTCTCGTTCGACCGAGCATTGACCCTCGGCTTCCGCGTAGTCGATGAAACGCTCGACGGCCAGCCGGCAATACTCCGAGCTGGTGCAGCTGCCGGTGACGTATTCGGCCTCGCCGGCCGCGCGCCGCCACAGTTTGAGCGCGAGTTCTTCGCTGATCCCGGTCTTGTGGGCGATCCAGGGCAGGATTTTTGGTGCTTTCATGCGGGTACTCCTCTTGTTCTGGCTGGGCCAGGCGTCGCGCAGTCTGCCGAGCCTCGTAAGCCGGGATATGCTGCAACGCAACAAATTATACCGAATATTCGACCGCCGAATTAGACTTTTCTCTCGGATTCCGGTGTCCCGGCAATCCGCCGACGCGCTCCCCGCCATTCCGGGCCGTAGCCTCATCGGCCGACCATCGTCGCTCGCCTGCGAGCGCTTCCTCGATCGTCGGCGCCTGCACGAGCAGGCCTCCCGAAACGCGACCAGCCTAACCAATCATGAGTGGGCCCACTCGCCCCCGACCATGAAA
>NZ_JAMTDX010000004.1 GCF_023806625.1 Accumulibacter sp.
GCAGGGCTCCACTTATCGAAGAGCCTTTGCTGTCCAAACAAACGGGGCCACCTCTAACCACAAGGCGGATGCTACGGTGCTTTCGCGCTTCGACTACAGCTACGACAGTCGCGGCCGGCGCATCGGCATGGGCACCCTCGACGGTGCCTGGACCTACACCTACGACGACATCGGGCAACTCACCCATGGCGTCTTCGCCTCGACCAACCCGGCGATCCCGGACCAGGATCTGCTGTATGTCTATGACGCGATGGGCAACCGCATCCGCACCGTCGAGAACGGCGTCACCACGGCGTACACGACCAACAACCTCAACCAGTACACGCAGGTGGGCAATACGACCTATGCCTTCGACGCCGACGGCAACCTGATTTCGGAGACCTCGCCGTCCGGGACCGTGCTTTACAGCTATGACGACGAGAACCGGCTGATTGCCGTGCAGCAGGGTGCGGATGCGTGGGCATACAGCTACGACGCGTTCAGCCAGCGGGTTGCGACCAGTCACAACGGGGTTGTTACACGATACACGATCGATCCCGTTGGGTTGGGCAATGTGGTCGGTGAATACGATGCAGTGGGAAGTCTCATCGCAGGCTACGACTACGGATTCGGCTTGTTGTCACAGAATACCAGCGGGACGACGGCGTGGTATACGTTTGATGCGATCGGCAGTTCGGATGCTCTGACTGGGTCGATCGGCAACGTATTGGGCACGTATTCATATACCCCGTTCGGAAGCATTGCATATCAGTCTGGCGCGATCCAAAACCCCTTCCGTTTTGTAGCTGAGTTTGGTGTTAGGAGCGAGGCAGGCGGGTCGATCTACATGAGAGCAAGATACTATCAAACGGAAACCGGAAGATTCACGCAAGCAGACCCCATTGGAATACTAAGCGGCAGCGTAAACTCATACAGTTACGCCGAGAATGGTCCTACAGACGCCATTGATCCTCTTGGGTTGGAGAAGAGCTACGTTACTGGAATTCCCGGCATTCCAAGGAAGTATTTTCGTATCAATTACGATTTTTTCAGCGACAAGAGACTTGGACTTGGTTCGCAGATGGGGAGGATACTTCGGGTTGACTTTGGCAAATTTCACTTACTGGCAGAACGTAAACTCATTGGAAAGGTTGCTGCGAGGTGGGTTCCGATAATTGCTCCAATAACTGCCGGTTGGGGAATTGGAGAAACGGCTGGAAATCTAATGTACGATTTACTTAACCCCGAGGACGCTGGGAATTGGGTGGATTGGTTAGGTGGGCCGATGTTCCCAGGGATACCGAAACCACCCGATGTCCCGGGCCCTGGGGGCGGATGGGGAATTCCAGGCTCAGTTGACCCCAACCAAAAACTCGGCCCCGCCGGTTTCGGCACTGCGTCCTACATCAGCTCATCCATCACGCTTCCCTACCGAATCGACTTCGAGAACGACCCCACCGCCACCGCCCCCGCCCAGATCGTCACCATCACCGACCAACTCGACCCCGACCTCGACTGGTCCACCTTCGCGCTGACCGAAATCGGCTTCGGCGACCACCTGATCGCCATCCCCGCCAGCGCCCCGCACTTCGAGACCACCGTCCCGGTGCACTACAACGGCCAGGACTTCGACGTCCAGATCGAGGCCGGCATCAACCTCGCCACCGGCCAGGTCTATGCCCACTTCTACTCGATCGACCCGGACACCAGCCTGCCGCCCGATGTGCTCACCGGCTTCCTGCCGCCCGAAGACGGCACCGGTCGCGGCATGGGCCATGTTTCCTACCTCATCGACCCGAAACCCGGCCTCGCCACCGGTACCCAGATCAGGAACATCGCCCTGATCTCCTTCGACGGCCAGCCGTGGATCGCCACCAACCAGATCGACCCGCACAACCCGGCCGCCGGCACCGACCCGGCCAAGGACGCCCTCAACACCATCGACGCCGGCGCCCCGACCAGCGCCGTGCAACCGCTGCCGCCGACGCGCACGCGCCCCGACTTCCTCGTCCAGTGGACCGCCGCCGACGACGCCGGCGGCTCCGGCGTCGCCAGCCACGACATCTACGTCGCCACCGACGGCGGCAGCTATGTCCTCTGGAAGGACGACATCACCGCCACCTCCGCCACCTTCACCGGTCAGGCCGGCCACAGCTACGCCTTCTACAGCGTCGCGCAGGACCACGTCGGCAACACCGAAGTCGCGCCGGCGACGCCCGACGCCACCACCCAGGTCGTTGACGGCCTCGCCGTCACCGCCGTTGCCACCGATGCAAGTGGCGCCGCGATCCGCTTCAACCGCCCGTTCGACCCCGTCACCCTCAACCTCTACGCCACCGAAACCGGTGGCCAGGGCCCGGCCGACGTCACGCTCGTCGGCGCCACCACCGGCGCCGTCACCGGCTCGCTCGTACTCGACGACGACCTCCAGGGTTTCCGTTTCGTCAGGACCGGCGGCCCGCTGGCGCCTGATACCTACACGCTCACACTGCGCAGCGCCGCCAACGGCGTCATCGACACCCTCGGCCGCCTCCTCGACGGCGACGACGACGGCACCCCCGGTGGCGACTCCGTTACGACCCTCACGGTCGCCGGGCCATTGCCGCGCGTGCTCTCGCTGCCCGACGTCGTGCGCGGCCCGGGGCAGCCGGTCAACATCCCGGCCACCGTCAGCGGCATCCCGATCCGTCTCAGCGACGGCAGCGGCGTCGAGTCGCTCGAGTTCACCCTGAACTACGACCCGACCCTGCTCACGATCAGCGACTCCACGCTCGCGGCCGGCCTTCCCGCCGGCAGCACCCTCGTCGCCAACCTCACCGTCGCCGGCCAACTGCGCGTCGCGATGTCCTTCCCGACGCCTCTCGCCGCCGGTGCACAGGATCTGCTCACCCTCACCGCCGCCGTCCCGGCGACGGCCCCCTACCGGGCCAAGCAGGTCCTCGACCTCGCCGACGTCTCGATCAACGAAGGCGCCTTGGCGGCGGTTGCCGACGACGCCGTGCACCTCGTCGCCCATTTCGGCGACACCACCGGCAACGGTTCCTACAGCTCGCTCGACGGTCAGCGCGTGCTGCGTCAGGCCGTCGGACTCGACAGCGGCTTTGCCGCCTACCCGCTCGCCGACCCGGTGCTGGTCGCCGACATCACCGGCAACGGCGCCGTCAGTTCGCTCGACGCCACCCGCATCATCCAGGAAGCGGTTGGCATCGACCGGCCCGAGATCCCGCCGCTGCCGGTTCCGGCGCTTCCCATCACCCCGGCCGGGGCCGACCCCTACGTGCACATCCCGACCAACCTCAGCGGCATTCCGGGCAGCGTCATCACCGTCCCGGTACTGATCGATGACGCCGTCGGACTCGAAGCGGCCGACCTGCGGCTCGTCTACGACCCGGCACTGCTCGAAGTCGTCGCCGTGCGTGCCGGCTTGGTGACCACCGGTGCAACGATCGTCACCAACCCGACCCCGGCCGACAGCGCCACCGGAGCGCTCACCGTTGGCCTGGCGCTCACCACCCCGCGCCCGGCGGGCGGTGGCAGCCTGCTCGAGATTGATTTCCGGATCAGGCCCACGGCAACCTCGGGTGCCACGGCGCTGAACCTGACCAGGGTCAGCCTCAACGAGGACGGGCTGGTCCTGACGCCGCAGCCGGTGCCGGGGCCCGATGGCAGCGATGGCCTGCTGACCATCCTGGGGGCCGGCAACCGCGCGCCGATCGCCGCGCCCGACGACTACGCGACCGACGAGGACACCCCGCTGACCATCGTCGCCCCCGGCGTGCTCGGTAACGACAGCGACGTCGACGGCGATCCGCTGACCGCCTCGCTGGTCAACGGGCCCGCGCACGGGACGCTCAGCCTCGACCCCGACGGCAGCTTCGTCTATCGTCCTTCCGCTGACTACTCCGGGCCGGACAGTTTCCGTTACCAGTCGTTCGGCGGGGTCGAGCCGAGCACGATCGCCGTCGTGAGCCTGAACGTCAACCCGGTCAACGACGCCCCGACGCTCGATCCGCCGGCGTCGCTGATCGTCGACGAGGGCACGCTTCTCGAATTCCGCATCCTCGCCAGCGATGTCGAGAACGACGCGCTGACCTTCAGCCTCGACGCCGCTCCGGTCGGTGCGACGATCGACGCCGATACGGGTCTCTTTGCGTGGACGGCGGCCGACGGGCCGGCGACCAGCCAGGTTGTCGTTCGCGTCACCGACGCGCTGGGGGCCTTCAGCACCGGCGCGTTCGAGATCCTCGTCCGCGACGTCGCTCCGACGCTGCTGCTGAGTGGAGAGGCCAGCGTCGCGGCCGGTCAGCCCTACACGCTGGGCCTCTCGGTCAGCGACCCGGGGGCCGACAGCGTGACCGAATGGCGGGTCAACTGGGGCGACGGCAACGCCGAACGGATTTCCGGGGATCGCTCGGTGGCGACGCACACCTATGCCGCCACCGGCGCCTTCACCGTCACCGCCGTGGCCTCCGACGAGGACGGCAGCTATCCGGCCAACGCACTCGATGTGTGGGTCACCGAACCGGAGACGCTTCGGGTCAGCGCGTTCACCCCGACGGCCAGCGGCTTCCACGCGCGTTTCAACCGGGCGATCGATGCGCCGGCGCTCAACCTTTACGACAGCGAGAACGCCGGGCTCGGTGCTCCCGACGTCACGCTCGTCGGGACGGCGACCGGTGCCGTCCGCGGTTCGCTGATCGTCGACGCCGACGGCGCGGGGATCAGCCTGATCCGTAGCGGCGGGCCGCTGCCCGCGGACGATTACACGGTGCGTCTGGGCAGCGGCGCGATGGCTGTTCATGACCTCGCCGGGCGAGCCCTCGACGGCGACGCGGACGGACTCGCCGGAGACGCCTTCGAGTCCTCCTTCACCGCGGCCGACGCGGGCCTGACGGTGAGCCTGCCCGACGTCGTTCGCGGGCCGGGCCAGCCGGCTGATCTCGGCGCGCCGTCGCTGGGCGGCGCGCTGCCGGTCTGGCTGTCCGACGGGAGCGGAGTGACCGAGGTCGAGTTCAGCCTCCGCTACGACCCGGCGATTCTCGACGTTCAAGGCGTTTCGGCTGGCGCGCAACTGCCGGCCGGAACGACGATCGAGCGGCTCGCCGCTCCTGCCGGGCTGCTGTCGGTGCGCCTCACCAGCCCGACCGAACTCGCTGCCGGCCGCCTCCGGCTGCTCGACATCGCGGCCCGCGTTCCGGACAGCGCAGCCTACGGCGCCAAGCAGGTTCTCGACCTCGAAGACGTCCGGGTCAATGGGCGGAGCGGGACCGGCGACGACGCGCTGCAACTCGTCGCCTATCTCGGCGATACCAGCGGCGACGCCAGCTACGGCACGCTCGACGCGCAGAAAGTGCAGCGCGTCCTCGTCAGGCTCGACAGCGGCTTCGCGGCGTACCCGAACGTCGATCCGCTGCTCGTCGCCGACGTCAACGCCAGCGGCACGCTGACCTCGATCGACGCCAGCCGGTTGCTCCAGGAAGTCGGCTACCTCTCCGGCGCGAGCTCCACGGACCGCCTCGAGATTCCGCCGATTCCGGCCGGAGTCGGTCCGCTGCAGTTCGCCGGTCCCGATCCGCTGGTCGACATCGCGGTCCAGGCCAGCGGCGAACCCGGCGAGGTGGTCACGGTTCCGGTGCGCATCGACACCGCGGCGGGCCTCGAAAGCGTCCAGCTCACCGTCGCCTACGACGCCAGCCGCTTCGAGCTCGTCGGCGTTCGTCGCGGTTCGCTGGCCGGCGACTTCGCGTGGTTCGTCGCCGGCAGCGAAGCCGGGCGGATCACCGTCGACATGGCCCGGCTCGACGCGCTCGCGGGCGGTTCGGGCAACCTGCTCGAGATCGACCTGCGCATCCGCGACGACGCGGCTCCGGGAATCGCGGCGATCGACCTGCAGTACGCTCGGCTCAACGACGGCCACCTGACGCTCGGCGTCTCGCCGCAGGCCGGCCTCGACGCGACCGACGGTCAGGTGACGGTCGGGTCGGCCCGGGCCGAGCGATTCCCGGCGATCGGGTCAGGGGATGCCGCGCTCTCGGCGAGTCGCTCCGGACCGGCGAGCGCGACGGTCGCTGCGGGCGCTGCGGCGAGTGCGCGGAAGACACCGACGCTGGGCGGGGCGGCGCTGCCTGGCGCGGTATGGCCCGCGCCGGCCGCGCTGGCCGAGGTTCCGGCGATTCCGTCGGGCGACGACGGCAGGATGGCCGTCTCGCCGGTGGTCGACCTGGCCGGTCACTTCGATGCGCCGGCGGCGGTCAGCGCGTCGATCGCCGACGAGGTGCGAAACAAGCCGTGGCTCAGGGACTATCTCGGCAACGGCGGCGAGACGGGCAAGGGCGCAGCGAAGCCCGCTTTTCGGGTCAAGCTGCCGGTCGTTCCGGTGACCAGGCCGCCGGTGACGACGGCGATCCTCTGAGCGAAAGCAACGATATCCGGGCGAACGGTCATTACTCTCGAGACACCCCTGATCATGAAAGTCATGACCGTTTCCCTCACCCCCGACCCCTCTCCCACGTCCGGGAGAGGGGAATTTCGTGAGTCGCTGACGCGACTTTCACGGTAAAGCCACGATCTCACAGGAAAGGACGAGACATGAACCTGGCTGGCAATGCGTGCGCATTGTCGCTGTGCGCACTTCTCTTAGGCTACATTCCCGCCGGCGCGGAGGCGGCGCTGTCGATCGATGCTCCGGCGAGCGCAGCCCAGGGCACCCGGGCGATGACCGTGTCGCTGTTCGAATCGGACACGCAGGGGCTGATCGCTGCGGACCTGTTGTTCCGCTTCGATCCGGCTGCGTTCAGCTATGTGGGGACGACGCTCGGCACGGCGACCGGTGGGTTTTCGCTCGTCGCCAACAAAACGGCGGCCGGCGAAGTGGCGATCAGTCTGGCGTCCGGGGACGGTTCGCCGGTGCCTTCAGGGACGCTGGTCGACGTCGAGCTCGATATCGGGGACAATGCCGGGGTTTTCGGTCTGAGCTTCGAGGCGATCCTCGACGAGCAGGGAGCGGAGGTCGTGACGCACAGCCTGACCGTCGTGCCTGCCGGCGAAATCCCCGAGCCGCGGGGGTCGTGGCTGTTCGCGGCGGCCGCGCTGGCGCTGCTCGCGTCGCGCTGTCACGCGCTGGCCTCGGAGCGGTGTCGGGCAGGGGCGTGATCCGCCGCCCAGGGGTGACGGCGGGAGCGCGGGAGTGGGTCAATGCTCAGGGGAGGCAATCGGGAATGAACCGGAGCGACAAGCAGGAAAACGCCGTACCGGCGCCGGCCGAGGGCGCCGCGCCGCAGATGCCGAGAATCCGTTGGGACACCGAGGGGTTGAAGAGCTCCTACGCCAACTTCGCCAACGCCAACAGCACGCGCGAGGAAGTCGTCCTCAACTTCGGCGTGAACAACAGCTGGGATCGCGCACAGTCGGAAATCACGATCGAACTGTCGCACCGGATCATGCTCAGCCCGTTCGCTGCGAAGCGCCTGTCGACGATGCTCGCGCAGCTGATCGCCGAGTACGAGCAGCGCTACGGCGAACTTACGTAGCGCGGGCAGTCGTCGCGGGGAGGGTGCCGCGCCAGGCGTGTGTCGCGCTCGCGACGCTGCGCCCGCAGCGGCCGCGCGGCGTAAATGTTGGGAGGCAGTCCATTGCAGTCGGCTGCGCAGCGTTCCGCTGAGACTTCGTCGGGCGAGGCGTCGGGCGGCGCCGAGGGTTCAGCTCACGCTGGACGCCAGCGCGACGACTCCGCATGGAGCGCCTTTGCCTCTTCGCGGAACGCGGCCGAGTTCTGTATCCACTGGCTGGAAGTGCAGTGTCTGCAGATCGGCGACGTCCGGGCGGCGCTGCTGCTCCTCGAGCAGGGCGGTGGCACTTTCGTCCCGGCGGCGATCTGGCCATCGATGGACAGCAACGTCGGCCATCTGGCGCCGGCCGCCGAGCAGTGCCTCGGCGAGCGGCGCGGGCTCGTGCTGCGTGGTCAGGCCGGGGCACTGGTCGTCGTCGCGTATCCGGTCGATGTCGAAGGCGAGCTGCACGGCGCGGTCGTTCTCGACGTCGCCGATCGCGCGGATGGGTCGCTGCAGCAGGTGCTGCGCCAACTGCACTGGGGAATCGGCTGGCTGGCGACGCTGTTCCTGCGCACGCGCAGGCTCGCCGACGCTCTGGCGCTCGAACGGGCGCGCAGCGCGCTCGATGTGCTCGCGGTCGCCGGCGAGCATCACCGGCTCGGGCCGATGGCGTTGGCGCTGGTCAACGACCTGGCCAGTCGCTTCGCCTGCGAGCGCGTCGCGCTCGGCATCGATCGTCGCGGCCGCGCACGGCTGCAGGCGCTGTCGCACTCGGCGTTCTTCGAGAAGAAAAGCCAGTTCGTCGCCGCGCTCGAGAACGCGATGGACGAGGCGCTCGACCAGCGGTGCAGCGTCGCGTATCCGCCGCTCGGCGAAGGCGGCGGAGGAATCGCCATCGCGCACCGTGACTTCGCGGGGTCGCGGGCGGTCTGCTCGGTGGTGCTGGCGAGCCGCGGCGCCGGCATCGGCGTACTGAGCTTCGAGCGCCAGGAGCCGTTCACGGCCGACGATCTCTGCGCCTTCGAGGCCGTCGCCGCGCTGCTCGGGCCGCTGCTCGACAGCCGGCTCGAAGTGCACCGCTGGTTCGCCGGCCGGCTGGCCGACAAGCTGCGCGGCACCTGGGCGCATCTGCGCAACCCGCGGCGGCCGGGGCTGCGCGTCGCGCTGGTCGTCGCCACGGTGTTGCTCCTCGGCGTCTTCTTCCTCGAAGGCGAGTACCGGGTCAGCGCCAGGGCGGTCGTCGAGGGCGAGGTGCAGCGCGCGGCGGTCGCACCGTTCGACGGCTTCCTGCGCGAGGCGCCAGTGCGCGCCGGCTTCGTCGTCCGCCAGGGACAGGTGCTGGCCAGGCTCGACGACCGGGACCTGCTCGTCGAGCGCCAGCGCCATCTTTCCGAGCGCGAGCAGCACGGCGCGCGCTATCGCGATGCGCTGGCCAGGCACGAGCGGGCCAACGCCAACGTCGCGCTGGCCCAGATGCAGCAGGCCGAGGCGCAACTCGTGCTTGTCGAGGAGAAACTCGCCCGCGCCGAGGTCGTCGCGCCATTCGACGGCATCGTCGTCTCGGGCGACCTGAGCCAGCTGCTCGGTTCCCCGGTCGAACAGGGCAAGCTGCTCTTCGAGATCGCTCCGCTCGACGCGTACCGGGTGATCCTCAAGGTCGAGGATCGCGACATCCGCGATGTGCGCGCGGGGCAGACGGGCAAGCTCGTGCTCGCCGGTCTGGCTGGCGAAGTGCTCGACTTCGAGGTGCACAACATCGCCGTCGCCGAGCCCGAGGACGGCAAGAACGTCTTCCGCGTCGAGGCCCGGCTCGCGCGCAGCGACCTCGAGCTGCGTCCGGGAATGGAAGGGGTCGGCAAGATCAGCGCCGGCGAGCAGAGCTACGCGTGGATCTGGACGCACCGACTGACCGACTGGCTGCGCCTCCAGGCGTGGACCTGGCTGCCGTAGGGCGCCGCGCCGGTCGCCGATCATGGCCGCCCCGTTCCTCAGTGCTTCGTGGTATCGCGTCGCCGGGCTGCGTCCCGAGCTGCGCGCGCATGCACGAATCCAGCGCCAGCGTTTCCGCGGCCAGGCCTGGTACGTGGTGCACGACCGTGCTTCGGGCAAGCTGCACCGCTTCAGCCCGGCAGCGTACGGCGTGATCCAGCTGCTCGACGGCCGGCGGACCGTCGACGAGGTCTGGCGCGAGGTCGCCGCCCGCTCGGGTAGCGAAGCGCCGACCCAGGACGAGGTGATCCGCCTGCTCGCGCAGCTGCACGCCGCTGACCTGCTGCAGGCCGATCTGCCACCCGACGTCGACGAACTCGCCGAGCGCGGCAGTCAGCAGAAACGGCGCAAGCTTCTGCAGAGTTTCATCAACCCGATGTCGATGCGCATCCCGCTCTGGGACCCCGACGACTTCCTGAGCCGGACCTGGCCGCTGGTGAGGCCGCTGGCCGGCTGGCTCGGGCTGGTCGTCTGGCTGCTCGCCGTTCTGCCGGGGATCGTCCTCGCCGGCGTGCACTGGCCGGAGCTGACCGCGAACCTCAGCGACCAGGTTCTGGCGACGAAGAACCTGTTGCTGCTCTGGCTGATCTACCCGCTGATCAAGGCGCTGCACGAGCTCGCCCACGGCTACGCGGTGAAGTCGGGCGACGGCGAGGTGCACGAGATGGGCCTGATGCTGCTCGTCCTGGCCCCGGTACCCTACGTCGATGCGACGGCTTCGGGGGCCTTCCGGAGCAAGTGGCGGCGGGCCTTCGTCGGCGCCGCGGGGATGCTCGTCGAGCTCTTCCTCGCCGGAATCGCGATGATCGTCTGGGCGCTCGTCGAACCGGGGCTCGTCCGCTCGATCGCCTTCAACGTCGTGCTCGTCGGCGGCGCTTCGACGCTGCTGTTCAACGGCAATCCGCTGCTCCGCTACGACGGCTATTACGTGCTCTCCGACCTGATCGAAATCCCGAATCTCGGCGGTCGCTCGAACCAGTACTGGCAGTGGCTGGCCAAGCGCCACCTGTTCGGCGTGACCGCGGTCGAGCGGCCGGTGGCCACGGCCGGAGAGCGGCGCTGGTTCTCGTTCTACGGCGCGGCGTCGTTCGTCTACCGCACGCTGGTGATGATCGCGATCGCCCTGTTCATCGCCGGCGAATTCTTCTTCGTCGGCGTCGTCCTGGCGATCTGGGCGGCGATCACGATGTTCGTCGTACCGCTCGTCAAAGCGATCGCCTACATCCAGTCGAGCCCCGAACTGCAGCGCACGCGAACGCGCGCCAGGCTCGTCGCCTACGGAGGCCTCGCCGCGCTGGCGCTGTTCGTGTTGCTCGTGCCGCTGCCGCTGCGCACGCACGCCGAGGGCGTCGTCTGGGTGCCCGAGAACGCCGAGGTGCGCACGGGCGCCGACGGCTTCGTCGAGCAGCTGTTCGTCGCTCCCGACGCGCAGGTCGCCGCCGGCGAGGTGCTGGTCGTCACCGCCGCGCCTGAACTGAGCGCCGAAGTCGCGGAGGGTCAGGCGCGCGTCCGGCAGTTCGCCGTGCAGTACACAGCGTTGATGTTCGACGAGCGCGTGCAGGCCGCGGCGGTCCTCGAGGACCTCCAGCGCGAGCGCGTCGCACTGGCTCGCGCCGAGGAGAAGCTCGCCTCGCTGGCCGTCGTCGCCGGCGTTCCCGGGGCGATCAAGCTGGCCCGGGCGCAGGACCTGCCCGGGCGCTACGTGAAGAAGGGCGAGTTGCTCGGTTACATCGTCTCCGGACCGCCGCGGCTCGTCCGGGCAGTCGTCAGGCAGGACGACATCGCGCTGGTTCGCGAGCGGCGAACGGCGGTCGAAGTGAAGATCACCGACCGACTCGCGCACACCTACCCGGCGCGCGTGCTGCGCGAAGTTCCCGGCGGCCACGATCGCCTGCCGCACAAGGCGCTGGCGCTCGCTGGCGGCGGCCCGCACGGTACCGATCCGCGCGATCCGGACGGGCTCAGGTCGCTGCAGCGGCTGTTCCAGTTCGACCTCGAGTTGCCCGAAGACGTCGGCGCCGTGGACATCGGCACGCGCGTCTATGTGCGCTTTCATCACCACGCCGAGCCGCTGGCCGCGCAGTGGGGAAGGCGCCTGCGGCAACTCTTCCTGGCGCGCTTCAATGTCTAGGGCGCTGCTCGCCAGCTGGCGGATCGACGAGTTCGCGCACGCAGCCCATGCCGAGCGCCGCGATGTCGACGACGACCGGTTCGACCGCCTGATCGCCGGTTTGCTCGGCCGCTGGGCACAGCGCGGGTCGACGCTGCGCGTGCGTCGGCTCTGGAAGTTCGCCGAACGAGTCGAGGCGCTCGGCGACCAACTCGCGGCGCTCGACAGCGCCGGTCTGCGCGGGCGCATCGCCGCCGTCCGCGGCATTCTGGCCAGCGAGGGGCCGGTCGAGGCCCACGTCGTCGAGTGCTTCGCGCTGGTCCGCGAGGTGTGCTCGCGGCTCGTCGGCCAGCGCCACTATCCGGTGCAGCTGATTGGTGGCTACGCGCTGCTGCGCGGGTCGCTGGCCGAGATGCACACCGGCGAGGGCAAGACGCTGACCGCGGTCCTGCCGGCGGTGACCGTCGCGCTGGCCGGCGCGCCGGTGCACGTGATCACGGTCAACGAGTATCTGGCCCGCCGCGACGCCGAGCACCTCGGTCCGGTGTACGAATTCTTCGGGCTGCGCGTCGGGCTGGTCGTTCCCGGGCAGGACAACGCGCAGCGCGCCGCGGCCTACGCCTGCGCGGTGACGTATTGCGTCAACAAGGATCTCGTCTTCGATTATCTGCGCGACCGGATCAGCCAGAAGCGCGGTCCGGGCGGTCCGCGCGCGGCGATCGAGCGCTGGCTCGCCGGGACAGGCCGGCGCACCGGCCAGCCTGCGCTGCTTCGCGGTCTGTTCTACGCAATCGTCGACGAAGCCGACAGCGTGCTGATCGACGAAGCGCGAACGCCGCTGATCATTTCCAGCGACGTCGAGGATCCGCACGGGCGGGGACTCTACGAGCAGGCGCTGGCGCTCGCGGCCAGCCTGAACGAGCCAGAGCACTATGTGCTGCGGCCGAATGAGCGCAGCGTCGAGCTGACCGACGCCGGGCGCGCGGCGGTCGCCGGGTTCGCCTGCGGGCAGACCGGGTTGTGGACGATCGCTCGCGCGCGCGAGGAACTCGTCGAGCAGGCGCTGTCGGCGCGGCACCTCTTCCATCGCGACCGGCAGTACCTGGTCAGCGACGGCAAGGTGCAGATCGTCGACGAATATACCGGCCGGGTGATGGCCGACCGTTCGTGGGAGCGAGGGCTGCACCAGATGATCGAAGTCAAGGAGGGGCTCGATCCTTCGCAGCGCCGCGAGACGATTTCGCGGATCACCTACCAGCGCTTCTTCAGGCGCTACCTGTGCCTGGCCGGGATGAGCGGCACGGCGACCGAGGTGGCGCCCGAGCTGCGCTCCATCTACGCGCTCGACGTGCTGCGCATTCCGCCGAACCGGCCGGTGATCCGGCGCGACCTCGGCCAGCGCGTGTTCGCCGATGGCGATCGGCGCTGGGCCGCGGTCGTCGAGCGGGCGGCGGCGATGCGCGCTGCCGGTCGCGCCGTGCTGATCGGGACGCGTTCGGTCGCCGCCTCCGAAGTGGCCAGCCGTTCGCTGGCCGCGGCGGGCCTCGCGCACGAGGTGCTCAACGCGCGCCAGGATGCGGACGAGGCGGCGATCATCGCGCAGGCCGGGCAGGCCGGGCGGATCACCGTGGCGACGAACATGGCCGGCCGCGGGACCGACATCGTCCTCGGTCCGGCGGTTCGCGAGGCCGGCGGGCTGCACGTGATCCTCACCGAGTACCACGACTCGGCGCGGATCGACCGCCAGCTGTTCGGTCGTGCCGGCCGCCAGGGCGACCCCGGATCGTGCGAGGCGATCGTCGCGCTCGACGACGAGCTGTTCGTCGCCCACGCCTCGCGGCTGCTTGGCTGGCTGCGCAGGCGGGTGTCGCCCGATGGACTGCTGCCGGCGCAGCTCGCCTGGCTGCTCAGGCGTCTGGCGCAGGGCGCGGCGGAAAGGCAGAATTCACGGATACGACGGCAGACGGTGGAGATCGACAAGCGGGTGGCCAAGTCTCTGGCCTTTGCCGGGAGAGGGGAGTAGGGATGGCCAGTGACGGTACCCGGCGGTGGCGCCTGACGGTTCTCGCGCTGCTCGCCGCGGGCGGGGCCGGTGCCGGCGAGTTCGACTGCATCATCGAGCCGAGCAAGACGCTCGAGGTGCGTGCGGCGAGCGAGGGGCTGATCGAGAAGATCTGGGTCGACCGCGGCGACCTGGTCAAGGCCGGCCAGGTGCTGGTGACCATCGACTCGGGAGTCGAGCGCGCCGCCGCCGACGCGGCGCGCTACCGGGCGACGATGCAGGGGCGAATCCGCAGCAGCGAGAGCCGCGTCGAGTTCTCGTCGGCCAAGTACCAGCGCCGCGAGAAGCTCGCCGGACAGTCGTTCATCTCGCTGCACGACCGCGACGAGGCGCTGACCGAGAAGAAGCTCGCCGAGGCCGAGCTGATCGAGGCGCGCGACGACCGCAAGCTCGCCGAGATCGAGTACCGCCGGCTTTCCGAGCAGTTGCGCCTGCGCACGATCAAGAGCCCGGTCGACGGCGTCGTCGTCGACCGCCTGCTCAACGCCGGCGAACTGGCCGACAACCGCGATCTGCGCAAGCCGATCCTGCGTCTCGCCGACATCGGCACGCTCTACGTCGAGGTGCTGATGCCCAATGAGGCGTTCGGCCGGGTCACGCCGGGGCAGAGTGTCGAGGTCCTGCCCGAGGCTCCGGTCGGCGGGCGCCACAAGGCGACCGTCAAGGTCATCGACCGCGTCCATGACGCGGCCAGCGGGACCTTCGGCGTGCGCCTCGAACTGCCCAACCCCGGCCTCAAACTCCCCGCGGGAATCAAGTGCAAGGCGAGTTTTCCGGGCGTCGCCGGGCGCTCGTTCGCCAGCCCGGGGAGTGCGCCGCGCCCCGAAGCGAAGCCGAACGCCGTGCCCGCAGGCAGGCCGTCGTAGTGCGGCCGGCGGGAAGTTCTCGTCCGCTTTCCAAGCCCATCCCGCGCATCCACGCGGCCACTGGCTTGGAGGTCAGGCCGTTGCGTGGCATTCACTTGACGGTTTCGGCGCCCCGGGTCTCGCTCGCACCACTGTCCAGGCCGCCGCGGATCTCGCCGCACAGCAGCTCCAGCTTGGCAGCTCGCAAAGGTGAAGGTGATGCGCCGGTTGCCATTCACCGACACCGGATGGAGACCGACCGGATTGGCGGCAAGGCCATGCAGCCGCCAGCCCGGGAGGTCTGGGTCCTCCGGTCACCGCGAACATCCAGTCGCGCCAGCCGGCGCAGCTCTTGTGAGTGATGCGCTCGATGCCGATGCGGCGCGCTGGCCCGCCGACTCACCGGCCGGGCGGAGTTTCCCGGTAGTGGGTCAGCGCCGCGGCCATCTCGTCCGCCACGCGCTGACGCAGCGCGTCGGGTTCGACCACGGTGCACTCGCTACCGTACTTCATGATGTCCATGATCAGCTCGCGGTCGTCGGCGTAGGGCACGCGCAGTTCGCAGCCGCCGTCGGGCAGCGTCTTCCGCTTCTGCTTCGGGTGCCAGCGTTCCGCGGCGACCCAGCGCGCCCGTTCCGGCGTGAAGCGCAGCACGGCCCAGGTCACCTGGTCGCCGGAGAAGATTCCGTAACCGGCGCCGAGCACCTCGTCGAGGCGCCTGTCGGAGACGTCCTTCGCGCGCTTGTCGAGGATCTCCACGGATTCGATCGCGTCCACCGAGAAGGCCCGCAGGCCGTCGCGCAGGTGGCACCAGGCGTCGAGGTACCAGTTGTCGCGGTAGTGGTTCAGGCGCTGCGGCGAGACTTCACGATCGGTGACCTCGTCGGTGCCGCGCGCGTGGTAGCGGATGATCAGCCGCTTGCGCCGCAGCAGCGCGGAGCCGACCGCCTGGAAGTGGTCGAGGTGAAATTCGCGCGCGCCGACGGTCTGGATGCGGATGCGCCGCTGGACTTCCTCGGCGGGGTTGTCGGCGCTGCCGAGCAGCCCGGTCAGGCGGGCCAGCAGCGGCCGGATCTGCGGGCCGAGGAGGCCGCCGCTGTCGAGGCTGGAGATGAGGTGCTGCATGGTGAGCAGCGCATGGATTTCCTCGGCGGAGAACCAGAGACCGGGCAGCTCGTACTGCGGGCCGACGCGCGGTCCGGCCTTCTCGAAGCGGTAGCCGCCGAGGTGGCGGTCGTAGGTGATCGGCGCATTCAGGCGGTCCTTCATGTAGGCGAGATCGCGTTTCAAGGTCGCCCAGGAAATGCCGAGCCGTTCCTGGAGTTCGGCGCGGCTGACGAAGGGCCGGTTGCCGAGCATCTGGTCGATCTGGTAGATACGTTCCATGCCGCTCATCGACCTGCCTCCGATGGTTGTCGTGGTTTCCTGCCTGGCTCTCGAATTGAGCCCGGCGGATGGTATCCTGATTTCGCTCCGAACGCTGGCCGGCGATTCCCGGTAGCATGTCGGCGTCGGGCCGGGGTCGCGGCTGGTCGGCGGCGTTGGGGGAACGACGGCAACAGGCCTGGCGCGGGATTGGCGCGCCACCGTGGAGCGGGAAGCGATCGACGTATTCGAGTTCGGGGAAAAGCTGGTCGGTGACTATCGCCAGTTCATGCGCAGCTTCACCCGGATCCGGAGCGAAGACATCGCACGCTTCGTCGAGTCGGCGTACGACTCGCAGCGCTACTGGCCGGAACCGCTGATCCCGATCAATCCCAATTTCGAGGCGGGGCACACGGTCGACGAGCTGGCCGCGGCCGGAGCGCTGCATCCCGAGTGTGGCCGGATTTTCCGAGCTGGCAAGAGCGCCAGTTCGGCCGGCGTTTCGCTGCGCCTGTTCAAGCACCAGGAAGAAGCGATCGGCTTTGCCCGGTCCGGCGCCAGCTACATTCTGACCACCGGCACCGGGTCCGGCAAGTCGCTCGCCTGCTTCATCCCGATCGTCGATGCCGTGCTCGAGGCCAGGGCAGCGGACAGGACGCCGCGGACGCGCGATCGTCATCTACCCGATGAACGCGCTGGCCAACAGCCAGCTCGATGAACTCGGCAAGTTCCTGGGCGACTACGGCGCCACGCCGCCGGCCAGCTTCGGGCGCCATACCGGGCAGGAGGAAGACCAGGAGCGCCAGCGCCTGGCGGCCAATCCCCCCGACATCGACGGCCTCAACGGCGAATTCCTCAATTGGCTGAACTTCGGCGGCTTCCCCGAGGCGGTCACCAGCCCGGCCGTGCGTGCCAACGCGGGGCGCGATTCCCGCGCCAGGAGATCATCGACAAGGTGCTGCTCAACGACCTGCCCAGTCCCTGCGGCATCTCGGACACCCAGGAGCTCAACCGCTTCTTCAACGTGCTGGCCTTCAACACCGGCGACGAAGCGAGCCTGGAGGCGCTTTCCAGACAGGCCAACATCGGCAGGCAACGGCTCTCCGGATACCTCGAATGTCTGGAAGCATCCTTCCTGATCCGCTGCGTCCCTCGCAGCGACGAGAACGCGCTGCGGCTCCAGCGCGCTCGCCAACCGGCATCCCCTGGCCCGCCACCCTCTGGTGGCCAGCCGGACCTGGACCGGCACGGCCAGCCTCGAGGGCGTGTCCGTCGAGTTCGCGCCGGCGGCGCTGCATTGCCACACCATCGCCGGCAACCCGCTCCGCTTCCGCAGCCGACCCGCCCCGAATGCACTTCGAACGATCCGGCAAGAACCCGCTTACGAATGGGCGGATGGGTTTTCCGATGTTCGTTCGCGCACATATTCGCCGAGGCTTTTTGCCAGCGAGACAAACTCCGACGGGATCATCATCACGGTCGTGCTGTTGTTCTCCGCCCCGACCTCGGTGACCATCTGCATGCGGCGCAGCTCGACTGCCACCGGATTGTTCGCCATCTGCTGAGCGGCGTCGGCGAGCTTCCGGGACGCCTCGAGTTCTGCTTCAGCCTTGATGATTCGCGCGCGCTTTTCGCGGATGGCCTGCGCCTGCATGGCCATGACTTCCTGCATTCCGACAGGCAACTCCACGTCCTTCATTTCGAACCGCTCGACTTCGACGCCCCAGGCGACCGTCGACTCGGCCATGTTCCTGCGCAGCAGCTCGTTGATCTTGTCCCGCTCCTGCAACACTTCGTCGAGATCATGCTGTCCGATCGAATTGCGCAGACTCGTCAAAGCCAGCTGATAGACGGCCGCCGGCGCATCGGCGACGGCGATGACCGACCTGGCGGCGTCGGTGATCCGGTACCAGAGGACGGCGTTGAGCTTCACCGTCACGCTGTCGCGCGTGATCGTCTCCTGCTGTTCGGCAGACACCGTTCGCGTACGGATGTCGATCGTCACCGCTCTCTCGATTCCCAGCGGAATGATCCAGTACAAGCCCGGTCCGCGCAGAGCCAGATAGCGGCCGAGTCGGAATACCACCCCGCGTTGATACTCCTGCGCGATGCGCAGCCCGGTCAGCAGGACGATTGCGATGGCAACCGCGACAATCTCCAGAGTGGTCATCGAAGGCCTCCGAAAGTCAATTCCGTCAGGCCTCCATCTTATACCGTCGAATCGACGGGACGACTTCCGGCCTGCGAGTGCGCAGCCCGATCCCTGGTTGCTGCGAAATGCGCGCGCGTCTCTGGCTGCCGTTCCGCCATATCGGCCCGCAGCACTCGACGATGCGCGCAAGCCTGGTGTTGGGGGGTCTGGTCGGACAGCTTGCCGATGGCCTGCACCTGATCTCGATGGCAGCGCTGCCGAATCGGTCAGCACCCACCCGCGCGCAGCCAGGAAGAAGACGCGGGCGAGGATTCTGCGGAAGGCGGCAGCGGGCTGCCCAGACCAAGAGATCCTCGAGATGTCGGGAGTCTGGACCACGACGGCCGGGAAGATCCGGTGCTTCGAGGAAGCGATCGATGCGCCGCTGGAGGACAGGCCGGGGGCAGCGCGGAAGCCGACGGAAAGGCAGCGCGCGCATCGGATCGCGGTGGCGTGTCCGCCTGCGCGATGGGTCGCCACGGTGGCTCACGAGGCCGCCGCGGCGACCCATGGCCACCCTCGCGCTACGCTTCTGGCCGGGTCTTCAGGCTCCGTCCGTCGGCACGGATTCCCCGAATCACGACGGCTGTCAGGGCCGCTCAGGGCCTGGAACCCTTGCGGAAGTGGCGTCGGATCTCCTTTCCTCGGACTGGAGAATGGGCGTTAACCCGGCGCGCCGCGTACGGCTCCGACAACGATCTGCTCCACCTCGTCCGGCGTTGCCGCCGCGAGCGCGTCCCTGGCCACGGCTTCCATTTGCGCAACGGTCGTCTGGCGCAGGAAATTGCGCAGGCGAGGCGCGCGTAGCGGGTTGATGCTCAGGCTTCGCACACCCATTCCCAGCAGCACGCAGACGCCCGCCGGATCTGCCGCTGCCTCGCCGCAAACGGAAATGGCGGTTCCCTGTCGGATCGCCGTCTGAACGACGTGTTCCGTCGCGCGCAGCACGCTGGGGTGAAGAAAGCCGGCCACGCCCGAAGCATCGTGCGCGCGCCGGTCGGTGGCGAGAATGAATTGCGCCAGATCGTTGGTTCCGATCGACACGAAATCGACCATGCGGACGATCTCGTGAATCTTGATCACGGCTGCCGGGGTTTCGATCATTGCGCCAACAGGCAGACGATCGCCGAGCCCCGCGTCGGCAAGCACTTCGCCAAGCAGTTTGCGCGCTGCAGCAAGATCGGCGACGCCGGTGACCATCGGAAACATCACGCGCACCTCGCCGGCTGGCGCGGATCGCGCGAGAGCCAGCAACTGCGTGCGGAGCATCGTTTCCTCGCTCAGTGAAAAGGCCAGCCCCCGCTTGCCCGCGCGGAAGGCGAGATCAGTCTCGGGAGAATGGAACTGGGGGACCTTGTCTCCGCCAAAGTCCATCGTCCGGAAGACGACAGGCAATGGCCTGACCTCTGCCGCGACCGCCGAGTAGGCGGCAATCTGTTCCTCCACGGCAGGCGGCTGGGAAACGTCGAGAAACTGGAACTCCGAGCGGAAGAGTCCGACGCCGTCGAGACCGTACTCCGCAACCAGGCGTGCTTCGTCGGGTCTGCAAATGTTCGCGTAGAGGACGATCGGAACACCGTCCCGGGTTCGCGATTCGGCCGCCTTCTCGTCGGGAGCCACCGGGCTGTGTCCCGTATGTCGCATCCGGCGCTCGGCGAAAAGTTCGCTTTGTGCCCGCGTCGGCGCGACGACCACCGTGCCGGCTTCCGCATCGACCAGGAGCTGGTCCCCGGTTTCGAGCAGCAGGGTAACGTCGCGGACGTCGCTGACCGCCGGAATGTTTCGTGATCTCGCGAGAATCGCGACATGCGAGGACGGACTGTTGTCCTCGGTCACCAGACCGGCCAGATGCCGGTGATCGATCTGCAGCATGTCCGAAGGAAGAAGTTCCCTGGCGATCACGATCGTATTTTCGGGAAGCGATGCGAGAGGATTTGCCGCGCAATCGCTGGTCGAAACGAGGTGGCGCAGGACCCGTCGCCCGACGTCACGGATGTCCGCGCCCCGCTGGCGCATCACTTCGTTCGTCGATCCTTCGAGCATTTCGGCCATCCCCCGGATTTCCTGGGCAACCGCGCTCTCCGCGCAGATCATCTCGTCGACCACTCGTCTGCGGCAGACCTCCCAGAAATCGACGTCATTGAGCATCGCCAGCTGGACACCAAGGAGACCACTCTCTTCCGGCGCCAACTCCCTCTGCGAATGGCGCTGCACCTGCTCCAGGTCGCGGCCCGCTACCGCCAGAGCGCCGTCGAGACGCGCCACCTCGCGCCGCACCTCGCCCGCCGGGATCGGGTCGCTGCGCGTCGTCCATTCGCTCTCGGGAGGCAGGTGCAGCCACGCGCGACCGTCGGCCATACCCGGCGAAAGTCCGCGTCCCTTCAACGTCGCACTCGACATCCGTACATACGCGCGCAACTGGGCCACCTCCGACTCCCTGGTCCTCACCGCTGCCTGCAGACCGGTCGTGCGCGCGCGAATCGCGCCGATCAGGACGATGTAGAGCCACATCGCGGCGATTTCCATCAGCACGTTGAGGCCGGCGACGGCCATCGATGGCTCGGCTTCCCACGGAATCTCGAAGCCAATCCTCAGTAGCGGCAGCACGACTCCGAGGAGGCTGGCGAACAGGCGTTCGCCTCGCCATGCGGCGAGTGCCACCGGAAGGACATAGACGAGCGGGAACTGGACGTCCCGTCCGGTGACGATGTCGATCCACAGGGCCAGCGCCGCAAGGAACAGGCTCGATCCCCGCGGGTACCTGCTGCCGATCGATGCAATGGTCACCTTCATGCGATGACTCCTCTGCCGAGAACGTTTCCTTGCCGCTGACGTCGGTCCAGGGTGACCTGGCTTCGGGTAATTGTGCCGCGCGTCGCCCGCGAGATCGTTAGACCGTGTAACAAGTTGTTGCCGACGGTTTCACGGTCGGCACCAGCGTGGCGAGAGCCAGTCGTCCCCGGGCGGTCGCTGGCGGGAGGGAGCCTCGACCCGCTGCGCTGCCGCCTGCCGGTGTCAGGAACGATGGCTGGCCAGGCGCGAAAGGTGGTGCTTCGGCGTTGTCGGCCAGGGCAGAAGGCGCCGACCGCGACCCGTTCCAGGCGACCGCGCACGATTTGTTCGAACCCTTCTGCCGCCAGGTCCTCGGCTCCGGCGACATCCGCTGCGCCGGCACGGTCGAGGTCGGCGCCTCCCCCAAGGCGCTGGCGCCGCTGCTCGGGCACAGCACAGCGGAGATCGCCACCTGGGTCGCCGGGCAGGCGGCGCGGACGGGGTGCCAGCGGGTGGTCTCCGGCCCGCGCGGCAGCTTTCCGGGGTTGGCGCTGGGCAGCGGTCAGGAACTGAAGGCCTTCCTCGACGCGTGGCGGGAATTTGCCCGGCCAGCGGCGTCGACCGCGATCCTCGAGAGGAGGCGGATCGAAAAAGCCGCCGAGGACGCCGGCTTCGACCTGACACCCGACCGCGACGGGGCCTGTCGGGATCCTTGAGCGCCTGGCCCGGGCTGTCAGCTTCCTCTCTGTGCGGACCACTCCCGGGCGGCCGCGACCCGATGGCCGCGGTCGACCTCGCCAGACGTCTATTTCTGCGGCTCGTCCGGTTGCTTCCTGAACTGCGCCTTGCCCTGCGCGACCTTGCGCCGGACGAAGCTCGGGACGGCGGCTTCCGCCGCGAGGCTCCCGAGCAGCTCGGCCTTGGCGGAGAGGCGGCCATCCATCTTCCTCGAGGTGTACAGCGCCTCCTTGCGGAAACGGGCGGAGTCCATCGAGCGGGCAATGTCGACCATGCTTTCCAGCACCTGGATCACCCAGGGCTGGCTGGCGAAGCGCTGCCGGGCCTCGGCGAGCATCTGCTCGACGGCACCCCAGTCGCCGTATTCGGCCGCCTGGCGGGCGCGGGCGAGCAGCTTGCCGGCCTCGATCTCGGCCCGGCGGGCGACGACCAGCGGATCCTCCAGCAGCGTCTCCCAGACGGCGGCTGCTACCACATCGACGGCCAGCGTCGCATCGGCGAAGGCGAGCGGCAGGCCTTCCGGCGTCGCGGCGGTGACGGCTGCCTGCAGCAGCGGCGCGGCGCCCGCCCGGGCAAGGGTTGCCGGCACTTCCAGTTCGACCAGCGCCCACGCCTCGGCGCCGAAGGCAATGTCCGGCAGGCGGACCACCGGCATCACGCCGTCGCCATCGACCGGGTAGTCGTTGAGGAGGCGGATCGTGACGCCCTGGGGCGCGGCGAGCGACAGGCGCACGTGGCGGGCGCACAGGCTGGAGATGAAGTCGAACTCCTCGGCGAAGGGCTCGAAGAGGTCGGCCGCGGTGTCGCCGTAATAGTGGTTGCCACCGCCGCGCTCGGCCATGGCGACCATCAGGTCCTCGTTGAAATTGCGGCCGAGGCCGTAGGTCGAGGTGGTCACGCCGGCCTCGGCGGCTCTGGCGCAGCAGGCGGCGATGCCGTCGCTGTCGGTCAGCGCGCCGACGTTGGCGTTGCCGTCGGACAGCAGGATGACGCGGGCGATCGCGGCCCCGGCTGAGTCCGGCAGCAGCGCGTCGGCGCCGGCCTGCCAGCCGCCGTGCAGGTTGGTCGAGCCGCCCGGCTGGATGGTGGCCAACGCCGTGTGCAGCGCCTTGCGGTCGCCGACCGGGGCGGCCGGGGCGACGATGCGGACGCGGTCGTCGAAGACGACGAGGGCGGCGGTGTCGCTCGGCTCGAGCCGGTCGACGATGTGGCGGGCGCAGCGCACGGCCTCGACCAGCGGCTCGCCGGCCATCGAGCCGGAGCGGTCGACGACCAGGGCGAAGCAGTAGGGCTGGCGCGCCTTCTTCTCCTCGCTTGGCGAATCGGGCGCCTGGATGCGGACGAGGACCGGCAGCTTCTGGGGCAGGGCCGCGATCAGCGCGGGCTTGAGCGGGTGGATGAGGATGCGGGGGGTGTTGGCGTCGGGCATCGCAGTCTCCTGTACTTCCGGCACCATTGCCGGCGGGTGATCGCAGGATAGCCGGCCGCAGGCTCACCGGCTGCGCCAATGCCCCCGATTTCTGGCGGCCGCGCACAGGCATGACCAGGCTCTCCGGGGGCAGAACGTGCTCGGCGGACTCGCGGCTGCTGCGGCGGGACGGCGCCCGGGAGCGAGCGCTCATGCTCCGGGCAGCCTGCCGGCCAGGAGGGATTGCCTGGCCCTCCGGCCGTCAGGCGACTGCCCGGCTGGCGCGCAGACGGGCGATGACCTCGGAGGCGGATCTGACCTTGCCCGCCGCCACTTCCTGGCTGCCGACCGCGAGGATCTTCAACAGCGCCAGCGTCTCCTGGGTTTCCTCGAAAGAAACGACATCCTGCAGTACCGCCCTGGCTTCTCCGTTCTGGGTGATGAACCGCGGCTCGCGCTGCTCCGCGAGATTCGCCAGCACCTCGGCTGCGTTCGCGTCGAGGTCGCTGATGGGCTTGACTTGCGAGGAGCAGCGCATGACCGGGATCCTGATGTTCGATGAGGACCGAACATCATCTCCATGGGGTCTCGTGGCAATGCTTGCGATCCCCGCCCCGCGTACTGCCGCGTCAGCTTCGACAGATCGAGCGGGTCGACCACCTCGACGATGAATCGCGCCCGGTGATCCTGGTTCAGCCAATCGTCGAGCGACGGCGGCAGCAGCTAGCCGGCCTTGCGCTCGGCGCCGACGAAGTGCGACATGCCCGACCTCGGGCGCTTCAATGGTCATGATTTAAGGATGTTCGGCAGGCGGCTAGCCGAAAGTCCGACAGGCTGCTAGAATTTCCCTATTGACAATCCGGTCAGCAAGGAGCAGCCAGGATGAAGAAGACCGTGTGGCAGGGCCTTGGATGCATTCTCTCACTCGCTGCTCCGGCGCTCACGTCGGCGGCGCAATTCACTCTGACGGTCGCCGGAGTCGATCCGCTCACCGTTCCGGTCGCGCCGCTCAGCTCGCCCGCACCCGGCATGTTCGTCGGGCTGGGTGACTGCAGCGCCGATCCGCTTGCTGGAAACGCGTGCAACGGCACGGGTTCGGTGGGCACGAACCCTCTCCGCACAGCTCAGGACGTGCTGGATACGAACCGTCTCAACGGCACGGATTTTTCCAACGCGGCGACCTACGGGTATGGCTTTGCGCTCGACCAGGTGATCTTTCACCAGATCTCGGTGGCTTTCGATGTGGTCAACGGTGTCGTCATTCCCGTCGGCGCTGGCACGCTCGACCAAGGTTTCGACTTCATCGTCGGACAGACCGGCGGCGGGTCGAACGGAGGCGGTCCAAGCAGTTTCTTCCAGACCTCGCTTGATCTGGCCCGTCGGGTGACGATCGCCGACCAGTCCAAGGTTTACTTCGACGCTCTGGTGCCCCAGCCGGCGCTTCTGACCATCGGCTACTACGAGGATACGCTGAGCATATCCGCGAGCGACCCGGTGGTCGTCGACCTCGGTGACCGGGGAAAGATGACCTTCCAACTCGCCGGTCTGGACCAGCCGATTACCCAGGGTGATCCGGGGGTGCCGATCCTGTTCAGCGCGCCCCTTCCATCGTCGTTCGCCCTGCTGGGTCTCGGCCTCGGCCTGCTTGCGCTGGCCAGTCGGCGCGGCGCCCGTTCGCCGGTCGGTTAGATTTCCCGTCTTGGTTGGCCGGGGGAGCGGGCGGCACCCGCTGAGCGAATCCGGGTTGCCGCGGTCGGTGGCCGCCGCTGCGGGCCGATTGGCCTGAGCCCGGGAGGCCCCGCGGGCTGACGCTCGGCTCGTTCGCCGGAAGGACACACCGCACACCGGTCGTCGATCGCCGCTTGCGGTCGGGGGGCCACGACGTCCCGGCCGATCGCCTCCTGCCGGGTAGCGACGGCTATCCTCGAGGCGGTTTCCCGGTGATGATTGCTGCGCTGCGGTACCGCTCGGCGCGGCAAGTTGTTACGCTTCGCGCTCGCCTCGACCACGGCCCACGGCCGAGTCCTCTAGATTCCACGATTCTGCAGACCAGGAGATCAAGCCATGGCATCTCTGCCCGAAAACCCGCTGTCAGCCGACCTTGGCGACCCGGATCCACAGGAAACCCAGGAGTGGCGAGACGCGCTGAGCGGCGTGATCGACCAGGAGGGACCCGAGCGGGCGCACTTCCTGATCCAGGAAATGATTGCCCAGGCCCGGCACGAAGGAATCAACATCCCCTACAGCGCGACGACCGAGTACATCAACACGATTCCGGTCGATCAGCAGCCGAAGTACCCGGGGAACGCGGACATGGAAATCCGCATCCACAACTACATTCGCTGGAATGCGATGGCGATGGTCGTGCGCGCCAACCGGCGGAGCAACGTCGGTGGGCACATCGCCTCGTTCGCCTCGGCCGCGGCGCTCTACGACGTTGGCTTCTCGTGGTTCTGGCGCGCACCGACCGAGAGCCACGGCGGCGACCTGATCTTCTTCCAGGGGCATTCGGTTCCCGGCGTCTATGCGCGCGCGCACCTGCTCGGGCGCCTGACTGACGAGCAGATGGACCGCTTCCGTCACGAGGTCGACGGCCAGGGCGTCTCGTCGTATCCGCACCCCTGGCTGATGCCCGAGTTCTGGCAGTTCCCGACCGTGTCGATGGGCCTTGGACCGATCCAGGCGATCTACCAGGCGCGGTTCATGAAGTACCTCGACAGCCGCGGCTTCATCAAAGCCGGCGACCGGAAGGTCTGGGCGTTCCTCGGCGACGGCGAAACCGACGAGGTCGAATCGCTCGGGGCGATCGGCCTGGCTGCGCGCGACCGGCTCGACAACCTGATCTTCGTGATCAACTGCAATCTGCAGCGTCTCGACGGGCCGGTCCGTGGCAACGGCAAGATCATCCAGGAACTCGAAGGCGTGTTCCGCGGCGCCGGCTGGAACGTCCTCAAGGTGATCTGGGGAACGAACTGGGACGCGCTGTTCCTCCGCGACAAGAAGGGATTGCTCAAGAAGCGGATGATGGAGATCGTCGATGGCGAGTACCAGACCTTCAAGGCCAAGAACGGCGCTTATGTCCGTGAGCACTTCTTCAACACCCCGGAACTCAGGGAACTCGTCGCCGACTGGACCGACGACCAGGTTTGGTCGCTGAATCGCGGCGGCCACGACATCTTCAAGATCTTCAGCGCGTACAAGAGCGCCTTCGAGCACAAGGGGCAGCCGACGCTCGTCCTCGCCAAGACGATCAAGGGCTACGGGATGGGCCAGGCCGGCGAGGCGATGAACATCTCGCATCAGCAGAAGAAGCTCGACTACGACGCGATCCGGCGTTTCCGCGATCGCTTCAGCCTGCCGGTGCGCGACGATCAGCTCGACGAGCTTCCCTATCTCAAGTTCGCCGAGGGATCGCCCGAGCTGACCTATATGCGCCAGCGGCGGATGGACCTCGGCGGCTACCTGCCGAAGCGCCGACGGACGGCTGCGCCGCTCGAAATCCCCGAGCTGTCGGCGTTCGACGCGCTGCTCAGGGCTTCTGGCGAGGGTCGCGAGATCTCGACGACGATGGCCATCGTGCGTTTCCTGAACATCCTGCTCAAGGACCGCAAGGTCGGCCGGCACGTCGTGCCGATCGTTCCCGACGAATCGCGGACTTTCGGGATGGAGGGCCTGTTCCGCCAGATCGGTATCTGGAACCCCGAGGGGCAGAAGTACGTTCCCGAGGACCATGATCAGCTGATGTTCTACAAGGAGTCGAAGGACGGGCAGGTGCTCCAGGAAGGGATCAACGAAGCCGGCGCGATGAGCGACTGGATCGCCGCGGCGACTTCGTACTCGGTTCACGGCGTGCAGATGATCCCCTTTTACATTTTCTACTCGATGTTCGGGCTGCAGCGGACGATGGACCTCTGCTGGGCGGCGGCCGACCAGCGCGCGCGCGGCTTCCTGATCGGCGGGACGGCCGGCAGGACGACGCTCAACGGCGAGGGCCTGCAGCACGAGGACGGACATTCGCTGGTCCTCTCGAGCGTGATTCCGAACTGCCTGAGCTACGATCCGACCTTCGCCTTCGAGATCGCCGTGATCATGCGCGAGGGGATGCGCCGGATGTACCAGGAGCAGGAGGACATCTTCTACTACGTCACGGTGATGAACGAGAACTACGAGCATCCCGAGATGCCCGCGGGTGCCGAGGCGGACATTCTCAGGGGGATGTACCTGTTCCGCCGCGGCCAGTCGTCGGATACCAATCCGGTCGCGCCGAGGGTCCAGCTGCTCGGCTCGGGGACGATCTTCCGCGAGGTCATCGCCGCAGCCGAAATGCTCAAGAAGGACTGGGGAGTCGACGCCGACCTCTGGGGCTGCCCGAGCTTCACCGAGCTGGCGCGTGACGGCTACGCGGCGCAGCGCTGGAACCTGCTCAATCCGACGGCCAGGGCGAAGCTCTCGCACGTCGAGAACTGTCTCGACGACACGCGTGGCCCGATCGTCGCGGCCAGCGACTACGTCCGCCTGTTCGCCGAGCAGATTCGCCCCTTCGTCCACCGGCGCTATGTCGTTCTCGGTACCGACGGCTTCGGGCGGTCGGACACTCGCGAGAAGCTCAGGCACTTCTTCGAGGTCGATCGTTACTGGGTGACGCTGGCAGCGCTCAAGGCGCTGGCCGACGACGGCGAGATCGATCGCGGCAGGGCTGCCGAAGCGATCGCCCGCTACGGCATCGACGTCAACAAGCCGAATCCGGTTACCGTCTAGGGGAGTTGCACGATGAGCCAACTGATCGAAGTGAAGGTTCCCGACATCGGTGATTTCCACGACGTGCCGGTCATCGACATCTGCGTGCGCGTCGGCGACGCGGTCAAGATCGATGACCCGCTGGTCACCCTCGAATCGGACAAGGCGACGATGGACGTTCCCTCCTCGGCCTCGGGGGTGGTCCGCGAGATCCGCGTCGCGCTCGGCGACAAGGTGTCGCAGGGAAGAGTCGTCGTCGTCCTCGACGGGGACACGGCGGCCGCCGCGAGCGGGACGGCGGCAGCAGCGCAGTCCGAGTCGCTCGCCTCTCCGGCGGCTGCCCCCGCGGCGACGGTCGTCGAGCCGGTGCGCGTCGCGTCACCAGCTCCGGCGGTTCCGGCAGCGCCGCTGGTCGCTGCGCCTGCCGCGCCGGCTCTGCCGTCCGGATCGCGGACGCACGCCAGCCCGTCGGTACGCCTGTTCGCCCGCGAGCTCGGCGTCGACCTGACCAAGGTTCCGGCGAGTGGCGCGAAGGGCAGGATCCTCAAGGAGGACGTCAGCGCCTACGTCAAGGGCGTGCTGACCACGCCGCAGGTGCGAGCCGCCGAGGCGCCTGCGCTTGGCGGCGGCCTCGATCTGCTGCCCTGGCCGAAGGTCGATTACGCGAAATTCGGTCCGGTCGAGGTCCGCCCGCTGGCGCGGATCCGCAAGATTTCGGCGCAGAACCTCGCCCGCAACTGGGTGATGATCCCCGCGGTCACCTATCACGAAGACGCCGACATCACCGATCTCGAGGCCTTCCGCGTCGAGGTCAACCGTGAGAACGAGAAGTCGGGACTGAAGATCACCATGCTCGCCTTCCTGATCAAGGCTTGCGCCGTCGCGCTGAGGAAGTTCCCCGAGTTCAACAGCTCGCTCGATGGCGACGATTTGATCCTCAAGCAGTATTGCCACATCGCTTTCGCCGCCGATACCCCACAGGGTCTGGTCGTTCCGGTGATCCGCGATGCCGACCGGAAGTCGGTCGGCGAACTGGCCAGGGAGACCGGCCAGCTGGCGGCGAAGGCGCGCGACGGCAAGCTGACGCCCGGCGAAATGACCGGCGCGTGCTTCACGATTTCCAGCGTCGGCGGGATCGGCGGGACGAGCTTCTCGCCGATCATCAACGCGCCCGAAGTGGCCATCCTCGGGGTCAGCAAGTCGCTGATCAAGCCGGTGTGGAACGGCCGTGAGTTCGCGCCCCGGCTGATCCTGCCGCTTTCGCTGACCGCCGATCACCGGGTCATCGACGGGGCTGCGGCGACGCGCTTCAATGTTTACCTCGCCCAGTTGCTCGCCGACCTGCGGCGCGTGCTGCTCTGATCGGGAGAAGGCATCATGAGCCAGATCGTTGAAGCGAAGGTTCCGGACATCGGCGACTTCCACGACGTGCCGGTGATCGACGTCTGCGTCGCCGCAGGCGACCGCGTGGCAATCGACGACGCGCTGGTCACCCTCGAATCGGACAAGGCGACGATGGACGTGCCGAGCAGCGCCGCCGGTGTCGTCCGCGAAGTCCGGGTCCGCGTCGGTGACAAGGTTTCCGAAGGATCGGTCATCGCGCTGATCGAGGTCGCCGCTCAGGGCGCCGAGAGTGCGGCTCCGGTGCCGGACGCTGCCCACGCGCCCGAATCCGGCGCTGCGCCGGCGGCGCCGGAGCAGGGTGGGTCGGCGTTCTCGGGACAGGCCGACCTCGAGTGCGAAATGCTCGTCCTCGGCGCCGGCCCCGGGGGGTACTCGGCGGCGTTCCGCAGCGCCGACCTCGGCATGAGGACGGTACTCGTCGAACGCTATCCGACTCTCGGCGGAGTCTGCCTGAACGTCGGCTGCATTCCCTCGAAGGCGCTGCTGCACGTCGCCGCGGTGCTCGAGGAGGCGCAGCATCTGGCCGAGTGCGGGGTCAGCTTCGCTTCGCCGGGTGTCGACCTCGACCGCCTGCGTGCGCACAAGGACAAGGTCGTCGGCAAGCTGACCGGCGGCCTGGCGGGAATGGCCCGCGGACGTAAGGTCGAGGTCGTCCAGGGCGTCGGCCGCTTCGTCGACGCCAACCATCTCGAAGTCACCCTTCCGGCTGGCGGGACGACGCTGATCCGCTTCGCGAAGGCGATCATCGCCGCCGGTTCGCAGCCGGTCGCGTTGCCGTTCATGCCCGATGATCCGCGGGTCGTCGATTCGACGGGAGCGCTCGAGCTGCGCCAGATCCCGAAGCGCATGCTGGTCATCGGCGGCGGCATCATCGGGCTCGAAATGGCCACCGTTTACTCGGCGCTCGGCGCGCGGATCACCGTCGCCGAACTTGCCGACAGGCTGATGCTCGGCGCCGACCGCGACCTCGTCAAGGTCTGGGAGAAAAAGAACGCGCAGCGCTTCGAGCGAGTCCTGCTGAACACCGGTGTCGTCGCGGCCAGTGCCGGGGACGAAGGCATCGAAGTGAGTTACGGCAGCGGCGAGAAGGACTGTTTCGACCTCGTCCTGGTCGCCGTCGGCCGCACGCCGAACGGCCGACGGATCGGCGCCGAGTCGGCCGGCGTGGTGGTCGACGAACGCGGATTCATTCGTGTCGATCGGCAGATGCGCACGAGTGTGCCGCACATCTTTGCCATCGGTGACCTCGTCGGACAGCCGATGCTCGCGCACAAGGCCGTGCACGAGGCCCACGTCGCTGCCGAGGCGGCGAACGGCAGCAAGCGTTGCTTCGACGCGCTGCAGATTCCCTCGGTCGCCTACACCGACCCCGAGGTCGCCTGGGCCGGCAGGACCGAAGACCAGTGCCGGGCCGAGGGGATTCGCTTCGGCAAGAGCGTCTTCCCGTGGGCGGCGTCCGGACGCGCGCTGGCCAACGGTCGTGACGAGGGCTTCACCAAGTTGATCTTCGACGAGGAGACGCATCGGGTGATCGGTGGCGGCATCGTCGGCACGCACGCCGGCGACCTGATCGGCGAGGTCTGCCTGGCGATCGAGATGGGCTGCGACGCGGCCGACATCGGTCACACGATTCACCCGCACCCAACCCTGGGCGAATCGATCGGCCTGGCCGCCGAGGTCTACGAGGGCGTGTGTACCGACCTGCCGGCAGCGAAAAGGAAGTAGCCGGAGAGGCACTCGTGCGGCGCCCGATCCCGAGCCGATCGGGGAGGTGGCCGGGCACCGGTCGGTGGTCGCCGCGTTGACCTTTGGCCGACGATCGCCTATCGTGGGATCAGTCGCGTCAACCGGGTTCGCAGCCTGCTGTGGGCCCTGATCCGGAGGAAAGGCCGATGCTTCCGCTGATTCCGCTGGTTTCGCTTGCGGCGAGCGTGGTTCCCGAACTGATCGGCCTTTTCGCCGGCCAGCGGGCGGGCGAGGTGGCCACCAAGGTCGCCGAAGTGGTCCGCGAGGTGACCGGGACCGACGACCCGCAAGCGGCTGCCGAGGCGATCAAGCTCGACCCGGCGAAGGCCGCCGAGCTGCAGGTCCGACTGGCCGAGATCAACCAGCGCTACGTCGAGCTGCAACTCGCCGATGCGAAGAGCGAGCGCGAGGCGATGGTCGCCACGCTGGCCCAGCAGGTCGCCGACCGGACCCGCGCGTCGCAGACGATGCTCGAGGCGCTGCACGAGAAGGATTGGGCCGGGCGTCTGGTCGGCCTCGCGCCAGTCGGCGTGTCGATCGTCGTCCTCGTCGGCTTCTTCGTGTTTACGATCTGGCTGGTCAAGTCTCCGCCGACCGGCGATCAGGCGATCACCCTGCTCAACGTCCTGATCGGTGCGCTCGTCGCCGGCTTCACCGCGGTGATCAACTTCTGGCTGGGTTCGAGTCAGGGTTCGCGCGAGAAGGACCGTGCGGTCGTCGCCCTGCAGCGTACGCAGGCCGAACAGGCCGCCGATACGCTCAAGGAGGTGCGCGCCGCGTCGACGGCCCAGATCGACGCGCTGATCAAGGCCTCCCCCGCCACGTCGGCTGCGCTCGCCCAGCCGCTCCCGGGGATGCCGAGCCGCTTCGATCTCTGTGTCGACCTCGTTCTCGGCAAGGAAGGCGGTTTCTCCAATCACCCCGAAGACCCTGGTGGCCCGACGATGATGGGCATCACCCAGGCGACGCTCGCCGCGTGGCGTGGCCACCCGGTTTCGGCCGACGACGTCCGCACTCTCGGAAGAACCGAGGCGCTGGACATCTACCGCGCCAACTACTGGAACGCGATGCGCTGTGACGACCTGCCGAAAGGCGTCGACCTGATGGTCTTCGACTTCGGCGTCAATGCCGGCATCAC
This sequence comes from Accumulibacter sp., assembly GCF_023806625.1. Classification (GTDB taxonomy): domain Bacteria; phylum Pseudomonadota; class Gammaproteobacteria; order Burkholderiales; family Rhodocyclaceae; genus Accumulibacter. Next base: position 32,035 of record NZ_JAMTDX010000004.1, read on the forward strand.
GCGCTCGGTGCGCCTGTTGCAGAAGGTCGCCGGTGCCGAGCAGGACGGATCGATCGGCAACCTGACGCTGCGCGCGGTGCGCGCGAGCAACCCGGCGGCACTCGTCGAGGCGCTGGCCAGCGGACGGCTCGATTTCTATCGCTCGCTGGATACCTACCCGACTTTCGGCAGAGGCTGGGAGAATCGCGTCGCCGACATCCGCAAGCAGGCGCTGCTGATGGTCGCCGCCTGACCGGTCGCCGTGGTCTGCCGTCCTTCTGCAGGGTTCCGCGGGGTGGTCTGCGCGGTGCTCTGCGCAGCCTGTTGCTGGTGTGCACCGCTGTTCGCCGGCGAGAGGGCCGATCCGTCGGTGCAGGCGACGATCCGTGCTGCGAAAATGGGTGATCCGGCGGCCCAGTTGAGGCTCGGCGACATGTACGACCTGGGGCAGGGAGTTGCCCAGGACCAGCGGGAGGCGGTCAGATGGTACGCGCTTTCCGCGAGGCAGGGCAACGCGCAGGCCCAGTTCGCCCTCGCCGAGATGTACAAGAACGGCGACGGGGTGAATCGCGACCTGCAGGAGGCGCTCAAGTGGTATCGCAAGGCCGCCGATCAGGGACACCCCGGCGCGCAGCTGCTGCTCGGCGTGATCTACGAGAGCGGTACGGGCGTCACCCCCGACCTGCGCGAGGCGGCTCGCTGGTACAGGCTGGCGGCGAACGGTGGCGATGCGCGGGCGCAACTGCTCCTCGGCAATTTCTACAACACGGGTCAGGGGGTGGCGCGCAACGCCGTCGCCGCGTATGCGCTGTACACGGTGTCGGCCGGGCGTGTGGCGCAGAACAATCCGGCGCTGACCCATCGCGCCAACCTGGCCAAGGGAATGAGCACCGCCGAAGTCGACCGGGCGACGGCGCTTGCCCGGGAGATGGACGCGCCCGGCAAGCTGCTCGAGGCGCTCGATCGCCATCTGGCGAAGCCTGCTCGGTAAGCCTACCGCGACGCCGCCTTCGACGCATGGGCGGCGCCTGAGGTCGCTGCCGATCGCTCGGTGGCGCCGGGCAGCAGACTGGCCAGCGCCGCGTGACGAGCCTCTGCAGGCAGCGCCGCGAGTTCGCGGACGCGCGCGTAGAATTGCGGCAGATCGTGCTGCTGTTCGGCCAGCAGCGCCTCGAAGGCGGGCACCAGGTCGCCATAGAGCGCAAGCGAAGCGAGGGTCGCGTTGTTCGGCACCCGGGCGAAGACCGGGCCGGCAGCGGTCCCGTCCGATGGGCCGGCGCCAAGGCCCGCGGCATCGTTGCGCAGGCCGGCGAACAGCCGGGCCTTGGCTTCGCGCTTCGCGTCGATGGGCAACGGTTCGGCGTAGAGCGTTTCGAGCATCGACCGGTAGTCGCCGACCAGCCGGGCCAGAGCGGTCTCGCGGGCACGCCGTCTGGCCACCGCCGCCTGCTCGGCGGGCGTGCCGTTCTTCTCTATCCAGCGGCGCAGCCCCTCGTCGCCGACCACCGTGGCGAACGACTCGCTGAACACCGGATCGCCAGCCACATACACGACCTGGTGGGCGAGTTCGTGAAACACGACCCCCGCGACCTCGACCGTCCCGAGGCGCAGGAAGCTGCTCAGCACCGGGTCGGCGAAGTGGCCGAGAGTCGAGTAGGCGGCGACTCCGCCGACGAAGGTGTCGTCTCCCTGGTCGCGCAGGCCCTCGGCCAATCGCTCGGCGGCCTGATGGTCGTAGTAACCGCGATAGCTGACGCAGCCGACGATCCACAGACACCAGCGCCGGGGCTCGAGCGAGAACTCCGGCGCCGCGAACACGTTCCAGACGACGTACGGACGGCCGATGTCGGCGTAGCTGCGATAACTGCCGTTGTCGGGAAGGGCCAGTTCGCGGCTCGCGAAATCGCGGATCGCAAGCACCTCCTCGAGTCTCTGGCGCAGTCGGGGATCGCTGGCCGGGTCGGCGAGGACCACCTCGATCGGCACTGCCGAGCGCATCACCGTCAAGTGTCCGCCGATCGCCTGGGTGTAGTAGCCGAGGTTGCCGCAGCCGGCGAGCAGCGCGGCGACGAGCAGAGCCAGCGAGCAGCGCTCAACCCGGCCGCTCATCGGTGAACCGGCCAGTTTCGAGGAACGAGGCGATCTCGGCGGCGCAGCGCCGCGAGACCAGCATCGCGGAGTGCGCGACCGGCAAGGCCACGGAGTCCTTCGCGCCGGGCAGGCGCGTCTCGGCGAGCGCAACCACGCCGTCGTTCGGCCGGGGTAGGCCGGGAACGACCCGGCCGAGGCCGACACTGCGCGTTCCGGCGACGACGCCGACTTCGATTCCGCTGGGCGCGCGGATGCCGGTTGCCTGGGCGCGCGACAGCCACTCGATGATCGAGCGTCCGAGGATCGTCGTCATTCCGGGGACGCCGGCCAGACGGCGTGCGCAATGGCTGTCGAGACACGGCGTGCCGAGCAGCACCGCACGGCGAAAACGCGGATCGGCCGGGCCGGCGAGCATTTCGAGGATGATCAGGCCACCGAGGCTGTGCCCGACGAAGTCGATCCGTGCTGCGCCGGTCGTCGCCACGAAGCCGCGCAAGGCTTGCGCGTTCTCCGACAGAGTCGCGCGCACGCTGGGGTAGGCGAAGTATCGGACCTGGTGGCCGCGGCGCCGCAGCCAGCGGCCGTGCGGGGTGCAGACGAGGGCCGGTGTCCACAGGCCGTGCACCAGGATGACCGTGTCGGCCGGCGGGCCGCCGGCGATGCTAGCGTCGTCTTTGGACATTCGTCGATCCGTTGTCGCGGGCCAGGCCCGCCGGCCGGTTCGCCTATTGCCGGGGGCCGGATGGTGGACGACCGGTTCCGGCACCAGGGAAGACGAATGCTAGCACCGCCGGTGGCGTCGTGCTCGGTCTGCCCGGCTGCTCGTCGGCCGCGGCCGAGGCCCCACGTGCGGCCCGACCTGGCGGATACCGATTCGTGATAGCCTTTCCGTGAGAGCGCTCCACGCTGCGATCGGCATCCGGAGAAATCGCCCGGGCAGCGCCGGGGTGTCGGTGCCAGGGGCGATCGTCTTGCCAGAGGCGACGAGCGGGGAAACAGGCGATGAAGGCTGAAGAGCACAGGCCGGTCCGGGGCGAGCGGCGCAGGCTGCTGAAGACGATGGCTGCCGGCGGCATCGCTCTGGCCGGAAGTGCGCTTGGCGCGAAGGCCCGTCCAGCACCGGACGGGTTGCTCAGGCGGATCATTCCGTCGTCGGGCGAGGCGATCGCTGCCGTCGGGCTGGGCACCTTCGATACCTTCGACGTTGCGCCGCCGCTCGCGCCAATGCTCGAGCCGGTCGTCGAACGCTTCGTGGCCCTTGGCGGGCAGGTGGTCGACAGCTCCCCGATGTACGGCCGCTCGGAAGCGATCGTCGGCGAACTGTCGGCCAGGCTGGGCTTGCGCAGTCACCTCTTCCTGGCGACCAAGGTGTGGACTCGCGGGCGTCGCGAAGGCCTTCGGCAGATGGAAGAGTCGCTGCGCCTGTTACGGACGGAGTGCCTCGATCTGCTCCAGGTGCACAATCTCGTCGACTGGGAGGCACACCTTCCGACCCTGCGCGACTGGAAGCAGCAGGGACGCATCCGCTACCTCGGCGTCACGCACTATCACGAAGGCGCCTACCGGGAACTCGAGACGGTGCTGCGGGCCACGCGGCCCGATTTCGTGCAACTCAATTACAGCATGGCCGAACGCGAAGCCGAATTGCGCCTGCTGCCGCTGGCGCAGGAACTGGGCATCGCGGTGCTCGTCAACCGCCCGTTCGCCAAGGCCGCGCTGTTCTCACGGGTCCGCGGCAAGCCGCTGCCCGACTGGGCCGCCGACTTCGATTGCGCGAGCTGGGCGCAGTTCTTCCTGAAGTTCATCCTCGCCAGGCCGGCAGTGACCTGCGTCATCCCGGCGACCGGCAAGCCGGAGCATGTCGAGGACAACCTGGCGGCCGCTCGCGGCCGTCTGCCCGATGTCCGTGAGCAGGCCCGGATGGTCGACCATCTGGCGCGTGTCTGAGCCAGCGAGAAGGTGAGCAGGCGCCCCGACCATGTTGCCCGCCGAAGGATGAGTGCGCCGTCGGATCTGGGCTGTGTGCGTAGTGCGGGCGAGCGCCTGCAAGTCCGGCAGAACTGCACGAGGAAGCACATTGGCGTCCGGGCGATGCTGCTCGAGGGCATCCTGCAGGTCCAATGCGCCGACGCTCCGCACGGAACCGAATAACGGGCACGCGAAGATCGGGCGCGGCGTCCGTCAAGAAGGGGGTTGCCGATGCCTCGACCCTGATCAAGTGAGTTCCCCCTGGGGCCGATGAGCACTGTGTTCCCCGCGCTCACGGGGATGGAGCGGCATGAACGCATCGGCGCCGATGATCAGCAGGCGCCGCGCGGGCCCATGCACGGTGCGCAGCAGCTTGCCGTCCCAGCGCGTGTCCTCGTCCGGGGTCGCTTCGTCGACGCTGCAGCGCCCGCTGGCGACTTCGAGCGTACGCGCGACGAGTCGGCCCGCGGCGACAGACTGCTCGATCTGCGCGAGCAGAGACAGGTCCGGGCGTGGCTCGATGACCAGTTCGAGCGTTCCACCGCAGGGCAAGCCGAAGCGCGCGGCCTGCGCCCTGCGGACGCCGTAGACGAGGGTCGACGGACGATCGCCAGCGAACTCGCCAGCGCGCATCCGGCTGATCAGATCGTCCTCGATGCAGCCGCCGGAAACCGAGCCGGCGACGACCCCGTCATCGCGTAGGGCCATCCACGCGCCAGCGGGACGCGGTGCCGATCCTCAGGTGCGCGCAAGGATGATCAGGGCGACGCGGTGTCCGCTGCTGCTCCAGCGCGTCAGCGCTGCGAGGGCCTGCCGATCGGTGCTGTCCATCGGTGCGGTGCGGGTTCAGGCGAGCAGGTCGTTGGCGCGCAGCGGCCGATTCTCCGCGAGACCCATGGTCGGGGACTGGTCACTGACTTTGCTGGAGATCATCGGCAGGATCCTGAGACGGATTGGACAGGCGATCAGCGGTGGTAGCCGGACATATTCGACTCTGCGTCCACTTCGCCGTTCCGCTACAGCCGGCCCCGACACGCTGCTGCCGTTGGTCCGCTGCGCCCATCGGTCGGCTCCCGCGTCACTCCCGCCGCTCGACTCTCAGGCTTCCAATGGCCGGTTCCGTAGTCGACCGGCCGCTCTTGATAACCACTCGCCGTGGAGAAAAGCAGGCCACGGATTGATTGCCAGGCTGTGGTCATCGGAGGGCATTTCCGCATGCCGACTCCGTGCATTCTGCTAGGGGGCAAAGTCGACCAACTCGTCGCGCCACTGGTCCGAGATTGCGCCGTTCGCGCGCGTGTCGGCGTAATCGTGGCGCACCGCGCGGGAAACCGCTGGCACATACCAGTAGCTCTCCTTCACAGTGCCACTCCAGTTGTAGCCGCCCTCGCTAGCGTAGTATCGCCCCGCATGGTCCACGCGCAGGGCCATGAACTGTCCGGCCGGAACGTTGACGCTTTCCCAGCCAACGACATGCGCGGTCTGCTCGATACGCGTGTTGCGGCCGTTGGCGGTCACTTCGAAGTCAAGTTTCCAGGTCTTGCCGATGCTCAGCGGAAAGCTCAGCGGTGCGTACTCGCCCTTCACGCGCGCGTCGGCGAAGCCGTGGTGGCGGGGATCGAACCGTTCGCCGGTAATGCTGCCGCGTCGCACGGCATCATCGGAATCAAGGATGGTCCAGCGCACCATCCAGCGGCCGGACTCCTCGAACAACAAGCTCTGGCGAAAGCGTTCGGTTTCCTCGTTACGCCAGAGGTCGATGCGACGATAGGTCCAGGACTGACCGACCTTCAGTTCAGGTGACTTGACGGCCTCGTCTTTCGTCGGTGAAGGGGTCGCGGTTACCGGCTTGTCAGCGTTGATGGATCCCGGCGGATATACGCTGGTAACCTTGGCCGGGCGTGTTTCGAGGCAAGTGCAAGCAGTGAGGCACGCCAGCAGAAGCAGCGCGGCGGGCTTCATTTGCGATACACCGCAGCGGGCGCGACATCGCGCACCAATCGCACCAGGTTGTAGATGCGGCGCACGTCGCCCTGCGGCCCCATGCCTTCGGGGTAGTCTTCTGGATTGCCTTGCTTGGGATCACTGCGTTGCGCACCGGCGCCATGAACATCGAGCAAAGTGACATCGTTGCCGGACATCGGGAAGCGCATGAAGCCGAGCGCTTCGCCGAAGGCGATGTAGACGGCTGTGCTGCCCGGCAGGTGTCCATCGAGGTGGCTGGTACTGGTCCAGTAGAAGCCGTAGTTGGTCTTGCCACCCTCGTCGATGATCGGTGTACTCGTGAAGACCGGATCGATCGCAGGCCCTCCGGTTGCCTGCGGCGATCGGCGGTAGTCGACAATGCTTTGCAGTTCTTTTGCGTTCGGCATGCGCCAGTCGCTGTAACCCGCATAGGTCAGCTGTGCCGACCAGGCCAATGCCTGCGGCCAGTCCATGCGACCGGTGCCGCTGGGGCCGGCCTTCAGCGTGCCGCTGTCCGCCTGCATCCACATCAGCCCGGTGGCGCGATCCGTCACCGTGCCGTTGCCGTTGTCCTTGAAGTCGTTGATGCCGTAGCTCGGGTTGCCTCTCACGTAACGCACGAACATCCTGGCCTCGCCACGCGGCCCCTGCAGCTTGGGATAGCCCTTGATCCTGCCATCGGCGAAGTTAACCCCGAAAACGGTCATATTGCGCCCCATGGTGCGTCCGTGGTACTCGTCGGCGCTCCAGAACTGCGCATCGATCGGACGCTCGCCGGCCGACGTATCGCCGTAGCGGAATGCGAAGATGGCATCGAGGAACGGCTTGCCCCAGCGGCCCGGCATGGGCGAGGTGCCGGAGAAGTCCATCAGCGAGAACAACTCCTTGATGCTCGGCAACCGCCAGTCGGATCGGCCCCCCAGGCGCAAGGCGGCAGCGCCTTCCTTCGCCTCACTCCAGCGAACCTTGGCGCCAAGCGCCTGTTGCCAGGTCAGGCCAGTGTTGAGGTCCGTCACCGTTCCGTCGCGATTGTCGCGATAGCGCAATGCCGTCCTGGCGAAATATGCATCCTGTCCGCCCAGGGCAGAATTGGGGCCGGTGCAGGAGATTGCCCTGCCGGCATTGTCGTAGCAGGCGCGCTGTCCGGTCGGAGCGATCGGGTAACTGCCCGCGGCCGCATGGCTGGCCGCAACCGCAGCCAGCCATGCAGTTGCAAGCATGGGTTTGAGCGGTCTCACGGGAATTCCTTTCTCTGTCGACGATGGTGCAAAGTGTGCGCCGCAATATCGGAGGAAGATTGGCAGCCTCGCCACGATTCCTCCCAGATTCCTCCCTGTTCAGTGCCAGATCGGTTTCCAGAATCCGTCCCAGGGATGACGCAGGGCGTCATCGACACAGGAGACGGAAATGCAAACCCACACAATCAATTCGCTGCGCTTGAAGGCGATCGTCCTGAACGGCGGCGCCCATGCTTTCGATACCCGCACCGGTCGCAGCTACAGCGTCAACGCCACCGCGCAGGTTGCCCTGCTGATGCTGCAGGACGGCGCTTCACGGGATGAACTGATCGAACGCCTGGCGGGGCTGTGCGCTCAGCCGGAATCGGTGGTGGCCGCGGGCATCGACGGCTTCATCGAGCAGTTGGGGAGGTACGCATCATGATCCATCATGCCGAGCTGCAACACTGGACACGCTGGAACATCGCCGTTACCGGCATGAACGCCAAGCCCGACAACCCCGGCCCCGGTGTTGCCGTGGCACGTTGCCTGCGCGAGGAAGGAAGCTTTCGCGGGCGCATCGTCGGTCTTGGCTACGAGACGCTCGACCCCGGGCTCCACCAGCGCGAGACCTGCGACAGCGGGCATCTGCTGCCTTACCCGGCGGCCGGCGCCGCCGCTCTGCTGGAACGGCTCGACGAGGTGCTCGAGGTGGAGCCGGTGGATGCGCTGATTCCCTGCCTAGACGCCGAATTGCCCAATTTCATCGCTATCGAAGCCGAGCTACGGCGGCGCGGCGTGCGCATGATGATTCCCGGACGTGAACAACTGCGCCGGCGCGACAAGGATCGCTTGCCGGAACTGTGCGCCGCCGCCGGCGTCGCCACGCCCGACGTGCGCCGTCTTCCCGGCGCCGACTTTTTCGATACCTGCGCGGTGGAGGGCTGGGCCTATCCGCTGGTGGTCAAGAGCGTGTTCTACGATGCCTACGTCGTCAACTCCCCCGCCGAAGCCAAGCTGCGCTTCCAGCAAATGGCAGCCAGCTGGGGCTATCCGGTGCTGGTGCAGCGATACGTGGAGGGAGACGAAGTCAACCTCACCGCCCTTGGCGATGGTCGCGGCGCCATGGTCGGCGAGGTGATGATGAAGAAGCAGGCACTGACCGACAAGGGCAAGGCCTGGGCGGGCGTTGCCATCGACGATCCGGACCTTCGCGAGGTTGGCCGGAAAGTGCTTTCGGAACTGCGTTGGTGCGGACCGCTGGAACTGGAAATGCTGCGCGACGAGAGCGGCACCCTGCACCTGATCGAGATCAATCCGCGCTTCCCGGCGTGGATCTACCTGAGCCACGGCGTCGGCCGCAACCTGCCGGCTGCCCTGCTGGCGCTACTGCACGGAACGAAGCCCGAGCGCCTGCCGCTGGCGCCGCCGCGCCCAGGCACCACCTTTATCCGCCATGCCCGCGAAACCATCGTCCCGATCGTGGACATCGCCAACCTCACGCTCACTGGCAGCACCCTGCCGGCAATCGGCATGCTTGCCCACGCCGCCTGATTCGTTAAAGGAATTCGCCATGACTGATTTGACCTGGGAAGTCCCCCGCATCATGCCGTTGGAGTTCCAATCACTCAACAAGTTCGGCCATCGCCGTGTGCGCACCGACGCGCAGGCGACTATCGACGGCGTCGCCATCGACGGCCTGGTCGAGCGTTTCGGCTCGCCGCTGTACGTCACGTCCGAGCAGCGCCTGCGGGCCAACATCCGGCGCATCCGACAAGCCTTCGCCGAGCGGGTCCCGAATGTCATCCATGGCTGGTCGTACAAGACCAATTACAACGGTGCGGTCTGCACCATCCTCCACCAGGAAGGCTCCTGGGCGGAAGTCGTGTCGCGTTTCGAGTACGAGAAGGCTCGTGCGCTGGGTGTGCCCGGCGAACACATCCTGTTCAACGGCCCGAACAAGTCTCGGGCGATTCTGGAACGGGCGATCGCCGACGGCGCACTGATCCATGTCGATCATCTCGACGAACTGGAGTTCATCGAACGCATCGGCCGGGAGCGCAGCGCCTGCGTGCCGGTGACGCTGCGGCTCAACCTCAATACGGGCTATACCGAATCGTGGAGCCGCTTCGGTTTCAACCTCGAATCCGGCGCGGCGCGCGCAGCGATAGCCAGGGTCAAGAGCAGTCCTCACCTGCGCATGAACGGCCTGCATTGCCACATCGGCACCTTCATTCTCGATCCGCGCGCCTATGCCGCCGAGGTAGCCGCGCTGTGTACTCTGGCCAGGGAAGTCGAAGCTGACGGGACGCGCCTGGGCTATATCGACATCGGCGGCGGCCTGCCCTCCCGGAATGCCTTGCAAGGCATCTACCTGCCGCCTGAACAGGCGGTGCCGGATATCGAAGAGTACGCCGAGGCGATCGGCAGCGCCTTCCTCGTCGGTACCGCGTATCGGGTGGAGAACGGCGAAGATCGGCCGGCCCTCGTGTTCGAGAGCGGCCGAGCGGTGATCGACGATGCACAGTCGCTGATCACCTCGGTGGTGGGCCGCAAGGAACTGGCCGATGGCCGCCCTGCCGCAATCCTCGATGCCGGCCTGAACGCGCTGTTCACCGCGCTGTGGTATGACCACCCGGTGCGCCTGGCGTCGCCAGCCCGCGGCGAGCCGCGTGACACGGTGCTGTACGGACCGCTGTGCATGAACATCGACGTGGTGCGCCGCTCAGTGCAGCTGCCGCCGCTTGCCGTCGGAGATCGTCTGGTGGTGAATCCGGTCGGCGCCTACAACACCACCCAGTCCATGCAGTTCATCGAGTACCGTCCGGCCACGGTGTTGATCCATGGCGAAAGGGAGGTCAGCGTGATTCGGGAAGCCGAAAGTCTCGAGGTGGTGTGCGGCCCGGAACGAATTCCGCCGCATCTGTCGCGCGTCGGCGGCGAGACCGCGCGCATCGTTCCGCTCCGAACCACCGGAGGCTGACATGAGGATCCTGCTTTCGCTTGCAGCAAAGCTGCTTGACGCCTACGGTGCCTTGTTCCTGGCAAAGCGACGGCTGATCGGCACATTGGTGCTTGCCGCCACCCTGTGCGATCCCGCCACGGGCAGTGCCGGTCTGATCGCCGGACTCGCTGCCATGCTGGCGCGCGCTGTCCTGCGCCTGCCCGCGCTGCCGGGCGAGGCCGATGTGCTGAACGCCATCTACGCCGGCCTGGCGCTGGGGGCTTTCTATGCCGGCGAGCCGCGTGTCCTGCTCCTCGCGGCATTGGGTGGCGCCCTGGCGATCCCGCTTGGATCGGCCTTGCGCCAGATATTTGCCGGCCCGCTGGGCGCGCGTGGGTTGCCGCTGCTGGGCGCGCCCTTCCTGGTCACGGCATGGACTTTGCTCGCCGTGGCGAAAGGCTTGTCCATACCGATGCGTTGGCAGTGGGCAAGCTGGCCGGAAGGAATTCCGCTGGCAATGGCATCCGCCCTGTCAAATGTCGGCGCGCTGTTTTACGTCGCGCATCCGGTGGCCGGCGCGCTGGTGCTGATTGCCCTGCTGATGGCGTCACGGGCGCTGGCCCTGCTCGCGCTGGGCGGCAGCGTATTGGCCCACGTGCTGATCGTCCTGGCCGTCGATGTGCCGCCCGACGGGCTGCTCCTGCTGGCGGCGTTCAACGGCGCGCTGGTCGCGATCTTCCTCGGCGGCGTCCTGTCGGCGCCGACGTTGCGCACGCTGCTGGTCGCCGGTTCAGGCGTCGTGGTGGCGTCGGCGCTGTCCGCCGCGATGCTCGCACTGACTGCTCCCTTTGGCATCCCTGCGCTTTCCGCCCCCTTCCTGCTCACGGTCTGGCTCGCGCATGCTGCCTTGCGACCCGACACCAGTGCCTGGTGGTCACGGCATTGGTTGCCGACTCCGGCAAGGCCCGAAGACAGCCTGGTGGCCGGACGGCTCGCGGCTTCTCGCGGGCTGGCCGCGGGCAGCGTCGGCCTGCTGCCGCCGTTCGCCGGGGAAATGAGCCTGGCCCAGGGCTTCGATGGCGAACTGACCCATCAGGGGCCGTGGCGCTACGGCATGGACTTCATCCGTACCGAAAACGGCTACAGCTATCGCAGCGATGGCGGATCGCTGCAGGATTTCCTGGCCTTCGACACCCCGGTCCTGGCGCCCGCCTGGGGCACGGTGGTCGCTTGCCGGGACGACATTGCCGACAATGCCCCGGGTGCCATGAACATGACCGAGAACTGGGGCAACTACCTCCTGATCGACATCGGCGGCGGCCTCTGCGTCATGCTGGGCCATCTCCGTCAGGGCAGCCTGACGGTCGCTCCCGGCGCCAGCGTGGTACCGGGCATGCCGCTCGCGCGTTGCGGCAACTCCGGACGCTCGGCGCAGCCACACCTGCACCTGCATGTTCAGCGCGGATTCTGGCTGGGGGCCGCGACCGTGCCCTTCCACCTGAGCCATGCGCTGGTCGATGGCCATGCCTATACCCTCGATGCCTGTCCAGCGCCCGATCATTCCGTCGAACTGGCCGTTGGCTCCGCGTGCCTCGCCGCTGCCTGTGCGCCGCGGCATGGCCGTGTCTGGAACTTCGCCCAACGCGGCGACCCCTGGCAGCTGAGTGCGGAGACCGGCTTGCTCGGCATTACGACCTTGATCTCGCAGAGCGGGGCTCGCCTCGACGCGGTGAGCGGTCCCGGCCTCTTGGCATTGCATGGCCGCAGCGGCGCCCCGGACGTCGTTCTCGATGCCTTCGCGCTGGCCTGGGGCCTGACGCCGTTCAGTCCGCGCGCGGAGGGCTGGCGCGATGCGCCCGACGCGGCCTTGCTGCCCCTGCCGCCCTGGCTCCGCATCGGTGTCTTGTTGCGCCATCCCTTCGGTGCCAATCTTGAAAGCCGTTATGCGCGTCAGTGGGATGCGGCGAAGGGACTGTGGCGGCAGACGGGGCGGCATCGCATCGACAGCCTGTTCGGAGTGATCCTCGCGGAGAGCATCGGCTGGCTGTCGGAGGACCACGGCCCGGTGGCATTTGCTCTCTGGGTCGATGACCGGTTGCTGGTCGATGCGACGCTTGCCGGATATGGCAATCGCGGGGATCATGGTGTCCCGGCCTGGTCGGTTAGCTGTTCCTCGTTGGCACTGTCATGATTCGCCTGACCATCCAGCGCAAGGTTTTCATTGCCATTTTTGCCCTTGCCACAGCCCTGGTCCTGCTGCTGGCGCTCGCCATGCGCTGGAATCTCGGCCAAGGCTTCGAGCGCTACACGACGGCAGCGGAATTCGCAAGGCTCGATTGGCTGATCGCGAATGTCGAAGGGGAATATGCGGCGAACGGCAGCTGGGATTTCCTGCGCGCCGATCCGGAACGCACTTGGCGACGCCTTTCCCGGCCGAACCCGCCCGGCGGGTCGAACGCGGAGCCTTCGGGGCGTCCGCCGGGGTTCGCCCAAGAACGCGGCGAACCACCTCCTCGACCCGCCGGGGATGACCATCCACCCCCGCCGACATGGAACGATACGCCGCCACGACCGGGGCCGGAGGCTGCTCCCCCGCCCGGACGACCTGACCCGCAAAGCGATCGTCCGCCCCCTCCCCACGATACCCTGCGGATCGGGCCACGCCTGGCCCTGCTCGACGCCGATGGCAAGCGACTGGCCGGCAATCCCCATGGAGAGCGTGTCGGCGCCGAAAGGCCGATCCTGCACCAGGGAAAGCTCGTCGGTCGGCTGACGCTCGAGGCCTCGCCGACGTCGGTGCAGGAACTGGACAAGGCGTTTCTCGCCAGCCAGAACCGGAACCTGATGCTGGCCGGTTTCGCTGCGCTCGGATTGTCGTTGCTCGCCGCGTGGCTGCTGGCACGCCACCTCCTGGCGCCGATTCGCGATGTCACCGATGGCGCCCGCCGCATTGCCGAGGGTTGGCTGGATGCCCGGATTCCGGTGCGACGGGACGATGAGTTGGGCGAACTTGCAGGCAGTTTCAACACGATGGCCGAGCGCCTGGCCAAGGTCGAGGAATCGCGCCGCGCCTGGATTTCGGATGCCTCCCATGAACTGCGCACTCCACTGGCGGTATTGCGTGCCGAAATTGAAGCGCTTCAGGACGGCGTTCGCATCGCGGACGCAGCGACCTTGACTCGACTGCACAAGCAGGTGCAACAACTGTCTGCTCTGGTCGACGATTTGCGCCTGACGGTTGACCAAGCCCCTGGTGCCGGCGCAATGGAGCATCGGCCGTTTTCGCCCCTGGCCGTGCTCGACGAAGCCATCGAATCCTTCCGCGAGCGTTTCGCGGCCGCAAACATTGCCATGGAGGTCTCCGGCATGCTGGACACCCAGGGGCAAGTACGCGGCGATGCCGGAAGACTGGCCCAGGTCTTCGCCAACCTGCTGGAGAACACCTTGCGCTACACGGATGCCGGCGGCCGCCTGCGTATCACCGTCGGCATCAATGCAGAGCGCCTGGCCCTGCAGTTCGACGACAGCGCACCCGCGCCACCGCGTTCGGCGTTGCCCCATCTGTTCGAGCGCTTTTATCGCACCGAACCCTCGCGCAGCCGGGCGCTGGGCGGCTCCGGCCTGGGCCTCGCCATCTGCAAGGCCTTGGTCGAAGCGCACGGGGGCTGTGTCAGCGCAAGCCTCTCCGAATTGGGCGGGCTGGCGATCCGCATCGAACTTCCGCTGGAGAATGCATGAGCACACGGATTCTCGTTGTCGAAGACCAAACCGATCTCGCCGAGATCCTCGTTGATTACCTCAAGCGCGAGGGATTTGCCGCGACGACCATCGCCGATGGCGATCAGGCCATGAGTGAGCTGCGGCGTTCTCCGCCCGACTTGCTCTTGCTGGATCTGATGCTGCCGGGCATGGATGGCCTCTCCATCCTGCGCGAGTTGCGCAAGACGTCGACGCTGCCGGTGATTCTCGTCACGGCCAAGGTCGAGGAAGTTGACCGCCTGATCGGTCTCGAGCTCGGTGCCGACGACTACGTGTGCAAGCCCTATTCGCCGCGGGAGGTGGTGGCGCGCGTGAAGACGGTTCTGCGTCGCAGTCGCCCAGTAGCCGACACGGGCGCCGTCCTGCCGGCGCCGACATCCGGACTGGACATTGATCCCGCCGGCTGGCAGGCCAGCATCAACGGCAAGCGGCTCGACCTCACTCCCAAGGAGTTCCAGCTGTTGCAGGCGTTGGCGGCAAAGCCCGGCCGGGTGTTTTCGCGGGGCCAGTTGCTCGACGCCATTTATGAGGACAACCTCGACGTGAGCGAGCGCGCAGTCGACAGCCACATGAAGAACCTGCGCAAGAAGCTGGCGCAGGCCATGCCCGACGCCGAACCGATCCGTTCGATCTACGGCGTAGGTTTTGTCTTCGAACGGTGAGCAAGCTGGCAACCGAAGGCCACCTCGCCGTCGGGATGATCTCGCATGATGCCTTCACAAGTTGATGAAGTGAATTGCACGAGAATCCGACCTATCGCCGCCCGCCGAAGAACATGTCCGTGTTCCCGACATTGGGTGTACTGATCGGCGCCGAGTAGAGGAACGGTCCCTTGGGATCGTTCGGGTTGGATACGCGCATTGAGCTCAGCGTCTGCTTCTGCTGTGGCGTCAGCGTCTGTCCGACCTTGGCGAAGGCGGTGGCATAGAGGTAGGACAGGTTGCCGTCCAGTTCGCCGTAGCGCCTCGAAAGCGCCAGCACCTTGTTCTGGTCGGCGGTCTCGCCCTTCAGGAAGCGGCGCAACTCGGCGGAGATTTCGCGGCGCACGCGGACGATCTCGTTGAGATCCTGTCTCTGGAGGTCGGGCAACGCGGTGATGTGGCGGCGTTGTGACTCGTTCAGCGTAGCGATGAAGTTCTCCCCGCTGTTGCCGGTCAGCGTGGTGCTGATCGAGTAATCCCGCTTGCCCATCGCCGGGGCAGTCTTCATGCCGAAGCCGCCGAAGTACATGCCATGCCGTTCGGGGCAGAAGTAGGTGTCGGCCTCCAGCGAACCGGCTACCCAGGAGAACATTTCGCTGGCGTAGGTCATCACGGCGACATGGTTCTCGTGCGACAGGCTGCGGCGGTCCAGCGGCTCGGCCACTTCCGGCCAGGTGCCCGAGTCGCCGAACTTGAGCCGTGCCAGGGCGGCCTTCTGCGCATCGGTGAAGCTGCGATAGACCCTGGCCATCCCCCGGGCACGCTCGTAGGAGAGCTTGCCGTCGAGGGCATAGAGGTCGGCCGAGTATCTCATGACCGCCTGCTTGTCGAGGCCACTGCTGCCGGCGGGTAGCTTGCCTTCGAGGTTGAGGCGGAAGGCCTTGATCAGCGGCAGGCGCATTTCGGCGAAGCGGTGGATGTCGCTTTCCTGATCCTTGGCCAGGGCGATCAGTTGCGCTTTCTGGCTGTCGTTCATGATTGCCAGCATGTTGTGGGCGATCCTGGTCAGGAAGTTGGTGTTGTGCCCGCCTTCACGCGCGTCGATGTCGCGCATGTACTGGAAACCGAAGTAGTCGGATACTTTGCCGGGGGGCAGGAAGGTGTCGTAGCCGAAGTCACCGGTGAGGAAGGCCAGCCCATCGAAGGCGATGGTGTTGAGCTGGGCACGGTTGGAGATGGCCTGCTCCAGGGAGTATTTGCTGCCGCCACGGTTTCCTCCGTCACTGCGGCGATCCTGACCGGCGTTGCGCTGCATTTCCTCGCGCTGCAAGCCACCGCCATAGCCCGGGGAGTCGTCGCGGTCCTCGTTACGCCCCTCCGGGCGATTTCCACCACCACGCGGCTGACTGGGTCTGGCCACCAGGCCATTCGGCGATTCGACACAAGTGGCGGCCACGGCCCCTTCCCTCGTCTCGTGTTGTACCGTCTCCCCGGCTTTCTTGCCGCGGCAATCGGCGTAAGCATTGGGCGGCGGTTCGCGTCTCCCGGCAGACGCGTCTCTCGATGGCGACGGTGGCATTGAGCTCTGGGCTGCCGCCAAGGACGTCATCAGTCCAATGGCCAGGAAAACTGCGGTCGGTTGCGATTTCATTGCAGAACGCCCTTCAAAGGTTCGCGTTTACTCGGCCTGCGGGGCAGTCAAGCCCAATCAATGACTGTGAGGATCCCCTAACTTCCCGCGTGCTCAATCGCATTGTTGCGATGGACTGCGCAGAGGCTGCGGAGACATCTTGGAGGCATCTTGGAGTCTTGCGACGAAGCGTAACCGAAGGACTGCTGACCGATCGTGGCCGCAACCCCTATCACCGCTCGGGCCGGATCCATCCGTAGTCCGTCCGGCGGATCCAGAGATGAGCAGACGTCCGGGCGCCAACAATCTTGGAGAGCGCGGTTTGGGTTTACTCCGTCTTGTGTGGAACGGTGGCCATCTGGGCGAAAGGCGGGGTGGGCAAGTGAGTGAGTTTTCCGGCGACGAGATAGGCCATGGCGATGAAGTTTTCGATGCGGCGGTAGCCACGAGCACGGGCTCGCGCTTCCTGGAGTGCGCGGTTCATGGCCTCGACGCGGCCGTTGTGCTTGCCGGCTTCGAAGCCGTTGAGGATGCCGGTGAGGTGGGTGGTGAGCGTTCGGGCCAGGCGCTTGAAGGGATCGAGTCGACAGCGCCTGGCCCAGCTAAGCCAGCGGTGGAAGAGGGGCCGGGCTTCGTCAGGCGATCGGGCCGTTGCGTAAATGGCTCGCAAGGCCTGCTTGATGCGCCAAGCCCGCGCGGTCTTGAGGTTGGAGCGCTGCAGCCAGTGCATGGTCTGGAGTTGCGGGATCGTCCAGGCGGATGGATTCTTGAGCAGACTCCAGCGCGTACCCTTGAGTTCGGGCTGGCTCTTGACCTCGGCGCGTCGCACCTCGTCGAGCGCCTTGCTGCCGAGTGCGACGACATGAAAGCGGTCAAAGCAGACGGTGGCTTGCGGGAAGTGCTCGGCGGCGCCGGCCTGAAACGAACGGCTCATGTCCATGCTGACATGCGTGACCACTTGCGGTTGCCCGCCATGTACGGTCAGGTCCTCGGCGAACCGCTGCAGGCAGGACTTGTCCCGGCCGGGCGTGGCAAAGATCAGACGCTGCGCATTCAGGTCATAGAAAACAGAGAGATACTGCTGGCCCCTCCGGCAGGCCGTCTCATCGATTCCGACCGCGCGCACCTCGGCATGCGACTCTCTGGCACGGGCCTTGCCGACATGGTGCTCAATGACCCGCCACAGCCGACGGGGCGGTACACGAACCAGGCGGCCAGCCGCGAGCACCGACATGGTCGGTGCGAGCATCAGCGTCAAGGCTTCGAACAGGAGCGTGAAGCGACTCCCCTCACGGGCCCACGGCACGGGAATCTGGGTCACCTTCCCGCAGCCCGAGCACGCCACTCGCGGCACTTCGGCGTGCAGGTACGCCTCGTACTGGAAGAAGTCGAGATGTCGCCAGGAGCGCGCCAGTCGATCATGGAAAGGTTGCGCCGCCGCTCCACAGGCCGGGCAGACGTGCCGGCTGCCGCCAAACGTCACTTGAAAGTCAATCCGGCCGGCCTCCCGGTTGAAGTCGACCTGCTTGACCTGCCACGGAGCAACCAGGCCCAGCGCCTGGGTGAAGAGCATCTCGATCATGACCCACCCCGACACAAGCGAAAGGCCGCGATTGTCCTCCAGGCCGATGGCGGCTGTCTGCCACCATCGGCCTTGCGGAAGCGTTGGCGAGGGTATGGCGATGTCAAGGGTTCGGCTTCGCCCGGACTTCGTCCGCCCTTGACATCGCCGTACCCTCGATGCCCCTCCGCATACGCCGTTTCCACACGAAACGACATAGACCC
>NZ_JAMTDX010000005.1 GCF_023806625.1 Accumulibacter sp.
TTCTCACAAAATCGGCAGCTTACAGCCAGATCCTCAAGTTGTGTATAAGGGTATGGGCTGGAAGGCGCCGCAAGCTTCGTTCTTCAGCGGTCCGAGCGATTCTCGGCGGCTATTGTCTTGTCCGCCGAAAATCACTGTCGTGGCCGACTTCGAACTCGTCGTATCCGCCTCCATCCTGACTTGCTTGCTGACACCGGGTGTCGACAATTTTTACATCGCCGGTCACCCGCGTTCGCGGTGGCACTTTCAAAAAACAATAAATCAGTCCCGTAGAAAATCGGGCGCGGTTCTTGCTGTTCATCTGCACGTAGATTGTCTCGCACTTGCATTTCAACTCGCTGTGTCGCGAATCTGTTGCGGAGGATGTCATGGACCACTTGGCTTCACGTGCGTTGCCCGGGGGGGCGCAGTCAATGGGCAGGAAGCTCGCCCGATTTGGCGCTGCTGGCGCATTGTGCGTGCTCAGCGCGACGGCGTTCGGGGCGCCGGTCAATCAGGGATTCGAGGCGGGACTCGCCGGCTGGACTACGCTCGGCGACGTCAGCACGCAGACCTCTGCCACGGTCGTCACCTTCGCGCCGTTCCCGAACGGGACCACCTGGACGGTATCCCCCATCCAGACGAGGATGGCCCAGTTGGTCAGTAACAACGGCGTCGACCTGAACCCGAATATCGGCGCGCTCGATGCTTTCTTCGGGCTCGCTTCGCAGACGATCAACCAGTTTCTGCAAAACGCGTACGGCATCACGGGCCCCGCGTGGAATGGCTCGGGAATCAAGCAGTCATTTTCGGGTTCGGCAGGGGACGTAGTGGAGCAGTACTGGAATTTCTTCTCGACCGAAGACGTCAATTGGCAGTACGCTGATGGCACCAATCCGAACGACGCGGCCTTCTACGTGATCACCGATCCGAACGGCCTGCAGACCATCGACTTCCTGCGCAGCGGGGCGCTCGCTTCGAATACGCAGAGCGTCGGGCCGGCAGGAAGCTCCGGGTGGCGGGCATTCGATTACACGTTGCCGGCAAGCGGCAACTACACGATCGGCTTCGGGGTCGTAAACTGGCGCGATGGCTACTTCGATGCCGAGCTTTTCCTCGATGCCGGCAAATTGCCTGAACCGGCTTCGCTGGCCCTGCTCGGAATGGGCCTCGCCGGAGTCGGTCTGCTTCGGCGGAGAAGGACCAGTCGCGGAGCATAGCTCCACATCCGGACGGCCAGCCGAGCGCTGAGCCGGGAAGCCGCCTTGAGCACAACGCTGAAGAGAACAGCCATGAGCAACGGAAAAAAAGGGGTAGGAGACAGAGAGCAGACGAGTGAGACGGAGATCGGCAAGGTGGCCCCAGAGGCGCCGCAGGCCGTTTCCGTCGCACTCCGGCTGCAGCCCGTAGAGAACTCGCAGCAGCCGGTCTTTGCCAACTTCACGAGCGTGCAGGCCGGATCGGGAGTCGTCTATATCGACTTCGGTTTCCTCGAGCCGCAGACGATGGCCGGACTGGCGCGCCTCGGTCAACCCGGAGTCAAGGCACCGGAGGCGATTTCCGGAACGCTGGCCTGCCGGACGGCGATGAGCCTGGAGACGACGGCCAATCTGGCCAATCAGCTGAATCATCTGCTGCGCGGCGCGGCGGCGGCACAGGCGCAGACGGCGCAGGCCGCGGCGCCGGCGGCCGAGCCGGAAGCCGCCGGACCGGTGCACTGAACGGTCCCGTCGCCCGGGAAGGCGCGTGGGTTTCCGCTCGCGTCACCCGGGCGGCCTTGCACTGATCCCGCAGCGCCGCCGGCTCTAGCGCTCCGCGTAAGGGTCGGGATAGCCCAGTCTGGCGAGTATCTCGACCTCGAGTTTCTCCATCCTCGCCGCCTCCTTCTCGCCGGCCTCGTGGTCGTAGCCCAGGAGATGCAGCGCACCGTGGACGATCAGGTGCGCGCAGTGGGCTTCGGGCGGAACGCCGAGTTCGGCCGCTTCGTCGGTGGCCACCGGGAAGCAGACGACGAGATCGGCGCTCAGAACCGGTTTGCGCTGGTAAGCGAACGACAGGACGTTCGTCGGATAGTCCCTGCTGCGGTAGTCGCGGTTCAGCCGCCGTCCCTCTTCGCGGTCGACGAAGCGGACGGTCACCTGCCCGCGCTTGCCGGCGCGCTTGCCCAGAGCGGCACGGAGCCACTCGCGGACCAGAGAGCTGCGCGGCCGCTCGGGCCAGTCAGCGGTGCACTGCACACTGACGCGCAATCGCCGCGTCGTTCCGGATCTCCGCTCAGTCTTCGCCATTGCGGCTCGCGGCTGCGGCCTCGCGAGCTTCCTGAGCCGCGGTGTAGGTCTCGTACGCCGAGACGATGCGCGCGACGAGCGGATGGCGGACGACGTCGTCCTTGAGGAACTCGGTGAAGGCGATCCCGCGCACGTCGCGAAGGATCAGTCGCGCTTCGATCAGTCCGCTCTTCTGTCCGCGCTGCAGGTCGATCTGGGTCACGTCGCCGGTGACCACCGCCTTGGCGCCGATGCCGATCCGCGTGAGGAACATCTTCATCTGTTCCGGAGTCGTGTTCTGCGCCTCGTCGAGGATGATGAACGCGCGGTTCAGCGTTCGCCCGCGCATGTAGGCCAGCGGCGCGATCTCGATCGAGCCGCGCTCGAAGAGCTTGCCGACGCGCTCGAAGCCCATCAGGTCGTAGAGCGCGTCGTAGAGCGGTCGCAGATAGGGGTCGACCTTCTGCGCCAGGTCGCCGGGCAGGAAGCCGAGGCGCTCGCCCGCCTCGACGGCTGGCCGGGTGAGGACGATCCGCTGGACGAGCTCGCGCTCGAAGGCGTCGACCGCGGAGGCGACGGCGAGGTAGGTCTTGCCGGTTCCGGCCGGGCCGGTGCCGAACGTGATGTCGTACTCCTGGATGTTCTTGAGGTACTCGATCTGGCGCGGTGTGCGGCCGTGCAGTTCGCTCTTGCGGGTGATCAGCGCCGGTGAGGGACCCCCGGCCGAGCCGATGTTCCGCACCGGCCGGTTGAGCAGTTCGATCAGGCCGAGCTGGATCTCGTCGATGCTCAGCGGCTCCTTGGCCTGGGCGTAGAAGAGCTGCAGCAGTTCGGCGGCGCGGGCGGTTTGCGCCGGGTCGCCGCGCAGGGTGAAGCGCTCGCCGCGGCGGGCGATCGAGACGTCGAGCGCGGTTTCGATCTGCCGCAGGTTCTCGTCGAGCGCGCCGCAGAGGTTGGCGAGCTGCTTGTTGTTGACCGGAGAGAGCAGCAGTTCGCTGGCCCGGGCTCGCGGCGCGCCGGTCTGGGAAGTCATCGGCCGGCGGTGACGACCTCGCCGCGCAGCGAGTGCGGCAGCGCCGCGGTGATCCGCAGGTCGACGAAGCTGCCAGCGAACTCGCCGGCTTCGCCGGCAAAATTCACCACGCGGTTGTTGTCCGTGCGTCCGGCCAACTCGCGAGAGTCCTTGCGCGAAGCGCCTTCGACGAGGACGCGCTGGATCGTCCCGACCATCGCCGCGGAGACGCCCTGGGCCAGTTCGTCGATCCGCTTCTGGAGGCGCAGCAGCCGTTCGAGCTTCACTCGCTGCGGCGTGTCGTCGGACAGTTCGGCAGCCGGCGTTCCGGGACGTGCGCTGTAGATGAACGAGAACGAGGCGTCGAAGCCGATGTCGTCGATCAGCTTCATCGTCTTTTCGAAGTCGTCGTCGCTCTCGCCCGGAAAGCCGACGATGAAATCCGAAGACAGCGAGAGGTCGGGACGCGCGGCGCGCAGCCGGCGCACCAGGCTTTTGTACTCGAGCGCCGTGTAGCCGCGCTTCATCGCCGCGAGGATGCGGTCCGAACCCGACTGTACCGGCAGATGCAGATGCGAGACGAGCTTCGGGATCCGCCGGTAGACGTCGATCAGCCGCGGCGTGACCTCGCGTGGGTGCGAGGTGGTGTAGCGGATGCGCTCGATTCCCGGCATGTCGGCGATGACCTCGATGAGCAGCGCGAGGTCGGCGAAGTCGTTGCCGTCGCCGGGCATCGCGCCGCGGTAGGCATTGACGTTCTGGCCGAGCAGGGTCACCTCGCGAACACCCTGCGCGGCGAGACCGGCGACCTCGGTGAGCACGTCGTCGAAGGGTCGCGAGACCTCCTCGCCGCGCGTGTAGGGAACGATGCAGAACGAGCAGAACTTGCTGCAGCCCTCCATGATCGATACGAAGGCCGTCGCGCCCTCGACGCGTGCCGGCGGCAGATGGTCGAACTTCTCGATCTCCGGGAACGAGATGTCGACCTGCGAGCGGCCGGCGCGTCGCCTTTCGGCGATCAGCTGCGGCAGGCGATGCAGCGTCTGCGGGCCGAAGACGACATCGACGTACGGCGCCCGGGCGACGATCGCCGCGCCTTCCTGGCTGGCCACGCAGCCGCCGACGCCGATGACCAGGTCGGGTCTCGCCTTTTTCAGCGGGCGGACCCGCCCGAGGTCGTGGAAGACGCGCTCCTGAGCCTTCTCGCGCACCGAGCAGGTATTGAACAGGATGATGTCGGCGTCTTCCGGACGGTCGGTGCGGACGATCTCTTCGGACGCGGCGAGCACGTCGGCCATCCGGTCCGAATCGTACTCGTTCATCTGGCACCCGAAGGTACGGATGAACAGCTTCCTGGCCATCGACAGCGTAGTGTGCTCGGCTAGCGGGGGCGGGGTACCGCAGCTTCGTCCGGGGTCAGCATCCAGACTTGCCTGACGGCGCCGGACTGGTCGGTGAGATAGACGACCTCGGCGGGATCGTGGATCTGCATCGGCACGACGATCAGGTTCTGGCGATTGCGGATCTGGGCCGCGGGTGCGAGCGGCAGCGCGTGTCCGTCGATCGTCAGGGTGCCGTCACCCTCGGGCGGCAGCATCACTCCCTGCTTCGCTTCCTCGGGAAGCGTCCGCGGCAGCGCGGTGGCTTCGTGGGTGATCGGCGGTGCGGGCGAAGGGGTCAACGCCGCTTCGGCGATCGCGCTGAGGATCGAATAGAGGATCGATGCGGGGATGTCCATTGGCGCATTATAAGACAGGGTTTCGCTGCCGGTGCACCGATCGTTCTGTGCACCGGCCGCTTCCGCCTGCCGGCGTTGTGGCCATGCAGTACAATGACGCGGTTGTCGCTCCACCATTTCTGAGAAAGGACGTCGCCGTGCTGGAATCCTATCGTGCCCATGTCGCCGAGCGCGCTGCGCTCGGCATCCCGCCTCTGCCGCTGACCGCACGGCAGACCGAGGAGCTGATCGAGTTGCTCAACAGTCCGCCGCCGGGTGAAGAGCAGAATCTCGTCGAACTGATCACCTATCGCGTGCCGGCCGGGGTCGACGACGCCGCGAAAGTCAAGGCCGCGTTCCTGGCGCGGGTCGCCAGCGGCGACGAGTCGTGCCCGCTGATCTCGCGGGAGAAGGCGACCGAACTGCTCGGCACGATGCTCGGCGGGTACAACGTCAAGCCGCTGATCGATCTGCTCGCCGGTCCGACCGGCGCGATCGCCGCCGAAGGGCTGAAGAAGACGCTGCTCGTCTTCGACTACTTCCACGACGTCAAGGAACTCGCCGACCAGGGCAACGCCAACGCGCAGGCCGTGCTGCAGAGCTGGGCCGAAGGCGAGTGGTTCACCTCGCGTCCCGAGGTTCCGGCGACGCAGAAGCTGACCGTCTTCAAGGTCACCGGCGAGACGAACACCGACGACCTGTCGCCGGCCCCGGACGCCTGGTCGCGTCCGGACATCCCGCTGCACGCGCTGGCCATGCTCAAGAACCCGCGCCCGGGAATCGAGCCCGACAAGCCCGGCGAGCGTGGTCCGATCCAACAGCTCGAGGCGCTCGGCAAGCAGGGCAACCTGATCGCCTACGTCGGCGACGTCGTCGGGACGGGTTCGTCGCGCAAGTCGGCGACCAACTCGGTGCTCTGGTTCACCGGCGAGGACATCCCCTTCGTTCCGAACAAGCGCTTCGGCGGCGTCTGTCTCGGCTCGAAGATCGCGCCGATCTTCTTCAACACGATGGAAGACGCCGGCGCGCTGCCGGTCGAGATCGACGTCGGCCAGATGGAGATGGGCGACGAGATCGAACTGCGCATCGACGCCGCGACTTCGCAGGTCACCGTGCTGAAGAACGGCACGGTGATCGCCGAGTCGAAGCTCAAGACGCCGGTGATCCTCGACGAAGTGCGCGCCGGCGGGCGAATCCCGCTGATCATCGGGCGCGGGCTGACCACCAAGGCGCGCGAGGCGCTCGGCCTGGCGCCGTCGACGCTGTTCCGTCTGCCGCAGAACCCGGTCGATCCGGGTACCGGCTACTCGCTGGCGCAGAAGATGGTCGGCCGCGCCTGCGGGCTGCCCGAAGGCAAGGGGATCCTCCCGGGAACCTACTGCGAACCGCGGATGACCACCGTCGGCTCGCAGGACACGACCGGGCCGATGACCCGCGACGAACTCAAGGACCTCGCCTGCCTCGGCTTCTCGGCCGATCTGGTCATGCAGTCGTTCTGCCACACCGCGGCGTATCCGAAGCTCGTCGACGTCAGGATGCACCGCGAGCTGCCCGCGTTCATCAGCACGCGCGGCGGCGTCGCTCTGCGCCCCGGTGATGGCGTCATCCACTCGTGGCTCAACCGCCTGCTGCTGCCCGACACGGTCGGCACCGGCGGCGACTCGCATACGCGCTTCCCGATCGGCATCTCGTTCCCGGCCGGATCGGGTCTGGTCGCCTTCGCCGCGGCGACCGGCGTCATGCCGCTCGACATGCCCGAGTCGGTGCTCGTGCGCTTCAAGGGCTCGCTCGCCGAAGCCGGCAAGCGTGGCGTCACGCTGCGCGACCTGGTCAACGCGATTCCCTACTACGCGATCCAGCAGGGTCTGCTGACCGTCGAGAAGAAGGGCAAGAAGAACATCTTCTCGGGGCGCATCCTGGAGATCGAAGGTCTGCCGGATCTGAAGGTCGAACAGGCTTTCGAGCTCTCCGACGCATCGGCCGAGCGTTCGGCAGCCGGGTGCACCGTGGCGCTGAACCGGGAGCCGATCATCGAGTACATGCGCTCGAACATCACGCTGATGAAGTGGATGATCGCCAACGGCTACCAGGA
>NZ_JAMTDX010000006.1 GCF_023806625.1 Accumulibacter sp.
TCCCCACATTCACGTGCGGCTTCGTCCGTTCAAATTTCCCCTTGGCCATTTAGCGTATCCTCGATTTCAGAGTGACTTCGGGTGTCAGAGTCACTTCTTGTTGATCACCGCCTCGGCGACGTTCTTGGGCGCCTCGACGTAGTGCTTGAATTCCATTGAGTAAGTCGCCCGGCCCTGGGTCAGCGAGCGCAGGGTAGTCGAGTAACCGAACATTTCCGCCAGCGGCACCTCCGCCTTGATCGCCTTCATGCTCCCGGGCAGGTCCTCCATGCCCTGAATCATGCCGCGCCGGCCCGACAGGTCGCCCATGACGTTACCCATGTAATCCTCGGGTGTCTCGACTTCGACGGCCATCATCGGTTCGAGCAGCGTCGGGGACGCGCGGCGCATGCCTTCCTTGAAGGCCATCGCCGCGGCCATGCGAAACGCGTTCTCGTTCGAGTCCACGTCATGGTACGAGCCCTCGAAGAGCGTGAACTTGATGTCGACAACCGGAAATCCGGCGAGCACGCCGCTGCTGATCGCATCCTGCAGGCCCTTGTCGACAGCCGGGATGTATTCCCTCGGGACCGTCCCGCCCTTGATCGCGTCGATGAACTCGTAGCCCTTGCCAGGTTCGTTCGGCTCCAGCTTGAGCCAGACGTGGCCGTACTGCCCGCGACCGCCCGACTGCTTGACGAACTTGCCTTCCTGCTCGACCGACTTCTTGATGCACTCGCGGTACGCGACCTGAGGCGCGCCGACGTTGGCGTCGACCCCAAACTCCCGCTTCAGTCGGTCGACGATGATTTCGAGGTGCAATTCGCCCATACCGGAAATGATCGTCTGCCCGGACTCCTCGTCGGTACGCACGCGGAACGACGGGTCCTCCTGCGCCAGACGGCCCAGCGCGACGCTCATCTTTTCCTGGTCCTGCTTGGTCTTCGGCTCGACCGCGACGTGAATCACCGGCTCGGGGAAGACCATCCGCTCGAGGGTGATCACGGCCGCCGGATCACACAGCGTCTCGCCGGTGGTGACTTCCTTGAGACCCACGCAGGCGGCGATGTCCCCCGCGAGAACTTCCTTGAGTTCCTCACGGTTGTTGGCGTGCATCTGCAGCAGGCGACCGATTCGCTCGCGACGGCCTTTCGTCGGGTTGTAAACCGTGTCCCCGGATTTGAGAACGCCCGAATAGACGCGAATGAAGGTCAGCTGGCCGACGTACGGGTCGGTCATCAGCTTGAAGGCCAGCGCCGAGAACTTGGCGGTATCGGCAGCGTCGCGCATGGCGACCGCGCCGGCTTCGTCCTCCCCGGCGACCGGTGGAATGTCGACCGGCGAAGGAAGCAGGTCGATCACCGCATCGAGCATGCGCTGCACGCCCTTGTTCTTGAAAGCCGTTCCGCAGAGCGCGGGCTGTATCTCGCAGGCGATCGTGCGCTCACGCAGGCCCCTGACGATGTCGACCTCACTCAGATCGCCCTCCTCGAGGTACCTGTCCATCAGCTCCTCGGAGGACTCTGCGGCGGCCTCGACCATCTTCCCACGCCATTCCTCGGCCTCTTCGGCGAGCTCGGCCGGGATGTCGCGATAATCGAACTTCATGCCCAGCGAGGCCTCATCCCAGTAGATGGCCTTGCGCTTGACCAGGTCGACGACTCCTGCAAAAGCATCCTCGCGACCGATCGGAATGACGATCGGCACTGGATTCGCCTTGAGGCGAGTGCGCATCTGGTCGATGACCTTGAAGAAGTCCGCGCCCTGCCGGTCCATCTTGTTGACGAACGCGAGCCGGGGAACCTTGTACTTGCTGGCCTGGCGCCAGACCGTCTCGGACTGCGGCTGGACGCCGCCGACGGCACAGTAGATCATGCACGCGCCATCGAGGACGCGCATCGAGCGCTCGACCTCGATGGTGAAGTCGACGTGCCCCGGCGTATCGATGATGTTGATGCGGTGCTCGGGACGATCGAGCTGCATCCCCTTCCAGAAGCAGGTCGTCGCCGCGGAGGTGATGGTGATGCCACGCTCCTGCTCCTGCGCCATCCAGTCCATGGTTGCCGCACCGTCATGCACTTCGCCGATCTTGTGATTGATCCCCGTATAGAACAGGATCCGTTCGGTCGCCGTTGTCTTGCCGGCATCGATGTGAGCGCTGATACCGATGTTCCGGTAACGCTCGATGGGAGTTTTGCGTGCCACAGTCATCAACCTTCGCTAGTAAAGAACGATTTCCAGCGCCCGGAGAGGCGCTGCAGGACGGGGCCTAGAAGCGGAAGTGCGCGAAAGCCTTGTTCGCTTCGGCCATGCGATGTACCTCGTCCCGCTTCTTGACGGCGCCGCCCCTGCTCTCCGACGCTTCGAGCATCTCCGCGGCCAGACGCTGGCCCATCGACTTCTCGGAACGCCTGCGCGCCGACTCGCGGAGCCAGCGCATCGCCAGCGCCATTCGCCGGCTCGGTCGAACCTCGACCGGAACCTGGTAGTTGGCGCCGCCCACACGCCGGCTCTTGACCTCGACGAGCGGCTTGATGTTGCCCAGCGCTAGCGAGAAAACTTCGAGCGGATCCTTGCCGGTCTTGTTGACGATCTGGTCGAAGGCGCCATAGACGATCCGCTCGGCGACCGACTTCTTGCCGCTCTTCATGATCGTATTGACGAATTTCGACACTTCGACGTTACCGAACTTCGGATCCGGCAGGATATCGCGCTTCGGTACTTCACGACGACGGGGCATAACGACCTCTCAATGTCAGACTTCATCCAGGAGCGAACAGCGTCGCCGCTCCGCACGGGCCATGCAGGCGCCCTTGCTCGGTCGAAAGCGCTTCAGGCGGCTTTCGGGCGCTTGGTGCCGTACTTCGAGCGGCCCTGCTTGCGCTTCTTGACTCCCTGAGTATCCAGAGAGCCACGCACCGTGTGATAACGGACACCCGGCAGATCCTTGACGCGGCCACCGCGGATCAGCACCACCGAGTGCTCCTGAAGGTTGTGACCCTCGCCGCCAATGTACGAGATGACCTCGAAGCCATTCGTCAGACGCACCTTGCAGACCTTGCGCAGGGCCGAGTTCGGCTTCTTCGGCGTGGTCGTGTAGACCCGCGTACAGACGCCACGCTTCTGGGGACAGTTGCTCAGCGCCGGCACCTTGCTCTTGCTGCGTACGGCCTCGCGAGGCTTGCGCACCAGTTGATTGATGGTTGGCATTTTCCACCCTCTGTTCAGTTGGACGACCGGCCTGGCGAGCAGCCCGCGTCTGCAAAAAAACCAAGGCGGACCAAAGCCCGCCTGGCGATAGTCGTCGACGATGCCGCACCGCCCGGCTACGGGCAGAGGCGACAAAGGTCGCGATTCTAGGGTCTAGGCAGCTCTTTCGTCAAGCGACCGAGGCGTCCTGGGCGCTTTCTGCAGCAACCGGAAACGCTTCGTCAACCAGCAGATCGCTTTCCGCGGCCATGTCCTCACCCGCTGCGTTCTTCTTGCGCGTGGTGTGATAGGCAAGCCCCGTGCCAGCCGGGATCAGCCTTCCGACGATGACGTTTTCCTTGAGCCCGCGCAGCTCGTCCCGCTTGCCCATGATCGCCGCTTCAGTCAGCACCCGTGTCGTTTCCTGGAAGGACGCGGCCGAGATGAAGGAATCGGTGGACAGCGAAGCCTTGGTGATGCCGAGCAGGACGTACTCGTAGGTTGCTGGCAGCTTGCCTTCGCCGAGCATCCGGTCGTTCTCGTCGAGCAGATGCGCGCGCTCGACCTGTTCCCCCTTGATGAACTTGGTATCCCCAGGTTCGAGAACCTGGACGCGCCGCAGCATCTGGCGAACGATCACCTCGATGTGCTTGTCGTTGATCTTGACACCCTGCAGGCGATAGACGTCCTGCACCTCGTCGGTGATGTAGATCGCCAGAGCCTCGACGCCAAGCAGGCGCAGGATGTCGTGCGGATCGGGCGGACCATCGACGATCAGTTCGCCCTTGTTCACCACCTGCCCGTCGTGGACCAGAACGTGCTTGTCCTTGAGGATCAGGTACTCGTGGGTCAGACTGTCGAGATCGGTGATCACCAACCGCTGCTTGCCCTTGGTATCCTTGCCGAAGGAGATCGTTCCGGTGAACTCGGCGAGCATCCCGGCATCCTTCGGGGTGCGCGCCTCGAACAGTTCGGCGACCCGCGGCAGGCCACCAGTGATGTCCCGCGTCTTTGCCGATTCCTGTGGCAGGCGTGCGAGCACGTCGCCAACCGAAACCTGCTCCCCGTCCTGGACGTTGATGATCGCACCGACCTGGAAGGTGATGGTCACCGGATGCTCGCTGCCGTGCATCCGGACCTCCTGACCGTCCGGCTCGAACAGCCTGACCTGCGGGCGTAATCCCTTGCTTGGTGCCTTCCCGCCGCGCTTCGGATCGATGACCACCCGCGTCGACACTCCGGTCACTTCGTCGATCTGCTTGGCGACGGTTACCCCTTCCTCGACGTTCTCGAACTTGGCGATCCCTGCGTACTCGGCAATGATCGGACGCATGTGCGGATCCCAACTGGCCAGTCGCTCGCCGGCCTTGACCGACTGCGAGTCGGCAACCTGCAGCGCAGCGCCGTAGGGCACCCTGTGTTTTTCTCGCTCGCGCCCGTTGTCGTCGGTGATCACGATCTCGCCCGAGCGGGTAATGACGATCCTTTCCCCCTTCGCGCTGGTCACGTAGCGCATCGTCGCGGTGAAATGAACGATCCCGGCGCTACGCGTCTCGACGTGACTGGCCACTGCGGCACGCGATGCCGCACCGCCGACGTGAAAGGTACGCATGGTCAACTGCGTTCCGGGTTCACCAATCGACTGCGCAGCGATCACCCCGACGGCCTCACCGACATTGACCAGCGTGCCGCGACCCAGATCACGGCCATAGCACTTGGCACACAACCCGTACCGCGTTTCACAGGTCAACGGCGTACGCACCCGCACCTCGTCGATACCCAGGTCCTCGAGCAGGTCGCAGTGGTCCTCGCTGATCAGCGTCCCCTGCTCGATCATCGTTTCCTGAGTGTCGGGGTGGACGACGTCGACCGCGGTGACGCGACCGAGAATCGGTTCACGCAGGGCTTCGATCACCTCGCCACCCTCGATCAGTGCCTTGGTCGTCACGCCGTTGGCGGTGCCGCAATCCTCCTCGGTGACCACCAGGTCCTGGGTCACGTCGACGAGTCGGCGGGTGAGGTAGCCGGAGTTGGCGGTCTTCAGCGCCGTGTCGGCGAGACCTTTGCGGGCGCCGTGCGTCGAGATGAAGTACTGCAGGACGTTGAGTCCTTCGCGGAAGTTCGTGGTGATCGGCGTTTCGATGATCGAGCCATCGGGTTTGGCCATCAGGCCGCGCATCCCGGCAAGCTGCCTGATCTGGGCAGCCGAACCCCGAGCACCCGAATCGGCCATCATGAAGATCGAGTTGAACGACTCCTGACGCTCCACGACACCCTGGCGATTCTCGACGTCGACATGGCCAAGCTGATCCATCATCACCTTGGCCACCTGGTCGCCAGTCCGGCCCCAGATGTCGACGACCTTGTTGTAGCGCTCGCCGTTGGTCACCAGACCGTTCGTATACTGACCCTCGATCTCCTTCACCTCTTCCTCGGCGGCGGCAATGATCTGCCGCTTCTGGGCCGGGACGAGCATGTCGTCCGAACAGATCGAAATCCCGGCACGCGTCGCCAGCCGGTAACCGTTCTGCATCAGCTTGTCCGCGAAAACGACGGTTTCCTTGAGACCACAGCGGCGGAAAGCGGCGTTGATCAGCCTGGAGATCTCCTTCTTCTTGAGGGTCTTGTCGATCAGGCTGAAAGGCAGCCCCTTGGGCAGAATTTCCGAGAGCAGCGCGCGACCGGCCGTCGTGTGGTAACGCGTCGTCTTCTCCTCCCAGCCCCCTTCGGCAGAACGCTCGTGCTCGGTGATGCGCACGACGATGCGCGCGTGCAGATCGAGTTCCCCAGCCTCGAGCGCCCGGGAAACTTCGGCCAGGTCAGGGAAGACCATCCCCTCGCCGCGCGCGTTGATCCGTTCGCGGGTGGCGTAGTACAGCCCCAGGACGATGTCTTGCGAAGGGACGATGATCGGCTCGCCGTTGGCCGGTGAGAGCACGTTGTTCGAGGCGAGCATCAGCGTGCGCGCTTCCATCTGCGCCTCGAGAGAGAGTGGCACATGGACGGCCATCTGGTCGCCGTCGAAGTCCGCATTGAACGCTGCGCAGACCAGCGGATGCAACTGGATGGCCTTGCCCTCGATCAACGTTGGCTCGAACGACTGGATGCCCAGACGGTGCAGCGTCGGGGCACGGTTGAGCATGATCGGATGCTCGCGAATGACCTCTTCAAGGATGTCCCAGACGACGGCCTCCTGCGTCTCGACCATCTTCTTGGCCTGCTTGATCGTCGTCGCCAGCCCCATGACCTCGAGACGGTGGAAGATGAACGGCTTGAAAAGTTCAAGGGCCATCAGCTTCGGCAGGCCGCACTGGTGGAGTTTCAGTTGCGGACCGACGACGATCACCGAGCGGCCCGAATAGTCCACGCGCTTGCCGAGCAGGTTCTGGCGGAAACGACCACCCTTGCCCTTGATCATGTCGGCCAGTGACTTCAGCGGCCGCTTGTTCGCGCCGGTCATCGCCTTGCCGCGACGCCCGTTGTCGAGTAACGAGTCGACCGCTTCCTGAAGCATCCGTTTCTCGTTGCGCACGATGATCTCGGGCGCCTTCAGTTCGAGCAGACGCTTCAGGCGATTGTTGCGGTTGATCACCCGCCGGTACAGATCGTTCAGATCCGAGGTCGCGAAACGTCCTCCGTCGAGGGGCACCAGCGGGCGGAGGTCGGGGGGCAGGACCGGCAAGACCTCGAGCACCATCCACTCGGGCTTGATCCCGGACTTCTGGAAGCCTTCGAGAATCTTCAGGCGCTTGGAGAACTTCTTGCTCTTCGTCTCGGAAGTCGTCGTCTCGAGTTCGCTGCGCAGCGTCTCGA
>NZ_JAMTDX010000007.1 GCF_023806625.1 Accumulibacter sp.
CGCGAAGAGCTTCATGCCGCGAATGGTCGGCGAGTTTTCCGGTCGCTATCCCGAGATCGCCATCGAACTCGAGATCGCCGATCGTGAGCGGGTCCTCGAGCGGCTGCGCAACAATCTCGACGATCTCTATGTGATGGTTTACCCGCCGGACGACGTCGAGGTGATCTCTCACCCCTTCCTCGACAACCAACTCGTCGTCGTTGCCCCGACCAGCCACTGGGCGGCTGGCCGTCAGATCGACCTGGCGGACATCGCCGGTGAGCGATTCATCCTGCGCGAAGTCGGCTCGGGGTCACGCCTGACTGTAAACGCTCATCTCGTCGCCAGCGGAGTCAAGCTCGACGTCAGGATGAGCGTCAATAGCAACGAGGCGATCCGCGACCTGGTGGCCAGCGGAGTCGGTCTTGCCGTCCTCTCGTCCCACGCGCTTGCCGCGAATCCGGCAGTCGACGGGCTCTGCGTTCTCGACGTTCGCGGTTTCCCGCTGCGCAGGCCTTGGCGAATCGTCCATCTGAAGCAGAAGATCCTCTCGCTGCCTGCGCAGGCCTTCCTCGATCAGGTCCTCGCGTTTGCTGTCCGACTGTCGCGCGAGGGCTAAAGGCCATCCCGGTTGCCGATGTTTCGCGAGGCGGTGAACGGTACGGCAGCGACGCCGTATTTCGCGGCCACTCTCTCGTAGAGTTCACGCGCCGAGATGACCCTCGGATTGCGCAGATCCCGGCTCTGCGCCATCTGCAGGAAACGCAGGCCGCGCTTGGCCAGGCCGGGATCCCAGCCCTTGAGTTCGAGAAGCGTGAAGATGGCCTTTGTCGCATTGACCAGGAACTGCAGATTGGGGACTCGTTCAGCGGCGTCGGTGAGCAGCCTGACGGATCCTTCGACGTCGCCGCGCCGGGCGGCGAGGACGCCTCGATTGTTGATCTCGACGATTTCCTTGCCCACTTCGGCAAGCAGGGTCTGGCCTTCCTCTTCCTTTCCGGCACGGGCGTAGATGGCCTGCACCTCGCCGATCATCGCCCGGTCCTCGTGGTGCTCGGCGGCAAACTGGCGAAGGATTTGGCGGGCGTTGGTCTCGTCACCGCTGGCCAGGCATGCCTGTGCCAGGTCCAGCGTCAGCCTCCGTGAGATCACGCCAGCTCTTCGCTCCTCGGTCAGCGCCTGGCGCACTGCCAGAGCCTTTTCTGCCGCCAGTCTGGCTTTGACCAGTTCGTCTTCCTCGCTTGCCCGCAGGCTGTCGATGACCAGAGCGGCAAACTCACCCTCGGGCTTGCCGCGCCAGTCGCGGCGGAGCTGCTCGGCGAGCCTCCGTGCTCCATCGAGGTGGCCGCGGGCGAGCATCACCCTCGACAGATTCGCGTAGTCTTCGAGTGTCGTCAGCGAGGACCCCTGCCGTCGCTCGATCACCTTGGCGTAAGCCTTTTCGGCCGCCGGCAGATCCTGATTGCGGGTTGCGACGTCGCCAACGAGGCGCTGCCGGGCCGCGTTGTTCGGCGAGATCGCCGCGGCCCGCAAGAGCACCTGCTGGGCTTCGACCGGTCTGCCAAGTTCCTCACGGACTTCGGCGAGGAAGTCATAAGCCGCTGTGAACTCGGGAAACTCATCGACCAGCGAGACGCCAAGCAGCTCTGCCTCGGGCAGTTGCCGTTGCCCGCGCAGGGCAACGGCCAGGCCCATGCGTGCCCACGGCAGGAGGCGCTCGGCGAGGACCTGCTGGTAGACGAGCTGCGCTTCGCCATGACGTCCGAGAGCGTTCAGGATTTCGCCTTTGAGGCGCAGCGCGTCGAAAAGGTAACCGCTGTCTTCGGCGACCAGTCGGTCGCAACTGGCCAGGGCCAGGGCGTAGGCACCATTGTCCAGATGAGCATGGACCTGTCCGAAGAACTTCTTCTTGTGGATCGCACGGAGCAAACGCGCCTGCAACTCGTCGGCGCTGAAAGGCTTGATCAGATAATCGTCCGGGGCGAGTTCGGCCACGGCGACGACGTTCCGGTAGGCACGCTCGCTGGTCACGATCATGAACACCGTGCTCCGTGGCAGGAGATGCTGCTGCCGAAGTTCCTCGAGCAGTTGTTGCCCGTCGCGTCCGTCTTCAAGCAGGTAGTCGGAGAGTACGATGTCGAAGCTATGCGCCTTGACCTGACGGAGCACTTCTGTCGAGTTGCCCGCATTCTGGATGGCATTGACGCCCATTGAGCCGAGCATCATGCGCAGCGAGCTGCGGGCGTTCGGATAGCGGTCGACGAGCAGCGCTCGCATCCGTGTCAGAGAGCTGCCGAGGCTGTGCAGCAGGTCGGCGTTGATATCGGCTGGTCGCATGGAGCCCACCTTACGCGACACGCTCCCGGCGATCAAGTTGCGGTCTCGGCTCGGTCGACCCGGTGTCGGGGTTGGTACTTGCCTGCGCTACGCGGGTCGAGCCGGGGGATCGGCGAGGCTGCGCTGCCGGAGGACGGCATTGTCCGCCGTCCGCGACCGCTGCCAGCCGAACCGAGGCAGCCTGTCAGCCGCCTCATCGCCATCCCTCAGCTGGCCGATGCGCGAATCAGGTGATCGAACGCTCCGAGCGCCGCCGTCGCCCCGGCACCCATGGCGATGACGATCTGCTTGTAGGGCACGGTGGTGACGTCGCCGGCGGCGAAGACACCGGACAGCGAGGTCTGGCCGCGGCTGTCGATTTCGATCTCGCCGCGTGCCGAAAGCGCCAGGGTTCCCTTGAGCCAGTCGCTGTTCGGCAGCAGGCCGATCTGGACAAAGACGCCTTCGAGTTCGAGCATCCTGACCGAGTCGCTGGCGCGGTCGGTATAGACGAGTCCGCTGACCTTCTTCCCGTCACCGGTGACTTCGGTGGTCAAGGCCTGGGTGATGACCGTGACGTTCGGCAGGCTGAAGAGCTTCTTCTGCAGGACCGCATCGGCACGCAGAGTCGCCTCGAACTCGAGAAGAGTGACGTGTCCGACGACTCCGGCGAGGTCGATTGCCGCTTCCACCCCCGAGTTGCCTCCGCCGATGACTGCCACCCTCTTGCCCTTGAACAGCGGGCCGTCACAGTGCGGGCAGTAGGCGACGCCATGTCCGCGATACTCGCGCTCTCCGGGGACGTTCATCTCGCGCCACCTCGCGCCAGTGGCGATGATCACCGCCTTGCTTCGCAACGCTGCGCCGCTCGCCAGTCGCACTTCGATATGACCGTCCTGTCCCGCGGGCCTGAGGGCTTCGGCGCGCTGGAGGTCGATGATGTCGACGTCGTATTCCCTGACGTGCTCCTCGAGTCCGGCGGCCAGTTTCGGGCCGTCGGTTGCCTTGACCGAGATGAAGTTCTCGATGGCCAGCGTGTCGAGAACCTGGCCTCCGAAGCGCTCGCTGAGCACTCCGGTGCGGATTCCCTTCCTCGCCGCGTAGATCGCCGCTGCCGCACCGGCGGGACCGCCGCCGACGACGAGCACGTCGAAAGGCGCGCGCGCGGAAACCTTCTCGGCCTCGCGCTGTGCGGCTGCACTATCGATCCTGGCGACGATCTCCTCGAGCAGCATCCGCCCCTGCCCGAAGTGGTGGCCATTCAGATAGACGGTCGGCACGCCCATGATCTGGCGCGCTTCAATTTCCTGCTGGAACAACGCGCCGTCGATCATCTGGTGGGTGATTCGCGGATTGACGACGGACATCAGGTTCAGTGCCTGGACGACCTCCGGGCAGTTGTGACAGGACAGGGAAATGAAGGTCTCGAAGTGAAACTCACCAGGGATGGCGCTGATCCCTTCGATGACCGCGGCGTCGACCTTCGGCGGGTGACCGCCGACCTGCAGCAATGCGAGGACCAGCGAAGTGAATTCATGGCCCATCGGGATACCGGCGAAGCTGATACGCGCCGCCTCGCCCGGACGGCCGACGGCAAACGAGGGACGACGCTGCGCGTCTCCGTCTTCCCTGACCCGAACCTTGT
The DNA here is from genome assembly GCF_023806625.1 of Accumulibacter sp. Taxonomy (GTDB): domain Bacteria; phylum Pseudomonadota; class Gammaproteobacteria; order Burkholderiales; family Rhodocyclaceae; genus Accumulibacter. The sequence goes on from NZ_JAMTDX010000007.1 coordinate 3,941, forward strand.
CCGAAAGCGCAGCGATGTCGTTGAGCAGGGCCAGCAGCTCTCGCGCCTGGTCACTCTGGTCGAGTGAAGCGACGAGTTCGATTGGCTGGCGGATCATTTCCAGATACGCTCTGAGTTGCGTCGCGATGGCGGCGTCCAGCATGGGTCTTCTCCCGTTGTCGAGTGTCATGGAAAAGGGGCCGCAGCGTGGCCCGCTTTGCGGCCCCTTTGCCGTGAAGCCCGAGAGGCAGCCGCCGGCCAGGCCGGCCGGCAGCCAGTGACGGCAGTCGCGTCAGATCTTGCCTACGAGGTCGAGCGACGGCGACAGGGTTGCTTCACCCGGCGTCCACTTGGCCGGGCAGACCTCACCCGGATGGCTGGCAACGTACTGAGCTGCCTGGACCTTGCGTAGCAGTTCCTTGGCGTCGCGACCGATGCCAAGGTCGTGGACCTCGCAGACCTTGATCACTCCCTCGGGATTGATCACGAAGGTGCCGCGCAGCGCGAGACCTTCCTCTTCGATCATGACGCCGAAGTTTCGGGTGATCGTTCCGGTCGGGTCACCGATCATCGGATAACGGATCTTCTTGATCGTCTCCGAGGCGTCGTGCCAGGCCTTGTGGGTGAAGTGCGTGTCGGTGGACACCGAGTATACCTCGACGCCGATCTTCTGGAAAGCAGCATATTCGTCGGCGAGATCGCCGAGTTCGGTCGGACAGACGAAAGTGAAATCGGCCGGATAGAAGAAGACCACCGACCACTTGCCCTTGAGGTCGGCGTCGGACACCGGAACGAACTTTCCGTTGTGGAAGGCGGTCGCCTTGAACGACTTTATTTCGGTATTGATCAGGGACATGCTCAGATCTCCTTGAGAGTGAGTTGAGGAAACGATGCGACCAGCGCATCGTAGTGAAGCCTTGCCAATTGTTCCAATTGATTCTCACAATTTCGGTCATAGCACCTGGCTATGGCTGGCCACCGATTGGTGGCGACTTGCCCAGGACCGCCCGGGTTCTGGCGGGCCCGCCGGGAGACGCTGGCGCGTGCGACGTTCCTGCTTCTGGGCTGCATTCTAGCCGGTGTGGGCTTGTCTGGCGACCGCCCGTAGCGTCGGTCGGCGGTGCCCCGGCCTGACCCGGGCGCTGTTGCGGGGCGTTCGGGAATCCGCGTCGCGTGGACTGAAGACCGGTCGGCTGCGCCACGGACAACCGGCTTGTGCCCGATCGAGGCTCCTCCGGGCGACTGCGGGGCGGCAGCAAAAGCTGCCACCTTCCGGTCACCTGACGTAAAATCCAAAGTTTTCGCGGAGTGCTGCGGCTGCGCAGTGGCCATTGCCGATGTTCTTTCCAGAGCGTTTCGACGTCATCGTCGTCGGTGGCGGCCATGCCGGCACCGAGGCAGCGCTTGCCGCGGCACGCGTTGGTGCGAAAACCCTGCTGTTGACCCACAGTCTGGAAACGCTCGGTGCGATGAGCTGCAATCCGTCGATCGGGGGGATCGGCAAGGGCCATCTGGTCAAGGAGATCGATGCTCTCGGCGGGGCGATGGCCGAGGCCATCGACGAGGCAGGAATCCAGTTTCGGGTACTCAACTCGAGCAAGGGCCCAGCGGTACGGGCGACCCGCGCGCAGGCTGACCGGGTGCTTTACCGGCAGGCGATCCGTCGCCGTCTGGAGAACCAGGCGCGCCTGGCCATTTTCGCGCAGCCATGCGATGACCTGATCGTCGAGGGCGGGCGTGTCGTCGGGGCAAGGACCCAACTCGGGGTTTCGTTTGCCGCGCGCGCCGTCGTCCTGACTACCGGGACCTTCCTCAACGGTCTGATCCACGTCGGACTGGAGAACTGCCGCGGAGGCCGGATGGGCGATCCCCCGGCGCGCGCACTGGCTGATCGCCTGCGTGACATGCGTCTCCCGGCCGGGCGGTTGAAAACCGGTACGCCGCCACGGCTCGACGGTCGTACGATCGACTTCTCGCAGATGAGCGAGCAGCACTCGGACGACCCTTTGCCGGCGTTCTCCTTTCTCGGGGATGCCAGCAGGCATCCGCGGCAGCTGCCCTGCTGGATCACGCACACCAATCCGCATACTCACGAGATCATTCGCGCGAATCTCGACCGCTCGCCGATGTACACCGGCGTGATCGAGGGAATCGGACCGCGCTATTGCCCGTCGATCGAGGACAAGATCCACCGCTTCGCGAGCAAGGACAGCCACCAGGTCTTCCTCGAACCGGAAGGGCTGGCGACGCACGAGATCTACCCAAACGGCATTTCAACGAGCCTGCCATTCGACGTCCAGCTGGCCATCGTCCGTTCGATCCGCGGTCTCGATCGGTGCCACATCCTGCGCCCCGGTTACGCGATCGAGTACGACTACTTCGATCCGCGGGCGCTCAAGGCATCGCTCGAGACGCAGACCGTCGAAGGACTTTTCTTCGCTGGTCAGATCAACGGCACGACAGGCTATGAGGAAGCGGCCGCGCAGGGACTTCTCGCCGGCACCAACGCAGCGCTGCAGGTCCAGAGCCGGGAGCCGTGGACGCCACGGCGCGACGAGGCCTATCTGGGCGTCCTCGTCGACGATCTGATCACGCGGGGGGTTTCCGAGCCTTACCGGATGTTTACGAGCCGAGCCGAGTACCGGCTGTCGCTACGCGAGGACAACGCCGATCTTCGACTGACCGACATCGGGCGTCGTCTGGGGTTGGTCGGCGACGATCGCTGGGCGGCGTTCTGCGCGAAGCGTGAGGCCATCGAGCGCGAGACCCAGCGGCTCAAGGCAGTCTGGCTTCGTCCAGGGGATGTGCCAGACGAGCAGGCAGTGGCGATTCTCGGCAAGCCGCTGGATCGCGAGTACAGGCTCTACGACCTGCTGCGACGGCCGGGAGTGAGCCACCGGGATCTGGTCACCCTGCCTACGGGACGGGATTCCGGTGCGGTCCCGGGGGGCCATCCGGCGGTCGTCGAGCAGGTCGAGATCCAGGCCAAGTATCTGGGCTACATCGATCGCCAGCACGAAGAGGTTGCCCGAAGTCTGGCCAGCGAGCAGTTGCGCTTTCCCGAGCTCTTCGACTTCAGCAGCGTTCATGGCCTGTCCAGCGAGGTCAGACAGAGACTGGTTGCTCAGCGCCCGCAGACGATCGGTCAGGCGTCGCGTATCCAGGGTGTGACACCGGCAGCGATCGCCATCCTGCTGGTTCACGTCAAGCGTGCGCAGAACGCCGGCGATGGCCAGATGCCCGCGCGCCCGGATGCATGAGCCTCGAACTGCAGCTCGGGTCGGGCCTTCAGGCTCTCGGCCTCGATTTGCCCATCGCGGCGCAGGCGAAACTGCTCGACTACCTGGCCCTGCTCGGCAAGTGGAACCGGATTTTTCGCCTGACTGCGGTCGACGATCCGCTGCGGGCGGTGAGTCTCCACCTGCTCGATTCACTGGCCATTCTGCCCTTCGTCGGCCGTGGCCCGTTGCTGGATGTCGGCAGCGGTGCGGGTTTGCCGGGGATTCCTCTGGCCATCGCCCGGCCGGACCTGCGCGTGGTCGTCCTGGACAGCAACTCGAAAAAGGCGGCGTTCCTGAGGCAGGTGGTGATCGAACAGAGTCTGCCGAATGTTGGCGTACACTGCGGTCGTGTCGAAGCCTATCATCCAGCCGACGGCTTTGCCGTCATCGTGGCCCGCGCTTTTTCCGAGCTTGGCGCGCTGGTGCAGTGCTCGCGCCATCTGCTCGGGAACGACGGTTGCTGGCTGGCCCTGAAGGGCGCCTGGCCTGGGGATGAGGTCGCTCGCCTGCCCGGCGATGTGCAGCTTGCTGGCGTTCACCGGCTGGACGTTCCGGGCGTCGATGGCCAGCGCCATCTGCTGGTGATCAGCCGTACTGGCTAGCGGCGATGAAGGGGAGAGTCGATTTGGCAGGAATACTCGCGGTAACCAACCAGAAGGGCGGCGTCGGCAAGACGACGACCGCCGTCAACCTTTCGGCCTGCCTCGCGGAAGCCGGTCAGCGCGTCCTGCTGATCGACCTCGATCCACAGGGCAACGCCACGACCGGCTGCGGGGTCGTCAAGCGCGAAGCGATGCCCACGGTCTATCAGGTACTGATCGGTCAGGCGACGCTCGCCGCAACACGGCTGGGAACCAGCTTCGGCTTCGATGTCCTGCCGGCCAATCGCGATCTGGCCGGCGCCGAGATCGACCTGATCGACATCGGCCAGCGTGAGTACCGCCTTCGTGACGCGCTGGCCGGGATTCTCGGCAATTACGATTTCATCATTGTCGACTGCCCGCCGGCGCTGAACATGCTGACCGTCAATGGCCTGGTCGCGGCCGAGGCGGTGATGATCCCGATGCAGTGCGAATACTACGCGCTCGAGGGGTTGAGCGATCTCGTGGCGACGCTGAAGAAGGTGCGCGCGAAGCTGAATCCGGTGCTCGAGATCGAAGGCCTGCTGCGGACCATGTTCGATCCGCGCTCGACGCTGACCCAGCACGTCTCCCGCGAGCTCGAAGGTCACTTCGGGAGCAAGGTGTACCGAACGATCATCCCGCGCAACGTCAGGCTGGCCGAGGCTCCTTCCTACGGCAAACCGGTGATCGCTTTCGATCGCAGTTCCAAGGGGGCCCAGGCGTATCTTCAGCTGGCCCGCGAAATACTCGAACGGCGAGCGAGCATCGGCCGGATCGACGCCGTCGGGAAGGCACGAATCGGGAGCCGGACGTGAAGCCCAAGGGGCTCGGGCGCGGCCTCGATGCACTTCTCGCGGGCAACGAGTCCCAGGGACGCGAACAGCAGCGGACGCTGGGGGTGGATCAGATTCAGCCAGGCAAGTATCAGCCGCGCACGCGCATGGACAGTGCTTCGCTCGAGGAGCTTGCCGCGTCGATCAGGGCGCAGGGACTGATGCAACCGATCCTCGTACGCCCCATCGCTGGCGATCGCTACGAGATCATCGCTGGGGAGCGCCGCTGGCGGGCGTCCCAGATGGCCGGTCTCGTCGAGGTCCTGACCCTGGTTCGCGAGATTCCCGACGAGGCGGCGCTGGCCATGGCGCTGATCGAGAACATCCAGCGCGAGAACCTCAATCCGCTCGAGGAAGCACTCGGTCTGCAGCGGCTGGTCGACGAGTTCGGGATGACCCATCAACAGGCGGCCGACGCGGTCGGGCGCTCGCGGCCGGCGGCGTCGAACCTGTTGCGCCTGCTGCAGTTGGCGGCTCCGGTCCAGGATCTCCTGATGCGCGGGGATCTCGATATGGGCCACGCGCGGGCGCTGCTGCCGCTGGCTGGTGGACTGCAGGTCCAACTCGCCCAACGCGTGGCCAGCAAGGGACTGTCCGTTCGCGAAACGGAACGGTTGGTCCAGTCCGCCCTGGAGCCGCCCCGGGAAAGACCGCAGCCGAGACCGGACCGCGACGTGCTGCGTCTGCAGGACGAACTGGGTGACCTGCTCGGAGCACAGGTGGCCATCCGCGCGAACCGCCGGGGCTCCGGAAAGGTGCTCATCGAGTTCGCCAGTCTCGATCAGCTGGAGGGCATCCTGCAACGCATCCGGCATTGATGCGGCGCATCAACGGAGCCTCCCCGGGGGGCCTGATCCTTGGCTGTAGAGTAGGTCGGACAAGGCTATCGACATTTTTTTGCATGTGCGGTTTGCTTCCTCAAGTCGACTCTGGTATCCTGTGAATGTTTTGGAGGGGATGGCCGTGCATCCTCAGGTTCGCTGGATCCTCCGCTCCCAGTTGATGGTCACCGCGGCAGCGGGGCTGGTAGCGTGGCTTGCTCTGGGGCTGAACGGGGCTCTTTCCGCTGTGCTCGGGGGCGGGATCGCGACCGCCAGCGCTCTTGCCTATGTATGGCGCGCATTCCGGCCATCGGGGCAGACAGCTGGTGACGCGAGGAAGGCGTTCGACGCCCAGGTGGCCGGCGAAGCCTGCAAGTTCGCCGTGACGCTTTCGCTCTTTGCCCTGGTTTTCGGGACATACGCACAGCTGGTGGGCTTGCCGCTTTTCCTCTCCTATACGGCGACGATGGTTGTTTATTGGGTGGCGCTGCTTCGGCAGCAATAGTCGAACAGGGGGAAAGTATGGCTTCGGGCGAGGCATTAACGAGCAGTGCTTACATTGTCCACCACCTGACCAACCTGACGGTCGGCAACGGATTCTGGACCGTCCATCTCGACTCGCTGATCGTCTCCGGCTTGCTCGGGCTATTCGCCTTCGTCGGCATGGCCAGGCTGGCCGCAAAGGCCAGCGTGACGAAGCCCGGAAAGCTCCAGACGCTCGTCGAAATGATTTGTTCGTTCGTCGACCAGCAGGCCAAGGACACCTATCACGGACGCAGCCCGCTGGTCACGCCGCTGGCGATCACCATCTTCATCTGGGTCTTCCTGATGAACCTGATGGACCTGATCCCGGTCGATTTCATTCCGATGTTCCTCGCCCTGTTCGGGGTCCATTACTTCAAGGTCGTTCCGACCACCGATCCGAACCTGACCTTCGCGCTTTCGTTGAGCGTGTTCACGATCATGATGGTCATGAACGTCAAGGTGAAGGGCCTGGGCGGCTTTCTGCACGAGGTGTTCACGGTGCCCTTCGGCGCCAAGCTCGCGCCGGTAAACCTGCTCTTCCGGATCATCGAGGACATTGCCAAACCGATCTCGCTGTCCCTGCGTCTGTTCGGCAACATGTACGCGGGCGAGATGGTCTTCATCCTGATCGCTCTGCTCGGTTTCTGGCAGTTGCCGCTGGCGCTTCCCTGGGCGCTGTTCCACATCCTGATCATCACCCTGCAGGCTTTTGTCTTCATGATGCTGACCATCGTTTACCTGTCGATGGCCAGCGAGTCCCACGGTTGATGGCTGCCGTCCCTTCGGCTCGAGAGTTCGGTCCGCGTTGTCCCTGTGTCATTCATTTAGCATGTCTTACTAGGAGAAACTAATGGAAGCTGCCCTGTCTATGCTGCTTGGTAATACCGCCATCGCCGTGGCCATCCTGATCGGCGCGGGTGCTCTGGGCACCGCGATCGGGTTCGGTATCCTCGGTGGCCGATTCCTAGAAGGAGCTGCACGCCAGCCGGAAATGATTCCGACTCTCCAGGTCAAGATGTTCATCGTCGCGGGTCTGCTCGATGCAGTGACGATGATCGGCGTCGGTATCGCGCTGTTCATGCTCTTCGCGAATCCGTTCATCGCCGTCGTCAAGGGTTGATCGCGCTGCCTTCCGGACCAACTCTTCAAAGGAGGTTAGCGTGAACATCAACGCAACACTGTTTGGTGAAGCGATCTGGTTCGCCGTCTTCATCTGGATCACGCTGAAGTACGTCTGGCCGCCATTGCAGAAAGCCATGGCCGAACGACAGAAAATGATTGCCGAAGGGCTTGCCGCCGGCGAACGCGCCAAGAAGGAGCTGGAACTGGCCGGCAAGCGATCCGCCGACTCGCTGCGTGACGCCAAGGCGAAAGCCGCCGAGATCATCGCCGCTGCGGAGAGACGTGGCGTTCAGATGATCGAGGAGGCCAAGCAGGCGGCCAAGGTCGAAGCAGACAAGGTCGTCGCCTCGGCCAAGGCGGAAATTGCGCAGCAGGTCGAGCAGGCTCGCGCGGAACTGCGCAGTCGTGTCGCTGACCTCGCCGTGGCGGGCGCCGAGCGCATCCTGAAGCGCGAAGTGGACGCCAAGGTGCACGCGGGCATGCTCGCGGAACTCAGGAAGGAACTCTGAGACCATGGCCGAGCTCGTCACCATCGCGCGCCCTTACGCCGAAGCGGTATTCCGCATGGCGATTGAAAGCAGCACGCTGTCGGCGTGGTCCGACCGTCTTACGCTGCTCTCGGCAATCGCCAGGGATGATCAGATGCGCTCGTGCATCGGCAATCCGGAGCTGTCGGCCAGGCAGAAGAGCGAACTCTTCAAGTCGCTGGTCGGCAGAGCGCTGGAAGGTGGCGAAGCCAACCTGATCGACGTTCTCGCCGCCAACGAGCGGCTGTCTGCTCTGCCCGAAATCGCCAGTCTCTTCGAAGGGCTGAGAGCTGCCCAGGAGGGTGTCAAGGAGGCGACGATCTACAGCGCCTTCCCCCTGGACGACGCACAGCGCAAGGCACTGATTGCCGATCTCGAGGCGCGCTTCAAGACCCGGCTGACTGCCGAAGTCGTCGTCGATCAGTCGCTGATCGGCGGCGTAAAGATTGTGGTTGGCGATCAGGTTCTCGATACCTCTGTCCGCGGCAAGCTCGAGAGCCTGCGACTGGCGCTCACCAACTAGGAGAAATTCCATGCAGCTGAATCCTTCCGAAATCAGCGAACTGATCAGAAGCAAGATCGAAAATCTTGCGATTAGTGCCGATCTGCGCACGCAGGGGACCGTCGTATCGGTGACCGACGGGATCTGTCGCATCTATGGCCTGACCGACGTCATGCAGGGCGAGATGCTCGAGTTCCCGGGCAATACTTTCGGCATGGCGCTGAACCTCGACCGGGACTCGGTTGGTGCCGTGGTCCTGGGTGAGTACGACCAGATCAGCGAGGGCGACACGGTCAAGACGACCGGCCGCATCCTCGAGGTCCCGGTCGGCCCTGAACTGCTGGGGCGGGTGGTCAACTCGCTCGGTCAGCCGATCGACGGCAAGGGGCCGATCAACGCCAAGCTGACCGACAAGATCGAGAAGGTGGCTCCGGGGGTCATCTGGCGCAAGTCCGTTTCGCAGCCCGTGCAGACCGGTCTGAAGTCGATCGATGCGATGGTGCCGATTGGCCGGGGCCAGCGTGAGCTGATCATCGGTGACCGCCAGACGGGCAAGACCGCCGTGGCCGTCGACACGATCATCAACCAGAAGGGCCAGGATCTGATCTGCATTTACGTGGCCATCGGTCAGAAGGCCTCGACGGTGGCGAACGTCGTGCGCAGACTCGAAGAGAATGGCGCAATGGGCTACACGATCGTCGTCGCAGCGACCGCCTCCGAGTCGGCCGCACTGCAGTACATCGCTCCGTACGCCGGCTGCACGATGGGCGAATACTTCCGTGATCGCGGGCAGGACGCGCTGATCATCTACGACGACCTGACCAAGCAGGCGTGGGCTTACCGGCAGGTTTCCCTGCTGCTCCGCCGCCCGCCGGGGCGCGAAGCCTACCCGGGTGACGTGTTCTACCTTCACTCACGGCTGCTCGAGCGCGCCGCCCGTGTGTCTGCCGACTGGGTCGAGCGGTTTACGAACGGCGAAGTGAAGGGCAAGACCGGTTCGCTGACTGCGCTGCCGGTCATCGAGACTCAGGCTGGCGACGTGTCGGCATTCGTTCCGACGAACGTCATCTCGATTACCGACGGTCAGATCTTCCTCGACACGGACCTGTTCAACGCCGGCATCCGCCCGGCGATCGATGCCGGTATTTCGGTCTCTCGGGTTGGTGGCGCGGCGCAGACCAAGGTGATCAAGAAGCTCGGCGGTGGTGTCCGTCTGGCTCTCGCGCAGTACCGGGAACTCGCGGCCTTTGCCCAGTTCGCCTCGGATCTCGACGAGGCGACGCGGAAACAGCTCGATCGCGGCCGGTTGGTCACCGAACTGATGAAGCAACCCCAGTACTCCCCGCTGCCGATTTCCGAGATGGCGATCACCCTGCTTGCAGTGAACAAGGGCTACTTCGACGACGTGGACGTCAAGAAGGCGCTGGCGGTGGAGAAGCAGATGCATGGCTACATCCGGCAGAAGTACGCCGATCTCATCACCAAGATCGAGACCACCAAGGATCTCGACGCCGAAGCCGAGCAGAAGCTCAGCCGGGCGATTGAGGAGTTCAAGGCCACGCTGGCCTGATCGATCGAGGAGATCACCATGCCTAGCGGCAAGGAAATCCGCAACAAGATCAAGAGCGTCGAAAGTACACGCAAGATCACCAAGGCGATGGAGATGGTCGCCGCGTCCAAGATGCGCAAGGCGCAGGACCGGATGCGCGCGGCTCGTCCTTACGGCGAAAAGATACGGGTTGTGGCGGGTAACCTGTCTCACGCCCTGACCGACTACCGCCACCCCTTCCTGACGGTGCGTGAAGACGTGAAGTCCGTGGGCCTGATCGTCGTCACTTCCGACAAGGGGCTCTGCGGGGGGCTGAACACCAACGTGCTCCGGCTGGCCCTGGCCAAGATGAAGGAGTGGGACGCGCAGGGCAAGAAGCTTCGCGTGACGGCCATCGGCAACAAGGGACTCGGCTTCATGCAGCGCGCCGGCGCGAACCTCGTGTCGCAGCTGACGGCCTTGGGCGACACCCCGCACCTCGAAAAGCTGATCGGCCCGGTGAAGGTGCAGCTCGACGCCTACATGAAGGGCGACATCGACGTGCTGTACGTGATCTACACGCGCTTCATCAACACGATGAAGCAGGAGCCGATGCTCTACCAGCTCCTGCCGCTGTCTGGTGATCTGGTCGGTGGTGGTGCGAACCGCTGGGACTACATCTACGAGCCAGACTCAAAGACGGTGATCGACGATCTGCTGGTCCGCTACGTCGAGGCGATTATTTACCAGGCGGTCGCCGAAAACATGGCGTCGGAGCAGAGCGCGCGAATGGTCGCCATGAAATCCGCTTCGGACAACGCCAAGAACGTCATCGCCGAACTCAAGCTGGTGTACAACAAGGCCCGCCAGGCGGCGATTACCAAGGAACTCTCGGAAATCGTCGCCGGCGCCGCGGCTGTCTGACCACGCGATAGTTTGCATATTGTTTAGGGATACAACGATGAATCAAGGAACCATTGTTCAGTGTATCGGCGCCGTGGTGGACATCCAGTTCCCGCGCGATGCGATGCCCCGGATCTACGACGCCCTGGAACTCGACAAGGCCGAAGAGTCGGATATGTGCGAGGCCGATCTGGTCTTCGAAGTCCAGCAACAGCTGGGTGACGGTATCGTCCGCACGATCGCGATGGGTTCGTCCGACGGGCTGCGCCGCGGCATGAAGGTGAACAACACCGGCGCCGCGATTTCGGTTCCTGTGGGCAACGGGACGGTTGGCCGGATCATGAACGTCCTCGGTCGTCCGATCGACGAGGCCGGGCCGATCGCCACCGACGAGCGGCGCGAGATTCACCAGCTGGCGCCAAAGTTCGATGAGCTCTCTCCATCGGTCGACCTGCTCGAGACCGGCATCAAGGTCATCGATCTCGTCTGCCCGTTCGCCAAAGGCGGCAAGGTCGGTCTCTTCGGCGGTGCGGGCGTTGGCAAGACCGTGAACATGATGGAACTGATCAACAACATCGCCAAGCAGCGTTCCGGTCTCTCGGTCTTCGCAGGTGTCGGCGAACGGACGCGTGAGGGAAACGACTTCTACCACGAGATGAAGGAGTCCAACGTTCTCGACAAGGTGGCCATGGTTTTCGGCCAGATGAACGAGCCGCCGGGGAACCGCTTGCGGGTCGCCCTGACCGGCCTGACGATGGCCGAACGCTTCCGTGACGATGGTCGGGACATCCTGTTCTTCGTCGACAACATCTATCGCTACACGCTGGCCGGTACCGAAGTCTCCGCGCTGCTCGGCCGGATGCCTTCGGCCGTGGGCTATCAGCCGACTCTGGCCGAAGAAATGGGTCGTCTCCAGGAGCGCATCACCTCGACCAAGGTCGGTTCGATCACCTCGATCCAGGCCGTCTACGTTCCGGCCGATGACCTGACCGACCCTTCCCCGGCGACGACCTTCCTGCACCTCGACTCGACGGTCGTTCTCTCACGCGACATCGCCTCGCTCGGCATCTACCCGGCCGTCGATCCGCTGGACTCGACGTCGCGGCAGCTCGATCCGCAGGTCGTTGGCGAGGAGCACTACGCGGTCGCGCGGGCCGTGCAGATGACCCTGCAAAAATACAAGGAACTGCGCGACATCATCGCGATCCTGGGAATGGACGAACTGTCGCCCGAAGACAAGCTGGCCGTCTACCGCGCGCGCAAGATCCAGCGTTTTCTCTCGCAGCCGTTCCATGTGGCCGAAGTTTTCACGGGCTCACCCGGAAAGTTCGTGCCCCTGAAGGACACGATCAAGGGCTTCAAGATGATCGTCGACGGCGAGTGCGACAACATTCCCGAGCAGGCGTTCTACATGGTTGGCGGGATCGAGGAGGTCTTCGAGAAGGCCAAGGCGTTGTGATCGCTTGCCCTTAGGTATCGATATCGTCGCGTTCCTCAGTCCAGAGGGCTGGCGGAACGCGCCCTGACAAGGAAAGAAGCATGGCAATCCGAGTGCATGTTGATGTCGTCAGCGCGGAGGAGATGATTTTCTCGGGCGAGACGGATTTCGCGGTCTTTCCAGGGGAGGCTGGAGAACTCGGCATCTATCCGCGCCACACACCATTGCTGACGCGTATCAGGCCAGGCACAGTGCGGCTCAAGGTACCGGACAAGAATGAGTACGAGATGGTCTACGTATCGGGTGGGATGCTCGAAGTCCAGCCTGCGTTGATCACCGTCCTTGCTGACACAGCAATCCGGGCCCACGACCTCGACGAGGCCAAAGCTCTCGAAGCCAAGCGACGTGCAGAGGAGGCCCTGAGAAACCGCAAGGCGGACGTTGGCATCGCGACCGCAGAGGCCGAGCTGGCTCAGGCTGTCGCGCAGCTGGCCGCAATCAAGAAGCTGCGCGCGCGTCACTGATCCGCGGCAACCTCACGAACATCGAGGCAGTCCTATCGGGGCTGCCTTTTTTCGTTGGCTCGCCACGCGCTCGATGGCGACGGCGGCAAGCAGCGGGTCAACGGGATCGGGCTGTCCGTTCGAGTCTCTTCTCGAAGCGCGCCAAGTCGTCACGGAGGACGTCGACGCCTCCGCAGAACTGCTCGACCTCGCTCCTTCGGGCCAGGACCCGTGCCTCTTCTTCAAGGTATTCGGCGACGGACTCGACCAACCTTGTGCTGCTCTCGGCGTGCCAGCGCGCGAAGCTGCCAGCCAACTGAACCGCGCGGCGCGCGACGATGTCGCCGACCAGCTGTGCCAGGTCGTGCTCGACATCCCACCGCAAGTTGCGAAAAACGAAGCCGAGCGCCTCTGCAAGGTCGACCGAACCGGAAATCCTGGCCGACGAAAACAGTGCAGCCGGGTCTCCGGCCATAAGGCCGGCCAGCGAATCCACCGGAAGCTCGATCGTCACGGCAGGGTCGACACCGTCCGGGGCCAATTCGCACAGACCTTGGTCGCCAATCATCAGACCGACGGTGATCGTGCCCCCGAGTCGCAGCTGTGCCAACTTCCCGGCAAAGGCGGCCAATCGTTCCCGAGCCCAGTGTTCACCAGTCAGCAGATGATTCACGAAGGCGAGTGCCGGCCGAGCGAACATCGCCCTCAGCACCAATTGCCCCGGGCAGCGCGTCCCCGCGTCACATCGCCAACTGGCGTGACGGCTGGGCGAGGCGCGCCGCCCGATCGCAGCTCTGCCAGCGTGTGCCGGCGCCCGTTGGCTGCGTTGCGTCGAGTGGAGCTTCCCGGTCCACGTGTCCGGGAAGTGCGGGTCCACTGAGCCATGGCCGGTCCTCGTCTCTCAGAACCTGAACCCTAAGTGCAGCGCGACGACACCCAGGGCCAGGTTGTAGTAATCGACCCGGTCGAAGCCCACCTGCTCCATCATCTTCTTGAGCGACTCCTGGTCGGGATGGACCCGGATCGACTCCGCCAGGTAGCGGTAGCTCGCTTCGTCGTCGGTGATCCACCTGCCGAGGCGGGGAATCACCTGAAAAGAATAGAAGTCATAGAACGGTGCGAGTGGCTTCCAGACTCGAGCAAACTCCAGGATCAGCACGCGACCGCCCGGTCGCAGTACGCGCAGCATCTCCGCCAGCGCCCGATCCTTGTGGGTCATGTTGCGTAGCCCGAAGGCCACCGAGACGCAATCGAAGTACTCGTCGGGGAAAGGGAGCGACTCGGCATCGCATTGGGCGACCGGGAGCATCACCCCCTGATCGAAGAGCCGATCTCGTCCTACCGTCAGCATCGCGTTGTTGATGTCGGTCAGCCAGACCTGGCCGCGCTCGCCGACCTTTCCGGCGAAAGCCTCGGCCAGGTCGCCGGTCCCGCCGGCGACGTCGAGGACTCGCCAACCTTCGCGGACGCCGCTCCTGGCGACCGCGAAGGTCTTCCAAAGGCGATGCAGACCTGCGGACATCAGGTCATTCATCAGGTCATATCGCCCGGCAACGGAGTCGAAAACGCCGGCCACGTGCCGGGCCTTGTCGCCTACAGGCACCTCCTGGTAGCCGAAATGAGTCGTTTCCGGGTTGTTCATTCGCTCCTCGACCATGCCCAGTTCGCGCCTGACGCTGTCAACGCTTCGTGCACCGCCCTCCGGCCCCGCTGCCGGGCACCGGCTGCTGAGCAGCGTCCCGGCTGGCGTGGGCCTTCTCGAGGCGTTCCAGATACGATTGCCAGAGTCGGTCATGCTGCCTGCCGAGCCTGTACAACAGGTCCCACGAGTAGATTCCGGTGTCGTGACCATCGGAGAAGACAGGCCGGACGGCGTAATTGCCGACCGCTTCGATCCGCTCGATCCCGACCTCCCTCTTGCCGACCTGAAGAACTTCCTGTCCGGGACCGTGCCCACGGGCTTCAGCCGAGGGAGTGAACACGCGCAGAAACTCGTAGCTCAGCAGGAATCTCTCGCCATCCTCGAAGCTGATCTCGAGCACGCGCGACTGCTGATGGAGCTTGATCTCGGTGGGAACCTTGGTGCTTTCGTCGAGGCCAGCCATCTCTGTCCCAGTCAGGAATCTGAAGCGGCATCATAGCGCAAAAGCGCTCGCCCGGTTCCAACCTGCGCGCGCAGCCGCCAGCGGTGGTGCGCCGGTCTCGCCATGAGACCGGGGCGGGTCTACAGCGCCCGTATAATCTCCGGTTATTGACCCCTCTCCGGATAACCTCTCGATAAGGACTGCCATGGACCTGATGGCTTTGCTCGCCCGGCCAGAAACCTGGATGGCTTTCGCAACGCTTACCGCGCTCGAACTGGTGCTCGGCATCGATAACGTGATCTTCATTTCGATCCTCGTTGATCGGCTGCCGCCGGGCACGCGCGAGAAGGCACGGCGCCTGGGCCTCTTCCTGGCGATGTTCATGCGTATCGCGTTGCTCCTGCTCCTCTCACTGATCGTCGGAGCGACTGAGCCACTGCTCGCCGTCCTCGGCAAGCCGATCTCGCCGCGCGACATCATCCTGATCGCCGGCGGCGTCTTTCTCGTCTGGAAGAGCACGAAAGAGATCCATCAACTGCTCGAAGGCGAGGAAGGACACGCCTCTGCCGCAGTGCGCGCGACTTTTGCAGCGATCATCGTCCAGATCATCATCATCGATATCGTCTTCTCGCTCGATTCGATCATTACCGCCGTGGGTATGGTGGACGAGGTCGCGGTGATGATTGCTGCGGTGGTCGCCTCTGTAGCCATGATGATGGTCTTCGCTTCGGCGATCGGCCGTTTCGTGTCCGAGCACCCGACGATCAAGATGCTCGCTCTGTCGTTCCTGATGGTCGTCGGTGTCGCGCTGGTCGCCGAAGGCTTCGGGCACAAGGTTCCCAAGGGCTACATCTACTTTGCGATGGCCTTTTCGGTGGTCGTCGAGATGCTCAACATCCGGGCGCGCAGGAAGATGGCCGAGCCCGTTCGCCTGCACGAGCCGTATACGCGCAGCGGTCAGGACTGACCAACCCAAGGACTCCGAATCGTGGACATCGCTCTGCTGTTCCTGCTGATTCTGCTCAACGCCGTCCTGGCAATGTCGGAGATAGCCGTCATTTCGTCGCGCCAGGCCCGGCTGTCGAAGCTCGCCGACGATGGAAACGCCGGCGCACGTACCGCGCTGGCCCTGAACCAGGATCCGGCGACTTTCCTGTCGACGATCCAGGTCGGCATCACGACAGTCGGGATCCTCAGCGGCGCGATTGGCGAGGCAACTCTGGCGACGCCAATCGCCCACTGGCTTGCCGGTTTCGCCCTCCTTGCTCCATATGCCGAAGGCGTTGCCCTGGCCATGGTCGTGGCCACGGTGACCTACTTCTCGGTCGTCGTCGGAGAACTGCTGCCCAAGCAGTTGGCGTTGCGCGCGCCGGAACGGGTCGCGTCGCTGGTCGCGCTGCCGATGGACCTCCTCTCGCGGCTGGCCAGTCCCCTCGTCTGGCTGCTCTCCTCATCATCGAGCCTGCTGCTGCGGCTTACCGGTACTCAGCGCACGGCACCTGCACCGGTCAGCGATGATGAAATCAACGTTCTCATGGGCCAGGGTGCACAGGCCGGCGTTTTCCACGCCAGCGAGCAGGCGATCGTTTCAAACGTCCTGCGCCTGGACGAGCAACGGATCAGCGCGATCATGACCCATCGCAACGACATCTACGTGATCGACCTGAACGAGAGCGAAGCCGAAATCCGCCGTCGCCTGGCAGAGAGCCCGTACAAGCGGATCGTCGTCTGCCGTGACGGACTCGATGAGGTCATCGGTGTCTTGCGGACGAGCGACCTGCTCCGCGGAGCCCTGCTCGGCGGTGCACTATCCATCGAGTCGTTTGTCAGGCCAGCCCTGTATGTTCCGGCAACCGTGACCACCACACAGTTGCTGGAAACCTTTCGCCGCGCGCAGCAGCAGTGCGCGCTGCTGGTCGACGAATACGGCGGCCTGCAGGGTCTGGTCACACTGACCGACGTGCTCACCTCGATCGTTGGCGACCTTCCTGGCTCGGAACCCGTCGAGGAGCAGGACATCGTCGTTCGCGAGGACGGCTCATGGCTCGTCGATGGCAGCGTCACTGTCGAGCGTCTCAAGACCGTCCTGAAGATCAGCACGGAGTGGCCGGGTGAGGAAGACAATGCCTTCAACACCCTCGGCGGCTTCGTGATGTACATGCTCGGACGCATCCCTTCGACGTCGGACCATTTCGTCGCCTGCGGCCTGCGCTTCGAAGTCGTCGACATGGACCGCAACCGGGTGGACAAGGTGCTCGTGGCGAGTGCTGCGCCCGAGCACGAGCCTCTCCAGGGGCGCTCCAGCTGAGATCCCCTGCCACACGGTCTCCGTCGCCACAGGTGCGCAGCGCGAGCCCTGGGGCTGAAGACCGGCAAGATCCAGGTCGCTCTCCACCTCGGCGGTGGATCAGCCGATGTAGCGCGTCGGGTCGGGGATTCCGGCGGCAGAAAAGCCTGCGCGTCGCAGCCTGCACGAATCGCACACCCCGCAAGCCTGCCCGACGTCGTTCGCCTGATAACAGGAGACGGTCAACGAAAAGTCCACTCCCAGCTCGCTGCCGCGGCGGATGATTTCTGCCTTGCTCATGCCGATCAGCGGAGCCCGGATACGCAGCCTGGTGCCTTCAACGGCGATTTTCGTCGCCAAGTTGGCCATTTCCTCGAACGCCTTGATGAACTCCGGCCGGCAGTCCGGATAGCCGGAATAGTCGACCGCGTTGACGCCGACGAAGATGTCGCCACTTGGCAGCACCTCTGCCCAGGCCAGCGCCAGCGCCAGCATGATCGTATTGCGCGCGGGCACGTAGGTGACGGGAATGCCCCCTGCGACCCCGTCGGTCGGCACCGCAATCCGGGCGTCGGTCAGCGCCGAGCCTCCGAAGTCGCCCAACTGGACCTGCATGACCCGATGCTCGTCTGCCCCCAGAGTCCTGACCAGGTTTGCTGCCGCGTTGATCTCGGCGCGGTGCCTCTGCCCATAGTCGACCGTCAGGCAATGGCAGGCGTAGCCACTGGCCTGTGCGATCGCCAGGGTGGTGGCCGAATCGAGGCCGCCAGAGAGCAGGACGACGGCGGCTGGCCGGGCAGGATTTGAAGAGAGGGCAGGCATCGGTCGCACTATAGCGCGTCCCCCTGGTTCGGCGCGAGATCCCGCGAGTCAGGGCGGGCAGGCAGCCCGGTCCATCTTGCGCGAGCGCGACCCGCGGGAGGACAATGTCGCCGAACGGGGTGCCGCAAAGCGGCCACGTCTGATCGTCCCGGGTGGTGATACCGGGCACGGCAGACCTGGGCCAGGCCGCGTTGGTGCCTTCGGCAGTTGCCCAGCGCTCTTTCCCGAGCCGATCTCATGATGCATCTGTACGCCGCCCTGCTCTCGCGCCCAGTGGTGCTGACCGGGACGATCAGGACGCTCGGACGAGGCATTCACAATGTGGAGAATCTCGTCATCACCGACGACGATCGACTCTTCGTCACTGGCCGCGGGGGCGTTCATGAATTCGCCGAAGCGTCGGGCCGATGCGAGAGGCGACTCGTTCCGGTCGACTGCCCGGGCCTTCCGGCCAGTTGCATGAAGAATGGAATAGCCGTGCACGGGGATCACCTGTACCTCGCCTGCGCGCATGTTTTCCAGGGAGCCGCGCCGTTCGCGTCGGCTGTCCTGCCCGACGTCAATCGCCTCGAGCAGGACCTTTCAGGTCTGCTGCGGCTTTCTCTGGCCACCCTGCCCCGTGCGGTGCAGTCATGGGTCGTTCGCTGTGACCTGACGCGACGCGATCTGGCTTTCTCTGCGTGGGCCGATCTGCCCAGCGGTGTTCTGGCCAACGGCATCGCCGTCGATGCAGACGGTGGGTTCCCGCGGCGAACAGTGCTCCGGGGGCAGCGACCGGCATCTGCAGGCTGCCGCTCGATGACAACCCGCGCGCAGAACTCTGGTACCGTCCGCCTGGGTGGAAGCCGAACGGCCTGAAGGCCGGCGATCAGACCGTAGGGTATGCCGGCAACTCGCCGGCGGCGGCCGTTTTCGGATGTGTGCCGATCGAGTCCGACGGCAGCGCCGGTACGCCGCAGGTCGTGAACACTGCGCCGATGCAGATCCTCGACGACCTCGCCTGTGTCCGGCAGGATTTCCTGCTCAGCCAGTTCAGCGACGGCCTTGGCCTGGGACAGGGGTCGCTCCATTTCGTGTCGCGCGGTGGGCGCAGAATCGGCGTCCTCGAAGACGCTCTCGTCACTCGACCCTGTGCCGTCGTCGTGGCCAGACGAGCCGCCGGGCTGTTCGACGACGATGACGTGCTTATTGCCAACAAGCGGCAGCGCGCCGTGCTGGTCTTCAAACCGGACGATCTCTGGCGCGACTGGCTGCGTGCGGCGTGATCGTGTCGCCAGAACCTGCTGCAAGCGAGCGCCGCCTATCGCCCCCTCTCCCCGCCCCACAGGATCTTGTGCAGCTGCACCTGCAGACGCACCGGCAAACGATCGACGAGAATCCAGTCGGCCAGCAGGGCCGGCGAAAGATCGCCGTAGACCGGGGAGAAGAGCAATGGACACAGAGCGCTGAGCTGGCGTTCGATGACCTGCTGGCGTGCCCACTCATAGTCTGCGCGGTCCTTGAGTACGAACTTCAGTTCGTCGTTCGCGGTCAGCAGGCGGAGGTTCGCCCAGTGATTGCGCTGGCTTTCCCCCGAGCCCGGGGCCTTCAAGTCGACAACGCGGGAGACTCGGGCGTCCACTCCTCCGATGTCGAGCGCGCCCGAAGTTTCCAGCGAGACGGCGAAGCCCGCTTCGCTGAGCTTGCTCAGCAGCCTGAGACAAGCCTGTTGGGCCAGCGGCTCGCCACCGGTCACGCAGACGTGGCGCACGCCGTAGCCGGAGACCACATCGACCGCCTGCTGCACCGGCATCTGCTGCCCGCCGCTGAACGCGTAGGCGGTATCGCACCATTGGCAGCGCAGCGGGCAGCCGGTCAGGCGAACGAAGACCGTCGGCCAGCCGGAGCGCGAGCTTTCCCCTTGCAGCGACAGGAAGATCTCGCTGATCCTCAGCGTGTCTTCAGCATTTCGCGTGCCCACCCGGCTATTTCTTGAGCCGCTGCTTTGCCGTGGTGGCCGCCGGAGTATCGGGGTACTTGGCGACCAGCGTCTCCAGCGAGGTCTTGGCGCCTTTCAGGTCACCGAGTTCCTGCTGGCAGGTCGCAACGTTGAGCAGCGCGTCGGGGGCCTTGGCGTGTCCGGGCCACTTGCCGACCACCTGGCGTTGCGCGTCGATCGCCTTCCGGCAATCGCGCAGCGAGTAGTAGGCATTGCCCAGCCAGTAGTAGGCGCCGGGAGTCAGAGTGCTGTCCGGGCGTGACCTGACGAAGCTCTCGAGTGCCGATGCGGCTTCCTTGACCTTGCCCGCCCGGAACATGTTCAACGCAGCCTCGTATTCGCGGGTCTCGGCCGCGGGGTCGCCCGCAGTCTTCCGCGGTGTTTCCGTTGCTCCCGCGCTGTCGTCGGCCGCCTTCACCTCGGCAGCTGGCGTTGACTTCGGCTCGAGCTTGCGCAGTCGCCCGTCGAGGTCGACATAGAAATCCTGCTGCCTTTTCCTCGCTGCCTCAAGCTCGTAAGTCAGCGTTTCGACCTGCCCGCGCAGGCGCGCATTCTCCTCGCGCAGAGCCTGGATCTGGTTTGCGAGATCGATTTGCCCCTTGGCGATCGTGTCCAGCCGCTCGTTCGTCTTGATCGCCAAATCCCTGATCTGTTGTCGCGCCTCGTCGTCGTCGAAGAGGCCGGCATGAACCGGACGGAGCAGAGCCATGCCCAACGCCAGAACCAGCGCGAGCATGAACGGGCGACGAGTGACGGGCGGCAAGAGTCGCCGCATCCTAGAACTCGCCACTGTAGAGCATGTCCCCGCGGCGGTTCTCAGCCCACGCAGCTTCGTTGTGGCCCTCGTTCTTCGGCTTTTCCTCGCCGAGGCTGACCGACTCCAGCTGGTCCTCGCGTGCTCCGAGCAGTGCCAGCATCTTCTTGATCGCGTCGGCGCGCTTCTGACCGAGCGCGAGGTTGTACTCCCGGCTGCCCCGCTCGTCGGTGTTGCCCTGGATCAGCATTTTGAACTGGCGGTTGTCGGTGAGGAACTTGGCATGCGCGGTGACCAGGTCCTTGTATTCGGCCTTCACCTCATAACTGTCGTAGTCGAAATAGACGCTGCGCTTTGACAGAATGCTCTTCGGGTCGGTCAGCGCGGCTGGCAGGCCGCGGCTGTCCACACCACCGCCGGTCACCGTGGCGACCCCCGGTCCACCGCGGGTTTCGACCGGCGCCCCGCCAGCCTGATCGCTGCCCGACGGCGTGGAACTGCAGGCGGCGATCAGAAGAGCCGCAGCAGCTGGGATGACGAATTGCTTCATGAATTGTCTCCTGCTCTAGGGAAGCGATCAAACTGTCGCGTTTACCGACCGAAAGGACCCCATGCCGGCTCTCGAACGTCTCCCGCAGTGATCGAGAGACGTTGCTTGATTCGCCCATCGGTCGACACGGCGGAGAGCACCCCTCGCCCTCCCATTTCGGTGGCAATCAGGATCATTCGGCCGTTCGGCGAAAAGGTTGGGGATTCGTCCTTGTGCGAGTCGCTCAGGATCTGAACCTGCCGGCTGGCCAGGTCCATCACCGCAAGGCGGAAGCTTCCGTCCCTTCGGCTGATGAAGGCCATCGTGTTGCCATCAGGAGATATCCGTGGGGTGACGTTATAGCTGCCCTCGAAGCTGACTCTCTGCACCTCGCCGCCACCGACTGCGATCCGGTAGATTTGCGGGCTGCCACCGCGATCAGAGGTGAAATAGACATACTGGCCGTCGGGGGAGAAGCTTGGCTCGGTATTGATCGCGCCGTCGCTGGTCAGGCGCTGGGCGCCTGAGCCGTCGGCATTGACGAGGAAGATCTGCGAGCCGCCTTCCTTGCTCAGCACGACGGCCAGCTTTCGTCCGTCGGGAGCCCACGCGGGCGCCGAATTCGACCCCTTGAAGTTGGCTACCACCGCGCGTTTGCCTGAGGCCAGGGAGTGCACATAGACCACGGGCTTCTTGTTCTCGAAGGAGACGTAAGCGAGTCGGCTGCCGTCCGGTGACCACGACGGCGAGATGATCGGCTCCTTGGAAATCAGCGCGATCTGCGCGTTCTGGCCGTCAGCGTCGGAGATATGCAGTTCATAACGTGCCGGACCGGATCTGACCACGTAGGCGACCCGGGTCGAGAAGATTCCCGGCTCACCGGTCAGCTTCTCGTAGATCACGTCAGCAATCCGGTGGCCGGCTGCGCGCAGCATCGCTTTCGACGTGACGAATGCCGACCCGGCGAGCACGTTCTGCTTGTTGACGTCGTAGAGGCGAAAGCGCGCCTCCTGGCGGCCGTCGTCGCTCGCGCCGATGCTGCCCGCCACCAGGGCGTCCGCACCACGGCCCCGCCATTCAGGATAGGCGACTGGCGAAGCCTCGGTCATTACCAGGCTGCCGGTGTCAACGATCCTGATCAGTCCGCTGCGCTCGAGGTCACCGCGGATCACCGAGGTGACGACGCGCGACGAGGCCGCATCTCCGCCGAAGTCGGCGATCGCCACCGGGATTCTATTGGCTCCGGCTCCGGTGATTTCGATGGTCAGCTCGGCATGCGCCGTCGCCTGCAGCAGGGCCAGGCTGGCGGCTGCGAACAGCCGGCCGAGGCGACGCGTTGCTGATTCGATTCCAGACATGGCAGAGTTCCCGAGAGAATGGAAGATTATATCGTTTCTCGAGAGCCCTGATTTGTAACCAAACGTGTTGACGGTAGCAGGGTGCACGTGGTCCGCCTGGTCGATCACCCGGGTATCCAGCCCGGCTGATCATCAGTGAGTGGCCAGACGGGCTCCCGCGCCGGCGCGAACGGCTGGGCAGGCGCGATCGAAGGTCTTCGGCGCCGACCGGGCGTGCGACCGGGGAAGCGAGGCTTGACGCTTGCCTGGCACGGTGACAGAATTCCCTGGTTAGGAAATGGTTTCCGGCGAGGCCGTCGCTGGCGGATGCCTCGCCCATCCGCGTCGTCTGACTCTTATCGGTAGGGGGGATCATGAACAGGAGCTTGAGCAAAGGACTCGCGATTGCAGTGCTGGTGGCGGCGGTCTCGGGGTGCGCGTCGGGAGTCAAGAGAGCCGACGAGAGCGCCAGGCGGCCGGCTTACTTCGCGGGCGGAGGCAAGCTCGCCGAGGACGTGACGGTATCGCTGAACCAGGAAGCGCAGGACAAGCTCGCCGACAATCTGAAGTTCGATCAGCAGAAGTTGCTGGCCACCGTGCGTCGCGCGCTCGAAGCGAAGAACCTGCTCGCCAAGGCTCCGGATGCGACGCTTCCGAAGATCGAGATCGTCGTCACCGACATTCGTGTCCGGTCGACCTTCTCCGCCGTGATGTGGGGATTCATGGCCGGCAATGACACTGTCAGCGGCGAGGTCATCGTCCGCGATCCGGCGGGACAGGATCTCCAGCGCTTCACCGTCTCTGCGTCGTACGCCCTTGGCGGGCTTGCCGGCGGGCAGGAGGAGACGCGAATGAACTGGCTGTACGAGACCTTTGCCCAGCACACCGTCGAGGAACTGACGGGAACCGGTTCCGACAGGTAGCAGCGGGCGCGTCGCGCTCGGGCGGTTCGCCGACGCTCAGTCGTCGTGCGGACGGTAAGGGATTTTGAGAACCCGCTCGAAGAGTTCCGGCTGGGCCGGTTTGGGCAGTGGCGACGACTTTCGGATGGCCCGCTCGACGGCCGAGTCGAGCGCCGGGTTGCCGCTCGATCGGCGAACCTTGACGTCGAGGACCTCGCCGGAGGGAAGCTGCGTCACCTCGAAAACCGCTTCGGGATTGCCCGGAATGTTCGGCGGCAGCGTGATGTTCCCGCGAATCTTGCCGCGCACCCGGTCGATGTACTCGTTGAGTGCGCGCTGGTTCCTGGCCGCTGCCCG
The DNA here is from genome assembly GCF_023806625.1 of Accumulibacter sp. Taxonomy (GTDB): domain Bacteria; phylum Pseudomonadota; class Gammaproteobacteria; order Burkholderiales; family Rhodocyclaceae; genus Accumulibacter. The sequence continues at coordinate 27,576 of NZ_JAMTDX010000007.1, forward strand.
TTCGGCTTCGAGCTGGCGAAGCTGGCGGGCCTCGGCCTCGGCTCGCGTGCGTTGTTCGCGAGCCGCCTTCTCCTGCTGCAACTGCTGGGTTTCGCGGCGCAGTTCGTCGTCGAAACTGGGGCGTCGTTCGGGCTGTATCCTGGGTTCTTCCCTGACCGGCGGTTCCTTCGCCTTCGGCTCCGGTCGGCGCGCCTCTTCCTTTTTCGCCGGCTCTTTCGCGCGAGGCTCTTCCTTCTTCGGCGTCTCCCTGGCGCGCGGCTCTTCCCTCTTCTGAGGCTCGCGGCTCTTGACCTCTTCCCTGGCCGGCTGTTCCCTGGGCTTCTTCTGTTCCTTGACGGCTATCTGCGGCTTGACCGGCGCCCTGGGTTCCGCCTTGACCTCGGGTTTCGCCTCGGACTTCGCCACCGGCCGGGGCTCCGGCTTCGGCTCGGGTCTGGCCTGAGGCCTGGGCTCGGGCTTCGGAGCCGGCCTGGGTTCGGGCTTCGCTTCGGGCCGGGGTTCGGGCCTGGCTTCCGCTCGCGGTGGCCGGGGGGGTTCCGGTTTCGCTTCCGGTATGACTTCGGGTGTGACCGGAGCCTCGGGGGCTGGCACGGCTCGCCAGACTTCGACTTCGACCGAGGCCGGCGTTTGGCTCTTCCATTGCACGCCGAGGAACAGGGCGCCGATCAGCAGCAGGTGGACGGCCGCCGAGAGCGCCAGTGATGGCCACTTGGCCGGCTCGTTCAGCGGCGGCGTCAGGTGGGCTGCTGCTTCCACGGCTCAGTGCTTCACTTGCCGGTCGGCTGAACGAGAAGGGCGATGCGTTTGACCTGTCGTTGCTGGAGTTCGTCCATGACCTCGAGAACGGCCTGATACCTGACGTTGCGATCCCCGGCGATGACCACTGCCTGATCCGGGTTCCGCCTCTGCGCGGCAACGATGGCTTCGACGAGTTCGCTCCGGCTGACTGCTCGCTCCTCCTTTCCCGGCACCTGGAGGGCTAACGACCGGTCGGCCCGGACATTCACCTGCAGCGGCTTTTCTGGAGGCTGTGCCGCCTTGCCGACCGAGGGCACGTCGATACTTGCGGTGGTCATCATCGGCGCGGTGACCATGAAGATCACCAGCAACACGAGCATCACGTCGATGTACGGGACGACATTGATTTCGTTCTTCAGACGACGCGGGCGCATGGCTCTACCTCATCTGCCGTTGCAGGATGTTCGAGAACTCTTCCATGAACGACTCGAAGCGCGACGAGAGGCGATCGATCTCGTGGGCAAAGCGGTTGTAGGCGACGACCGCCGGGATCGCCGCGAAGAGGCCGATCGCCGTGGCGACGAGCGCCTCGGCGATCCCGGGGGCCACCGCGGCAAGGGTGGCCTGCCCGACGTTGGACAGCCCGCGGAAAGAGTGCATGATCCCCCAGACGGTTCCGAACAGGCCTACGTAGGGGCTGACCGAGCCGACCGAGGCGAGAAACGCCAGGTGCGAGTCGATGCTGTCCATCTCGCGCTGGTAGGTCGCGCGCATGGCGCGTCGCGAGCCGTCGATCACGTCCTTCGGGTCGAGATTCTTCTGACTGCGCAGTTTCGTGAACTCGCGGAAGCCGGCTTCGAAGATCCGCTCCATGCTGCCCGTGCCGTGACGGTCGTTGATCGCGCTCTGGTACAGACTGTTGAGCTCACCGCCGCTCCAGAAGTCGCGCTCGAACTGCTCGGTCTTGGCACGTGCGGCCTTGACCGTGAACCACTTGCGGAAGATGTAGTACCAGGACATGAACGAGACGCAGGCGAGCAGCAGCATGACCGCCTGCACGACTGCGCTCGCGTTGAGGATCAGGTGCAGGATCGAGAGGTCTTGCGAGACGTTCATTGCAGGGCTTCCAGTTTGTTGCGCAGGATTGCGGGAATCGGTGTCGGTTTCATCAGCGAGGCGTTCACGCAGGCAATGTGGATCGCGCCAGTGACCAGTTCCTCCCATTCCCCGTCGCCACACGGGCCGAGACGCCTGATGTGCTGGCGAAAGAAGATCTGCGCCCGGCCGATGCGTTCGACCTCCAGACCGACGATCACTCGATCGTCGAGGCGCGCCGGCTTCAGGTAGTCGATGCTGACGTGGCGCACGACGAAGGCGATTCCCGGATCACGCAGCAGATCGGCCTGCTGGTGACCGATCTCGCGCAGCCATTCGCTGCGGCAGCGTTCGAAGTACTTCAGGTAGTTCGCGTAATAGACGACGCCGCCGGCATCGGTGTCCTCGAAGTAGATCCGGACAGGCACGGTGAAGGCGTTGGGTTTCTGCAGGCGTTTCATCGGCGAGGGGAATTCTAAGGCAGCGTGCTGACGGAGACTGTAAGGGATTGTGATCCGGGTCCTTCGCTCAGCCTGTCTGCCACAGGTTGCCCTGCGCAGTGTCGGGTGCCTGGTCGATCCCCAGGTGGCGGTAGATCGCCGGGGTGGCGACTCGCCCGCGCGGCGTGCGCTGCAGGAATCCCTGCTGGATCAGATAGGGTTCGAGGACATCCTCGATCGTGTCCCGAGCTTCACCGATCGCAGCCGCCAGGTTGTCGACGCCGACCGGACCCCCGGCGAACTTGTCGATCACCGCCGAAAGCAGCTTGCGGTCCATCACGTCGAGGCCGCCATGGTCTACCTCGAGCATCAGCAGCGCCGCGTCGGCGACGTCGCGCGTGATCCTCCCGCTCGCCCTGACCTCGGCGAAGTCGCGCACACGGCGCAGCAGACGGTTGGCGATTCGGGGTGTGCCGCGCGAGCGCCGAGCGACTTCCAGCGATCCGGCGTCGTCGATCGGCACTCCAAGCAGTCCGGCCGAGCGGGAAACGATCAGTTGCAGTTCTTCCGGGGTGTAGAACTCGAGACGCGCAACGATTCCAAAGCGGTCGCGCAGAGGATTGGTCAGCATGCCTGCGCGGGTCGTCGCGCCGATCAGCGTGAACGGCGGCAGGTCAAGTTTGACCGATCGTGCGGCGGGTCCCTCGCCTATGACAATGTCGATCTGGAAGTCCTCGAGGGCAGGGTAGAGGATTTCCTCGACGACTGGCGACAGCCTGTGGATCTCGTCGATGAACAGCACGTCGCGGGGCTCGAGGTTGGTCAGCATCGCGGCGAGGTCGCCAGGGCGCTCGATCACCGGGCCGGAGGTCGAGCGCAGGTTGACGCCCATCTCGGTGGCGATGATGTGTGCCAGCGTGGTCTTTCCGAGACCGGGGGGACCGAAGAGCAGGACGTGATCGAGCGTGTCATTGCGCCTTCGTGCGGCTTCGATGAATACGCTCAGCTGTTCGCGGATCTTCTGCTGTCCGACATAGTCGATCAGTCGTCTCGGGCGCAGCGCCCGTTCAAGTGCTTCTTCCTGAACCGAACGCGCTTCGGCGGAGATCAGTCGGTCGAGCGGTGCGCGGGCGAGGCGTTCGTTTTCGATCATCGCGCTTCCTCGTGCTGGAGCGCGGCTTTGGAATCGGGAGACACCGAGTGGGCGTGTGCGAGCCACTCGCGGATCAGCACCTGACCAAGGGCGAGCAGCGTGGGTCCGAGGAACAGACCGATGAAGCCGAAAACGAGGACGCCGCCGAAGACTCCGACGACGATCAGCAGCAGCGGCAGGCTCGCCGTGCGCGAAATGAGGATCGGCTTGATGAAGTTGTCGACGCTGCTGATTCCAAACATTCCCCAGAGGACCATGAACAGCGCCCAACCGGTCTGTCCCTCGTTGTACAGCCAGACCGCAGCGCCCAGCCAGATCAGCGTCGCTCCGACGACCGGGATCATCGAGAAGAAGAACGTCGCCACGGTCAGCAGCACGACGCCCGGCACGCCGGCGATCAGGAAACCGATCATCGCAACGACCGCCTGTGTCGCAGCGGTGCCGACGATACCGGCCATGACTCCGGTTACCGTCCCTTCGGCCAGCGCCAGCATCCGCTCACCGAGGTCGCCGGCGAGCGCGCGGCTGCTCGTGTGCAGCGCGTCGGCGTAGATGTGCGCGTCGCGGAAGATGAAAAAGACGAAGAAGATGACCAGCAGGAGCTGCAGCAGGCCCTGCGCGAACAGAGCGGCGGCGCCGAGGGCGAGTTTGCGCGTCGGGTCGAGCAACTGGTGCAGGAGGTTGTTCATCTCGTCGCGACTCTCGACGAGTTCCTGCCAGTACACGGCGGCGTCGCGGCCGATCAGCGGCAACCGCTTCAGCCACTCGGGGGGTTCGCTCGGCAGCCCGCTCTCCATCAGCGGCTTCAGGTGGCGTATGGCGACCTCGACGGCATCGGCCAGTGAACCCGAAAGCAGGGCCATCGGCGCGACGAGGAGGATCAGCAGCAGGATCGAGACGAGCAATGCGGCGAGGCTGCTGCGCCCGCGGCAGAACCTCAGCAGGCGATTGCGGATTGGCAGCGTGGTCACGCAGATGACGATGGCGAACAGCAGAGTGCCGGTGAACGGCAGCAGGACGGCGATGCAGCCGACGAAGAGCAGGGCGACGAGCGAGATCTGGATGAGGTTCTTGTGCGCGGCGTTCATGGTCGACTCAGACTCGTGAGAGCAGCTTGAGCGCCTGACGGATCCCGTCGGAGGTCGTGACATCGGGCGGCAGCTGTTTCAGTGCAGCCCCAGCTTCGCGGTCATTGTAACCCAGCGCCAGCAGCGCATTGAGGATGTCACTGCGCGAACTGGCGGCTGCCGGGCTGCTCGCCGGGAGCGCGTCGCCCAGTTTCCCCTTGAGTTCGAGGAGCAGACGCTCGGCGGTTCTGGCGCCGATTCCCGGGATGCGTGTCAGGCGACCAACCTCCTGCCGCGCAACCACCTCTGCGAGGTCGCCGACCGACAGTCCCGAGAGGACCGACAGGGCCAGGCGCGGACCGACTCCCGAGATCTTCAGTAGTTGGCGGAACGCGAAGCGTTCGTCCTCGCTGAGGAAGCCGTAAAGAAAATGACCGTCCTCGCGAACCGCGAAATGAGTCAGCAGAGTCAGCTTTTCGCCGGTGCCCGGCAGGTTGTAGAAGGTGCTCATCGGCACATCGAGTTCGTAGCCCACGCCCTGAACGTCGACGACTACCTGCGGCGGGTTCTTCTCCAGCAGGATACCGCTGATTCGTCCGATCATCAGCCGCGCTCCCTCACCTGCCGGCGATCAGGCGGCCGTTGCGCATGCGCAGCGCGTGACCAGCCAGTGGTCCATGAGCCAGACTGCCGTGCGCGTGTGCGATCGCACAGGCGAGAGCATCGGCAGCGTCCGGACTCGGGTCTGCCGGCAGCGACAGGAGGTGGCGTACCATGTGCTGGACCTGCTCCTTTTCGGCGTGCCCGTGGCCGACCACGGCCTGCTTCACCTGCAGGGCCGTGTACTCCGAGACCGGGATTCCGTTGGCCACCAGCGCAGCGATCGCCGCTCCGCGCGCTTGGCCGAGGAGCAGCGTCGACTGCGGATTGGCATTGACGAAGACGATCTCGGCTGCTGCCTGGTCCGGGCGGTGCAAGGCGACGAGTTCGCTGAGTCCGGCGTAGATCGTCCCCAGACGTTGGGGCAGCGATTCCCTGGCGTTCGTGCGGATGCGGCCACCGGCGACGTAGGTGAGCAGATTCCCCGCCTTCTCGATCAGGCCGAAGCCGGTGACCCGCAGCCCCGGATCGACGCCCAGGATGCGCAGCGCTGGACCGCTCGAGCGGATCATTTCGCTGCCGTCCTGGCAAGGTAGACGCCACCCACCGCGATCGCCATACCGGCAAGCGCCGCTACGCCGAGCGTTTCGTCGAACAGCAGCCAGGCGATCACCGCCGTGCTCGGCGGGGTCAGGTAGAAAAGGCTGGCGACATTGACCGCACTGCCGCTGCGGATCAGGATGTTCAGCAGACTGATCGCGCCGAAGGAGAGGACGAGCACCAGCCAGAGCAGCGCAAAGACGAAATCGGCCGTCCAGCGGATGTGCATGCTCTCGGTGGCTGCGGCGACCAGCCCGGTGATCAGCGCCGTGGGCAGGAACTGGATCACTGCCCCGGTGCGCAAGTCGAAATGCGGGCAGAAACGCTTCTGGTAGAGTGTTCCGACGGTGATTCCAAGGAGCGCTGCGAGCGCCGGGATGAGCATCACCGCGACCGGCGTGTCGCCGACCTTGCTGGCGACGACCAGGGTCACCCCGGCCAGGCCCAGTACGAGTCCCAGCCACTGCCGTGGCGAGACCCGCTCACCCAGCAAGACGCCAGCGCCAACGGCGGTCAGCAGCGGCTGCATGCCGACGACCAGCGAGGTGATCCCAGCCGGCAGGCCACGGCTGATCGCGGTGAACACACCGCCGAGATAGAGCGCATGGACGAGCAGCCCGGAAACCCCGATGTGTACCGTCTGCCGCGCATCTCTCGGCCACGGTGCCCGAGTGGCCAGCGCAAAGCTCGTCATCAGCACGAGCACCAGCACGTAGCGGGCGAGCAGGAAGGTCAGCGGCTCGGCGTACGGTAGCCCGAACCTTGCCCCGATGAAGCCGGTACTCCACAGGAAGACGAACAGGAAAGGCAGCAGGGGGCGAAAGCGATTCATCCGATCGGCCGGAAGATACAGTGCGGAAGTGTATCAAGCATCGCTCGGTCGATGGCTACACGGCGACCGCTTCCTCGCCTCGTCGGCACGTTGTGGCGTTTCGTCGCGCAGGCCAGGCTGGCGACGAATTACACCGCGTCAGGAAGAGGCGGACCATCTGGCCAGATCTCCGTGCCGGCCAGCGACCCGCCGGACGCCGTCAGAGGGCGAACTGCAGGCGTGCGCCGGCGACCGTCGAGTTCGGCAGATACAGACCAGGATTGACGATCCGCTGGACGACCGGCTGAAAGCTGAATCCGGGGACGATCTGGGCCCTGTAGGTCAGCTCGATCGCCGTTTCGGCAGTTCCGGAAACCGGGGTCAGGGCGTCGGCGGCGATCTGCTCGCGCCCCTGCGAGTCGACATGGCCGCGGGTCATGGCCAGTCCGACGCTGTCCTTGTCCCGTCCAGCCAGCGGCCCGCGCAGGTTCAGGCCGACGCTCAGCGAGTAATTGATTGCGTCGGTTCGGCCATCGGTGAAGCCGTAGCGCGCGAATACGGCGAGATCCCGGTTCGCCGCGGGGACCGCATAGACGCTCTGCTCGGCCAGCACGTAGGCCCCCCAATGTGTCGCCATCTGCGGGTCTCCGTTCGCGTCGACGGCGGTGATCTGGGGGAACCTCGGCGCGTATCGCCAGGCCCCGACGGCGACCTTGCTGATCGGTTCGAGGCCCGCGTCGCCCTCCTTCTCCGCGGCGCCGAGCAGCCCGGCCTTGAGCGGGCTGAAGCCGAGTTCGCCGATCACCATGCTGCCGGTGCTCCTGCTCCATGAAAGGTTCGGTCCGGCGCTGTCGAGACGGTCGCTGGTGACGCCCCGGGTCACCGCGAGCATCGCGTACCAGGAGGGATCGGGATCGACGCGCAGGCGCGCACCCCAACTGCTCGTCGCGTAGATCGACGGCGCGGCGAGCGTGCCCGGGTAAGCCGCTTCGGCAGCCATGCCGAACGAGGGGTGCAGGAAGATTCCCGACGATTCAGTCACGTAGAACTCGCTGTCGATCGGATAAAGGCCGACGCGCAGCGATGCCTTGTCGTCGAGGAACGACTGCTGCAGCCAGGCCTTGAAGATACCCGTACGGTTGGCCGGAGCCTCGAAGTTGTCGACCCCCATCAGGCTGCCGACATAGTTGCTGTTCGGGCGACCGCCACCGTTGCCGATCACGTGGAGGTACGCCGATCCGCCTTTCCAGCCGAAGAGCTTCTCGCCGTCGAACTGGAGGATCAGGTCGGCATGGCTCACGTACGCGCCACCCCGCTTCAGGCCCCCGGTCGTGTTGTAAAGATAGTCGCCGGTGTAGCCAAGGTCCGCCTGGACGCCCGCATCGTAAAGTTGCCGGCGCGTGCCGGCCCAGTCTCCGCTGAGCGTGGTTCCGCTCCAGTCGGGTGCGGCCTCAGCCGGCGACCGATCTTCCGTCGATGCTTCCTCTTCGTCAGTCGCCTGGCCCTCTTCGGCAATGGCCGTCGCCACGGGAGGCTCGGCAGCGACCGCCAGCGCAAGCGGCGCCGGCAGAGCCAGCAGCGCGACGAGCAGCGCACCCAGCGCCGGGCGAGAGGGGAGGGATTCAACGGACATCCGGTACTCCTTTGCGGTTGATCAGCCTTGCCGGTCGTGCAGCCGGTGGCGCGTGCGCGCATCCAGCGTCCGTCCGGATGATCGGCATGCTCTGGTCGGTCGGTGCCACCGTGCTTGTCCAGCGAAGCGAGGTCGTCCCAGGCGCCCGCCAGCGATGCGCAACGCGTCGCTGGGTCGCTCGGGAAGCGGTAGCCAGTCAGCCCAACCGACCCATCGTACGATGGTAGCATGGAAGGCGAGTTTGCGCAGCCGGCTGCCTCGGCTCGACGTCACAGCCGGCAGGCCATGAATGCGATGAGGCTCGCAGCGCCGCGATCGTACGCTCCGGGAAGACCTGGGCGACGGGCTGTGCGGGATCGAGCAGGTTCGCCCGGGTCTTCGGGGCGGGCGACGCCCAACCGCTCCAGACGGAGCCACGGTTCTCCGTCGGGGACGGTGGGGACCGTCCACACGCACTGTTCTGCAGGTAGAATCAGGACTTTCATCTGCGGGGACAGATCCGTGACACGAATAATTGTCGTAACGTCGGGCAAGGGAGGAGTCGGCAAGACGACGACCAGCGCGAGCTTTGCCTCGGGCCTCGCCCTGCGCGGGTACAAGACTGCCGTCATCGATTTCGACGTCGGCCTGCGCAACCTGGACCTGATCATGGGTTGCGAACGCCGCGTGGTCTATGATCTCGTCAATGTCCTGCACGGCGAGGCGACCCTGACGCAGGCGTTGATCAAGGACAAGCACTGCGAGAACGGCAATCTCCACGTGCTGCCGGCGTCGCAGACCCGGGACAAGGACGCGTTGACCGAAGAGGGGGTCGAGAGGGTCCTCAAGGAACTCGAGCACATGGGTTTCGACTACGTCGTCTGCGATTCACCGGCCGGGATCGAGCGTGGCGCTGTGATGGCGCTGACCTTCGCTGACGAGGCGCTGGTCGTCAGCAACCCCGAAGTCTCCTCGGTGCGCGACTCGGATCGCATACTCGGCATCATCCAGGCCAAGTCGCGGCGCGCACTGCTCGGCGGCGAGCCGGTCAGGGAACACCTGCTGATCACCCGCTACTCACCGAAAAGGGTGAATGAGGGCGAGATGCTGTCGTACAAGGACGTGCAGGAGATCCTGCGCGTTCCGATCATCGGGGTCATCCCGGAGTCCGAAGCGGTGCTCCAGGCTTCCAACGCGGGAACTCCGGCGATCCACCTGACTGGCACCGAGGTCGCCGGGGCCTATCATGACCTCGTCGGCCGCTTTCTCGGTGAAAGCATTCCGCTGCGCTACGTCGACTACGAGAAGCCCGGCCTGTTCAAGCGCCTGTTCGGGAGCAAATGAGGATGTCCCTCCTGTCCCTGATCTTTGGCAACAAGCCGAAATCGGCGGTGATTGCCAAGGAGCGCCTGCAACTCATCATCGCGCACGAGCGCAGTGGGAGCACCCGGGCGCCCGATTTCCTGCCAGCGCTGCAGCAGGAACTGATGGCCGTGATCTCGAAGTACGTATCGGTCAATCCCGAGGACATCAAGGTGTCGCTCGAGAAACAGGGGAATTTCGAGGTGCTGGAGGTCAATATCGTGATGCCGGAGGGCGGCAACCGCCCCTGAAACGCCCCTTCGGCGTTCAGGACTGAACGTTCGGAAGGCCCGACCAGATTTCGTTGAGGTCGGGGAATTTCCATTTCCCGGGGTCTTCGCGGCTGACGATCCTGAACCGACAGCCCGGTTGCTCGAGGTCGACCACCGCGGGCAGGATTCGGGCGCTGGAACGCGTCGAGAAGAAGACCTTGACGCGGGGACTGAGCAGCGACTTGTCTCCCTGTTCGACGACCACGCCGAGGCGCCCGCAGTTCAGCAGGACCAGCGAGCCGATCGGATAGATGCCGATGCTCTTCACGAAAGCCTGAAAGACGTTCGAGTCGAAGTGTCCGGTACTCCATTCGGCCATCCGGCGCAGTGACTCGGCCGGGTCCCAGCCGGCCTTGTACGGACGGTTCGAGGTGATCGCGTCGTAGACGTCACAGACGGCGCCCATTTTGGCGACGAGACTGATCTCGTCGCCCTTGAGCCGCCGTGGGTAGCCTGAGCCGTCGACCTTCTCGTGATGGTGGAGAACGACATCGAGAGCAACCTCGTCGGCAACTCCCCCCTCGCAGAGCATCCGGTGGCCTTCCTCGGGGTGCGACCTGATGATCGCGAACTCGTCGTCGGTCAGTTTGCCCGGTTTGTTGAGTATCTCGAGAGGCATGACCGCCTTGCCGAGATCGTGAAGGAGACCGGCGGTTCCGGCCACACGCGCTTGCTGCTCGTCGAAGCCGAGTTGTCTGGCGAGTGCGATCATCAGCGCGCAGACGGCGACCGAATGCATGTAGGTGTAGTCATCGGCCGTTTTCAGCCGGGCGAGACTGATCAGCGCGCCAGGGTTGCGGCTGACCGAGTCGGCAATCTGCTCGACGAGTTCGCGCGCGCCTTGGGCGTCGATGGCCCTGCCCATTCGCGCCTCCTCGAACATCGAGGCCACCGCCTGCCGGGAACTGGCGACGATCCTCGCCGCGCGCGCGAACTCGGCGGCCACGGGGACTCGTCCCGTATCGCAGGGCTCGCGCGTTGCCGCATCTGCCGGGCGCGGATCGTCGGTGTCGGTCGTCGTGGCTGACCACACCGGGTCTGCGCCTCGATCTTCGGCGATATCGATGCCCCGCGAGATGTCGATCAACACCTCCCGAACGCTGCTCTGGCGTATCGTCTCGATCTCCATTACGTCGGTGATGACGAAGGACGAACGCCAGAAAGGGTGGTCCATCCAGGAGCCGCAGAACTCCTTGACGTACATTCCGACGACGAGCCGATCAACGGGGATTCGTTTGAGCATTCAGGTTGCGGGCCTCGCGAGCCGACTTCAGCGAGCGGCAACTTTACACCAGGCGCGGGCGCCTGTCGAAAGCCGGGGCCGCGAACGGCCCCGGCGCTGAGGAAGGACGGTCAGTCGAGACCTGCCTCGGCGCGCAGGATCGCGGCCTTGTCGAGAGCTTCCCAGGTGAACTCGGGCTCGTCGCGCCCGAAGTGGCCGTAAGCGGCAGTCTTGCGGTAGATCGGCCGAAGCAGATTGAGCGCCTGGATGATTCCCTTCGGGCGCAGGTCGAAGTTCCTGCCGACGATTTCGATGATCTTCTCGTCGCTGACTCTGCCGGTTCCGAAGGTATTGACCATCAGCGAGACCGGACGAGCCACGCCGATCGCGTAGGCGACCTGGAGCTCGCAGCGCTCGGCCAGGCCCGCAGCGACGATGTTCTTGGCCACATGGCGGGCGGCATACGCCGCTGAACGGTCGACCTTCGACGGGTCCTTGCCCGAGAACGCTCCTCCTCCGTGTCTGGCCGCGCCGCCGTAGGTGTCGACGATGATCTTTCGCCCGGTAAGCCCACAGTCGCCGTGCGGCCCGCCGACGACGAAACGCCCTGTCGGATTGATCAGGTAATGCGGGTTGGCGCTCAGCAGCTCGCGCGGGATGACCGGCTTGATCACTTCCTCGATCACCGCCTCGGAGATCTGGGCATGGGAGACATCCGGGTCGTGCTGCGTCGACACGACGATCGTGTCGATCGATACCGGTCGGCCATCGACGTAGCGCACCGTGATCTGACTCTTCGCGTCGGGCCTCAGCCATGGCAGGCGCCCGTCGCGGCGCACTTCGGCCTGCCGCTGCATGACCCGGTGCGCGTAGTGGATCGGCAGCGGCATCAGCATCGCCGTTTCATTGCACGCATAGCCGAACATCAGGCCCTGATCGCCCGCGCCCTGGTCGAGGTCGAGGCCTTGCCCCTCGTTGACGCCTTGGGCGATGTCCGGCGACTGCCGGTTGATCGCGGTCAGGATCGCGCAACTCTTGTAGTCGAAACCGATTTCCGAGTCGTCGTAACCGATCCGGCGGATCGCGTCCTGGGCCACCTCACGGTAGTTGACATGTGCCCTGGTGGTGATTTCGCCCGAGATCACCACCAGGCCGGTGGACACCAGCGTCTCGCAGGCGACGCGGGCCAGCGGGTCGTCGGCCAGGATCGCGTCGAGAACGGAATCGGATATCTGGTCGGCGACCTTGTCCGGGTGTCCTTCCGAAACCGACTCCGAAGTGAAGAGGTACTCTTTGCTCACGTTGCGTCTGCTCCACAAATCAAAAAAACCCCGGAAAGCCAGCGTTGCCGGCTCCGGGGTCTGAGCAGACGACGCTTTAGCAGTATTTGTCAGCCGCTCAAGCGGCGCTGCCCGCCCTGCAAGTTGTCCTGATTAACTCGGCGGATGGATAATTATATCTTTTCTCCCCCCGTCGGGGCATCCCGATCGTCGAGCTCCGTGCTTCAGATCCTTCGTCCGGGGGTGATCCGGTGATCACCCTGTTTCGTCTGCTGAGTCGTCTGCCGCTGTCCTGGCTGCAGGCGTTGGGTGCGCTGCTCGGCTGGCTGACCTGGCTCGCTTCGCCGACGTATCGCCGCCACATGCGCGAAAACATGGTTCTCGCTCTCGGCGAGGCAGAGGCGCGGCGGCTGCGGCCGGCGGCGATCGCCGAGGCCGGCAAGGCAGCGTTGGAGCTGACCCGGATCTGGCTTCGTCCGCTGGCGGAAGCCGCTGCTCGCGTGGTGCAGGTCTCGGGCTGGGAACTCGTCGAGCAGGCGACCCGCGAAGGGCGGGGAATCCTCTACCTGACGCCGCATTTGGGGTGCTTCGAGATCACCGCGCAATACCTGTCGACCCGTGCGCCAATCACGGTTCTCTACCGCCCGCCGCGGCAGCCCTGGCTGCAGGCGATGATCGAGGCCGGTCGGGCCCGCGACCAGCTGTTCCTTGCGGCAGCCGACCTCTCCGGAGTGCGCAGCCTGATCAAGGCGCTCAGGCGCGGTGAGGCGGTGGGCATGCTCCCCGATCAGGCGCCGAAGGCCGGAGAAGGCCGCTGGCTCGACTTCTTCGGCAGGCCTGCGTATACGATGACGCTCGCTGCGCGGCTGACCGAAACGCGCGCGACGGTGATCATGGTCTGGGCCGAGCGTCTGCCGCGCGGGCGCGGCTATCACTTCCGGCTGCAGAAGCCGACCCGTCCGATCGAGGGCAGCATCGAGCAGCGCGCGCAGCAGATCAACACCGAGATCGAGCATCTGATCCGCCAGTGTCCGGCGCAGTATCTGTGGGGCTACAACCGGTACAAGGGTCGGAAGACACCGGCGCCTCAGAGCTCGTGAAGGAATCTGCTGCGCGACCGATCTGCGGTGTCGCTCGCTCACTTCTCGCCCATCCATCCGATAGGTCTGGTCGTTCTCTCGCTCGCGTCGGGCATCTCGGCCTGCTCGCGACGATTTCTCGACAACCTCTCAGTCGATCTCGACCGGACTTCCCTCGTAGCTGCCGGTGATTCTCGACGAGCAGGGTTCCTGGCCCTGGCTCCCGAGCGTCCTGGCAAAGCCTCCGCTCACCCCGAAGGCGGCGAGAAGGGCGCGACCCTCCTCATCCTCGGGCTCGATCCGCAATACACAGTCATCGTCATCCATCAGCATCAGCACTTTCATCTCTTGCCTCCATCGGCGCCCGACTGGCACACCGGGCGCGCCAGATGTCCAGCGGTTGGTCGGTTCCCCGGTGCCCGCTGCTTACACCGGGGCAAGGAGGTCAGGGCAGGCTGTCTCGACCTCTGGCGCGAGTCTCACCGATCCGCAGTCCCCAACCAAGGAATTAGTTCACGGCGCGAGCCACTGCGCCGTGTGGTGTGCGATTGCCATCGTCGGCCCGCAGGCCCCGGCGCTCGCCCGGTCTGGCCGGGATCGCGGCCGATCACTCGGGGCAAAGGGATGGTGCTATATTGCCGGCGCGCCGGTCGGCGCGGGTCAACTGCCCGGCACCTGCCGGCAAGCGAACCGTGAGCCGCCCGGTTTGCGGACTTTTCGAGGGGGACGCATGTGGAAAGCGATCCTGGCGATCGTCGTCGGCGCGGCCGTCGGTGCACTGTTGCGCTGGCAGCTCGGAGTCCGGCTGAACGCGATCTTTCCGACGCTGCCTCCGGGTACGCTGCTCGCCAACCTGATCGGTGCGTACGTGATCGGGCTGGCGATGGCTCTGTTCGCTGCGTATCCGGCGCTGCCGCCGGAGTGGCGTCTGACCGTGATCACCGGCTTCTGCGGCGGCCTGACGACCTTTTCGACGTTTTCGGCCGAACTGACGACCCTGCTCCAGGAGGGGCGGCTCTCCTCGGCGCTGGCCATCGTCGCTGCGCATGTCGCGGGTTCCGTGCTGATGACCCTGGCGGGAATGGCCACGGTCGTCTGGGCGAGGGCTTCGGGCTGAAGGCCAGGCCATGTGCGGGCCCCACCGAAGCCGGAGTGGCCGGCGCCGGGTTGTCGACCGGCAGCACCTGAGCCCAGGGACGGCGTCGCCCCGCGGCCTGTTCAGCACGTACTGCGCGAGCGGATCTGTTTCTCGGGGGTGACCATGGAAGGTTCCTTTGTACGCTTCTACGTCCGGGAGAGCGAACGGCATCGCGGAGTGCTGCTCTGGGAGTGGCTGCTCAGGCAGGGGAACGGGCTCGGACTGAGGGGAGGGTCGGCTTTCCGATCGATCGGCGGCTTCGGGCGGCACCATGCGGTTCACGAGCAGCGCTTCTTCGAGCTGGCGGGCAGCGGAGCGATCGAGGTCGAGTTCGTCGTCGGGAGCGAGGAGGAGGAGCGACTTTTCTCGCTGCTCCGGGCAGAACGTCTGGGCCTCTTCTACACGCGCATCCCGGCCAGCTTCGGGGTGGTCACTCCCGATCGCGTCGAAGGACCGACAACGACCGGTGCGCCGTGATCGGGGACGACGCTCCGGCATCGCCTACCGCAGTGCCGGCGGTCGCCGGCGGAGCACGGAGTCCTGACGAGTCGCGTCAGCTATTGACCCAGTCGATGATCGGCTGCCACTGCTCGAGATCCCGGGCCGCCCGCGACGCCGAGAGATCGAACATGGTCATGCCGTTCATCGTCGTCTGCACGTACAGTTGCGTCGTGCGCAGATGGGTGAGGACGGGCAGGTCGAAGCCGCTCAGGAAACGCTCGAGTTCGGCTGCGGCGCGCGTGCGCGGGTCGACCCGCATGCCGACGACGGCGACGAAGGCACTCTCGTTGCGGACCGCCTTTTCGGCAAGCAGCGCCTCGATGAAGTGGCGCGTCGCGAGGATGTCGAACAACGACGGCTGGACCGGTACGAGCACCCGGTTGACCTGCTTGACGACTGTGTCGAGAGCCTTGCCGTGCAGCCCGGCGGGCGTGTCGAGGACGACGTGAGTCGTGCCCTTCGGGGGGCGCGCGGTTTTGCCGGGCTCGATCTCCCAGCTCTGGATCTTCGGCAGGATCGATGGTCGCAAGCGGAGCCATTCGCGCGACGACTGCTGACGGTCGACGTCGCCGAGCATCACCCTGTGGCCGGCACGTGCCAGGTGCCCGGCGAGATTGATCGCCAGCGTGGATTTTCCGGAACCACCTTTCGGGTTCGCAATCAGGATGGATTTCATGCCTGCTTGTCCTTTTCATGATTCGTGGCGAGGCGGCGCAACTCGTCGCGAACCAGGTTGATGTGTTCACGCAAAGTGTAAAGCAGATCGGTGAAGGCGAGAGGAATATTCAGCCCGCTGGCCGTCGCCTCGATGCGCTCCAGGTGGTTCAGGTATTCGTCGTGGCGCTGCCCATCGTAGTGCTGCAGGAGGTCGTTTTCGAGGAACTTGAGATCCCCGTAGCAGCGGTAGATCTTCGAGCGGACACGCCAGCCGTAGATCGCCGGGGCGAATTTCAGGAGCGGCAGCGAGAGCATGACAATCGGCAGAATCATGACGAACAGTCGCTCGACCAGGACGGCCATCCAGAAGGGCAGGTAAACCTGCAGGAACGGTGGGCCCGACCGATAGTACCGTTCGGCTTCCGGCGACAACGGAAAGCTGTGATCCTTGTAGGCCGGAAACTCTCCGGCGCGCTGGAAGAAGCCGCCCTGGCCATTGACCTCGCTCATCGCCTGCAGGAGCAGGCTGACCAGCGCCGGATGCAGGTCTTCGCGGACGACGACGTTCGCGGTCGTCGCGAGCAGCTGCGTGTCGCGCGGCGGAACGTCGCGAACCAGGTCGACGACGCCCTTCGGAAGGACAATTTTGGACAGGAAAGGGAAACGCCTCAGGTAGGCGTCGGCCTGGCTCAGGCTGACCACGCGCAGCCCGGGAGAGCGAAGTATCACCTGGACCACGGGCGCTTCCTGTGCGGCGACGATGAACGCCGCGTCGATCCGACCCTGCTGCAGCGCTTCGGCAGCCGACAGACCGGCCAGCGGCAACAGATTCGGGCTGGTCGCCGGAATCTCGTTGGCCTCGAGCAGAGTCAGGGCCAGCCCGCGAATCCCGCTGCCGTCCTCGCCGACGGCCACTTGCTGGTTGGCGAGCTGGTGGAGCCTGTCGACCCGCCGCGTGCCGCGATAGAAAATCCACACCGGCTCGTAGGAGACGCTGCCGAGCGATCGCAGCGTGCCTGACTCGTCGTCCTCACCGGCAGCCACCGGGGTGATCCCGCCCTGGACGAAGGCGACGTCGGCTTCACCCTTCTCGAGACGTTCGAGGTTCTCGTACGAGCCCGCCGAAGTCCTGACCTCGAGCGTGATCCCCTTGGCGGACAGCAATGACGCGTAGCGTTGCGCGTAGGCGTAGTAGGCGCCGGTCTCGCTGCCCGTGCTGATGACGATGTGCCTCGGTGGTTCGGGCTCGACGAACTGATAGGCGATGACCAGGCCGATTGCCGTGATCAGGACGATCGGCCAGGCCGTCGCCAGCAGGTAGCGGAGGGCGACGAGTCGCGCGCGCAGGCGCTGCATCAGGGCAGCAGGACGGTCGATCCGCTGAGCTTGCGCCCCTCTAGATCACGATGGGCGTCGGCCACCCCGGCCAACGGGTAGGTCTGGCGCACGGCGATGTTCACCCGTCCCGATTCGACCACCTCGAAAAGCTGACCAGCCAGCGCGACGAGGTCGTCCCGCCTCGCCGTGTAATGCATCAGCGTCGGACGCGTCAGGAACAGCGATCCCTTCTGCGAGAGCAGCAGCGGGTCGAAGGCGGGGACCGGCCCCGAGGCGTTGCCGAAGCTGACCAGCAGGCCACAGGTTCGCAGGCTGTCGAGCGATCCGGCAAAGGTGTCCTTGCCGACGCCGTCGTAGACCACCGCCACCCCTTCGCCGCCGGTGATTTCGCGCACGCGGCGGGCGAAATCCTCGCGCGTGTAATCGATCACGTGGTCGCAGCCGTTCGCCGCAGCCAGTTCGGCTTTCGCTGTGCTCGACACGGTACCGATCACCGTGGCTCCGAGCGCCTTCGCCCACTGACAGGCGATCAGGCCGACGCCGCCGGCAGCGGCATGGATCAGGACCACGTCACCGGCCCGTACCGGATAGGTGCGCAGCAGCAGGTACGCGCTCGTCAGACCCTGCAGCATCATCGCCGCGGCGGTCGGGAAATCGATCGACTCGGGGAGCTTGACGAGCCGGTCGGCCGGCAGGCAGCGGACTTCGCTGTACGCACCGACGGGTCCGCCCGCGTAAGCCACGCGATCGCCCGGCCGCAGTTCGCTCACCGTACTGCCCACCGCCTCGACGATCCCCGAGGCTTCGAGACCAAGACCACTGGGGAGCGGCAAGGGGTAGAGGCCGCTGCGGTGGTAGATGTCGATGTAATTGAGTCCGACCGCCCGGTGGCGAACGCGCGCCTCGGCTGGTGCCGGGTCGGCGACGTCGATTTCCTCGCGGCACATGACCTCGGGACCGCCGGTCCGATGGATACGAATGGCAAATGGCATCGCTATCTCCTCCTGGAAACGGACGCGGCCCTTCGGTCTTGGCAGCCGCCGCGTCCGGAATGGTCATCGGCGACCCGTGCGCCTGGCGCTCTGCCGGATCGCCGAAGCCGGATGCTCGCCGTTCGATCTACCCCGAGGCTGCGCCCTACGGGCAACTGTGACAGTCTAGTCGGCCGCCCGCTTGGACGGCAAGCGAAAGAACTCGCAGGAAGGCCGTAGCCTGCCGCATGGGCGTCGACCACCAGCCGCCTCTGCCGCGGGGCCGTCGGCTCGGGTCATGCCGGGATCAG
The DNA here is from genome assembly GCF_023806625.1 of Accumulibacter sp. Classification (GTDB taxonomy): domain Bacteria; phylum Pseudomonadota; class Gammaproteobacteria; order Burkholderiales; family Rhodocyclaceae; genus Accumulibacter. The sequence continues at coordinate 45,823 of NZ_JAMTDX010000007.1, forward strand.
GCGCGCGTACTCGATCGCCAGCCACTTCAGACCGGCGGCCCCAAAGTTCACCTGGACGCGCGCTTCGCTCCCGGAGCCCTCGGCCGAGACGATCACCCCGAGCCCGAAGCGCGCATGACGAACGTTCTGGCCGATGCGCAGGCCGCCAGCCAGCGCCGCCGGCTGCTCGACCCGGGCCGGCGGCGGGCGGCCGATCGGGGCAGCCCGGCCGATCGGGGCAGACCGGTTGATCCGGCGCAGCAATGGCGCGGGCAGCTCGTCGAGAAAGGCCGACGGCAAGGAGTAGCGCGTCTGCCCATGCAGCAGGCGCGTCTGCGCGTGGCTCAGGTAGAGGCGCCGGCGTGCCCGGGTCAGCGCGACGTACATCAGGCGCCGCTCCTCTTCGACCCCGTCGCGTTCCTGAGCCGTCGTTTCGTGCGGGAAAAGGCCCTGCTCGAGCCCGGTGATGAAAACCGTGTCGAACTCGAGTCCCTTGGCCGCATGCACGGTCATCAGCTGAACCGCGTCCTCGCCGGCAGCCGCCTGGTGCTCGCCAGCCTCGAGCGAAGCGTGGGCCAGGAACGATGCCAGCGGGCCGGCTTCGGCGAGCGACGCCGTCTCGCTCGTCGCGTTGCCGTCCTCGAGCAGGAAGGTCGTTGCCGCGTTGATCAGTTCGTCGAGGTTGTCGAGACGGTCCTGCCCTTCCTTGTCGGTCAGGTAGTGTTGGCGAAGCCCCGACTCGTTGATCACCTGGTCGATCAGTTCGGGCAGCGCGAGGTGCGCAGTGCCGCTGCGCAGACCTTCGATCAGGCCGACGAATCGGGCCAGCGATCCGCCGGCCTTGCCGCCGAGGCTGGCTGCCGCGTTGTACAGACTTGACTGGGTCTGCCGCGCGGCGTCGTCGAGCGCTTCGAGGCTGCGCGCTCCGATGCCGCGCGCCGGGAAATTGACCACCCGCGCGAACGCGGTATCGTCGTCGGGATTGGCGATCAGGCGCAGGTAGGCGAGCGCGTGCCTGATCTCCTGGCGATCGAAGAAGCGCAGCCCGCCATGGACCCGATAGGGAACGCCGGCGGTGAACAGCTGATGTTCGAGGACGCGCGACTGGGCGTTCGAACGGTAGAGCACGGCGATGCGATCGCGCGACGCACCGTCGGCGACGAGCTGGCGAATCTCCTCGACGACGAAGCGGGCTTCGTCGACGTCGGTATGAGCGTCGAAGACGCGGATCGGTTCGCCGGCCCCGGCGTCGGTCCACAGGTTCTTGCCCAGGCGACCGCGATTCTGCCTGATCAGGGCGTTGGCTGCGTCGAGAATGTTCCCCTGCGAGCGATAGTTCTGCTCGAGGCGAATGACGTGATCCAGGGCGAATTCGCGCTGCATGTCGCGCATGTTGCCGATTTCGGCTCCGCGAAAGGCATAGATCGACTGGTCATCGTCGCCGACCGCGAACAGGCAGGCCCCGGGCCCTTCGGGGGCGACGCTGCCCCGGCCGGCGAGCAGCTTGAGCCACGCGTACTGCAGGCGGTTGGTGTCCTGGAATTCATCGACGAGAATGTGCCGGAAGCGCGCCTGATAGTGGTGGCAGAGCGGCTCGTTGCGCTGCAGCAGCTCGTAAGAGCGGAGCAGCAGTTCGGCGAAGTCGACGACGCCCTCGCGCTGACACTGCGCCTCGTACTCGCGGTAGAGCTCGACGCGGCGGCTCGTGTAACGGTCGTAAGCCTCGGCCTGCGCCGCGCGGAGGCCCTGTTCCTTGTGCGCGTTGATGAAGTGCATCAGTTCGCGCGGCGGATACTGCTGGTCGTCGATGTTCAGCCCCTTGAGCAGGCGCTTGAGCGCGGCGAGCTGGTCAGCCGCATCGAGGATCTGGAACTGCAGCGGCAGGCCGGCTTCGCGGTAGTGGGCACGCAGCAGCCGGTTGCACAGACCGTGGAAGGTCCCGATCCACATCCCCCGCGTGTTGATCGGCAGCATCGCCGCGAGTCGGGACTGCATCTCCCTCGCCGCCTTGTTGGTGAAGGTCACCGCCAGGATGCCGTGTGGCCCGACCTGGCCGGTCGAGATCAGCCAGGCGATGCGCGTGGTCAAAACACGGGTCTTGCCACTGCCCGCGCCGGCGAGGATCAGCGCGTGCTGCGCCGGCAGGGTGACCGCGGCGAGCTGCGGGGGATTGAGATGGGCGAGCAGGTCGGACATGGAACTTCGCTTTTTGGCGGAACGCGAGGATTATAGTCTCCGCGCCGCATCCGGGCCCGATTGGAGCTGCAGGCGCGAGGCCGTTCTTGCGCTGCCGAGCGTTGCCGGATCTTCGCCGTCGACTTGGCAGGGATGCGCGACGGTCGGTCCTTGAGCGTGGGGGGTCTGCAGATGGGCGGGCAAATGCTGCAGTTCATGCCCGCCGCCCCGGCCCGCCGGCCGAACGGGGTCGCCTGCGCGACGAGCGCATCGCGGTGCTGGAAGCGGATGCTGCCCGCCGGGCCGGGAAACCCCCCGCGGGATTTACCAATACCAGCTGATGCTGGATCAACGTCAGTCAGCGTCTGGCCTGTCCGTCATCGCCCCCCAGCAGGAGCAGCTGTTGGCGACCCTGGCCCGGCCCGAGCCCACAGAGGGGGCTTCGGGATTTCGGACAGCAGGATAAGTGGTAGCCTTGCCCCATC
>NZ_JAMTDX010000008.1 GCF_023806625.1 Accumulibacter sp.
TCGGCAGAGATGTGTGCGGTCTCGCCCGGTGCATAGTCACCCTTGTTGGTCTTTACTGTGGTCGCCATGGCTGCCTACTCCCTGAATCCGAATTCATTGAATGTGCTTTCCCGACGCCTTCCTGACGCCGGCCCGGAGGATTGCCGGACCCGGCACGACGCGGGAAAATCCTTGCTGCTGCCTACCGAAGGCGTGACCGCCCAGCAATCGCCGGTCACGCTTTCCTGTTCTTCCTGGAGCGAGCCACGGTCGGACAGGACGAACCGCGCTCCGATGTTGCTCCAACCTTCCTCAAAATAGCCTCGCCCGAGTGGCTTGCCTATTCCCCAAATGGGTACGGAGAGACCCCTGGGTCGCCGACCGGCCAGCCACCGATCACCCGGGCTTTTCATCGTCGAGCAGGGCCACGGCGTAGGCGAGCTGGCTGCGTCGCCGCACGCCGACCTTGTTGAACACGGCGCCGAGGTGCTTCTTGACGGTATCCGGGGAGACGTTCAGTTCGAGGGCAATCTCCTTGTTCGTCTGACCCGCCGCGGCACGCCGGGCGATCGCCGCTTCGCGCGCGGTCAGCGGCGACAGGGGAACGGGCCGCTCACCGCCTGCCTGGTCTTTCACCAACCCTCGGACCAGAATCCGCTGGCAGATCTGGCTCATCATCCAGCGCGGAAGCCACAGCCCGCCCTGACTGACCTCACGGATCGCCCGCGCGTAATGCCGTGCCGACGCGAACAACGGAATGCAGCCGCAGACGCTGTTCCTCTCGATGTCGTCGATCGGCACGGGATAGGCCTCGTCCCAGAGCAGCAGGAGTTTCGCGCGGCCGTTGGCCTTGCGCGCCTGATCGAGACAGCCGACCCCGAGCAGGGCCAGCAAGGCGGTATCGACGAGAACGACCTCGGCCGACGACCGCCTGACGAGGCCCGCGACGTCGGCCAGCGCGTCCGGGCTGGCCCCGGCGAAATCGATTCCACCTTCGGCGGCCAGGCGCACACCGATGCCCGCGACGAGATCCTTGCGCTGCGAGGCGACGAGCACCGGAATCGCGCCATCGCGCCGCGAACGGTTCGCCCCCGTCGCTTCCGGCCGCTGGCCCAGCCCTTCATCCAGCCGATCCACAGCCGGCCAGGCCCGGCGCTCGCCCTGCCGGCGATCGACCGACCGCCAGTGGCCGGGATCGCCGTCCTCACTTCGCCTGGCGACCTGCCGGCGCTCCGCGCGCCGGCGCTCACCGAACGGCAAAGGCACGACAGCCGGGTGATTTCGGGTGGGCGCTGCCGGTCGCGCGCTGCGTTCACCGGGGAACAGCCTGACTACCGGGTCGCTCGCTGCCAGCGTAGCCCCCGCCAGTGGATCGTCGCCCCTCAGCACGGCCAACCGTCTGCGCTGGGCAACCGCGCGTAGAGGCTCCAGTCCGGCCAGACAGTCGCTGACCACCTGCCTCAGGCTCGGACCTGGCCATCGCCTGCGCGACAGCGCGAGCGGCAAAGGCGCAGTCTCTTCACTCTGCTCGGGGCTGCCGCTCTCGCGGCCGTCCGACTCTTCTGCATCCATGCTCATTGTGAGGATCGCTATGGGTTACACGACGGCAGGCAGGCCTGGGGGGCCGGTCGACTCGGCCGGGGCCGAGCCAGGTTCCTGAGCGCCGCGATCGTGCGCCGCCGGCACCAGGTCAGATCAACCGTGGATCACCGCCAGACGAAGCGGTACGCCTTCTGAGGGAAGTGAGAAGCAAGCCCTGTTCCAGAGAGGAACTGAAGCTGATTTAACGTTTCTTTCGCCGCGATCGGAAAAGCGATCAATGATCGCTGTAAATTTTTTCGACAGCGCGCCGGCCGGGGCCGCCGGCGAAGCTCCGGGCGGACGCGCCTTACGGACCACGCAGCGGCCTTCGGCCGCCGGGATCTACCGGCCGGCGATGCACTTGCCGACCTCTAACTCGTTGCCGGCCTTGACCGCCTGGTACTTCTGCCAGAATGACAGATCGATTGCCTTGAGATCCGCTCGCTGCTTCGGGTTGCGATAACGCGTCAGATGGCCCGGCCCGCCGTTGTAGACCGCGTAGGTCGCTCGCGCGAGGTCGTCGGAACTGCCGTCGGCGACGCCTTCGCCACGGGCGATCGCGTAGTCGAGCAGATAGTGGTGAAGGATTTCTGCGCCCGCACGGCCGTTGTAACCGATGTCGGACTGCAATCCGGAGACGTCGTAGAAACCCCGCCAGACACGCGGGTAGACCTGCATCAGGCCAACTGCGCCGAGCCCCGACTGCAAGGGCTGGACCTTGCCCTTGAGCCGGACGAACTGGCGCCAGCAGCTCTCCTGCCAGGCCGTGGCGAGGACCACGTGCTCGTAGAGAGCGCGGAACCGCGGATCCAGCGCGTGCCCCTCGCCCTCGCGGCTGGCCACCGTCGCCTCGGCGGTGCGCAGCAGCATCGTGCGCATCTCGGCCAGATATTCGGCGAGATCGTCGCGCGTCGGCAACCAGTTGTTCAGCCGCCTGACCAGATCTGCGGTCTCGCCCTCGCCGCCTGCCGGTGCCTCGGGTGCTGCCGCATGGGCTGCCGGCACGACCCGCTCGAGGGCAATCTCGGCAAACGAAGACCGGCGCGCGGCGAGCAGCGAACTGCGCGGCCCGGGTTCGAGCGGCGCGCCGAAACCGAACAGCGAGCGAAGTTCCGGGTCGACGGCCAGGTCGTAGAACAGCGGGTCGAACTTCCTGTCGGCGAGGACGAGGCGGGCGAGGTCGCGAAGCATCTCGGGAGTGATCGGCACACCGATCGCCTCGCCGAGGCCCTGCGCCGCCTTGAGCGCCTCGCCGGCCTGGAGCAACGCGCGGAACGGCTTCGCGGCCTGCGCATCGAGTTCGCCGACCAGGCCCTGGAGCTGCGGCGCGAGCCGCTCCCAGCTCTGCAGGAAGAGTTCGCGCAGTGGGTCGGGAACCGGCGCGTCCCTGGCCAGCAGGTCCAGGCCGTCGTACCGACCGCTGAGCAGGACGAGCAGGAATTCGTTGCGCCGGCTGCCCGGCCGGGCTTCGCGAGCGGAACGCTTGATCACTTGGGTGAGGAACGCGTCCCACATCTCGCTGGCCTCGACCGTGGACACTGGCGAAGCGCGGCGCGCCCGATCGGCCGGCAGCGCCTTCTTCTGCAGCAAGCCGCCGATCGCCTCGATCACCCGCAGATCGCTGTCGCGCGCGTCGACCGGGGTCGACAACCCGACCAGAAAAACCAGCAGCAGCGCAATCGATGGCCTCATTGTTTCGCTCCCCAATGGCGGATCGGCGACGCGTCGTGGCGCCCGAGCCTGCTTCCGCGACGATCAGCGCCCGGCGGTCGCCCGGGAAGACAGCCAGTCCCTGACTGCGAGACCGGTCCCGAAGTCCCAGGCCTTGAGCCTTTCGGGAGCGATCAGGCGAAACTCGGCGAGTTCCTCGTTGAGCCGGATGTCGCCGTTGGCGACGACATGATAGGCGATGATCACCTCGTTCCTGCGGACGAACGGGTAGACGCCGATCAGCGCGACGCCCACCGCGCTCAGGCCGACCTCTTCGCGGACCTCGCGCGCGACCCCGGCAACGGGCTCCTCGTCGCGTTCGAGAAAACCGGTGATCAGCCCGAAAGCGCCTTCGGCCCAGGCGCGGTTGCGCGCGAGCAGAATCCGCCCCTGGGTTTCGACGAGCGCCGCGAGAACCGGCGCCGGGTTGTCCCAGTGCACGAAGCCGCAGCCCGCGCTGCAGGCGAGCCGCGGCCGCTCGCCGACCTGGCTCGGCACGAGTCCCGCGCCGCACAGCGGACAAAAGCGCCAGGCATTCATCGGCAACTCGGCGAGAGCTCGCAAAGGGCTGCGGCACGCTGCGGCCAGTCGTCGTCTCCGTACGAGCGGACGTGGCCTTGGTTGGCCGCGATCAGCGCGGCCAACGCCTCCGGGCAGACACCAGCGGAGTCGTCACTGGCAAACTGCCGGGCCATCGCCCCCTGCCGCGAGACGAGGAGCTTCAGAGGCGCTGTTCGACCCACTCGCGCACCGAAGCGAGCGCCGCCGGCAACTTCGCCGGATCGTTGCCGCCGGCCTGCGCCATGTCCGGTCGACCGCCCCCCTTGCCGCCGATCTGGCGGGCGACCATATTCACGAGTTCGCCAGCCTTGACGCGGCCGGTCAGGTCGGGCGTCACACCGGCGATCAGCGTCACCTTGCCGTCGGTCGTCGAGGCGAGCAGCACCGCAGCGCTCTTCAGCTTGTCGCGCAGCTTGTCGGCCGCCGCGCGCAGGCCGCTGACGTCGGCGCCGTCGAGCTGCGCCGCGACGACCCATGCGCCCCGGACCTCGACCGCCTGGGCGAGCAGTTCGTCACCCTGCGCCGAGGCCAGCCGTGCCTTCAGACGGGCGAGTTCCTTTTCGAGCGAGCGCACACCGTCGAGGACCTGCGCGAGCTTCGCCGGCACTTCGGGAATCGAAGCGTGGAAAGCGGCTGCGGCGTCGGCAAGCATCGCCTGCTGCTGCTGGACGACCGCCAACGCACCGTCGCCGGTCACCGCCTCGACTCGCCGGACACCGGCGGCGACGCCGCTTTCCGAAACGATCTTGAACAGCCCGATGTCGCCGCTGCGCCGGACATGGACGCCGCCGCAGAATTCCTTCGACGAACCAATGCTCATCACCCGGACCTGCTCGCCGTACTTCTCGCCGAAGAGCATCATCGCCCCCGAGCGCCGCGCCTCGTCGATCGGCATGACACAGGCTTCGGCCGGGGTGTTGGCGAGGATTTCGTCGTTGACCAGGACTTCGACGCGGCGGATCTCGTCGGCGGTCATCGGCGCATGGTGGGCGAAGTCGAAGCGGGTCCTCTCGGGATCGACCAGCGAGCCCTTCTGCTGTACGTGACTGCCGAGCACCTCGCGCAGCGCCCTGTGCATCAGGTGCGTCGCCGAATGGTTGCGCACCGTGCGTGCGCGGGCGATCCCGTCTACGCGAGCGCTGACCGGGTCGCCGATGCGCATTTCGCCGGTACGCACGACGCCGTGATGACCGAAGACCGCGGCCTGGATCTTCTGCGTGTCTTCGACCGCAAAAATCCCGCGCGCGGCGTGCAGCACGCCGCGGTCGCCGACCTGCCCGCCCGACTCGGCGTAGAACGGCGTCTCGTCGAGCACGACAACGCCCAACTCACCCTCGCGGAGGCTGTCGACCGGGCTGCCGTCGCGGTACAGCGCGAGCACCTTTCCCGCATGCTCGATCGTCTCGTAGCCGTGGAAGGTCGTCTCCGGCCCGGCGTATTCGAGCCCGGCGGCGATCCTGAACTTGCCGGCGGCGCGCGCCTGCTCCTTCTGGCGCGCCATCGCCGCGTCGAAAGCGGCGACGTCGACGCTGACTCCACGCTCACGGCAGACGTCGGCGGTCAGGTCGAGCGGAAAGCCGTAGGTGTCGTGCAACCGGAAAGCGGTCTCGCCATCGAACACGCGGGCCTCGCCGATGACCGCGAGTTCGCCCTCGAGGATGCTCATCCCGTGCTCGATCGTCTCGAAGAAGCGCGCCTCCTCGTTGCGCAGCACCTCGCCGACCCGCTCCTGCCCGGCCGCCAGCTCCGGATACGCGGAGCCCATCTCGGCGACCAGGTCGGGAACCATCCGGTGGAAGAACGGCGCCCGCGCGCCGAGCTTGTAACCGTGACGGATCGCTCGCCGGATGATCCGCCGCAGGACGTAGCCCCGCCCCTCGTTGCCGGGGATCACGCCGTCGGCGATCAGGAAAGAGCACGCCCGGATGTGGTCGGCGAGCACGCGCAGCGACGGGCTGTCGATGTCCTCGGCCGAGGTCTCGCGCGCCGCGGCCTCGATCAGGCGAACGAACAGGTCGATCTGATAGTTGCTGTGCACGTGCTGCAGGACCGCCGCGGTCCGCTCGAGGCCCATGCCGGTATCGACCGAAGGCTTCGGCAACAGATGCATCACCCCGGCCTCGTCGCGGTTGTACTGCATGAAGACGAGGTTCCAGACCTCGATGTAGCGGTCTCCGTCCTCGTCGGCAGATCCCGGCGGCCCACCAGGAATGCCTTCACCGTGATCGTAGAAGATCTCGGAGCACGGGCCGCAGGGCCCGGTGTCGCCCATCATCCAGAAGTTGTCCGAGGCGAAGCGCGCCCCCTTGTTGTCGCCGATGCGCACCACCCGCTCGGCCGGTACGCCGATCTCGCCCGTCCAGATCGCGTAGGCCTCGTCGTCCTCGGCATAGACGGTGACCCACAGCCGGTCCGGCGGCAGGCCATAGACCTCGACGAGCAGTTCCCACGCGTAAAGGATCGCGTCGCGCTTGAAGTAGTCGCCGAACGAGAAGTTGCCGAGCATCTCGAAGAAGGTGTGGTGGCGCGCGGTATAGCCGACGTTCTCGAGGTCGTTGTGCTTGCCGCCCGCGCGGACGCACTTCTGCGAGGTCGTCGCACGCAGGTACGGACGTTTGTCGAACCCGAGGAAAACGTCCTTGAACTGGTTCATCCCGGCGTTGGTGAACAGCAGTGTCGGGTCGTCGTGCGGGACGAGCGAACTCGAAGGGACGATCCGGTGACCCTTCGACTCGAAGAACCTGAGGAACTTGTCACGGATTTCGGCGCTTTTCATCGTCGTCGATCCCTTTCGGGAGTTCGTTCAAGGAGTCGCGATTCTAACGTATCACCCGGCCGAAGGCCCGGTCGCCGGCGCGCTGGCGGTGATCAGCACGGCGCGGAAGTCGTTGACGTTGGTCAGCGTCGGGCCGGTGACCAGCGAATCGCCGAGCGCGCAGAAGAATCCGTGGCCATCGTTGTCGGCGAGGCTCGCCCGCGGGTCGCGCCCGATCGCGCAGGCACGGGCCAGCGTGTGCGGATAAGCCAGCGCGCCGGCGATCTCCGCACGGCCATCGACGCCGTCGGTGTCGGCGGCGAGTGCATACACGCCGGGCAATCCTGCGAGGGCGATCGACAGCGCGAGCAGGAACTCGACGTTGCGGCCGCCGCAGCCCTGGCCGCGGACGGTCACCGTCGTCTCGCCACCCGAAAGCAGGACGCAAGGCGCGGCGAACGGCTGGCCGCGGTCGACGATCTGCCGGGCAATCGCCGCGATCACCCGGCCGACTTCGCGCGCTTCGCCCTCGATCCGGTCGCCGAGGATGTGCGCCCGAACGCCGGCTTGCCGGGCGACCCGCGCCGCGGCTTCGAGAGCGGCCTGCGGCGTGGCGATCAGCCGTGTCGTGCATCCGGCGAGACGCGGGTCGTCGGGCTTGATGCTCTCGCCTTCGCCGCGCTCGAGGCAGCGCCGGACACTCGCCGGCAGCATGATGCGGTAGCGTTCGACGATCGCCAGCGCGTCGGCGCAGGTCGTCGGATCGCCGACCGTCGGACCCGAAGCGATGTCCACCGGACGGTCTCCGGGAACGTCCGAGATCAGCAGCGTCAGCACCCTCGCCGGCCGGCAGGCCAGTGCGAGCCGCCCGCCCTTGATCGCCGAGAGATGGCGGCGCACGCAGTTGATCTCCGAGATCGTCGCGCCGCTGACCAGCAGCGCGCGGCTGAGCGCCTGCTTGTCGGCAAGCGTCAGCCCGGGAGCCGGTTCGGCGAGCAGCGCCGAGCCACCCCCCGAGATCAGGCACAGGACGAGGTCGTCGTCGGTCAACCCGGAAACCCTCTGCCGGATCCGCCGCGCGGCATCGACGCTGGCCGCGTCGGGCACGGGGTGCGCCGCTTCGACGACCTCGATCCGCGTACAGGGAACGGCGTAACCCTGGCGGGTGACGACGAGCCCCTCGAGCGCGCCCGACCAGTGCTCCTCGACGGCACGGGCCATGGCTGCCGACGCCTTGCCGGCACCGACGACGATCAGTCTTCCGCGCGGCGACTCGGGCAGGTGCGCTGGCAGACACGATGCCGGTTGCGCGTAGCCGACCGCTGCGGCGAACAGGTCGCCGAGGAGTTTCCTGGCCGCGGCGTCGGCAACTCGATCAGCCCCCATTCCGGAACCTTTGGAATCCAGGACGGCCTGTCTTGCCTCTCAGGGACGCGCATTGACCTTCTCGTCCTTCCCACTCCAGGCAAGGCTGATTGAGCGCGTTCGATCCGCGGTCCGGCGTCGTCGTTGCCGTGAATCTGCCTTGAGCGGCAAAGAAAAGCCCGGGAGCAGGCCGCTCCCGGGCTTCTTTCCGGCCAGGCGGCCGGCAGGCAACGGATCGTCGCTCAGTGACCGGATGCCACGGCGGCGCCGAGACCGGTTTCCGAACGCACCTTCTGCGCCGGGTACAACGAACGCTCGAGCTTCGCCTGTGCGCTGTTGTCCAGTTTGGAAACCACATAGATCACGATGAACGCAGCGGTCATCGAGAACAGCGCCGGTGAAGAGTACGGGAACCATGCACTGCCCTTCGGGTTCTTCATCACCGCTTCCCAGACCGAGGCCGACATGATGGTCAGGGCCACCGAAGACACCAGCCCGACGATGCCGCCGGCAACCGCGCCCTTGGTCGTGCAGTCCTTCCACAGCACGGCCATGAACAGGATCGGGAAGTTCGCCGAACACGCCACGGCGAAAGCCAGCATGACCATGTAGGCGACGTTTTCCTTCTCGAAGGCGATGCCCAGGAAGACGGCGAAGATGCCCAGACAGACCGTGGTGATCTTCGAGACGCGCAGTTCCGAAGCCGAGTCGGCGTTGCCATGCTTGAACACCGTCGCGTACAGGTCGTGCGAAACGGCCGAAGCGCCCGACAGCGTCAGACCGGCAACGACCGCGAGGATCGTCGCGAAAGCGACCGCCGAGATGAAGCCCAGGAAGATGTTGCCACCCAGTGCCTCGGAGAGCAGGATCGCCGGCATGTTGCCGCCGCCCCTGAGGCCTTTGGCGATTTCACCATCGACGAAGTACAGATCGGGATGCGGAACCAGATTGACGATCGCGCCGAAGCCGATGATGAAGGTCAGGATGTAGAAGTAACCGATCCAGGTGGTCGCCCAGCCGACGGACTTGCGGGCTTCCTTGGCGCTCGGCACGGTGAAGAAGCGCATCAGGATGTGCGGCAGACCGGCAGTACCGAACATCAGCGCCATGCCCACCGAAATCGCCGACACCGGATCCTTGATCAGCGCCCCCGGAGCCATGATCGCGTCGTGCTTGGTGTGCACCTCGACGGCCTTGGTGAACAGGGCTTCCGGGCTGAAGCCGAATTGCCAGAGCACCGAGAGGGCCAGGAAGGTCGCACCGAAGAGGAGCAGGCAGGCCTTGATGATTTGCACCCAGGTGGTCGCAGTCATTCCGCCGAACAGCACGTAACACATCATCAGCACGCCGACGATGACCACCGCGACCGTATAGTCGAGGCCGAAGAGCACCTTGATCAACTGGCCGGCCCCGACCATCTGGGCGATCATGTAGAAGGCCACGACGACGAGCGAGCCGGTGGCCGCGAACGTGCGCATCGGAACCTGGGCAAAGCGGTACGCAGCGACGTCGGCAAAGGTGAACTTGCCGAGGTTGCGCAGGCGTTCGGCCATCAGGAAGGTGATCACCGGCCAGCCGACGAGCCAGCCGATCGAGAAGATCAGCCCGTCGAAGCCGTTGGCGAACACCAGGCCGGAGATTCCGAGGAAGGAAGCGGCCGACATGTAGTCGCCGGCGATCGCCAGACCGTTCTGGAAACCGGTTATCCCGCCCCCGGCGGTATAGAAGTCGGCCGCCGTCTTGGTCCGCGCCGCCGCCCACTTGGTGATGCCCAGCGTGATGGCCACGAAAATGGCGAACATCGCGATCGCCACCCAGTTGGTCGCCTGCTTCTGCGTCGTGCCGAGGTCAGCGCCGGCGGCCAGTGCTCCGCCTGCAGCCGCGAGGCCCAGGGCCAGCCCGATCAGCTGGCGTGTCGATTTGCTGATCATTACTTGTTCACCTCCCTGATGATCTCGGCGTTCAGTTCGTCGAACTCGGTGTTCGCACGGCGAACATAGACGTTGGTCAGGACGATCGTGATCACGATCACCGCGAGCCCGAGCGGAATACCGATCGAGGTGGTCATCCCCGCGCCGAGTTTGGTGCCCAGCCACTCCTTGTTGAAGGCAATCAGCAGGATGTAGCCGTAGTAGTTGATGATCATCAGGATCGAGAGGAATATCCCGAAACCGTTGCGTTTGCTGACCAGTTCGTGGTACTTCGGATTGGCCTCAATCCGGGCGACGATGTCTTCGTTCACCGTGGTCTCCTCCTCTTCTGGATGTGGACGTATAGAGTCACAGAGCATGACTGGACGGGAATCCTAATGGCCGTTGCTTACTGGGGCCTTACGTGAACCGCGGGGAACGACCGGCTGAGCGCACGACGAACGAGGGGAACAATTTCACGGCCGCGAGCGGTCTTCTGGGTAAAATCCGCAGCTGTCCGACCGCCGCGACCCCCATGACGATGATCGAAGCGACCCTCCTCCACGAACTGATCCGCTGCTCGGCGCGGCGCACCCCGGAAGCGACCGCTCTGTCCTCAGGGCGTGAGTCGATGAGCTACGCGGCGCTCGAGCAGGCGGTCGACGGCTTCGTCGGCGGGTTGATCGGCCTCGGACTCGAGCGCGGCGAAAGGATCGCCATCTACCTCGAAAAGCGCTTCGAGACGATCGTCGCCAGTTTCGGAGCGACCGCCGCGGGCGGCGTCTTCGTCCCGCTGAACCCGTTGCTCAAGGCCGACCAGGTCAGTTACATCCTGCGCGACTGCAACGTCCGCACGCTGGTCACCTCGAGCGAACGCCTCGCGCTGCTTGCCCCGGTTCTGCCGGCGTGTCACGACCTGCGCCAGGTCGTGCTGGTCAATGGCCAGACCACTCCGGCGAGCGACGGAATGCCTCCGCTGTTCGGCTGGAGTGAGCTGCTCGACGCGCCGACGAGCGACGGCCACCGGGTGATCGACACGGACATGGCGGCGATCCTGTACACCTCGGGCAGTACCGGCAGACCCAAGGGAGTCGTCCTGTCGCACCGCAACATGGTCGCCGGGGCAAAGAGCGTCGCGAGCTACCTCGAGAACCGCGCCGACGACGCGCTGCTCGCCGCGTTGCCGCTCTCGTTCGACGCCGGCTTCAGCCAGCTGACCACCGCCTTCCACGTCGGCGCGCGCGTCGTGCTGCTCAACTACCTGCTGGCCCAGGACGTGCTCAGGACGATGGCCCGCGAGTCGGTCACCGGTCTGACCGCGGTTCCGCCGCTGTACATCCAGCTCGCCCAGCTCGCCTGGCCGGAGGCAATCGGCGAGCACCTCCGCTACTTTGCCAACACCGGTGGGCGGATGCCGCGCGAAACGCTTGCCGCGCTGCGCCAGCGGCTGCCGCAGAGCAAGCCTTTCCTGATGTACGGTCTGACCGAGGCGTTCCGCTCGACGTACCTCCCGCCTGAAGAGGTCGACCGGCGCCCAGACTCGATCGGCAAGGCGATTCCAAACGCCGAGATCCTCGTCCTGCGCGAGGACGGCTCGGCGTGCGCGGCCAATGAACCCGGCGAACTCGTACACCGCGGCGCGCTGGTCGGCATGGGCTACTGGAACGATCACGAGAAGACCGCCGAGCGCTACAGGCCGCTGCCGGCGACGCTGCCCGGACGCGAACCCGGGCTCGTCCTGCCCGAAATCGCCGTCTTCTCAGGCGATACGGTGCGCATCGACGAGGACGGTTTCCTCTACTTCATAGGGCGGCGCGACGAGATGATGAAGACCTCCGGCTACCGGGTCAGCCCGACCGAGGTCGAAGAAGTGATCTACGCGACCAGGCTGGTCGGCGAGTGCGTGGCTTTCGGCGTCGATCATCCGGCTCTCGGCCAGGCGATCGTGGCCATCGTCACGCCAGCCGGCGACCAGGCGCTGGACCACGCGGCGCTGCTCGCCGAATGCCGAAGGCGAATGCCGGCGTACATGGTGCCCGCCGAGATCGTCGTGCGCCGTGGCCCACTGCCGCGCAATCCCAACGGCAAGATGGACCGCAAGGCACTCGCCGCCGCAGTAACCGCCCAGACAGGACGGACAGCGACGAGCAATCGGCCCGAAGCCTGAAACGAATCCCGACACCTGCCCTGCGAGGAACGATTCTCGTGACCCAGAGCCAACGGCTCGCACCCACCCACGCCCCACTGACCGCCTTCGCCGTCCGCGACGGGGAACTGCTCGTCGGCGGCATGCCGCTTTCGCGGCTGGCTGCCCGAGTCGGCCAGACGCCCTTCTACGCCTACGAACGCCGTCTGCTCGACGAGCGCGTCGGCACCCTGAGGACCGTCCTGCCCAAAGCGCTGAAGCTGCATTACGCGATCAAGGCCAACCCGATGCCCGCGCTCGTCGGCCACATGGCGCGACTCGTCGATGGCCTCGACGTGGCCTCGGGCGGCGAACTGAAAGTCGCCCTCGACGCCGGCGCGGACCCGCGCGAGATCAGCTTTGCCGGCCCGGGCAAGAGGCTCGGCGAACTGCGCCAGGCGGTCGCCGCCGGAATCCTGGTCAACGTCGAATCGTTCGGCGAAGTCTCCAGCCTGGCCGCGATCGGCGACGAAACGGGTCTCACGCCACGGGTCGCCGTGCGTGTCAACCCGGATTTCGAGCTCAAGAGTTCGGGAATGAAGATGGGCGGCGGCGCCCGGCAGTTCGGCGTCGACGCCGAGCAGGTACCGCAATTGCTCGCCGAGATCGCTGCGACGGGCCTGGCCTTCGAAGGTTTCCATCTCTTTGCCGGCTCGCAGAACCTCCGGCCCGAGGCGATCGTCGAAGCCCAGGCGCGCAGTTACGAATTGGCCGCGAGGCTCGCTGAGCTGGCTCCCGCACCGGTCCGCTTCCTGAACCTCGGCGGTGGCTTCGGCATCCCCTATTTCCCCGGCGAGCAGCCCCTCGACCTCGGCCCGATCGGCGACAATCTTGCCGGCATCGTCGAGCGCGCGTCGCGCGAACTGCCGGAAGCCGAGCTGGTCGTCGAACTCGGCCGCTTCCTGGTCGGCGAGGCGGGTGTCTACGTCACTCGGGTCATCGACCGCAAGGTGTCGCGCGGCCAGACCTTCCTCGTCTGCGACGGCGGGCTGCATCAGCATCTCGCCGCTTCGGGGAACTTCGGCCAGGTCATCCGCAAGAACTACCCGCTGGTCATCGGCAACCGGATGAGCCCCGCGAAACGCGAGGTCGTCTCGGTCGTCGGTCCTCTCTGCACGCCGCTCGATCTGCTCGCCGAGCGCATGGAAATGGCCGAAGCCGACGTCGGCGACCTGGTCGTTATCTTCCAGTCGGGCGCCTACGGACTCACCGCCAGCCCGCAGGCCTTTCTCGGGCATCCACCCTGTGTCGAAGTCCTCGTCTGAACGGCCTCGCCGGACCAACGCCGCGCCGGGCTCGTCGCCTTGCCTCGTGCGCATCGCTCGCCATTGCTGCGCGCCATCGCTCCGATGAGCAGGCAAGGCACGACTTTCAGGGCCGCCGGCCTGCCCACCGCGCCGCTCCTCGACTGGTCGAGTTTCTCGCACGGCGCCAGGGGTGCAGGCGTACATAGCATCGACGACCTCGGCAACTCGTGCGTCACGACCAGCGGCCGGGCGGCGATCTACCAGGCACTCCTGCAGCTTCGGCTCGAACCGGGGAGCGTCGTTCTGGTTCCGACCTATCATTGTCCGACGATGGTCGCCCCCGTGCTCATCGCACGGCTCGAGGTCGGCTACTTCGGAATACGCGAAGACGGGTTGCCAAACCTCGAGACGATCGACCCGGCACTCGCCGGGCGGGCGAAAGCGATGCTCGTCTCGCACTATTTCGGACTCGCCCATTCGCTGACCGAAGTCCGGCAGTGGTGCGACGAGCACCAGATCGCGCTGATCGAAGACTGCGCACACTGCTACTTCGGCGATGCCGGAGACCGCCCCGTCGGTACCTGGGGGGATTACGCGACGGCCAGTCTGTCGAAATTCTTTCCGGTCCCGGAAGGCGGCGTTCTGGCCTCGGCCAGGAAGCCGCTCCTGTCCCTGCAGCTCTCGCCCCAGGGATTCCATTCGCAGGTCAAGGCCTGGGCCGACGTGCTCGAAAGAGCAGTGATGTACGAGCGTCTGCGCGGCATCAATACGCTGCTCGCCGGCTTGTTCCGGGTCAAGAACGCGCTGTCCGGTACGCGTGACCCGAACCCGGTCAGCCACGGCGCGACGGCGTCGGCGGCTGAGCTGATGATGCGCAGCTGCAATATGGAGCGCATCGCGATGGCCCCGGCGTGGACCGCGCGGGTGCTGCGCCGGCTGCTTCCCCGGGGACACATCATCGACCGGCGAAGGCGCAACTTCGCCATCTACCGAGAGCACTTTTCCGGCACTTGCGGCGCTCACCAGCTCTTCGAGTCGCCTGACGATGCCGCCGTTCCGTACGTCTTTCCGCTCTGGGTCGACGATGCCGATCGCGTCTACCACGCGCTGCGGGCGCAAGGGCTCCCTGTATTCCGCTGGGACCGTATCTGGCCCGGCACACCGGCCATCCGCGGCGATCTCGCGCCCTCCTGGAGCAAACATGTGCTGCAGCTCCTCTGTCACCAGGATCTCGGCGAAGACGATGTCGCGCGGACGGCCCGGGCGACCCTGGATTTGCTCGCCAGACCCGCCGATCTGACCGCAGCACCCCGAGACCACGATCAATCCACGACATAGACGTCCGCTGATGTCCACAGTATCCCGGCTGACCTGGCAGAACGAGCCAGCCAGCGCGCTGCAGCGCAAACCCGATCTGCTCGCCGCCTGGGACCGGCTGAACGCCGAGCGCGGCGACCTCCCGTTCCTCAGCGCCAGTGCCGTGCTCAGCGCACTCGACGTCTTCGGGCAAGGCAACGAGCGACTGCTGGTCGGCCGAGAAGGCGGGCGGATCGTCACGCTTTTCCTGCTCCGCCCGCTCGGCCGGTGCTCCTGGGTCACCTTCCAGCCGTCGCAGATTCCGCTCGGCGCGTGGGTCGCCAGCGCCGACCGGTCCCTGCCGGAACTCGCGCAAAGCCTGACGAGCGGGCCGCTGGGTCTCTGTCTGATGCTCTCGATCACCCGGATCGACCCACTTTTTTCACCACGCGGCGACGACTCGCGCTGTGTCCTCAGCAGCGATTACATCGACACCGGGTGGATCGAACTGCACGGGACTTTCGACGAGTACTGGAATGCACGCGGCAAGAACCTGCGCCAGAACATGCGCAAGCAGAGGAACCGGCTGGCCGCCGAAGGTGTCGCGACGCGCCTGCGCACGCTGAGCGATCCCTCGGAAATGGCTGGAGGCGTCGAACGTTACGGGCTGATCGAGAGTGCCGGCTGGAAAGCAGCGCAGGGATCGGCGATCCACCCCGAGAACGCTCAGGGACGCTTCTATCGCCGGCTGCTCGAGACCGCCGCGGAGCACGGCGAAGCGGTCATCTACGAGTACCTCTTCGGGGAGCGGGTCGTCGCCTCGAACCTCTGCCTGCGGCGCCCGGGAACGCTGGTGATCCTCAAGACGACCTACGACGAATCGCTCAGCGCGTACTCGCCCGCCTTCCTGCTGCACCAGGAGGTGATCGCCGCGCTCTACGCCGACCAGCACATCGACCGGATCGAGTACTACGGGCGGATGGTGGAGTGGCACACGCGGTGGACCGGTAGCCGGCGCACGCTCTATCACCTGACCGTGTATCGCTGGCCGCTGATCAGGAAGATCGCCGACTGGTACCGGTCGCAAGGCGCGCCGAAGTCCGGCGAAAACAGCCAATAGCGAAGTCTTCCGATCGGCCTCACCGCCCGGCGGACCCGCACGCTGCGCGGCGACTATAATCGCGTCTCCGGCAGCCCGTCTGCCTCGCCAACCGGGGTTCCTCTTGCGTGAACGGGATTCCTGAGCCTGCCAGTCTGCTCCTCGCAGCCCTGCCGGCTCTCGCCTTTGCGGGCGTTCCACTGCCGCTGCTGTTCCAGCGCTTCGGACGGACGAGCGCGGCGTCTGCAGCGATGGCCGTCATGGCCGCCTGCTTGGCGGTGCTCGCACCGCTCGCCGCGGCGGTCCTCGCCGGGCAGGTCGCGACCTTCGCCTGGGCCTGGCTGCCGGCTTACGGGCTCGATCTCAGCCTGCGCCTCGACGGCCTCGGCCTGCTGTTCTGTCTGCTGATCCTCGGCATCGGCCTGCTCGTCGTGCTCTACGCCGCGTGGTATTTCCCGGAAGGCGATCGCCTCGGGCGCTTTTTTTCGGTCCTGCTGCTCTTCATGGGCGCGATGCTCGGCATCGTGCTCTCGGCGAACCTGCTCCTGCTGCTCGTCTTCTGGGAACTGACCAGCGTCTCGTCGTTCCTGCTCGTCGCCTACCACGGCCAGCGAAACGAGTCCCGGGTTGGCGCACGAATGGCCCTTGCGGTGACCGGTGGCGGTGGCCTGGCGCTACTCGCCGGTTTCCTGTTGCTCGGCCAGATCGCCGGCAGCTACGAGATCCCGGCGATTCTCGAGAACGGCCAGCGCATCCGCGCGCACGCCCTTTACACGCCGATGCTGGTCCTCGTCCTGCTCGGCGCATTCACGAAATCGGCCCAGTTTCCGTTCCACTTCTGGCTGCCCAACGCAATGGCTGCGCCGACGCCGGCTTCGGCGTACCTGCATTCGGCGACGATGGTCAAGGCCGGGGTGTTCCTGCTCGCTCGCCTTTACCCGGCACTCGGCGGAACCGACCTCTGGTTCTGGATGGTCGGCGGAACCGGCGCGCTGACCCTCGCCTGGGGCGCGGCGGCTGCCCTCTTCCGGAACGACATCAAGGGCCTGCTGGCCTACTCGACGATCAGCCATCTCGGTCTGATCACGCTGCTGCTCGGACTCGAAACACCGCTCTCGGTGATCGCCGGGATCTTCCACATCATCAACCACGCGATCTTCAAGGCGTCGCTGTTCATGGCTGCCGGGATCATCGACCACGAGTGCGGGACGCGCGACATGCGCCGGGTCAACGGGATGTTCCGGCGCATGCCGATCACTGCCACACTGGCGATCATCGCCGCCGCGTCGATGGCCGGCGTGCCGCTGCTCAACGGTTTCCTGAGCAAGGAGATGTTCTTCGCCGAGACGGTCAGCTCGCCGCAGTTCGTGCTGATCGGCTGGGCGCTGCCGCTGTTCGCGACGCTCGCCGGCATGCTCGCGGTCGCCTACTCGGCGCGCTTCGTGCACGACGTCTTCTTCAACGGCGAACCGGTCGACCTGCCGCGGGAGCCCCATGAACCACCTCGCTGGATGCGCGCGCCAGTCGAACTGCTCGTCCTGCTCTGCCTGGTGGTCGGCATCCTTCCCGCGTGGAGCGTCGCTCCCCTGCTCGAGGCCGCCGCGGCCGCAGCGCTGCACAGCCCGCTGCCCGACTTCGAACTGGCGCTCTGGCACGGCTTCAACAGGCCGCTGCTGATGAGCCTGGTGGCTCTGGCTGGCGGGGTACTGATCTACGTCCTGCGTCGCCCGCTCTTCGCCTGGTACGACGAACTGCCGTCGGTCCATGCCGGAACGGCCTTCGAGCGCGCTCACCGCAAGCTCGCCGGAGGCGCCGGGCGCCTGCTGGCGACGATCGACAACGGTTCGCTGCAGCGTTACTGCTTCCTGCTCTTCTGCTTCACACTGCTGCTCGGCGGCTGGGCGTTCTTCTCGGGAGCGGCGAGCGAGGCGACCATCGCCGGCCATCCGGCCGAGGAGGCGGCGATCGCCGCCCTGCTGGCGCTGCTGCTCGGATGCGTCGGAGCGACCGTGCTGCACAGGAAGCGGCTGCTCGCGCTGATCCTGGTCAGCGTCGTCGGTCTCGTCGTGACACTGACCTTCGTTCGCCTCTCGGCACCCGACCTCGCGCTGACCCAACTCGCCGTGGAGACCGGGACGATCATCCTGATGCTGCTGATCCTCTACTACCTGCCGCCGACCAGCGCGCCGGCAAGCAGCGCTCCGCGACTGATCCGCGACGCGTTCATCGCCTGTCTCGCCGGCGGCGCGATCATGCTGGTCACGCTGCGCATGCTCGCCGTCCCCTTCGCTCCGCTCTCGGGGTTCTACCTCGACCAGGCGCTTCCCGGTGGCGGCGGTACGAACGTGGTCAATGTGATCCTCGTCGATTTCCGCGGCTTCGACACTCTCGGCGAGATCACCGTGCTGGCGATGGTCGCGCTGGCCTCGCAGGCGCTGCTCGATCGCCTAATCCTGCGCGCACCGGATCGTGACGCGGATGGCCGCCCGTGGGCGCGCGACGCGCACCCGCTGTTTCTCGCGATGCTCGTTCGTCCGCTGCTGCCGCTGGCTCTCGCCGTCTCGGTATATGTCTTCCTGCGCGGACACAATCTTCCCGGCGGTGGCTTCGTCGCCGGGTTGATCACCAGCGTCGCGCTGATTCTGCAGTACCTGGCCAACGGCATCGCCTTCGCCCAGCCGCGCCTGCCCGGGAAGCCCGAAAGATGGCTGGCTCTCGGTCTGCTGCTCGCCGCGGGGATCGGCGTCGCCAGCTGGCCCTGGGGAAGGCCGTTCCTGACCAGCACGCACGGAGAGCTGACCGTGCCGCTGCTTGGACCGATCGGCTTGGCTTCGGCGATGGTCTTCGATCTCGGCGTCTATGTCGTCGTGGTCACCGTCGCGCTGGCCGTGCTGTCGGGGCTCGGCACCCTTTCGCTGCGCGCGCACCGAGGGAGCACCTGATGGAAGCGTTACTGGCCACGGCGATCGGCGCACTGACGGCCTGCGGGGTATTCCTGATCCTGCGCGCAAGAAGTTTTCCGGTGCTGCTCGGCCTGACGCTCCTTTCCTACGCAGTCAACCTCTTCCTCTTTGCCAGCGGCCGCCTGCGCCTCAACGCGCCGCCGCTGGTCCAGGCCGGAGCGACGAGCACCGACCCGCTGCCCCAGGCGCTGGTCCTCACGGCGATCGTCATCGGCTTCGGCATGACCGCCTACCTGGCGATGCTCGCCTTGCGTGGTCTGTCCGAGTCGGGCAGCGACCGCGTCGACTGCGGGGACGACCGGTGATCCGCCACGCGCCGATCCTTCCGCTCTTGATTCCTTTCGCCGCCGCCCTTCTGCAGATGGCTTGCCAGCGCCTCGCCGTGCAGCGCTGGATCGGCACCGTGGCCTGCGCCGTGCTGCTGCTGACCAGCGCGTGGCTTGCGCTGCTCGCCGATGACGGCGAGCTCCGCGTGTACGCCCTGGGCGACTGGCCAGCACCGTTCGGCATCGTCCTCGTCGTCGATCGGCTCGCGGCAGCGATGACCCTGCTCGTGGCGATCCTCGGCTTCGCCTCGCTGCTCCATGCCAGCGCCGGCTTCGACGAGCGCGGCAGGAATTTCCATGCCCTCTTCCAGTTGCAGCTCTTCGGCCTGACCGGGGCCTTCCTGACCGGCGACCTGTTCAATCTCTTCGTCTTCTTCGAGGTGATGCTGCTCGCCTCCTACACCCTGCTGGCCCACGGCGGCGGCGTCTCGAGAACGCGCGCAGGGATCAGCTACGTCGTGCTCAACCTGATCGGCTCGGCGTTGTTCCTGATCGCCCTCGGTCTGCTCTACGGCACGCTCGGCACGCTCAACCTCGCCGACGTTGCGCAGCGTCTGGCGCAACCGGGATACGACCCGGCACTGGCCCGGCTCGCGCTGGCACTGCTGATCACCGTCTTTGCCCTGAAAGCCGGCCTGCTGCCGCTTTCGTTCTGGCTGCCGCCGACCTATACGGCGGCCGGAGTTCCCGTCGCTGCGCTGTTCACGATCATGACCAAGGTCGGCATCGTGGCGATTCTGCGCCTGCAGACGACGGTTCTGGCGCCGTCGCTGGCCTCGCTGCTCGACGGGTGGCTGACGACTCTGGCACTGGCGACGATCGCCGTCGCGACACTCGGCGCCTTGGCGGCCTCGCGCCTGCGCACGCTGACCGCCTGGCTGGTCCTTCTCTCGGCTGGAACCCTGCTGCTCACACCCGCCCAGGCGAGCACCCGGGTCGACGCGGCCGCCCTCTATTACCTGGTCCACTCGTCGCTGGCCGGCGCCGCGCTCTTCCTCATCGCCGGCGAAGTCGCCTCCAGGCGGGGACCGGCCGGCGACCGCTTCACGGCTGGTCCGCTCTGGTCCGGAAACTGGCTGAAGCTCGGTTTCCTCGTCGCCGCGATGACCAGCGTCGGCCTGCCACCCTTCTCCGGGTTCGTCGCCAAGCTGATGCTCCTCGACAGCCTCAGATCGGTCGACGGCGGAGCGCTGATCTGGACGGTCGTGCTGGTCTCCGGGCTGCTGGTCATGCTGGCCCTGGCCCGCGGCGGGTGCACACTGGTCTGGAGGCAGCAGGCGATTGCCGGCGAGCAGCCCGCACCGGCGACCGCCTGGCAGCGCAGCGCGGCGACACTCGCCGTCGTCGCCGCCGGCCCGCTGCTCGCCGGACTCGCTCAACCGCTGTCCGGCTGGGCGATGCGCACCGCCACCCAGTTGCACGCCCCGGAAGCCTACGTGGCAGGAGTCCTCGGCGGCCAGCCTGCACGACAGACCGACAAAGGATCCCGATGATCGCCAGGCTCCTGCCCTACCCGCTGCTCGCGCTGACCATCTTCCTCGTCTGGGCGACGATCACCAACGCCGAATCGGCGGGTCTGCTTCTGCTCGGCGCGCTGCTCGCCGTCATGCTGCCGCTGATCACCCGACCGTTCTGGCCCGAAGCGCCGCGCCTCGCCCGGCCGGGGCTGGCGCTGCGTTTCCTCGGCGTCTTCTCGGCCGACATCGTGCTTGCCAACCTGCGCGTCGCGCGTCAGGTGATCGGCCCGCTGCACCGCCTGTCGCCAGCGCTCGTCGAAGTCCCCCTCGACCTGCGCGATCCGTTCGTCGCGACGCTGCTGGCCAGTGTCGTATCGTTGACCCCGGGAACGGTGGCCATCGACGTGGACCAGCAGCGCTGGACACTGCTCGTCCATGCACTCGACTCCCCGGACCGGGCCGCGCTGATTGCCGAGATAAAGACGCGCTATGAAGCGCCATTGAAGGAGATTTTCGGATGTTGAAGGCCGCACTCGAGATCGCCTTCCTGTTGATCGGCGCATCGCTGATTCTCGCACTGTACCGGCTGGTGCGCGGTCCGGAGGCCAGCGACCGAGTCCTCGCGCTCGACACGCTCGGCATCAACGCCATCGCCCTGCTCGTCCTCTACGGGATCGAGGCCGCCAGCACGGCGTACTTCGAGACCGCCCTGCTCCTCTCACTGCTCGGCTTCGTCGGCGCCACGGCACTCTGCCGTTTCCTTCTCCGCGGCGACATCATCGAATGAACCCGGTCAGCGAAGCGCTCGTCGCCGTGCTGATCGTCGTCGGCGCGCTCTTCGTGCTGCTCGGGGCGATCGGTCTGGCAAGACTCCCCGACTTCCTGACCCGCCTGCACGGACCAACCAAGGCGACGACGCTCGGTGTCGGCACGATTCTGCTCGCTTCGGCGATCTTCTTTTCGCAGACCGCAGAAACCGGCCTGAGCCTGCACGAACTGGCGATCCTCTTCTTCCTGTTCATCACCGCGCCGATCTCTGCCCACCTCCTGGCCAAGGCCGCGCTGCACCGCCGCCCGCCCGCTGGCGAGATTCATCCTGCGGCAGGTCCGGAACTCGCTCCCGAGTCCTCGACACAGGACGCGAAGACCCGCGGGAAAGATACCGGCGGAGCAGATACGGTCGGTCCACCTGCACCCGGCAGATGCTCCGGCGGGGCCGGCGCCGAGCTTTGATGCTAGAATCCGCGCCGCTTGCGCTGGTCTGGGCCGTGCCGCCGGCATCCCTGCCCATGAGCCTGCGCGACCGGCCAACAACCCGATAACAGGGAGTTCGATCCGATGTCCGAAGAGGGCCAGTTCTTCCGCCCGGTGAAGGACTTCTGTCAGCGATCGGTGACCACCTGCGGACCCGACGAAGCCCTCGTCGATGTCGCGCGCGTGATGCGCGAGAGGAACATCTCGAGCGTCGTCGTCTGCGAGAACAGACTGCCGACCGGCATCATGACCGACCGCGACCTGCGCAACAAGGTCGTGGCCAGCGGCGCTGATCCATCGTCGCTGGCCGTCCGCCAGATCATGAACAGTCCGCTATCAGTCATCGGCGAGGACGACCTGCTCTACGAGGCGCTCTACCGGATGTCCCGCGAGAAGATCCACCGCCTGGCGGTCGTGGACGGCAAGGGCGAACTCGCCGGGATCATCACCGACAGCGACATCATCCGTTTGCAGTCACGCTCGCCCCATCAGCTGATCCTCGACATCGAGCGAACGCGCAACCTCGACGAGCTGAAAGTCGTCTATTCGAGGATCCAGAGCCTCGTCCTGCACCTCGGAGGATCCGGGACGAGCACTCGCGACATGGTGCGCATGATCGCTCACCTCAACGACCAGATTCTGCTGCGGCTGATCGCCCTGCTGCGCGACGACCGCTTTGCCGACCTGCCCGAGCGCTTTGCCTTCGTCGTTCTCGGCAGCGAGGGAAGGGGCGAGCAGACGCTGCTCACCGATCAGGACAACGCGATCGTCTACGGTGACGAACTCGGCAGCGCGGAGATCGCACGCATCGAAGCTTTCTCGCAGGAGCTGATCGACTCGCTGGCGACGATCGGCATCCCGCCCTGCTCGGGCGGAATCATGGCCAACAACAAGGAATGGCGGAGAAGCCTCGGCAAGTGGCGCGACCAGATCGACCGCTGGCTGCGGTCTCCGACGCCGAACCATGTGCTGAGCTGCGGGACTTTCATGGACATCCGCACGATCTACGGCGACCCGTCGTTCGAGCACGAGCTCAAGACCCAGCTCTACAGGCACGTGCAGCGCGACAAGCTGTTCCTGATGCGCATGGTCGAAAACACGCTGAACTTTGCTCCGCCGATCGGCTGGTTCGGCAGGATCAAGGGCGAGAAGGACGGCGAGCATTCCGGGATGCTCGAAATCAAGAAGGCGGGCATCTTCGCCATCTCGGAGGGGGTCAAGGCCCTGGCCATCCAGGCCGGCAGGCTGATGGGCAGCACCCATCAGCGCCTCGAAGCACTGGTCAAGGACAAGGTGGTCAACCGCAAGACCGCCGACATGGTCGCCGACAGCTACGACTTCCTCGTCCTGATGCGCCTGCGCGGCCAGTTCGAAGAGGTGCGCGAAGGGCGCAAGCCGGACAACTACATCCCGCTCGAACGACTGACGATGATGGAGCTTGGCCGGCTACAGCTCGCGCTCAAGGGTGTGGAGAAGTTCCAGGAGTTCATCAAGGGCCACTTCAGCCTGCACCTGCTGCGCTGAACCCGCGTGATGCGGCCGGTTGCCGCCAGCCGTAATCGCTGCTGGACCTGCCGTGAAGCGCTGGTCGGCCCAAGACGTTGTCAATGGAACTGCTGCGCGGCCAATCTGCTGTGTTGCTCACTCGCTCCCCCCACGGCCGGCTTCGGACCGGTGGGCACGATCCGCACCGACGCGCTGGCGTGCCGGCTCATCTCAGGTGGGTGCTGAACCACGCGCTGACCTCATGCACCGCCTGGTCCCAGTCACGCGGGTCGAGCATGTGCCCCGCGCCGCGGATCTCGCGGTATTTCACGAACTCCCGGCCACTCCGGGAATGCGAAGCGAGCTCTTCGTGCATGGCTCTGGCCGCCGCCGGCGGCACGACATCGTCGCATTCGGCGGTGATCGAGAGCAGCGCGGGGAGAAGTCCCGGGCGCGGCGGCGGTCCGCCTCCGGCAGCGGACCACGCCGGCGAGCCGAGCAGCGCTGCGGCCACCCGGATCCGGCAGTCCGCAGCAATCGCACCATAGACGATGCAAGCGCCCATCGACACGCCGCCGACGGCGATGCGTTGCGCGTCGGCGTTCTGCGGCAAGCCATCGATGATCGCCGGCACTTCGGCTACTGTCTGCGCGATGAGCGAGAGAAACAGCCGATGCCTCTGCTCGGGCGGACCCGCGAGGCACTGTTCGAAGTCGACGAGCCGGCGCTCACCGTGGCCCGCCGCATCGACTCCGATCGCCAGAAATCCCGCGTCCGCGAAGAGCTCGAGCTCCGGCCGGTGGGTTCCCTTGTCGGCCGTGAATCCGTGGAACCACAAGACGACCGGCCGCGGCCCGCTGCTCGCAGTGCGCCAGGCGAGCAGCGCCGGCGCTGGCCCGACAGGCCGGTTTTCGAATCGGATCATCATTGCCTCACCTCAACCCGACGGAGACGTCGTTCTGATCGCGTCGGGGCAAGCCCGACGATCGGCCGCAGAGTGACCCGCAGGCACTCTGGCCACTACCGGTAGCCATCGTCGCACATCCGGAGAGATCGATCCACAGCGCTACCGGCGATTCCCGCTGACGATCGCGCAACCGCCTGGCTACGGCTGCATCATCGCCTGCCAAGCCTCGGCGCAATGGTTCAACTGGCGGGGCCGCCAGCGTTCTTCCCGGGCTTCCGGAAGCCTCGTCACCCGCCGCCGCGGCAAACCGAAGCCCGCCGGCATCCCCGGCAAACCCGGCGACGCGAACGGTAGACGGATCCGGTTGGCGCGAAACGACGCCGCTCATAGAATAGCGGGCTGTCGTCACGCCGGCGCGACGACAACCCAGCCCACCGGCTTTCCCTGTTCAGGAGGATCGCCATGAGTCGACCCCGCGTCTTCGCCATCGACGGCCTCGTTCCGGTCGTCGATCCGAGCGCCTACGTCCATCCTGCCGCGGTGCTGATCGGCGACGTGATCGTCGGTCCCGACTGCTACGTCGGCCCGTGCGCCAGCCTGCGCGGCGACTTCGGCCGTCTGGTTCTCGAACGTGGGGTGAACGTCCAGGATACCTGCGTGATGCACGGCTTCCCGGGAACCGACACGGTGATTGAAGAGGACGGACACATCGGCCACGGTGCGGTGCTCCACGGCTGCCGTGTCGGCCGAAACGCACTGGTCGGCATGAACGCCGTGCTCATGGACAACGCCATCCTCGGCGAGTCTTCGATCGTCGCGGCCTGCGCGTTCATCAAGGCGGGGATGGAGATCCCTCCGCGCTCGCTCGTCGCCGGAGTTCCCGCCCGGGTCATCCGGGCGCTCAGTGACCAGGAGATCGCCTGGAAGATCGAAGGCACGCGGACCTATCAGCAGCTGACCCGCCGGTCGCTGGCCACTGTTCACGAGACCGAGGCGCTGACGGCCGTCGAACCGGGACGTCGACGTTTCGACTTTCCTGGCGTCCAGCCGCTGATCGAACTCAGGAAACAGTCGTCGAACGGCACGTGAAGCGCTGGGGCCGCTGACCTGCGGCTCTGCGGCAGCGGCCGACGATCAGCGAGCGCCGTCGTCCTCAAGTGGCGCCAGCGGCAGGCTGAGGGTGAACACCGCCCCGCCTCGCTCGCCGTTGGCCACTTCGAGCCGCCCACGATGGCGTTCCACGATCCCGTAGCTGATCGACAGACCCAGCCCGGTCCCCTGCCCGAAGGGCTTGGTGGTGAAGAACGGGTCGAAGAGACGCGAAAGATCCTCTTCGGCGATGCCTGGCCCGTTGTCGGCGAAGCGCAGGCAGGCCACACTGTCGCCGGCCTCGCAGCTGATCGTGAGTTGCGGCGGAGCACTGGCCGACGCCGCGTCGCACGCATTGTGCACGAGGTTCATGACCACCTGCTGCATCTGGCCCGCAGAGCCGACGACCGGCAACTCCTTCGGCAGGTCGAGGTGCACCTGGAACTGGCCGGGCCCCGAGCGCGTCACCCAGCGCACGGCCCGATCGACGACCTCGGACAAATTGAAGCGTTCATTGCCTTGGCGATCGATCGCCGCGAAACGCTTGAGCCCATCGACGATATCGCGCGTACGCTCGGCACCCTCGCTCATTCCGTCGAGCAGCGGCGGCAGGTCGGCGAGCATCGCGTCGATGCGCAGTTCCCTGCGCAAGGCTTCCACTTCAGGCGAGCGCGCGCAGCTCTCGCCATGCACCGCGGCCAGATACTTGCCGATTCGCCCGGCGTAGCGTCGCAGCGCGAGCACGTTGCCGAGAACGAAGCTGATCGGATTGTTGAGTTCGTGCGCCACTCCGGCGACCAGGCGGCCCAGCGAGGCGAGCTTCTCGGCCTGCACGAGCTGCTGCTGCGCGCATTTGAGCTCTTCGTGCGCCTGGCTCAGCGCCTGATACGCGCGCCGCAATTCACCAACCGGCCGGCCAGTGAGGACCAGCCCGACAAACTTGCCGGTGGCCGAGAGGCGCGGCGTGCAGTTCAGCGACACGGGCAACGGACTGCCGTCGCGTCCGCTGAACAGCACCTCGCAGTCCTGAACCTCGGCCGGACGAGTGGCTGAAAAGAATTCTCGCGCACGTTGCCGCGAAGCCTCGTCGGCAAGCAGTTCGCCGAGTGGCTGACCGCGCAGCGCCTGCTCGTCCCGGCCAATGAAGCGCTGCAGCGAATCGTTGACCTCGACGATCACCCCATGACGGTTGCAGACGATCAGGATGTCGGACATCGACGCGAGAACACTCTCGATGAAGCGCTGGGAGTCCTCGAGCGCGGCGTTCTTGCGCTCGAGGACCACCTCGTACTGCAGGAGGTCGTTGTAAACCTCATCCATCTTCCGGATGACCTCGACCCAGACGCCCTCGTCCACGCTCTCGATTCCCGACTGCCTTTCGCTCAATGAGTCGGCGTCGATCAGTGGGTGGCGGGCAATCCGCCTGTCCGAAGCTCTTGAACCGGTCATCAGCCAACTCTCCGAGATCAATGCGTGGCGATCTTCGTCGGCCGGTCCGGGATGCTGATCGCGCGTGCCACGACAATACGCCGCCGTCTACCAAGCGGTCGCCGGCCACCGGCCGCAAGCGAGCGATGCTCGGCCGTCGCGCGGATCGTAAGAGCATTCGACCCGACGTGCAACGCAGGCCTCCGTGCACACGGACGGCCAACCCGGAGCGTCCGCGGCGACTGGCCTCGCGCTGTGTGCCCGCGCTGGCGATCCTGCCTTGCCGCCCGGCGCAGGGGGCAAGGCACCGCTCGGCGCAGTGGTAAGCCGCTTTCCAGTTGCTCGAGCCAACGGAAAGCCGGTTAGCCTGCAGAGCGCCAGCCCCGATCTGCATCTGCCTGTTTTTTCTCGCCTTGCACTAATGGCATGTTTCTTGTATGCGCTCTTGGCAGTCAGTTCGCGAGCGCACCGTGAACTGCCTCCGGAAAGCTGCCGGGCACAGGCGGTCGAACGAAAACAGAGGGGACATCAAGATGGCCAATACCAGTCTGCTGAAGCTGGAGGGGGATCCGCTCATCACCGCGGCGAGCAGGCGACTCGACATGCCTCGTCGGGATTTTCTGCAGTTCTGTGCCACGCTGGCCGCGACCCTCGGTCTTCCTCAGGGAGCGGACGCTGCGGTCGCCGAGGCCGTAGCCGGCAAGAAGCGCCCGTCGGTGATCTGGCTTCATTTCCAGGAGTGCACCGGCTGCTCCGAGTCGATGCTCCGCGCCGAGCATCCGACGCTCGAGAGGCTGATCCTCGACGTCATCTCGCTCGACTACCACGAAACCCTCTTCGCCGCCGCCGGACACCAGGCCGAACAGGCGCGCAAGACGGCGATGGCCGCGAACCGGGGGGCCTACGTGCTGGTCGTCGAGGGGGCCATCCCGACGCGTGACGGCGGCATCTACTGCAAGGTCGGCGGCCAGACGGCGATCGAATTGACCAGGGAGTGCGCCGCCGACGCCGCGGCAATCATCGCCATCGGCTCGTGTGCGAGTTGGGGAGGCATGCCCTCGACCGACCCGAATCCGACCGGTTCTTCGGGCGTAGCAGCCGTTCTCGGCAAACCCGTGGTGACCATTCCCGGATGCCCGCCGAATCCCTACAACTTCCTGTCCACCGTCGTGCACTTCCTGACCTTCGGCAGCCTGCCGCCGGTGGACGACCTCGGTCGGCCGAGGTTCGCCTATTCGCGTCTGATCCACGAGAACTGCGAGCGCCGCGCACACTTCGATGCGGGACGTTTCGCGATCGAATTCGGCGACGAAGGGCACCGGCGCGGCTACTGCCTGTACAAGCTCGGCTGCAAGGGCCCCGAAACCTACGCCAACTGCCCGACCGTGCTGTTTGGCGACGCCGGCGCCGGTACCTGGCCGGTCGGCTGTGGCTGTCCGTGCATCGGCTGCACGGAGCAAGGGGTGGGCTTCGCCAAACCCATCCATATGCTCGCCAAGGTCAGGAACATCGAGCCACCGCAACAGTATCCACGGATCGTCGAAGACAAGGGCGTCGGTGCGACGCTCGGTTCGGCCGCGCTGCTTGCCGCTGTCGCCGGTGCTGCGGCCGGTGGCGCGGCGATGATCGCCCGCAATCTCGGTCTCTCGCACAAGGCCGAGGAAGCCGAACGAGCGCGGCTGGCCAGAGAGAAGGAGGAACTCAGAGATGGTCAATAGCCGTTCTGACGCGACGCGAGTCGAACCCTCGCGGCGCGAGTTTCTGAGGAGCATCGTCGGCGCGGCTGGCGCAGCCGCGGCCGGCACGGTCAGCACGACAGCCAGCGCCCGCGACACCTATCAGCGCCCCCCCGAAGCACTCGGGCTGCTCTATGACGCGACGCTGTGCATCGGCTGCAAGGCCTGTGTCGCGGCATGCAAGAGAGCCAACGAGAATCCGCCGGAATTCTCGACGGCCGACGAGCTCTGGGACACACCGCTCGACACCAGTGGCAAGACCTTCAACATCATCAAGATGTACCGCAACGGCACGATGGCCACGAAGGACGCCGAGATCGACGGCTACGCGTTCATGAAGACCTCGTGCATGCACTGCGCCGATCCCTCGTGCGTTTCGGCGTGCCCGGTAACGGCGATGACCAAGGATCCGAAGACAGGCGTCGTCGCCTACGACCCGGAGGCCTGCGTCGGCTGCCGCTACTGCGTCGTCGCCTGCCCGTTCGGCATTCCCAAGTACCAGTACGATTCGCCGACCGGCAAGATCGGCAAGTGCGAACTGTGCCGCAATCGCAAGGACAAGCCTGGGTCCTATTCGGCCTGCGCCGAGGTCTGCCCAACCGGCGCGACGCTTTACGGACGGACCGCCGACCTGCTCGTCGAAGCGAAGCGACGCCTCGCACTCGAACCCGGAACGCTGACCACCTTCCCGCGCGGCCGGCTCGGTGACGGTCCCGATCAGGGCTACGAAGGCCACGTCGGCAAGTACCTCCAGCACGTCTACGGAGAAACCGAGTACGGTGGCACCCAGGTGCTCAAGCTCTCGGCCGTCGACTTCGAGAAGGTCGGCATGCCCTACCTGCCGCCGAAATCGTCGGCCTCGTTGTCCGAGACGATCCAGCACACGCTCTACGGATGGCTGATCATGCCGGCACTCGTGCTCGGCGGGATGACCGCAATCGCCTGGCGCAACGTCCCACGCGACGCCGAAGCCGGCGACGAGGCGAAGAAGGGGGAAGACTCATGAGCGCCGGACACGAAGCACGACCGGCGCCGGTGGGCGGCAGCCTGTTCAATGCCACGACACTCGTCTGCGGGGTGCTGATCGCGATCATGGCCAGCGTGGTTGTCGTCCGGCTGTTTTTCGGTCTGGCCTCGGTCACCAACCTCAACGACGGCTATTCGTGGGGCATCTGGGTGGTCGGCGACGTGTTCATCGGCTCGGCGCTGGCCTGCGGCGGCTTCTCGGTCGCCCTGCTCGTGTACATCTTCAACCGGGGCGAGTACCACCCGCTGGTTCGTCCGGCGCTGCTCGGCAGTCTGTTCGGCTACACGCTGGCCGGAGCGGCGATCACTTTCGACCTCGGGCGCTGGTGGAACTTCTGGCACATCTTCTGGCCGGGCTACTTCAACGTCAATTCGGTGATGTTCGAGGTCGCCGCGTGCATCACCTTGTACATCCTGGTCATGTGGATCGAGTTCTCGCCGGTCTTCCTCGAGAAGCTCGGGCTGCACGATGCCCGGCGCAAGCTGTCGAAGGTCCTGTTCATCTTCATCGCCCTGGGCATCGTCCTGCCGATGATGCATCAGGCCTCGCTCGGGACGATGCTCGTGGTCATGGGTGACCAGGTCAGCCCGCTCTGGCAGACGCCGATCCTGCCGCTGATCTACCTGCTCTCGGCGATCATCATGGGCTACGGGGTCGTGCTCTTCGAATCCTGCGTCGCCGCGTCGGCTTACCGCCGCCAGATCGAGGTCCCGCTGCTCAATCCGCTGGCCCACGTCCTGCTCGGCGTCATGGCGCTCTACCTCGTCGCGCGCTTCGCCGATCTGATCATCCGCGGCGCTCTCCCACAGGCCTTCAGGCTGAACTTCGTCGCGCTTTCGTTCTGGGTCGAGAACCTCAGCTTCGTCGCGCCGTTCTTCCTGATCGGTACGGCCGAGGCGCGGCGGAACCCGGCACGGCTGTTCCTCGCCGGAATCGCGGTGATGCTCAGCGGCATCCTGTTGCGCCTCAATGGCTTCCTGATCGGCTTCGACACCGGGCCGGGCTGGAGCTATTTCCCCTCGGTTCCCGAGTTGCTGGTCACCCTGGGCATTTTCGCCGCCGAAGTCTATGGCTACATCTACATCACCCGCCGCTTCCCCGTGCTGCCGCGCGAGGACGGCGAAGCCTTGCCTGCACGCGGCTGACGCGCCATCGAGGAGACAAGACCATGTCGCAAAGAGTCACGATTGATCCGGTGACGCGAATCGAAGGTCACCTGCGTGTCGATGTCCAGGTCGACGGGGGCAAGGTCAGCAAGGCCTGGGCGTCCGGCCAGATGTGGCGCGGCGTCGAAAACATTCTCGTCGGACGGGATCCGCGCGACGCCTGGGCGATCACCCAGCGGATCTGCGGCGTGTGCACGACCGTACACGCGATCGCCTCGGTGCGCGCCGTCGAGAACGCGCTGCAGCTCGAGATCCCGGTCAATGCGCAATACATCCGCAACATGATCATCCTGGCGCACGCCGTCCACGATCACATCGTCCATTTCTATCACCTCTCGGCCCTCGACTGGGTCGACGTGACCAGCGCACTCCAGGCCGACCCGGCGAAGGCGGCGAGCATCGCCGAGAGCCTGTCGAACTGGCCGGGAAACAACAAGGCCGAGTTCGCGCGGGTCAAGGAGCGTCTCGCCGGCTTCGTCGGTACCGGCCAGCTGGGCATCTTCACCAACGGGTACTGGGGGCATCCGGCGATGAAGCTCCCGCCGGAAGTCAACCTGATCGCCGTCGCCCATTATCTCCAGGCACTCGAAGTCCAGAGGCACGCCAACAAGGTGGTCAGCATCCTGGGCAGCAAGACGCCACACATCCAGAACGTCGCTGTCGGCGGAGTCGCCAACGCCCTGGCGACCGACTCGCAATCGGTGCTGACCGTCGAGCGCCTGCTCGCGGTCAGGAACTGGATCGACCAGCTCGCCGACTTCGTCAAGCACGTCTATCTCGTTGACGTCGCCGTCGTCGGCGGTTTCTATCCGGAATGGACAGCGATCGGACGCGGTATCGTCGACTACCTGGCTGTTCCGGACATCCCGCTCGACGGAATGAATACGAGCTTTGCCCTGCCCGGCGGACACATCGCCGGTGGCGACCCGGCCAGTTTCAAGGAAATCCGGACGCACAACGACGCCTACTTCAGGGACGGTGTCGCCGAGTCGGTCAAACACTCGTGGTACGAGGGCGGCAAGGGCCCGCTCCACCCCTACAAGGGAGAAACGCGACCGCAGTACACCGACTTCCAGGAAGGTGGCAAGTACTCCTGGCTCAAGTCCCCGACCTTCTACGAAAAGCCGATGCAGGTCGGCCCGCTGCCGAGGGTCCTGGCGATGGTCGCCGCGGGACACCAGCCGACGATCGATTACGCGACGCAGGCGCTCGATCTCGTTTCCAGCGTCGCCAAGACCAAGGTCGGTCTCGAAGCGCTGCATTCGACGATCGGCCGCCACGCCGCGCGGGCCGTCGCCTGCGCCGTCGAGGTCGACGAACTCGGCCGGCAATGGGATCTGCTGCTCGCGAGCATGGCCCGGGGAGACCTGCGGACCTTCAACAAGCCGCAGTTCCCTAAGGGCGAGGTCTCTGGAGTCGGGATTCACGAGGCGCCCAGAGGCGTGCTGTCGCACTGGATCGTCATCGACAACGGAAAGATCAGGAACTACCAGTGCGTCGTCCCGACGACCTGGAATGCGGCCCCGCGCAACGAAAGGGACGAGCCGGGCGCGTATGAGGCGTGTCTCGCCGGCACGCCGGTTGCCATACCCGATCAGCCCCTCGAAGTCCTGCGCACGGTCCATTCGTTCGACCCCTGCCTGGCCTGCGCGGTCCATGTCGTCGACCGGCAGGCGCGGGCTGCAGTCCGCGTCAGCGCAGTATGAAAAGAGTACCGACGTCCTGGCGGTGGCACATGGCCGCCGACGGGCAAGCGGCCGCGCAGCCGGCGATTGCCCGACCTTTGCCCTAGCACCCGGTCGAGCATGCGCGTCCTCATCCTGGGCGTCGGCAATGTCCTGCTCAGCGACGAAGGGCTCGGCGTACGCCTCGTCGAACGCCTGCCCTCAGTGTGCGCCCTGCCCAGCACTGTCGAGGTCCTCGACGGGGGAACCTCTGGTATGGAGATGCTCGAGCAGCTCGAGGATCTCGATGCTCTGATCCTCGTCGACGCCATTCGCTCAGGCAGGCGCCCCGGGACACCGATCCGGCTTGCCGGCGACGAAGTGCCGACCTTCTTTGCGACCAAGCTTTCACCGCACCAGATCGGAATGAGCGACGTGCTGGCTACGCTGGAGCTGCTCGGCCGATCGCCGAAATCCACGGTGATCATCGGGCTGGAGCCCCGATCGCTGGCGCTCGGGACGACGCTGAGCCGGGAGATCGAAGCCGCGATGCCGAAGCTGCTCGACCTGGTGATCGCCGAACTGATCCGCCTGGGTGTCGACGTTTCCCGGCACCCGCAGGCCGTACGCTGAGCCGATGTGCCTGTCGATTCCGATGCAGCTGATCTCCCCCGATGGCCCCGACGGGCAGCTGGCGATCGCCGAACGCGGAAGCGGAGAAGACGCGCGACGCGAGCGAGTGAACATGATGCTCGTCGGCCCGCAACCCGTTGGCACATGGGTTCTGGTCTCGCTGGGCCTGGCCAGGGAAGTGCTCGATGACGCAGAGCGTGCGCTGATCGAGGAAGCCCTGCAGATGCTCGCCGAGAGCCTCGAGCCAGCTGACGAGCCCCGGCGGCGAGGCTTGGGCCGACCACACCTGGGAGCCGACCTGCCCGAAAACGATGGCCATGATCATTGACCTTCGCGGCTTCGCCCATCGCCGGAGACGGAGCGCGACTACTCCGGAAGCCACCAGTAGTCCGGCTGCTCACCTCGAGGCGATGTATCTGCGCCGGTGGACGACGCGCATTCGCGAGCTGCCGTTCGTCAACCTCGCCCTGTCGGTCGAGACCATAGGCTTCCGGCGCTGGTCGAGGGTCAGCACGCCATCCGGCCCCGGGGCGGCTCCGCCACGATTGGCGGGAACCGCCGAATGGAGTCTTCCTGGCGACGGAGACTGGCTTGGTTCGGTCGTCACGCCATGGCTGATCAGCCTCGTGCTGGTCCCGGGGAGCGCAAGGGCATGGCCTGTGCTGGGATCCGGAGACCGTTGCCGTCTGGTCTTTCCGGTCGGCCCGCTCGACTTCATCTTCGACCAGGACGCGACGGCCGAAGTCCCCGAGATCCTTTACTGTCCGCTCTTCTCACCGCCAGGCCAGTTTGGCTCGCAGGCGGCAGCGCGCGCCGCGGCGGCGGCCGCTCTCGAAGCCCTGTGCCGGTCTCCGGGCCCGCCGGCCAGCGGCCGATCCGCCGGAACGGACGCCGCTGACCCCAGGCTATCGCGGCGATCCTTCCTGCGCCGGATGGTCGGCAGTCGGGAAGGCGATCCGACAGGCAGGCGAGTGGACGCAGAGAGCGAACGGCGCTGAAGGCCGGTTTCCTTTTCCGGCGAAGGGGTCTATAGTTGTCGTGACGATCCGGTCAAAGCGGCCGATCGACCCTTCCGCCAGGTCTTGCCTCGATGAGCCACTTCTTTGCCGACGACGGCGAAAAGATCCACGTTCAGGTCTCTGGCGACGGTCCGCCGGTGATCATGCTGCACGGCTGGACAGCAAGCCACCACGAATGGACGCCGTTCCTCGAGCAGCTCACCGCCCACCACCGGGTGTTTCGCTGGGACGCACGGGGCCACGGCGGGCACCGCCTGACCCGGGACACCGTGCCGACGGTGCAACGGATGGCGCTCGATCTGGGCAATCTGATCGAGCACTACGAACTCGATCATCTGGTTGCCGTCGGGCACTCGATGGGTGCGCTGACGCTCTGGCAGTACATCGAGGACAATGGCTGCGCGCGGCTGGCCAAGGTCTGCTTCATCGATCAGTCGCCGAAACTGCTCACCGACGCCGAATGGCTCAACGGGATTTACGGCGATTTCGACCGTTCACGTTCAGCGGCCTTCCTGCAACACCTGGAGAGCGATTTCGCCGAATCGGTCCTGCTGCTCGGCGCGATGGGGCTCAATGATCGGGCGCGACAGAAGTATCAGGAAGGATCGCGTGGCCTCGAAAAGGCCCGGCAGTGGCTCAAGGAACTCGACCCCGCGCCGCTGATCGCCTGCTGGGAGAGCCTGACCGAGGCGGACTATCGGGCCACTCTCGACCGGATCGACATCCCGGCGCTTCTCGTCTACGGTGGATCAAGCAACTACTACCGCAGTGAGACGGCCCGCTACGTCCAGAACCGGATCGCCAACGCCGTGCTCCACATCTACGAGGGTACCGATCACTCGCCGCATCAGTGGCAGCGCGACCGCTTCGTGCGCGACCTCCGCGAGTTCATCGACCGTCCTTGAGCCGGCCGGCGAACTTCTTGCGAAAACTGGCCACCTTGGGGCCGATCACGACCTGGCAGTAGCCCTGCCCCGGATTCCGCCGGTAGTACTCTCGGTGATAGGTCTCGGCGGGGAAGAACGGCGCCTCCGGGCGCAGCTCGGTGACGATCGGAGCCGGCCAGAGCCCGGCCTCATCGAGTTCGCGGATCAGTGACGCGGCCGTCGCCTGCTGCCCGGGCGAGTGACAAAAGATGACCGAGCGATACTGCGATCCGACGTCATGGCCCTGGCGATCCTTGGTGGTCGGGTCGTGGATCGCGAAGAAGACTTCGAGCAGCTGCCGGTAGCTGCAGCGCGCCGGATCGAAAGTGATCCTGACGACCTCCGCATGCCCGGTCGAGCCGGTGCACACCGCCGCATAGTCCGGGTCGTCGACGTGCCCACCGCTGTACCCGGAGACCACCGACCGCACGCCGGCGAGCTGTTCGAAGACCGCTTCGAGACACCAGAAGCAGCCTCCGCCAAGGGTGGCTACCTCGAAATCCGCTTCCATCACTTCTCCTTTCGCACGATCGTCACGTCAGGCCGTCGGGCTGGCCTTGCGCAAGCTGGCAGGAGCCGCTGCGACGCTTCGCATACCGACCGGACCGTCCCCTGACCCGGAATTGAAAAAGCCGCGCCAGGCGCGGCTTTGTGTCGGCCGACCACGAAACCTCAGTGGAATTGCTCTTCCTCGGTCGAACCGGTCAGTGCGGTCACTGAAGAGGCTCCACCCTGGATCACCGTCGTCACCTCGTCGAAGTAACCGGTCCCCACTTCCTGCTGGTGCGAGACGAAGGTGTAACCCCGTTCACGTGCAGCGAACTCGGGTTCCTGGACTTTTTCGACGTAGGCAGTCATGCCGCGAGCGACGTAGTCCTGGGCGAGATCGAACATGTGGTACCACATGTTGTGGATGCCGGCGAGGGTGATGAACTGATACTTGTAACCCATCGCGCCGAGTTCGCGCTGGAACCTGGCGATCGTCGCGTCGTCCAGGTTCTTCTTCCAGTTGAACGACGGCGAGCAGTTGTAGGCGAGCAGCTTGTCGGGATGCTTGCCACGCACCGCTTCAGCGAACTTGCGCGCGAAGTCGAGATCCGGAGTACCCGTCTCGCACCAGACGAGGTCGGCATACTCGGCGTAGGCGACAGCCCGTGAGACCGCCTGGTCGAGCCCTTTGCGCGTCTTGTAGAACCCCTCCGAAGTCCGCTCGCCGGTGACGAAAGGCTTGTCGTTGTCGTCACAGTCGGAAGTCAGCAGGTCGGCCGCTTCGGCATCCGTGCGCGCGATGACCAGCGTTGGCACGCCGCAGACGTCCGCCGCGAAACGCGCGGCGATCAGCTTCTGGACAGCTTCCTGGGTCGGCACGAGCACTTTGCCGCCCATGTGTCCACATTTCTTGACCGAGGCCAACTGGTCTTCCCAGTGCACACCTGCGGCGCCGGCACGGATCATCGCCTTCATCAATTCGAATGCATTCAGCACCCCGCCGAAGCCGGCTTCGGCATCGGCGACGATCGGCGCGAAGTAGTCGAGGTAGCCCTTGTCGCCGGGGTTGATCCCTTTCGAGAACTGGATCTCGTCGGCACGCCGGAAAGAATTGTTGATCCGCTCGACGACCTTGGGCACCGAATCGACCGGGTAAAGCGACTGGTCAGGGTACATCGCCATGTACGAGTTGTTGTCGGCGGCCACCTGCCAGCCCGACAGATAGATCGCCTTGACCCCGGCCTTGACCTGCTGCATCGCCTGACCACCGGTCAGCGCGCCCAGGCAGTTGACGTACGGCTCGGTGTTGACCAGGTTCCAGAGCTTCGCGGCGCCGCGACGAGCAATCGTGTACTCGATTGGAAACGATCCGCGCAGGCGGACGACTTCGGCGGCCGAGTAGCCACGCTTGATGCCCTTCCAGCGGGGGTTCTCCGCCCAGTCTTTTTCCAGTTCGGCGATCTGTTGCTCTCTAGTGCTCATGACTTACCTCACAATAGGATGATGAACTGCCGTGGGAACACCGGTTGCCCCTGCAGTCGGCTCAGGAAGCCCTGCCCGTTCCCCTGCACCCTCCCCGGAGCAACCAATGGATGCAAGTATAGAGTGATTTTCCCTTGCCGGCAATAGTCTTATATAAGACATAAGATATGTTTTTGAGGATGCGTGTGAGGCTTCGGTGATTCACGCCGAGCCCCCGCAGTGCGCGTCGAGGAACCGAACGCGCATCGAGTCAGGCTGCGCCGATCGGGCAACTGGCGTGCCCCAGCCCCGGACGAGCCGGCCAGTCTGCGGCCCTCCCGCCTCACGGCCGATCCTGCCCAGCTGGCCGAAGTGGCCGGCGGCGACGACAGGGCGGGCTGGAGGACTCGTCGATCACCCCGTGACGCGGTCGATCCGGTCGCTGAACACCGCCGCCACGCCGCGGCGAAACAGTGAGCTCGCGCACTCCCGATGATTCACGGTGTAGCACAGCACGGAGATTCCCGCGCAGCGGGCCGCATCGATCACCTCGTCGTCGACGAGTTCGGCGTCGCAATGCAGGCTGAATACAGCGAGGTCCCTGCACCGGACAAGCCAGTCGTCCGGTACTTGCTGGTAGAGGCAACCCACAGCGAGTTCCGGTGCAGCCGCACGCGCAGCGGCGAGAGCCTCCCCGGAGAAGGAAGAGAGCAGCAGCCCGGAAGCCGCGCCCGCCCACAAGTCGCGCGCCTGCTGCGCGACGACCCGGCCAGTCAGCACTTCGAGCCCAGCTGCCGGCTTGATTTCGACGTTGGCCAACAGGCCCAGCCGACGGCAAAGCCGCGCGGCCGACTCCAGCGTCGGAAGCGGCTCGCCGGCGAACGCCGGATGATGGCGTACGCCGGCGTCGAGCCTGCCCAGCAGGCGATCGCTGGCTGCGCAGACGGGTCCAGAGCCGTCGGTGGTACGCTCCAGCGTCTGGTCATGGATCAACCAGGGAGTCCCGTCGGCGGAAAGCATGACGTCGAACTCGACCGCCCTGACACCCAGGCGGGCGGCTATCGACAGACCGGTCAGAGTGTTCTCGGGGGCGAGCGCACCGCCACAGCGGTGCGCGAAGACGCGCGGCAGAAGCCGGTCAACGGCCATCGCCGGGCGCGCCGTCCGACTACTTCTGGCGGGCTGGCGCCTTCCCCGATCCTGACGGTGAGGCACTCATGACCAGATTGCCACGCTGAACGGCCAGGTCGAGGGCCTCCTTGGCCGGGGTCTTGCCGGACCAGGCGGACTCGAGTTCCTCCTCGACGATGTTTCGCACCTTCTCGATCTCCGAAACGCGCAGCGTGCGCAGCGCAGCCGGCCCCTGAAGTTGCCGATAGGCTACCTTGAGCTCCGCGACGTCCCCCTTGAGCAGCTTGCTCTCCGCCGCCGCACGCGCCGCCGGGGTCATCGGCAGGAATCCGGCGACGGCGGTCAGCTCGACCTGGATGTCCGGTTCGAGCAGGAAGGCGACGAAATGCGCGACCCCCTTGTAGTCGTCCGGCTTCTGACCCGCGCCCACCCACAATGAAGCCCCCCCGGCCATCGTCTGCTGTGGGGCTCCCTGGATGTCGTCGTGATAGGGCAGGGCCGACACGCCGGTCTCCAGCTTGCGGCTTTCGTGCAAAGCTCCGAAGAGCGAAGAAGAACTGGTCAACATCGCGCACTCTCCCGCTGCAAAGCGGTTGTCGGCTTCGTCACGACGCCCGAAATAGATGAAGAATCGGGCCTTGGCCCAGGTCGTCATCATCGCCGTATGCTTGACCTGAACGAGGCCGTTGAAGTTGAGCCTGCCTTTGGCGTCGGCGACCTCGACGCCGTTCCAGGAGCTCAGATTGTCAATATGCACCCACGCCGGCCACGAGGTGGTGTACGGGCAGCTGCTTCCGGAGTCGAACAGTTTGTCGGCCGCCTTTTGGGCTTCGGCCCAGGTCTTCGGCGGATTCTCCGGGTCGAGTCCGGCCTTGCGGAAAGCCGACCTGTTGATGAACAGCACCGGAGTGGACATGGCCACCGGCAGGGCGAAGAGGTTGCCCTGGGCATCGCTCAGACCGACCCGGAGCTCCGGGGCCAGCTTGCTGCCGTCGAAGGGCATGTTGGCTTCCCTCATCACCTGATGCAGGGGCCTGAAAGCAGCTTTCGCGGCGACGAAACGCGCCTGTTCTTCACGCGTCACCAGGTTCAGATCCTTCGGCGCATCGCCCTGAACGCGGCGCACGAGCTTGACGTGATAGTCCTTCTGTCGTCCGTTGAAACGCTCGACCAGCTTCTCGAGCCGCTCGGCACGGTCCTCGTCGAGCTGGTGAGACAGTTCGATGTCGGTCACCGCGGCCAGTGCGGGGAGGGAGAAAGGCGCGACCAGGGCGAGCGCCGCAGCGGCAGGAAGAAGTCTGAGGAAATGCATGGCGGTCCTTTGGCGAACGGAAAAGCTGTGATTATAGTGTCAGGCAGCCCGTAGGGTACGCGTTGCGACGGCAACGGGCGACGACGATCGGCGATCGCCGGTCATCGACGCCATTTGTGATTAAAATGGACCCGTCGTAGGCTCCTGCCGGGGAGAATTCCGTGATCAAGCGCGCACCGCGCCCGCTCATCAGCATTCCGTTCAGCTGCTGCCTCCTCTTCGGCCTGGGCGGTTGCGATGCAATCCAGCAGAAGCTGGGCATCGAGGCGCCGGCAGCCAGGACTGCCCGACTCGAAGCCGACGGCAAGGCGGTGGGCGGAGCCTGCCGGCAATCGGGCAGAGCGATCGAGGACTGCTACTCGATCTACTCCTGGCTGCCCAAGGCGGCGATCTACGAAGGCTGGCGTGACATGGACCAGTACATGCGCGAGAACCGGCTGGAAACCGTCGAGCCTCAGTTGCCGCCGCCGCAGCCGCCGGGGACGCGCAAGAAGAAGGCCGCCGCCGAGGAGCCAGCTGAAGTACGCGCCGAGCAGAAGGCCAGCGAGAAGAACTGATCGATCGTTGACCCGGTGGTGCCCGAAAAGGGCGGCGCGATCGCCGAGACACACCCGTGATCGGTACCACCCGACCCGCCGCGGTCGCGCAGGGTCATGGCGCCGGGTTGGTATGGCGCAGGTGGATTGCGTCGATCTCGGCAAGCAGCGAAGGCGACAGGCGAACGGCCGAAGCGGCCAGATTCTCGTCGAGTTGCATCACACTGGTCGCACCGATGATCGTGCTGGCGACGAACCAGCGCGAATAGACGAAGGCAAGCGCCAGTTGCGCTGGAGTGAGTCCGTTGCGCCTCGCCAGGGCACAGTAGGCGGCGACTGCCGGAGCAACGTTGGCCTTGCCGTAACGCTGGCCGAAACCCGGAAACTCGGTGATTCGCCCGGGAGCCTGCGGATTGTCGAGGTATTTTCCGGAGAGCGTTCCGAAAGCCAGCGGCGAATAGGGCAGCAAGCTGACCTTCTCGCGATGGCAGACCTCCGCCAGACCGCTCTCGTAGACACGGTTGAGCAGGCTGTAAGCGTTCTGCAAGGACACCGGTCCGGGTAGACCATGCTCCCTGGCGAGGCGTACGAACTCCATGACCCCCCACGGATGTTCGTTGGACAGCCCGAAGTGGCGAATCTTGCCCTCTTGCGCCAACGTCGCCAGCGCCCCGAGCGTTTCGAGAATCGGTGTCGACGGGTATTCCTTTCGCGGATCGTACCGCCACTCACCGAACATCGGCTGATTGCGCGCCGGCCAGTGCAGTTGGTAAAGATCGATGTACTCGGTTCGCAGGCGCCGCAATGAGCCTTCGACCGCCTGGCGCAGGCAGCCGAGGCTGAAGTCGAGGCGACCCTCACGGATCCAGCCGAGGCCGCGCGAGGGACCGGCTGCCTTGGTGGCCACGACGACCCGATCCCGCTCCTGCTTGACCAGCCAGTTGCCGACGATCTCCTCGGTCCGGCCAGAGGTCTCGGCGCGTGGCGGAACGGGATAGAGCTCTGCAGTATCGATGAAGTTGACCCCGGCCGCGACGGCCCGGTCGAGCAGCGCGTGCGCCTCGGCTTCGCTGTTCTGCTGTCCGAAGGTCATCGTGCCGAGACAGATTTCTGAAACGACGAGCGAACTGTTGCCCAGCGTGTTCGTGTTCATGCGTCCTCCAATTTTCCTGCTCGGTTGCCCAATTCGACCCGACGACAGGCGGCGACCAGCCGACCGGGCATACGCTGACTCACCGCTGGCCCTGCTTCCGGGGGAAGACCAGCGCCCTGGCCCACTCGGCTGTCGAAGCCATGCGCAGCACCCGGCCCGGGATGTCGCTACGATACCGCAACTGAAGAACTGCTGCTCGCCTGGTGCTCCTCCGGCGACCATTCATCTGGCGAACGCCCGACTCAGGACAGAGGCCACCACTCGATCTCGACCGGACCTCTAGAGCGGCTCTGCGGCGGTGCTCCGCTGGGTGTATAATCGTCGCCCTACGAAGTTGATTTTTGGTCGATTTGGGGAATCGGATGGCTTTTGACGAACTCGGTCTGGCCGGCGAACTGCTGAGAGCGCTTGCTGACGAGGGTTACACCGAGCCGACGCCAATCCAGGAACAGGCGATACCGATCGTCCTGTCGGGTCAGGATCTGATGGGCGGCGTACAGACCGGAACAGGCAAAACCGCCGCCTTTGCTCT
Organism: Accumulibacter sp.; assembly: GCF_023806625.1. Lineage (GTDB taxonomy): Bacteria > Pseudomonadota > Gammaproteobacteria > Burkholderiales > Rhodocyclaceae > Accumulibacter. The sequence continues at coordinate 41,383 of NZ_JAMTDX010000008.1, forward strand.
GCCGTTGCTTCAGCGCCTGCTGCCCTTCGCCAACGGCAGCCCCTCACCGGCCAGGCACCCGGTACGCGTCCTGATGCTCGCGCCGACGCGTGAACTGGCCATCCAGGTTCACGAATCGGTCAGAACCTACAGTCGCTACGTGCCCGTCAGAACTGCCTGCGTTTATGGCGGTGTCGATATCAAACCCCAGATCGCCGAGATTCGCAGAGGCGTCGAGGTGCTCGTCGCCACGCCCGGGCGACTGCTGGACCTCGTCGAGCAGCGCTGCCTGAACTTCACCAGCGTCCAGGCACTCGTCCTCGACGAGGCCGATCGCATGCTCGACATGGGCTTCATTCCGGACGTCACGCGAATCATCAACCTGCTGCCAGCGCAGCGCCAGAGTCTCCTTTTCTCGGCGACCTTCTCCGAAGAGATCCGGAAGCTCGCCGACCGCATGCTCCGTGCCCCGGTGCTGATTGAAGTCGCCCGCCGCAATACCGTTTCCGAGACGATCGCCCACCGCGTTCATCCGGTCTCCGCCACGGCGAAACGGGCTCTGCTGGTCAAGCTCCTGAGGTCTGCGGAGTTCAATCAGGTTCTGGTCTTCACCCGGACCAAGATCGAAACGAACCGCCTCGCCCGCGACCTGCAGCGCGCGGGAATCGCAGCCGACTCGATTCACGGTGACAAGAGCCAGCAGGATCGACTCAAGGCGCTCGATTCGTTCAAGGAGGGATCGACGCTCGTGCTCGTGGCGACCGACGTCGCAGCGCGCGGGCTGGACATCGACGAGCTGCCGCACGTGATCAACTACGAGCTTCCGCACACCCCGGAGGATTACATCCACCGCATCGGGCGGACAGGGCGCGCAGGCCGACCCGGAACGGCAGTTTCGCTGGTCTCGGCAAGCGAAGTCGCTTACCTCGTGGACATCGAAAAGCTGATCAGGCGGCAAATCGAGCAGGTCGTCATCCCGGGTTTCGAACCCGAAGACGATTATTGCTACCCTCCCGACGAGAATCGCCGGCGCGACCGGCGGTCGGCACCGCTCCGACCCGCAGCCGACACGCCGACTTCGCGCGGCGGACGCACCTCGCGTCCTCAGTCAGCCGGCGATGCGCCGGTCCGGGAACCCAAGCGAGCACGTCAGTCCGAACCGCCCATCGACGGTTTCGATTTCAGCAAGCCGTACGAGAGCCGCGATCCACAACCGCCCGCCGCACCGGTCGGCGGCCAACCCGAGAAGGCCCTGACCGGTGACGAGCGCCCGCAGAAGCCTCGTCGCCCGGTTGCGGCACTACTTGGCGGTCCTGGACGAAAGTAGGCCTGCCGGCACGCTTCCTGCTTTTTGCTCGGGAGCGGGCGCTTCGACGAGCTTGAGGATGGCCATCGAGATGTTGTCGCCGTCGCCATTGCCGAGCAGCCGGGCCCGCCCGATGAGCAACTCGGACGCTTCACGGGCCGTGGCCGAACCATTGATCGCCCAGGCCAGTTCCTGCTCGCTGAAATACGCCCAGAGTCCGTCAGAACAGAGCAGGAAAGAGTCTCCCGGCTGCAAGTCCTCGGCCTCCCCGTACTCGATCCTGGGAGCCTCGACTCCGCCGAGCGAGGTCAGCAAGATATTGCGGTTCGGATGGACCAGCGCCTGCTCGGGCGTGATCCGCCCCTGAACGACCAGTTGTCCGACGTACGAATGATCGATGGTGCGAAACACCAGACTGTCGCCGCGAAAGTGGTAGAGGCGACTGTCGCCGCAGTACGCCCAGCTGACTTTCCCTGGCTGCAGCAGCAACATCACGACGGTGCTGTGCGGGTCCTTCTCGTTGATGAAGCGCGAGGCCTTGATCAGCATGTGCGCTTCATTGATGCACGACTCGAGCAGGGTTCTGGCCGATTCCGTCCGCACCGAGAAGCCCTCGAGGTTGTTGCGTGCAGTGTGGATCACCTGCTGCGCAGCAATGACCCCGCCCGTATGCCCGCCCATTCCGTCGGCGACGACGGCGAGCGTCACTCCGCCACCGCGAGGATGCGGCAGAATCGCTGCGCGGTCCTGCTGTTCGCGGCGATCACCCTGGTGCTGAGCGACACAGGCATCAATCACGAGCGGCATCGTGCCCCCTTTCGGTCGGCGAACGACGCTGTGCGCAAGAGGCCTCCGCGCGGAAGACAGGCCCGGGCAGCGCTGCGCGGAATGGGCCGATCGGCTGCCGCGCGCATTCAGAGCTTGACCAGATGAAGTTCGTCGGGGCGCGGCAGATGCCCGCTCGTTTCGGGATTCCGTGCGATGTACGCCCGGTGCACCGCGACAACCAGGGCATGAACTTCCTCCACGTCAAGCTGCGGGAAACTCTGCGCGATGAGGCGATGCGCGAGGTGTTCGAGAGACTGCCCGGTCCACCCCCGGGCAGGGTCGAGGAAGGGCTCGATGATCACAAAAGCGTCCTCGAACATCGAGCGCAGACGAGAGTTTCTCCTTCGCTCCAGCGGCATGCCGGCTGACTGCTCATCTTGCTCGCTGATCATCCCGCTCCCCGTGCCCGGGCATCGCCCGAAGCTTCCTGCCTGCGCTCGCCAGTCCTGCCGTCGACAGTGGCCGGTAGCTGGCGAACGAATTCTATCGCTTTCAGCCGACAAGCGGTCCGGTGATCGCCGGCCAGATGGCCGAGCAGGTCCCCGCGCAACTGCGGCGATGGCAGAATGCCGCTCCGGACGACGACCAGCGCCTTCAGACCTCCGTCGCTGATCCGTTCATCGCAGGCCATCACCGCACACGCGGCGACTGCTGGATGGGCGCGCAGACGTTCCTCGACGTCGCACTGAATGACGCCTCGTTCGGGGGCGCCAGGGCCGTCGCGCTCAGGCCGATGCGCAAACATATTCCCCTGCTCATCGATTGTCCCGAGGCACCCCGTCACTCGCCAGCCATCGCCGACAAAATGCCGTCCGGCCTCAGCCGGCTGATTCCAGTAGCCGAGCCCGAGCGCCGGATCATCCGCCCCGTTGCACCGTCGATTGACGGCGAGCTGGCCGATCTCCCCAGCCGGCAGCACGCGCCCCAGTCCGTCGACCGCCGCGAGACGATGCCCGGGATAGGCCCGACCCAGCGAACCCGGACTCACCGACCATCGCCGCGGGCTGCTTCCTGCCAGGCAGGGGAATTCGCTCACCCCCCAGGTCTCACTGATCGTCACTCCGAGCTTCTCGCCGGCCCATCGGACGATGGCCTCACCGGCCGGCTCTCCTGTACAGACCAGCGTCCGCAGTTCGAGGTCGAAATGCGCCTTCGGCTCGGGGAAGCTCTCCCGGACCATCCGCAGGGCCGACGAATCGATCAGCCAGTTGCGCACCGCATAGCGCTGCAGCAGCGCGAGCGCCTTTGCCGGATCGAACGGGCCGTTGTAGGCCAGCAGCGGTACCCCGGAATGCCAGGTCGGCAGCAGGCCGTTCCACAAACCGTCAGCCGACGCCCAGTCGGCCGGCGACCAGAACAGGTCACCGGGGTGAGGACCGAAGTCGTGCGCACAGAGGTAGCCACTGAGTACTCCTGGGAGCGTGCGATGGCCGAGCAGAACGCCAGACAAGCCCTCCGGATAGAGGATCATGGCCGGATCAGCGGGCGCCGTGTCTGCCGCCGTGTAGCGTGGCGAGGCATGCTCGAGAACCTCGGCCCAGTCCCTGAGCCCCGGGCCTCGCGCGGCACCTGCACCAAGGACGTGACGCAGTCCCGGCAGGCGGTCGCGAACCTCGAGCAACGCAGCCATCGTCGTCTCATCGACGATCGCGACGTGCGCGCCGCTGTCGCCGAGCCGCCGTTCGAGCAACTCCGGCACGAGCCACGGAGACAGCGGCACGGCGATTGCAGCCATCTGCGCGATGGCGACAAGGGCGATCGCGGCCTCCGGACGCGGCGGAAGGCAAACCGCCACGCGGTCGCCACGCACCGTGCCCAGCGCGGCCAGCACGTTGGCCAGACGGTTTGCGTCGTGCTGGATGTCCCAGAAGCTGTGCGCTGAAGTGAAGCCGTGCCGGTCTTCGTAGTACAGGGCGAAGCGACTGCGGTCGGCAGCCCAGCGTCCACAGACCGCGGTACCGATGTTGAAACGGGCCGGAACCCGCCAGCGAAACTCTCGGCAGAGTTCTTCGTGGCTTTGCGCCCGCGGGTCGATCTCGATCGCTGGCCCTTCGTCCGCCCCGGCCCTGTCACCGTCGGACGAGCCGAGATCGCTGCCCGGTGCCCGTTCTTCGCGACTGCTCACGGCCCGTCGTCGTCGCCACGAGCAGCACGGCCAACCTGCAGCACACCGAACGCGCGCCACTGCCGCTCGCCTGGCACTGCCGCCAAAAACGCTCCGGCGAACATTCAGCGAATCGCGCTGAGGCGCTCGTCGACCAGCTCGATCCAGTGACGGACCGGCCTGGCCGTCCCACTCTGCAGATGAGTCTGACAACCGATGTTCGCCGTGACCAGGAAGACCGGCGAACCGGCCTGAAGCGCAGCCAGCTTGTCGTCACGCAACTGGGTAGCCAGGACCGGCTGAGTGATCGAATAGGTCCCTGCCGACCCGCAGCAGAGGTGCGGGTCGGCAACGGCGGACGGCTGATAGCCGCAGGCAGTCAGCAACCCCTCGACGATGCCCCGGATCTTCTGGCCATGCTGCAAGGTGCACGGCGAATGGAAGGCGACGGTCTGTCCAGTGCCGCCGCCGGCGTCGCGCAGCAGGCGGTTCAGCGAATCGCGTTCGGCAGCGAGCACCTCGGAGACGTCGCGGGTCAGGGCGGCGATTCGCTCCGCCTTTTCGGCATAGGCCGGGTCATCGCGGAACAGCTCCCCATACTCGCGGACGTGCGCGCCACAACCCGACGCGGTCATCACGAAACCCTCGACTCGCCCGCTCTGCACATCCGGCCACCAGGCATCGATCACCCGGCGCATGTCTGCGTATGCGCCCTGGCGAGCGTCGAGGTGGTAGCGCAACGCACCGCAGCAGTCGGCCCCGGCAACCTCGATCAGTTCGATGCCCAACCGGTCGAGAACCCGCGCGGCGGCCGCATTGGTCTGCGGCGTCAGCGTGGACTGCACACACCCGGCCAGCGCAACCATCCGGCGCCGATGACCCGACGCGCGTGGCCATGATCGGGCCGCGGGTTGTCGGGCCGGCACCTTCCCGGCGAGCGCCGCCAGCAGAAACGGACGCAGCGCCTGACCGAGACGCACCGCCGGCCTGAAAATCCATTGCCTAGGGAGAGCTTCGCAGAGCATCAGGCGCATGATCCGCGACGAGCGCGATCGCGGAACACGCCGTTCGAGAACTTCACGTCCGATCTCGAGCAGGCGATGGTAGCGCACTCCCGACGGACAGGTCGTCTCGCACGAGCGGCAGCTCAGGCAGCGATCGAGGTGCTTGCGGGTCCGCTCGGTGACCGGCTGTCCTTCGAGCATCTCCTTGATCAGGTAGATGCGCCCGCGTGGACCATCGAGCTCATCACCGAGCAGCTGGAACGTCGGACAGGTTGCGGTGCAAAAGCCGCAGTGGACACAGCTGCGGAGAATCGCGTCGGCCTCGCGCCCCGCCGCCGTGTCGCGAATGAAATCGGCCAGGTTGGTCTGCATGGTCGGCGAACTCTCAGAAATCGGGGTACATGCGTCCAGCGTTGAACACGCCGTGAGGGTCGAACGCATGCTTCAACCGGCGTTGGATCCGCGCCAGCGGTTCGGACAACGGCTGGAACACACCGACCTCTGCCCTGCTCGCGACGTCCGCGCGGAACAGCGTGGCGTGTCCTCCGGCTGCAACGGCAGCCGCGCGAATCGTTCGCGCGTCGCCGCCACGGAGCCAGCGCTGCGCCCCTCCCCACTCGACGAGAGTCGGCCCGAGAACCTGCTGGGGCTCAGCAGACGAGGGCAGAGACAGGCGCCAGAGCGGCTCGTCACCGGCAAAGAAGGGATGCCTCTGCTCGCGCAGATCCTCCCAGAAAGTCTCCGCGCTGGCGTCGTCGAGCGCCTCGCCACCAAGACCACGGTGCGCTTCCGCGACCGCCGCCGCAGCGCCCGAGAGGCGCAGCGTCAGCACGCCTTGATGCCATGCCGACGCAGATATCGGCAGAGGCCGCCCGGCCCACTCGTTCAGCATGCGCAGCGCCGCGGCCTCAGCGACTGAAAAACGCAGGCTCTTCTCGGCGACCGGCCGCGGCAAGACCTTCAGCGAGACTTCGAGCAACACCCCGAGCGTTCCGAGACTGCCGGCCATCAGCCGGGGAACGTCGTACCCGGCGACGTTCTTCATCACCCGACCACCGAACGAGAGGACTTCGCCCAGGCCATTGAGCACGCGCACTCCAAGGACGAAATCGCGAACGGCGCCGACAGCCTGCCGCCGCGGACCCGACAGACCGGCCGCCAGCATGCCGCCGACCGTCGCGCCATCGCCAAAGCGAGGTGGCTCGAAGGCCAGCCACTGCCCCCTTTCGGCAAGCGCTGCGGCCAGATCGCGCAGAGGCGTTCCGGCGCGCGCGGTCACCACCAGTTCGGTCGGCTCGTAAGCCACGATCCCGCGCCAGTCGCCGACTTCGAGCGGATCCCCCTGCTCCGGCCGACCGTAAAAGGACTTGCTGCCCCCGCCGCGAATGACCAGCCTGCCGCCCGAAGCCGCTGTCTGGTTGACCCGTTCCCGGAGGCTGTCGATCGTGGTAGTCATCAGCCCTCCGGTGAGATCGCCGGCCGACCCGCGCGGGCCTGCGTGTACTCGCGACAGCGCGCCAGAGTCGGCACACCCTTCCCGGGATTGAGCAGCCCACCTTCGTCGAAGGCGGCCTTCAACCGATGAAAGGCGGCAATCTCGGCCAGCGAGAACTGCTCGGCCATGAGCATGATCTTCTCGATTCCCACGCCGTGCTCCCCGGTGATCGTGCCGCCAAAGCGGACCGAGAGCTCGAGGATCTCGGCACCGAAGGCCGCAGCCCTTGCGAGCTCGCCGGGCTGGTTGGCGTCGTACATGATCAGCGGGTGCAGATTGCCGTCTCCGGCATGAAAGACGTTCGCACAGCGCAGCCGATACTTCGTGGACAGCTCGGCGATCGCTTCAAGCATCTCGGCCAGGTGCTTGCGCGGGATCGTTCCGTCCATGCACAGGTAGTCGGGAGTCATTCGCCCGACGGCCGGAAAGGCAGCCTTTCTGCCCGCCCAGAACCTGAGTCGCTCGGCTTCGCTCTGCGAAACGCGAACCCCTGCCGCGCCGCTGTCCTCGAGCACCGCGGTCACCCGTTCAATTTCCTCGGCCACTTCCTCGGGGGTGCCGTCCGACTCACAGAGCAGGACCGCTTCGGCCGCCATGTCGTAACCGGCATTCACGTAAGGCTCGACGGCGTGGATGGCCTTCCTGTCCATCATTTCGAGACCGGCGGGAATGATCCCCGCGGCAATCACGCTGGCCACGGCATCGCCGGCCTTGCGCACGTCGTCGAACGAGGCAATGACCACCTGCGCCAGTTCCGGCCGCGGCGTCAGCTTGACGGTGACTTCGGTGATCACCGCGAGCAGCCCTTCGGAGCCGGTCACCAGGGCCAGCAGATCATAGCCGGGCGAATCGAGTGCTGCACTGCCGAACTCGACGACCTCACCAGCGATCGTCAGACCGCGGACGCGGAGCACGTTGTGCACGGTCAGCCCGTATTTCAGACAGTGCACGCCGCCGGCGTTCTCGGCGACGTTTCCACCAATCGTGCAGGCGATCTGCGAAGACGGATCCGGCGCGTAGTAGAGCCCGTAAGGCGCTGCCGCCTCGGAGACCGCGAGATTGCGCACCCCCGGCTGGACGACGGCCGTCCTCGACAACGGGTCGATACCGAGGATCCTTTTCAGTCTGGCCAGCGAGACGAGGACACCGTCGGGATGTGGCGTGGCCCCACCGGAGAGTCCGGTGGCCGCTCCGCGCGCGACGACCGGAGCCTTCAGTTCATCGCAGACCTTGAGGATCGCCTGCACCTGTGCCTCGCTGTCCGGCAGGGCGACGAGCAACGGGACCTCCCGGTAGGCGGTCAGGCCGTCACATTCGTAAGGCCGCAGGTCTTCCTCCTCGACGAGCAGCGCCTGCGCCGGCAGGACCTCGCGCAGACGCCGGATCAGTTGGCCGCGGTTCACCGCGAAACGGCGATCAGCAAGCGGGCTTTCCATACTCATCAGAGCTCCATTTCGTCGCCGAGTCCCGGCCGGCGGGCGACCCTGTGCGCCTCGTTCGCATCCATCGTCATCAGCGTGGCGGAAGACCTGCTGCAGAATACACCAAACGCCACACAGCGGCGATGCCAGCGAAGCCGGAAATTCGGCTGCGCTCGCGGGCGGCGCAAGGCGCGCGATACGAGCGCACGGCGCCGGCAAACGCCCGGCAGGAACCTCCCGAACGCCACCCGGCAGGCGACGGCGAAGGGCGAGCCGGCACATCTCGCCGGGGCTAGCGCAGGGTGCGCGCGCAAGACCGGGCGAGAAGATCTCCTGATCACTGGTCAACACGAACGAAAACAGAGATACTACGCTGCCTTAATTTGGCCGCGTTGGCCCGACTGGCCAGCGACCACCTGCTCAAACCCAGCCATTCGTCAGGAAACCAGATGACCATACGACCTGAGTTGATAGAAAGACTGCGCGAAAAGCGAACGCGACTGATCGACCATCTCAGTCCGGAGAAACTGGATGCGCTCCACGCCAAGGGTCTTCTGTCGGCCCGCGAGCGCCTCGATGCCCTGTTCGAGGAAGGCACCTTCCAGGAACTCGGGCTGCACGCGGCACACGCGGCGGTCCACTTCGGGATGAGCAGGAAAGTGCTTCCGGCAGACGGCGTGATCGCCGGCAGCGGCTATGTCGGCAACACCCAGGTGGCGGCCTTCAGTCAGGATTTCAGCGTCGCCGCGGGCACGCTCGGCAAGATGCAGGCCAGGAAGATCACCCGCATCATGCGCCACGCGTTGAAGACCGGTGTGCCACTGGTGGCTTTCAAGGATTCGGGCGGGGCACGGATTCAGGAAGGCGTCGACGCACTCTCCGGCTATGGCGACGTCTTCTACACCAACGTCCTGCTCTCCGGCGTCGTCCCGCAGATCGCGGTGATCTGCGGTCCCTGCGCGGGGGGGGCAGCTTATTCGCCCGCGCTGATGGATTTCGTGATCATGACCCGGAACCATGCGCACATGTTCCTCACCGGGCCTGAAGTGATCAAGGCCGTAACCGGTCGCGCGACGACGATGGCCGAGGTCGGCAGCGCCGAGATGCACGCCTCGGTCAGCGGCAACGCCCACTTCCTCGCCGAAGACGACCAGCACGCAATTGCGCTGGTCAAGCAGATCCTTTCCTATCTGCCGGCCAACAACACCGAGGATCCGCCTCACGATCTCGGCGTCGCCATCGAGGAAATGGAAGACCCGGAGCTCAACGCGTGCCTTCCGGACAGTGCGTCGGACCCCTTCGACATGTACGAGGTGATTCGTCGGATCGTCGACGACGGGACGATGCTCGAGGTGCACGCGAATTTCGCGCGCAACGTGATCGTCGGCTTTGCGCGGATCAGCGGCGTGGTCGTCGGCATCGTCGCCAACCAGCCGATGGTCATGGCCGGAGCTCTCGACCTCGATGCGGCCGACAAGGTGGCCCGTTTCGTGCGCACGTGCAACATCTTCAACGTCCCGGTGGTGACGCTGGTCGACGTTCCTGGATTCATGCCCGGGGTCGAGCAGGAGCGTGGAGGAATCATCCGCCACGGAGCGAAGATGCTCTCCGCCTACGGTTCTTGCACCTCGCCGAAGATCACGGTCATCCTGCGCAAGGCTTATGGCGGGTCGTATCTGGCGATGTGTGCGCAGGAGCTCGGCGCCGACATGGTTTTCGCCTGGCCGACCGCCGAGATCGCCGTGATGGGTGCCGAAGCGGCCGTGAAGATTCTCTATCGCCGGGAACTTGCTGAGGCCGAAGACAAGCAGGCCAGGGCAACCGAGCTCGCTCAGGAGTACCGGGACCAGTTTGCTTCCCCATACGTATCGGCGAGCAACTTCTACATCACCGACGTCATCGAGCCGCAGAACACCCGCTGGGTCGTCGCGCTGGCCCTGCGCAAGACGCTCGACAAGCGCGAATTGCGGCCGGCCAAGAAGCACGGCAACATCCCGATGTAAGCATCAACGAAAGAGCCCGGACGATGATCACTGCTGCGATCCTCAAAGCCCTGCAGGTTTACGGAATTGCCATCGTGATTTCAGCGCTGGTCGCCGTGCTGATCAAGGTGCTGGTCGGAATGACCAGCCGGTTCGAAAAGAGCCGGGCGCCCGAGGTGCCGACGGGCACCGTCTGCCCCGTCGGTCTCGGCGTCCCCGATGAAGACGTCGCTGCGCTGTCGGCCGCGATTTTCGTGGCCATCGGACCGCACCGCATCCTGCACATTGCACCAACGCATCATGGCTGGGCCGCCGGCGCACGTGCCACCCAGCATACCCACACGCCGGGGCCTGCGGGCCGAGGCCCCAGATAGAAGGAGCTAGAACATGCCCAGGAAATTCAAAGTCACCGTCAACGGACGCGAGTACGACGTCAGCGTGCTCGAGATTGGCGGCGGCCAGACGCAGCAGGGAGCCTCCCAGCCGACGGCAGGGCCCGCTGTCGCCGCGCCAGTGGCCGCCGCAACAACTGCCTCGCCGGCCCCGGCAGCAGCGAGCACGCCAGCGGCTGGCGCCGGGGACATCGTCGCCGCGATGGGCGGGGTGATCGTCGAGGTCGATGTCAAGGTCGGGCAGTCGGTCGCGGTCGGCGATCGTCTGGTGGTCATCGAGGCGATGAAGATGAAGACGCCGATCACTTCGACGCGCGCCGGAGAAGTGACCCGCGTACTGGTCTCGCCGGGCGACGCCGTTGAAGGCGGCCAGGCGCTGGTCACGATCGCGTAGGCTCGAGGCGATGAACGGCGCAACCCGATCGCTCCGGACACCGACCGGCGAGCGACGGGGCCGCTCGGCCGAACTGAGGAGTCAGATCGTCCGACGACAGCGCGGCGGTGCACCGGCCTTGCTCACCCGACCTGGGGCGCTTGCCCGCAGGCCACTCCAGTGACCCCCAACGTGCTGCGCCCGCAGCGGCCGAGTGCCCTCCGGCGCGAGGATTCAAGCGCATGGAAACCATTCACTTTCTAGACCTCTTCCAGGGAATCGCGACGCTCGCAGCGGCGGAGCCGAAGATCCTGATCGGCCGTATCGTCCTGATGCTCCTGGGCTTCCTGCTGATCTACCTGGGATCGAAGAACGTACTCGAGCCTCTGCTGATGATTCCCATGGGGCTTGGCATGTCGTCGGTCAACGCCGGGGTCATGTTCCTCGAAGCCAACAAGGCTGGAACGCTGTTCGTCGATCCGCTGCTCTCCGACCCCGTGGACCTGATCAACGTCCTTCAGATCGACTGGCTGCAGCCGATCTACACGCTGACCTTCAGCAATGGCCTGATCGCCTGCCTGGTGTTCATGGGCATCGGCGTGCTGCTCGACGTCGGCTACGTCATGGCCAGGCCGTTCCAGAGCATGATCATCGCCCTGTTCGCCGAACTCGGGACGATCGCCGTCTTCCCGATCGCCGTCGGCCTCGGACTCGGCGAAGGCGAAGCCGCAGCAGTCGCGACGATCGGCGGTGCGGACGGTCCGATGGTGCTGTTCACCTCGCTGGTGCTGGCCAGGAACCTGTTCGTTCCGATCACCGTTGTCGGCTATCTGTATCTTGGTCTGACCTACGGCGCCTACCCCTACCTCATCAAGTGGCTGGTGCCGAAGCATATCCGGGCGGTTGACATGGCCGCTGACCGTGGCCCGAAGATCAGCCGATCCCAGAAGCTGACTTTCGCAGTCATCGTCTGCACCTTGTTGTGCCTGCTCTTTCCGGTGGCCGCGCCATTGTTCTTCTCGCTTTTCGTCGGCGTCGCGGTCCGCGAGAGCGGTATCGACCCCTTCGTCAAGCTGATCGGCGAGACCTTTCTCTACGGAGCAACCTTCTTCCTTGGACTGACGCTGGGCGTGCTCTGTGAGGCGAACACCCTGCTCGACCCGACGGTCCTCAAACTGCTGCTGCTGGGCATGCTCGCGCTGACCATTTCGGCGCTCGGCGGGCTACTCGGCGGCTACATCCTCTATTTCTGGACCGGAGGAAAGTTCAATCCGATGATCGGGATTGCCGGAGTCAGTTGCGTACCGACGACGGCCAAGGTGGTCCAGAAGATCGCCACCGACGCCAACCCGGGAGCGATCATCCTTCCTCAGGCGCTCGGCGCCAACATCAGCGGGGTGATCACGACGGCGATCATCGCGGCCACCTATGTGGCCCTGTTGCGCTAGCCGCGACACCGGTCTCCGGGCTGCGCAAGCGATGCACTGACCAGCCCGGAACGCAATGGCCGGCGAGGCTTGCGCGACGCTCGGCGGCTGGCCGCGGGGTCGGCCGTGCCGGACGAGATCTGGCTGAACCCGGGCGTCCGCTCAGCAGCCGTCAGACAACCGGCGCCCGGCGCCGTCAGCCCTGTTTTTCAGTGTCTTTGGGTGCCTTGGCCTGTTCGACAGGTGGAAAGCCGGGCAGCGGGATGCTGGTGAACAGCGACCGTGTCTGGTTCTTGAGCTGGTCCTGCATCTGGTGCAGCATCTTCCGGCTCTGTTCCATGTAGGTGGCCATCATCGTCTGCATGGCCGGGCCCTGAAAATTCATGAACTGCGACCACATGTCGCTCTGCATCTGGCTGCTGCTTTCGCCGTAGAACTGCTGTGACTGCTCCTGGAGCTTCTTCTGAAAGTCGACGAAGGACTTGATGTTCGTCTCCAGGTACTTGCCGAGCATTCCCTGCATCGCGTGCCCGTAGAAGCGGATCATCTGGGCGAGCAGGTCGGTGGTGAACAGCGGGATTCCGGCGGCTTCCTCTTCGAGGATGATCTGCAGCAGGATGCTGCGGGTGATGTCCTCGCCGCTCTTGGCATCGACGACGTTGAAGTTCTCGCGGGCCAGCACGAGATCCTTGACGTCGCTGAGGGTGATGTACGCGCTGGTCTTGGTGTCGTAGAGACGACGATTCGGATACTTCTTGATCAATCGGGGCTGCTCGGGCATGGCGACCCTTCCTCCTCTCTGCGGATAACTCGGCAGGCGCGTGTCAGCACGCCTTGGTGCGCTGCAACATCATTATACGCCGCAGAGAAAAAGCGAACAGGCCCCTGCCGGGGCCCGTCCTTGGCGCGATCGAAGCGACGCCGATCTACTGGTAGTACAGACCGCCGCAGATGTTCAGCGTTGACCCGGTCATGAAACCGGCGATCTCCGAAGCCAGATAGACCACCGCCCCCCCGATTTCCTCGGGCTTTGCCAGACGCTTCATCGGCACCGTGTCGACGATGCTCTGCAGGATCTCGGGCTTGATGGCCATGACCATCTGGGTCGCCACGTAGCCTGGGCAGATCGCGTTGACGGTCACGTTCTTGGCGGCGAGTTCGGCAGCGAGGGCCTTGGTGAACCCGATCACGCCGGCTTTGGCAGCCGAATAGTTGGTCTGTCCGGCCTGGCCCCTGAGACCATTGACCGACGAGATGTTGATGATCCGGCCCCAGCCGCGCTCAGCCATCTTCGCCGACACCTGCTTGGTCATGTTGAACAGACTCGAGAGGTTCGTCGAGATCACCGCGTTCCACTGCGCCGGCTCCATGCGCGCAAACATTTTGTCGCGGGTGATGCCGGCGTTGTTGACCAGGATGTCGACCGGACCGGCCTTTGCTTCGGCCTCGGCAACCATGGCCGCGCACGAATCGTAGTCCGAAACGTCGCCGGCAACACAGACGAAATCGGTGAAACCCGCTTCGGACATCGCCGCACGCCACTCGTCGGGCTTGTCGAATACCGGATGATAGGCCGCGACGACCTTGTGACCGGCCTTGGCCAGTTCCTGGCAGATGGCCGTGCCGATCCCACCCATAGCCCCCGTAACCAGAGCAACACGCTGCGTCATAGCATTTTCCTTTCCTGTCGACGATTGATTGAAACAACTGGCGGCGCATCCCGCCCCGACTACACCCTCTGCCTACCACCCGTCCGCCAGCCGCTTACCGGCAACGGAAGCCTCCCCGGAGAAAGCCAGGCCAATCCAGCCCGTGACGTCCTGCCCTGGACCAACTGAAGCAGCCCATCGCCTGCTGACCAGACGCTCGAACGACGAGTGTCGGCAAACGGCCGCCCGGGACGAAGAGCGTCGATCCGCGAGGACGCCCGCATCCCGATGGCCTCTGCGACCCCCGCTGCAGCAACGCGACGACCATTGATTCTGCATTGCAGCATCGGCGCTGTCAACGCCACGGGACATTCTTCGGGGTCGTTGAAGGGCCTCGCCGGCCGCCGTACAGCAGCACCGTTCCGGCGACCTCGGACGGGGCGCTGCGACAGCCTGGCGCGTATAATCCATTGATGTACATCGTTGCGATCGCCTGGCTCTATGTGACCATCCTGATGGCGCTGACTGAAAGCAACGTCTTTGCCGGGGTTCTCACTTTCCTATTCTACGGTCTCGCGCCAACGTCCCTGCTGCTCTGGCTCTTCGGTGGCCCCGTGCGTCGTCGGCGGGCGACGCGGATGGCCGCCGACGGAACTCCGCTCGACGAGGGCCGCGACGAGCGTAGCCCGACGCCGTGACTATTCGGCATCCAGCCAGATCAGTGAGGCCATCCGGCCGGTGACCCCATCCCGACGGTAGGAATAGAAATCCTGTTCCTGACGGACGGTGCAGAAGTCCCCACCGTACACCGAGCTGACGCCAAGGCGCGCCAGCCGCTGACGTGCGAGCAGATAGATGTCCGCGAGCCACCGCTCCGGCTGAGTCTGGCGATCAATCCCCCGGAGCTGTTCACCCGGCCGAGCGGCCTCCCGGCGAACGACTGGTCGCCGCGCGGCTTCGAACGCCGCTTCAGCCCGGGGATCATTGGCGATGAACCCTGTCCTCACCTCGGAGCCGACGACAAACGCCTGCCGACCGATGGCCGGGCCAAGGTAGGCGAGCAGCTGATCCCCGCGAACACCCATCGCGGCAACCGCCTGTTCGATGATTCCAGCCTGCAGGCCACGCCACCCGGCATGCGCAACGGCGACGACCGACCCCTGCCGGTCACAGAGCAGTACCGGCAGGCAATCGGCGGTGAGGACCGCGCAGACGACGCCTGCCTGGCGAGAGAGGGAGCCGTCAGCCTCGACAGGCTCTGCCGAGTCAACGAGCGTAGCCGCGTCGACGACCCGGGTACCGTGAATCTGCCTGAGCCAGCAGGGTTGTGCCGGCAGAATCGCCGCCAGGAGCTGGCGGTTGCGGGCTACCGAGAACGGATCGTCGCCGACGTGATCAGCGAGGTTGAAGCTCGCGTAGGGGGCGGCGCTAACCCCGCCTCCACGCTTCGTGACCAAGCTGCGCACCCGCGACGGAGCCGGCCATTCGGGAATGACCGCGCTCGGTACGCTCGGCATCGACTCGCTGGCGACAGTTCTCCGAGTAAGATCGATACTCATGGCTCACCTGCATCGACTTCGGCGTCGTCGAGAAGGCCGACTTCTGGGTCCCCGCCCCCACCGTGGCGGTCCGCCGGCCGTTGGTCGCCGAAGCGTTCATCCGGCAACCCGACGCCCAGGCGAAGCAGCCCGATCAGGGCAGCCATGTCCTTCGGGAGACAAGACGTCCAGCTGATTGGACGCCCGGTCGCTGGATGCACGAGCACGAGACGGCACGCATGCAGGGCCTGCCGGGGAAATGAAGGACCTGGCGGCGCGCGCCTGGCTCCACCTCCATAGACCGCATCACCGACCAGCGGATGGCCTTGAGCGGCAAGGTGGACACGAATCTGATGCGTACGACCGGTCTCTAGAGCACACTCGATCAGCGTACAGTCGGAAAATCTCTCGAGCGGACGATAGTGCGTTCGTGCCGGCTTGCCGGTTTCGACGATCGCCATCTTCGTGCGCAGCGTCGGATGCCTGCCGATGGGCGCATCGATGATTCCCGCGATCTCGACGCGCCCACGCGCCAGCGCCTGGTAATGCCGCCTGACAGTCCGCGCCTGAAGCTGACGGACCAGTTCGGTGTGCGCCTCGAGCGTCTTGGCGACGACCATCAGGCCACTGGTGTCCTTGTCCAGGCGATGCACGATTCCCGCGCGCGGTAGGGAGGCGAGCTGCGGCGCATGATGCAGCAAGGCGTTGAGGAGAGTCCCGCTCCAGTTGCCACTGCCGGGATGAACGACGAGCCCCGGCGGCTTGTCGATGACCATCAGCCAGTCGTCCTCGTCAACGACGCGCAGCGGAATGTCCTCCGCCTTGTCGGAGTCGGCCCGGCAATCGGGCCCTTCGATGAGCTGGATGCTCTCGCCGCCCCAGAGCCTGTGCCGGGGTT
This sequence comes from Accumulibacter sp., assembly GCF_023806625.1. Taxonomy (GTDB): domain Bacteria; phylum Pseudomonadota; class Gammaproteobacteria; order Burkholderiales; family Rhodocyclaceae; genus Accumulibacter. The sequence continues at coordinate 57,779 of NZ_JAMTDX010000008.1, forward strand.
CAACTATGCGGATGCCCCCCACGCGAACCCGGTCCTCGCGGATCCACGCCTGGATGCGCGTGCGCGAGTGCCAGGGCAACAGCCGGGCCAGGATCTGGTCGATCCGGCACCCGGCGGCGTCTGCCGGGACGTCCAGGGCGACTCCCCGGTTTGCGCTATAATCCTGCGGCTCATCCCGCCGCACCGGCCCAGCCGCCAGTACCTTTCGTCTCCGTGGATCGTTCATCATGCGTAGTTTAGCGGTTATCACGACGCTTTTCCTCGTAGCCCTGATCTCGGGCTGCGGGCTCCTGCCCGAAGACAAGGACGAAACGGTCGGCTGGTCGGCCAACAAGCTCTACGCCGAGGCCAAGGAAGCGCTCAGCGATGGCTCCTATGAGCGTGCGATCAAGTACTTCGAGAAGCTCGAGTCGCGCTATCCCTACGGTCGATACGCACAACAGGCGCAGATCGAGATTGCCTACGCATACTGGAAGGATCAGGAGCCGGCAGCCGCCCTCGCCGCCTGCGACCGCTTCATCAAACTGCATCCGAACCACCCGAACGTCGACTACGTTTACTACCTCCGCGGCCTGATCAACTTCAACGAGGATCTCGGCCTGCTCGGCTCGATCAGCAACCAGGACATGACCGAGCGGGATCCCAAGGGTGCGCGCGAGTCCTTCGAAGCATTCAGGGAACTCGTCACCCGTTTCCCGGACAGCAAGTACACACCCGACGCGATCCTGCGCATGAAGTACCTGGTCAATGCCCTGGCCTCGCTCGAACTGCACGTCGCCCGTTACTACATGAAGCGCGGTGCCTATCTCGCGGCGGCGAATCGTGCTCAATACGCCGTGCTCAACTATCCCGAAGCGCCAGCGACTGAAGAGGCTCTTTTCATCATGGTCAAGGCCTACGATGCACTTGGCCTGAACGACCTACGCGACGACGCCGAGCGAGTCATGCGCAAGAACTTCCCGAGTAGCGAGTACTACGTCCGCGGACTCGAGCGCAAGGAGCCGTGGTGGAAACTCTGGTGACCGGCCACCGTCTCCCCGCTCAAGAGCGGTAAACCGGACAGCCGCGCAGCCGGTCGGCGATCTCGCTCGCCTCCCCTCCTGCTGGCCTCTCGGTATTCCCGGTTGGCCGCCCGTGCCTTCCGCGGGTTCTGGCCTGCTCGCCAGGCGGTGATCACCAGCGCTAGATGAACTCGCTTCCCGGCGTTAGCGGCTGCGCAGGCCGATGACCCTACGGTGGCTTTTCGCCAGACCGATGCCTGGACTGCCTGATCGCCAGCAGGGCCTGATTGCGAAGCGATCTGATCAGCGAGAACTGGGCGCTCGAGATCGCGATCTCCCCGGCGCGTTCGCGGTCAGCGTAGATCATCGCCAAAGGCGTTCCTTTGACGCACAGCGGCAGGACGAGGAAGGTTTCGGCGGCGACTGCCCTCGCGAACCACTCCGGAATTCGCGCTGCGATCCGGTCATCCGAGCTGTCACTGATCAGCACATCCTGTCCGCTGGATAGAGCGGTGAGAAAAATGTCCGGGGAAGAAGCGAGCGAAAAGCGGAAACGTCTGGCAACCTCGAGCGCATCCCCACCAAAGCCGAATCGGCCAACCATCGAGTTGCTACGGGCGTCGCGAACGCAGAGGATGACGCGCCTGAAGGCCATCCCCCGGTAGATCGCTTCGAGAGCGATGCGCAGGACGTCGTTGAGGCGAAAATCGTTGACCAGCGCGCTGCTGACCTCCTCGATTCCAGCGAAAAGGATGGTCTCGTTGCCCGAAGCGTGCCCGGACCCGCTCGCCGTGCTCTCTGCAGGAGCGCCCCGTTGAACTTCTTCCGGACTGCTTCCCGAAACACGGGCGGCAACCAGTGTCGGATCGGCGGTTCGGCGCCCCGCGGCGGGCGGCGCAGCGAGCAACGTACCTCGCCAGACGTCCAACTGACGACCGAAGCGCGTCTGCCGCAGATCAAGACGTACACTCGCGGCAAACCGTGTCACCTCGTCGAGCGCCCTGTCGAGCGCTGCACGCACTTCCTGCTCGCCGAGCGAAAGGATCTCAGCGAAGCGCGCGGTGGTTCTGCGCAATTCCCTCGTCTGATCCTCGGCCGCGGTGTCGATGACGACCATGCACAATTCGTTCGCCAGGGCGCAAAGCAGGCGGAACCTGTCGTCGGCCGACAAAGGCCGGCGCACGCTTCCCGCCGGGAGGCGACGCATGCTGTCGAGGATCAGTCTTGGAAATGCCCAGGTCCGGGCGATCGCGATGCCGAGGTCCTCGAACGAGACGCCGAGCACCTGCACTGCCGCGCTGTCCTGCGAACAATTCCTGCGCATGGCCACGCGCCGGATCTCCACGCTCTGGTCAGGAAAGTAGTACAGGCTCAGCAACCGCCCGAGATTGTGGAACATCGAACAGACGAACAGCTGCTCGGCTTCCGGACGAGAAGCACCCCTGCCACCGAGTTCCCTGGCCAGGACGCCGGCCAGGTTCGCGCGCAGGAACTCGTCCCGGAGTTCGCTTGCTGTGCTCCTGTTCTGCAGGTGGTCGAGCAGAAGGATGGTTGTGGCCATGCTGCGCACGGCGTCCAGCCCAAGGACGACGACCGCCCGCGAAACCGTGCTGATGCTGCCCCCCACCACCTGCCGGTAACAGACCGAATTGACCATCCGCAGGACCTTGTGGGTCAGTGAAAAGTCCTTGAGGATCGTGTTCGAAACTTCGGCTGTGCTCTGATTCTCGGAAGCCGCGATCCGGTTGATCGCCACCACCGATTCCGAGAGCGCAGGAAAGTCGCTCTCGTGCCGCATCCGGCGAAGGAGCAGGTCGACCGCGGTCGGTAGCGGCGCTTCCGGGCCGGACCCGAAACCCTCATCGCGGTGTTCAACCAGCGCTTCACGCATCTGCGCTGCGGATTCGAAACGGTCGGCAGGATCCAGCGCCAGGGCCCTTTCGACGACCTGCGCCAGCCGGTCGTCGAGGACGCTGCGGACCTCCTGGGGCAGCCGCCAGTCCTCGACGGCGGTCCGTGGAAGCACCTGCCCTGTCCCCGGGCCGGACAGCACTCCGCTTCCGGCGAGTAGATCGCGGAGGATGAGTCCGACCGAGAAGATGTCCGAACGCTCGCTGCTCACTCGTCCGGCGATCGTCTCCGGCGCCAGGTACGACGGTGTGCGGAAGTGCACGCCCAACCCGGCGCCTCGGACCAGCTGGCGAGCCGCAAGCACAAAGTCCATCACCCGCGCAACTCCCTGCCGATCGATCAGGATGTTGCTCGGCTTCAGGGCACCATGGACGATTCCTGCAGCGTGCGCATGAGCCAGCGCGTCGAGAACGGGCCGGACGATTTCCAGAGCCCGCTGCGGAGGCAGTCCACCGCTGCGTCCGAGATACTCGCCCAGATTCTCGCCCACGACGTACTGGAACACCAGATACGGCGCACCATCGTCCTCCGCCGCTTCGAGGAGCGGGATGATGTGCGGATGCCGCAAGCGGCTGACGCTTTGTCCATCATCGAGCCACTGCCGACGCTGCGGGACTTCAGGCAAGGCCAGGGTAAAGGTCTTGACGACCACCTGACGCTGCAACTGCGGGTCGCGTGCCAGATGGACGACCGTCCGGGCTCCCCTGCCCAGCTCGCGAAGGACTTCGAAACGACCGATGCGCCTGATCACCGGGCCCGCTGACCGGGAATCGCTTCCGGTTCTGCCCGGCTCACCGGTCGTCCTCTGACGGATCGAGCCCTTCGAGGTCACCGAGTCGCAGCAGCGCTTCGCTCGCCGGCAGGGCTTCGACGCCCCTCAGCCGACGCTCGATCTGGCGCGTCCGCACGCCCGCCGACTCAATGCTGCGACTCGCCTGTTCGAGCTTCCGCCGGGTCGCTTCGAGGACCTCGCCAAACTTGCCGAACTCGGTCTTGATCGCGCCAAGGACGGCCCAGACCTCCGAAGATCGTCGCTCGATGGCCAGAGTTCGGAAACCCATCTGCAGGCTGTTGAGCAGCGCGGCGAGCGTCGTCGGACCGGCGAGACAGATCCGCCAGTCACGCTGCAGCGCATCGGCCAGCCCCGGCCTCCTGAGCGCTTCGGCGTAGAGACCCTCGGTCGGCAGGTAAAGGATCGCGAAATCCGTCGTGAACGGTGGCTCCACGTACTTTTCGCGAATCTTCCTGGCCTCCTCGCGGAGCCGCGTCTCGAGTGCCCTGACGGCGACGTCGAGCGCAGACGGATCCGCTCTCTCCTGCGCATCGATGAGCCTCTGATAATCTTCGAGCGGGAACTTGGCGTCGATCGGCAACCACACCGGGCGATCCTCTCCCTCGGCGACCCCCGGTCCCGGCAGACGAATGGCAAACTCGACCCGTTCGGCGGTGTTCGGCCGGGTAGCAACGTTCCTGGCGTACTGGTCGCCAGTCAACAACTGATCGAGCAGGGCGTCGAGCTGGACTTCACCCCAGCTGCCGCGTGTCTTGACGTTGGTCAGTACCCTCTTGAGGTCGCCGACACCCGTCGCCAGCGTGTGCATCTCGCCAAGACCTTTGTGCACTTGCTCGAGGCGCTCGCTGACCAGCCTGAACGAATCGCCGAGCCGCTGCTCCAGCGTCGCGTGCAGCTTCTCGTCCACGGTTCGGCGCATTTCCTCGAGCCTGGCAGAATTGTCGGCCTGCATTGCGCCGAGCCGTGACTCGATCGTCTGTCGCAGCGCGTCGAAGCGTTGGTCGTTGTTGCTGGTCATCCGCCCCAGCTGCTGGGCGAAGGACTCGAGCTGCTGCGCCTGCAGTCGCCCGAGCTCTGCGAGCTGCGCAGCCAGCGCCTGCGACAGGCGCGCCAGGGACAGCGATTGCTCCTCTCGGTCGTCGCGCGCCGTGTTCGCTGCTTCCTGCCTGCCGATGACGAGTTCCTGGCGGATCTCGCGCTCGAGTCGTTCGAGGCCGTCGTGCAGATCCCGCAAGCGCGCGTCGCGCAGCTCACGTGCCGACCCTGCGCGGAGCAGAACGACGAGTTCGAGAACGACGACCAGGATCCCGACGGCCACTGCCGCATAGACGATTCCCTCATTCATCTGCGGCCCTCGGCGGACCAGAATGAATCGAACGGGGCAACAGCATGACCATTGCGCCTACTTCAGCGACAGCGCCACTCGACTCTCGCCGGACGTCCCCGGCGATTCCTTTGCGGCGTCCGGTGTGACGACCCTGGCGGGCAGCAGGAAGATCCGCTCGGCAGGCAGATCGTGGGCGCCGAGCCAGTCCACAACCGCCCGTGCCCTCCGCTCGGCCAGATCACGGAGGTCTTCTTCGTCGACCTGGGTATTGGCCAGGATCAGCTTCTCCATCTCATCGACCGGCAGGCTCCTGACCATGCCGACGAAATTGCGCGGCTTGGGAAACTTCTCCGCACGGTATACACGCTCGAGCAACACCGGATACTCCTTCGCGCCAACCTCCACCGACTCGGCTGATCCGCTCTCGACGCCCTGGCGGGTCAGATCCTCACGCTTCATTGCCCGCACCCTGTGCTCCAGTCGACTGCGCCGAAGACCCTCCGGATCGAGTTCGGAATCCGCTCGTCCCTCGATCTCGAGCCTCAACGCCGGTCTGTCGGCGAGTGCCTTGGCCAGGGTCTCGAGACGCTGTCGCGCGGTATCGGTCAGGGTCGCCTGGCCGACTTCGAATTCGACGTTCGACAGTTCCTCACCACCACCGAAGATCGAGCCGAGCAAAGCAAACGGCGCTGACGCCGCCTTGACCAGCAGGTTGACGATCACCCTGACGATCAGGCCGCCGACGCTGAACTCCGGATCGTCGAGCGACCCGGAGATCGGCAGATTGATGTCGATTTCGCCGCGGCTGTTCTTGAGCAGCGCCACCGCCAGAGTGACCGGCAGCTTCGTCGCGTCGGGACTGTCGACCGGGTTCCCGAAAGTCAGCTGGTCGAGAAAGACCCGATTCTCGGCGGTCAGTTGATTGTCCTCGATCCGGTACCTGACGAACAGCGAGAGCTTGCCCTTCTCGATCGCGTAGCCAGCGTACTTGCCGGAATACGGCGACAGCGAGGTCATCTCGATTCCCCTGACCTCAGCCTGCAGATTGAGATACGGCTTCTCCGAGAGAGGATTGATCTGCCCGGCAATGGTCACTGGAGCCGTGTTGTCGTAACTGCCGCGCAGGTCGACCGTGGCGAGGCTACCCATGGTCGACGACAGCCCGCTGACCGTGCCGCCGACTTTGCGCAGGTTCGCCGAGTAGTTGGGCTTGACGAAGTTGTCGCTGAACAGGATGTTCCCGCCCTGGAGCACGATCTTGCCGACGTTCACGGGCACCGGCAACCTGCTTCCGGCGGCGACGGGAGCCTGCGCTCTGCCCTCACCCGAGACGGCCACCGGCGCCACCGCCTTCGCCGGCTCAGGCGACGCGGTGCTTCCAGGCTGGCGAACGATCTGCAGCAGATTGAGCTTGCCGTCGCGACTGATGATCACCCGCGCGAAAAAGTCGGACAGGGCAACCTCGCCGATCGACACCAGCGCCGGGTTGACGCGCAGATCGAGCTTGCCGAGGAACAGCGACTTCCATTTGAGGAAGTCGGCGGAATTCAGCTTGTCGACCGCGTAAAAGTCACCGATCGTCACCTGCCCGCTGAACCCTCCGCTCAGCTCTCCGGTGCTGTCCTTCGCTTCGCGCAACTTCAACGCCCCATTGAGACTCACCTGGCCTCGCGTGACGTCGATGTTCACCTTTTCGGTGAAATAAGGCTGCAATGGCAGAAGTTCCAGCGACCGTGCGTCGAGACTGAGATCGGCTTCGAGCGGGAACAGACCGATCGTTCCGCCGGCCTCCACCTGCCCCTTGGCGTTCAGGGCAAAGCGCGCGGACAGCCGAGCCGTCTGGCCGGGTTCGGTGGTCAGATTTTCGGCATCGATGGTCGCCCCGCGGACGACCTGAACGGCTGCCGGCGATACTGCCGCGTCCTCGAAACGCAGTTCGAGGTTCTCACCGTGAACGCGGGCAAACGTCAGCTTCCACGGCGTCGAAGCGGCTTTCTGCGAAGCCTCGACGAGCTTCAGTGACGGCGGCTTGACGAAGTCGAACGCGCCGTCCCTCGTCCTCCGGATCAGCAGCCTGGCCCCGCTGGCCAGGACCTCGCCGACGGTCACCTGCTGCCTGGCCATGTCGAGCCGCCCATCGCGAGCCGCGAAGGCCTCCGCGCGGACCCACGGGTCGGCACGCAGGCGCCAGGCAGCCGCGAAAGTGGCGACTGAGGCACCCCGGGCGTCGAGATCCTGCAGAGTCAGATCGAGATCGTCGACCGTTGCGTTGAACGGCTCGCCGTGCGACTCGTCGAGCCAGTGCAGAGAGCCACGGGTGACCCTGATCTCGCCCAATGACCACTCCGGAACTGCGGCTGCTTCCGCTCCCTGCGCTTCGCCCCGGCCACTGCCGCCGGCAAACCGCTGGCTGAAAAACTCGATCCAGTCGACCACCCCCTCGCGGCTGACGCGGGCGTGTATCTCGGGCGCCTCGACCTGAACCCGCTCGATCGCCAGACGGCGCTTGAGCGGGTCGATTTCGTCGACCACGACGTCGAGGCGGGCCAGCGAAAGCAGGGGGCCGCCGGCCGCGTCCCTGACCACCACATCCTTGAGGGCCGCGCGTCCGGACAGATGGGCCGTCGACGGCCGGCCCGCCGGCGCACGGCGAAAGACGAGCTTCAACTCGCTGTCCAGGCCGGCCGAAACGACTTCGATTGGCAGGCGGAAAGGCAGGTAGCCGACGTAGCGGCCGAGCTGGACGTCGCGCAGGTCGAGCGAGAGCTCACCGTCGAGCGAATCGGCGAAGGGCCTGCTCCTGCCCTTGAAGGCCAGCGGCGAGCCATCGATGGACAGCGAGATCGCTGGCTCGACGAAGCTGTCGACTTCACTCGGCAGACTCGATACGAACGGCAGCGCCACGTTGAGGTCGTCGACCCGGTGCTTCTCGCCAAGCCGGTGATCGTCGAACTCAAGCCGGCCGCCGCTGATCTGGATGTTGTTGACCGAGAACGCCGGCACCGGGTCGTCCGACGGCGGCCGGGCGACGAAAGCATCGAGCAGGTCGGAAAAGTTGAAACTTCCGTCAGGCAGCCGAACAACCCTGACCATCGGGCCGGCGAGCCTAAGCTCGCTGACCACCGGCCCACCGCGAAAAAGCGACATGGCTTCCAGGTTCAGGTAGAGCTGGTCGAAGCCCGCGACCTTCTCTCCGCCACCCCTCTCGTCGATCGAAAGCCCATCGACTTGCAGGGAAAGAGCGTAGGGGTTTATGCTGATGCTCTCGATGCTCACCCGTCGCTGGAGGGATTCGGACAGCCTGTCGAGCAGGATCGACTTGACGATGGGTGGCAGGACAAGGAAGCCGACGACTCCGATGACCAGCACGACGGACAGCGCCCACAAGCCATACTTTCTTGCTCTTGCGGAGGCAGCCGACCTGGCAGAACCGGTTGTTTCGGACATCGTGTCGGAACGGTGGATGGCTTCGGATCTCAGTAATTTAGCACGAAGGAGTGGACACCGTGACGCACGGCGTTGGTCCCGGTCGTGGCCGAGTCGAGCATGAGCGAAACTTCGCGTCCGAGAGTCGTCGTCGTCGACGACAACGACCTGACGCGAACGCTCCTGCGCAGCATCCTTCGTGAGGGCGACTATGAGGTCGTCGGCGAGGCACGGGATGGCGTCGGCGCACTCGCCCTCGCCGAGCGACTACGCCCCGAGATCATCTGCCTCGACCTGGTCATGCCCCAGATGGACGGACTCGAGGCCTTGCAGACGATCAGGCTGATGTACCCGGAGATCGCCGTCGTGATGCTCGCCGACCGGCCCAGCAAACAGACCGTCGACGAGTCGATCCGGAGTGGCGCTAGCGGCTTCATCGTCAAGCCGTTCAACGCCGCGAAGGTTCTCGACACCGTCGGCCGAGCCCGGCGATCAGCAAACCGGCGGGATGCGTCCCAGACAGCAGACTGAAACGACGCTCTCAAGAAAACGTTCTGTAGGTCGTTGCTTTCATGCCGCACACCTGCCGAACACCTGCCGCCACCAAGGGCGGCTGGGTGGCTCAGAAGGTGTTCTTCCATTCCCTGAGGACGCTGAAGACGCTCACCGGATCTTCTGCCGTCGCTCCGCGGCTGCGGGCAGCGGCAATGACTTCGGGCTCGGCACAGCGCAGGAACGGGTTGCTCGCTTTCTCGATGCCGATCGTCGAAGGTACCGTCGCGCACCCTCGCGCCCGAGCCGCGGCGACCTCGGCTGCACGCTCGCGCAGAACCGCGTTGTTCGGCTCGACCGCCAGGGCAAAGCGCAGGTTGGCCTCGGTGTATTCGTGCGCGCAATACACGGCGGTATCGTCGGGCAGGCCCGCGAGGCGGGCGAGCGATTCCGCCATCTGCGCCGGGGTCCCCTCGAAGACCCGACCGCAGCCGCCCGCGAAGAGCGTGTCTCCACAGAACAGGCAGCCTGCCCCATAATACGCCAGGTGGCCGAGCGTGTGGCCAGGCACGGCGAGGACCGCGAAGCTGATCTCGCACGCGGTGATCGTCTCGCCGCCGTGCAGGCGCCTCGTGATGCCGGTGATCCGCTCGGCAGCCGGACCAATGACCTCCGCCTGATGCCGATCGAGCAGGCCGGCAACGCCTCCCTGATGATCGGCATGATGGTGAGTGATCAGGATCGCAGCCAGCGAGAGACCCTCTCGATCGAGCACTTCGAGCACGGGGTCTGCGGCACCAGGATCAATGACCGCGGCCATCGCGCCCTTGCGCAGCAACCAGATGTAGTTATCCTTGAAAGCTGGAATGCAGACGATCTGAACCATTGCCGAATTTTGGAAGAACTGCAGAAAATGTCAATTCCCGGTCTGGACTCGTGGCTGCACAGTGCGCTGGGGCGCTACGTCATGGACTGGGAACAGACAACGATCGATTCGGTGGTCGCCGATCTCTTCGGCTACAATGCCGTGCAGCTCGGGATGCCGGAGCGCGACCTGCTGGCCCACAACCGCATCCCCCTGAGACAGGTGGCGAGCCCGTCGGGACACGCCGACGTGCTCTGCGACCTTCGCCGTCTCCCGTTCGCCGCGCAGAGCATCGATCTCGTGGTCATGTCTCACGTTCTGGAGTTCCACGAAGACCCGCACCAGATTCTCCGGGAAGTCGAGCGCGTCCTGATCCCTGAAGGAGCGCTGGTCGTCGCCGGTTTCAACCCCGTCTCGTTTTGGGGATTGCGCCGCAGGCTTCCCGGATGCCCCAGCGGCTTTCCGTGGAACGGGCGGTATCTCTCGGTAGCGCGTCTCAAGGACTGGCTGCAGTTGCTCGGCTTCGAGGTCGAGAAGGGAATTTTCGGCTGCTACTCCCCCCCCTGCAGCCATGAACGCTGGTTGAGCCGTTGGCGGGTTGTCGAGTCGGCCGGCGCCCGCTGGTGGAGTTTCGCCGGCGGAGTCTATCTGCTGCAGGCGACCAAGCGTGTCCACGGGATGCGTCTGATCGTGCCTGCATGGAAGCAGCAGAAGGTTCCGAGCAAGGTCCTTTCAGCAGTCAGCAAGAAACAGGGCGATCCGCATGAGCAATAGCAACGGGCCAACGGTGACCATCTACGCCGACGGCGGCTGCCGCGGAAACCCCGGCCCCGGCGGCTGGGGGGTTCTCCTGCAAGCGGGAGACCACGAGAAGGAGCTCTGGGGCGGCGAAGACGCAACGACCAACAACCGAATGGAGCTGACCGCAGCGATACGCGCGCTCGAAGCCCTGAGAAGACCCGCGACGGTCGATCTGCACACCGACTCCCAGTATCTTCAGAAGGGAATCAGCCTGTGGATAAAGCAGTGGCGGAGAAACGGCTGGCGCACCGCCAACCGCGAGCCGGTCAAGAATGCGGACCTCTGGCAGCGACTCGATGAACTCGCTGCACGCCACGAGATCAGATGGCACTGGGTCCGGGGGCACTCCGGAAATCCAGGAAATGAACGTGCGGATCGCCTGGCCAACCGTGGCCTCGACGAGTTGCTGCGTGACCGGCACAGGGCACCGGCAGGCCCACGACCCGCGCAGCAATGACCGGGGGCCTCCGCAACAGCGCGTTTTCTTCCGCCACGGCCGCTCAGCCGGCGAGCGGATCGCGGTTCAGGACGCGTCGCTGAACACGCGTCGATCCTCAGGGAGTCGATCCATGCGGCAGGTCTTCCTCGATACTGAAACCACCGGACTCGAGCACAGGCTCGGCCATCGGGTCATCGAGATCGCCGGCGTGGAAATGTGCCACCGCCGCCTGACCGACCGCCACTTCCACACTTACCTCAACCCGGAGAGGGACATCGACGCCGGCGCTCTGGCCGTGCACGGGATCAGCCGGGAATTCCTGCTCGACAAGCCCCGCTTTGCCGACATCGCAACCGAGTTCGTCGACTTCATCCGTGGGGCGGAACTGCTCATCCACAATGCCGCGTTCGACGTGGGCTTCCTGAACGCCGAGCTTGCGCTGCTCGACATGGCACCGGTCGAGACCGTCTGCCACGCGGTCTGCGACACGCTGCGCATGGCCAAGGACATGCATCCGGGCAAGAAGAACAGTCTGAATGCGCTCTGCGAGCGCTACGGCGTCGACAACTCGCGGCGAACTCTGCACGGCGCCCTGCTCGACGCGGAGATCCTCGCCGAGGTCTACCTGGCGATGACTCGCGGCCAGGAAAGCCTGATCATCGACCTCGGCGGGGCGCGGTCGGGCGGCAACACAGAAGCGTCTGTCAGGCCAATGTCGGGGCAGCCGCGAGCAGCACTACAGCTGGTCAGGACGGCCAGCGATCAGGAGATCGCCGATCACGAAAGGATCCTCGCGGCCATCGAACAAGCCAGCAAAGGCAACTGCCTCTGGCTGCGCAGCCCGGACGGCCGCTGACCCGGCTGGCTGCGTCATTCCAGGGAGACCGGACCTTCGGCTGCGCGCCTCTTTCGCCCTCTCGGTGTCCATTGGCCATCTCTCGTCGCGTTCGCTGCAGGAAGGAAACGAAGGCCTTCCCTTGATTGGCGCCGGGCATCTCGCCCTGCTCACGACGATTCCTTGACGACCTTTCAGCCCTCGCCCGAGTTCTCCGGCGGGCGTCTAGGCCGGCGCACGTGCCGCTTTGGCGATCGCTGATCCGGCGCGCGGGCTTCCGCGCGGGCTTCTGCTGCTGCGTCGGGGTTGCTCTCCGGCCGCTGGCCGCCCGGCCGCGATTCAGGCCGTGCCCCGGTCGCAGGCGGTCTCGGCGTGGGCTTGCGCTGCTCTGGACGGCGAGCGGACGCGGCTGGCCCCTGCCGTTTGTCCTGTTGCCGATCGAAGTGACGGTCGGACTCACGGTTTCCAGGAGCGAGGGTGATCTCGATCTCGATGATTTCATCCCATTGCGCGTCGGTGCGATCACGCTCGGGAATGGCCAGCAGTTCACGGAGCCGCCGGCGCGGATCCTGGGGCGGGGAGTCGTTCATGGCGTCATTATCACTCACTCGCCGGCGATCGTTCAACTGGCCGCGCACTCGCGGTGTGCCGCCGCGGGATCGGCCACGCCGGGAGCCGGCTGACCGGCACCCGCGAATCGCGCGAATCCTCCTCGATCACCCTGCCGAGCAGCGGGTCGGGCAGCCCGCAAGCCGCAACACCCGGAACCAGTCCACGGTCAGGCGATGTCACGCGGCCGCCACGGGCCAGGCCCGTAGGATCAGGTCTGCTCAGTGCCCCGCGCGCAGGCTCGCAGAAAAGCTGCTCTGCAGAGCTTCCGGAAGGCGAAAACGCGCGAACGCTTCATGGATGCCCGACTCGTTGACGCCACCGGCGCGGTCCTGGAAGCGGATACCCAGCGGGCGACCGTTCGCCGCGAGAGTCGCGAAGGCAAAGCGCCACCGCTGGGCTTCGGCCAACCGCTCGCGCAACTCGTCTTCGTTGCTGATTTCCACGCCCGCGCACTTCAATGAATCGAGAAACTGGTCAAAAGACTCGCTGCTGAGGCTGCCCATCTTGATCTCCTGTCGAAATTGTTCGTACGCTCCACCCACGCGAGATTTAACGCTCGCCTCCAGCCCCGGTTGACAAGGACAGACGACGCAGAACGGCATTGACCGGCGCACCGCGCAGTCCTCAGGCGCCTTCGACGTCGATGCCATTGAGAACCGGGGTCAGCGAGTCGACCGGATAGATCAGAGGGACCATCATTCCGCCTACTCGGGTGAATACGCCAACTTGGTCGGGATTGGCACTGAACAGGACGTGGTGGTGGTCGATCCCGTCCACGTCGAGCCACAGCGTGTGCTCGCGATCGAGCGGCGTATGGCCGACGATGAAGGCAGCCGACGGATCGAGATCCAGCGCGCGACGCAAGCGCTTGATGTCGCCTCGCCCGTACCCCTGCGGGCGATTCGCCTTGCGCAGACGGTTGTTGATCAGGTCCAGGATCAGCTTCGGATGCCGGTGGATATTCACCAGCATCTCCCTGCTGACCTTCATCGTCGGAGCCGCCGCATGGCAGGCCACGAAATCCTGCGCGACGACGACGTAGGGAAGCAGCGCGTAGAACTCGCCCATCGCCTTGAGATAGGCATTCCCGCGCCGCTCGCCGAGTTCCTTGGCCCACAACAGGCCCTGCGGAATCCCCGCCTTGGCGATGTCCTCGGAGAAGGAATCATGATTGCCACGGACATAGAAGACCTGCCCCGGGAAGCGCTGCTTCAGGCGGAAGATGAGGTCCATGAGAATCATCGAGCTTTCCATCTCGCGCAACCGTCCGTCTTCTTCCGAGTGCACCGCGTCACCCAGAATCACCAGCGCGGCGGTGCCGTCTTCGAGCCCGTCGAGAAAGGCATTCTGGGTGAGGACCGTGAGCAGGTTGTCGACCTGCGCATGAAGGTCGGCGACGAGAATCGGCGCGAGCCGCTCTGGAAGCGAAAGCAGGCCGCCGGGCAGGCCGCGGTCATCAAGCACGCGATACGCCTCCTCGCGCATCAGGCGGTTGACGTCCTCGATCAGCGACAGAGCGTCGGCACGTGGCAGAAGCTCGACCGGCCCACCGAGAACTGCCCGCAGCCGCCTGAACTTCTCGGCTCGCCTCGAGCGCGGGTCGTCGATGACCGGGGCTATCGAACTGCCGGCATCACCGAGATTGCGAAAGGCGAGCGAATCCCGGCCGTAGATGACCACCAGGTGCTGCTCGTCCACCGCTGGCGGAAACTCGAACAGGGCCTGCTGGAGCGGATCGCCTGAACCGATCGCCAGCCAGCTCTTCGGGGTGAGGCGCAGAAAGCCCCCGATGCGCTGCAGGTGTGTTCGCGGATCGACCACCAGATAGCTGTCCAGCATGATCGGCTTCCCGCCTGGACCGATTCGCGTTTCCGGGTAGAGATGCAGCCGTTTGTCGCCGAGCCCAAGGGTCACCTCGATCGCCAGACCTTCGATGGGTACGCGCACCTTGCTGGTGCCCAGGCGGTACGCATCGCCGAGCTTCAGGTGGTGTCCCCACCCGAAACCGAACCTCGCGGCAAACGCCCTGAGTCGGGCCAGCAGTTTCGAGAGCTTGCTCGGCCACCCGCTGAAATACCTCATGGAGACGGCTTGGCGTCGACGAATCGTCTTGGGCGACTGTCGGTACCCTCGCGGAGATAGACGGACAACCCCTGCCGATGCAGGTATTCTGCGAGCCGCCGGAAAACGGCCAGCTGCGCAGCGCAGATCTCCAGGCTCAGTTGCACATCGACGGGATGCGTGCTGTGCCGCGCGCGCGCGCTGCGGCGATCAAAAACGAGTTCGGCCGGTGGCAGCAGGAACTCGAAAACGTAGCGTCGATACCAGTCGACCGAGAAAAAGTAGCGCCTGTGCGGAGGCAGGACGATTCGCTCGAAATCGATCGGAGGCAGCGGATCGCAATCGAGGAACTCGGCGTCGAAGACGGAAACGGCTCCTGGCAAGCCGCGGAAGGGGATCCCGAGATGGATCTCGCGCGGCCGCACCGAGAGGATCTCGGATCGCCACCAGTGCCGCTTGGCGAGATCGAGATAGCCCTCTTCCGACCAGCCGCCGAGACGAGCGATCAGCGTGCTCTTCCCGGCTCCAGGCGGTCCGGTGACCAGGAGCTGACGATAGCGGAGGTCGGCCGGGTAATCGATCCCCTTGAAGCTCTGCAGCAGTTCGACGCGCTCGGTAGACAGAACCGACATCGGCGTAGTTCTAGCCGGAGAGGGCCACCAGGACGACCGATGGGCGGCTGACTGAAGGAGTTCGAAACATCCTAGGTAAACACCTTTTCGAGCAGGAAAAAGCCGACCGCGCCGAGAAAGGCGGACACCGGAACGGTGATCAGCCAGGAGACCAGTATTCCGGCAATCACCCGGAGATCGAGCGCCCCGATGCCCCGGGCGATACCGACCCCCATGACCGCTCCGACGGCGATATGCGTCGTCGACACCGGCAGACCCAGCCCCGACGCGGTCACCGTAACCAGCGAAGCAGCAACCGTTGCACAGTAGCCCCGCGTAGGGGTCAGCGCGGTGATCCGGTGGCCCAACGTGGCCATCACACGATAACCATAGGTCGCCAGACCGGCAACGATGCCGAGACCACCCACCGCGAGGATGAACGGAGTCACCGCCGACTGATCGGACACCGACCTCGTCTGGATGATCTGGATGGCTTCGGCCATCGGGCCGATTCCGTTGGCCACGTCGTTCGAGCCGTGCGCGAAGGCCATCGCCGCGCAGGTGAACACCATTTGCGGAATGAACAGGCGCTCGACACTGGCGAAATGGAGCGCGCGGTTGGCCTGATCGGGCAACTCGATGCGCCGCATCATCAGCCAGGCGAGCAACGCCAGAGCAACGCCGATGGCTGCCGAAAGCAGGCGCCCTTCGACTCCGCCAAACTGGATATCGACGTACTTCAGGCCCCTGGTGATGGTGATCAGCGAGACGACCCAGCCGACGATGAACGCGTAGGCCGGCCCCCAGCGGCGCGCCTCGCGTATCGGGTTCTCGGTGTTGAAGATCAGCCGACGGATGCTCAGCGTCAGGAGCAGCGAGACGATCGCACCGAGCATCGGCGAAACGAACCAGCTGACGACGATCTCGCTGAGCTGGTACCAATGCACGGCGTCGGCGCCGCGCGCAGCGAGTCCGGCGCCGCATACCGCACCGACGATCGAATGCGTCGCCGAAACCGGCCATCCGCGAATCGTCGCGAGCATCAGCCAGAGACCGGCAGCAAGCATCGCGCCGATCATCACCAGCAGCAACAGATGCGGCACGGCACCGAACATCGAGCCGTCGACGATCCCTTTCGAGATCGTCGTCGTCACCTCCCCGCCGGCGAGGCAGGCACCGAGAAACTCCATGACCGCGGCCAGCAGGACCGCCCGCCGGACGGTCAGCGCGCCCGCTCCGACCGACGCGCCCATCGCGTTGGCCACATCGTTGGCGCCGATTCCCCAGGTCAGATAGACGCCGAGGACGATGGCCAGAACGAAGAAGAGCGCCTGATGTTCGGCGATGATCGCCATCACCCGGCCCCCGAAAGACCGACCCGCCGCCTCCCCAGCCAGGCATCGGAATTACGCGACTTCACGAGCTCATCACTCGCCCTTCCGCTCACCGCGCTCCTCCGTCGCTCAGCGCGCGATCATTACGCGCAGGCGTTCGCCCACTTTCTCCGCGGAATCGGCGAGGTTGCCGATCCATTGGATCAGTTGATACCAGAACATCACCGACACCGGTTTGAGCCGCTCCTCCTCGACGAACAGGGCGCGCGCCAGCGCCATGCCCATGAGGTCCGTATCACTCTCCATGCGCGCCAGCTCGACGATCATTTCCTCGACACGTGCAAGCTCGCGGCCCCGAAAACCAGTCTCGAGCAACTGGTCGAGTTCGTCGATGATCCGCTGAGCCTGATGGCAGGTGTCCGTGCAGCGGACCACCAGGCGCACCAACGGATCGGCCAGCCCGGCCGGAACGTCCATCGTGCGTTCGACGAGCAGGCCGGCGATGTCCTGTGCCGTGTCGGCCATCGCGTCCTGTACGGCAAGAAGGTCGAGCAGATCGCGCCGGTCGACGGCAAGCAGCATGCTCCTCGGCAGCTGATCGCACATCTCGTTGCGCAGAGCGTCGGCCTCCCGCTCCTTGACGAAGATCCTGTGTTTGATCTCGCCAAGCAGCGCCTGCTCGCCGGCGATCAGCGCTTCGAAGAGCGGCTGGACTTCGTTGACGCACTCGATGACCACGCGCATGTGCTGCTGCAGCGGCTTGAATGGCGACCTGCCAAAGAGCGCGGCCATCGGACTCGTCGATAACATCGCCTCTCCACCTCGAGACGTCCCGCGCTAGCGCGGTAGCACTCCGTACCGGCAAGCGAAGCGCGCCAGAGCGAAGCTTCACCTGCCGGCCGGACCAGCTTTCTGTGAGGTGGGAATTGTAAGGCAAAAAGAGGCCGGCCCCCGCAAGCGGGGTGCCGGCGCGAGGCCAGTGCGCCGCCGCGATTCCGGAATCCGCGGATCAGGCAGTCTCGAGCAGAATCTCCTCGAGCGACTGGGCGGTCTTCTTGCTCGCCCTGAAGACCTTCTCCTGCAACGCGTACAACTCCTGCAGACGATACGCGCGCAACGCCGCGGCATCGTCACCTTCGGCGTCGTAGAGGGCCTTGATCGCCTGATACATCACGGCAACCGACTTCTCCTCGATCCGCTCGATCTCCTCGCACAGGCTCATCGTCTCCGGACTGTGCGAATCCTTGTTCAGCGCCGCCATCGCCCGGGTCAGCCGCGAGCACGCCTCGACGGCCATCGCCGCCAGTTCGTGCGAGGCACGCGTCGACTCGGTGATGTTGTAGTCGCTGACCGCCATCGCCACGTCCTGGATGCAGTTCATGATCCGGTCGATGTCCAGCGTCAACTGATAGACCTGATCGCGGTTCAGCGGGGTGACGAAGGCCTTGTGCAGCAACTCGATCATGTCCGCCTTGATCTTGTCGGAACTCGCCTCGTTCATGTTGATTTCCTCGACCAGCGAAGCGACATCCTGCTTGCTGACCCCCATGCTGCTGACCAGGCGCAGCATCGCGCTGGCGCCGGCCTCGACTCGCTCGCAGTGCGCCGCGAGCAGATCGAAAAATTCCTTCCGCTTGGGTAACATCCCTGACTCCCTCTATGACTTTGGAAACGATCGTCGTGCGGACTGTGGCGCCCCGGCGATACCGTCTTGCGCTGCCGCCGGGGTCGTGCCGAGTTGTTCGGTCACAGGAACTTGGTCCCGATCCACCAGGCGACCCCGGCGATCAGTCCCGACGCCGGAATCGTCAGCACCCACGCGACGAACAGGTTGCCGGTTATCGCCCAGCGGACGGCCTTGACGTCGTTGGCCGCGCCGACGCCGATGATCGCGCCGGTGATCGTGTGCGTCGTCGACACCGGAATGCCGCCCAGCGTTGCCAGTCCAAGCGTGATCGCACCGCCCATCGACGCGCAAGAGCCGCTGATCGAATTGAGCTTGGTGATCTTCGTGCCCATCGTCTTGACGATCCGCCAGCCGCCGAGATAGGTGCCCCAGGCGATCGCGAAGTAGCACGAATAAACGACCCACATCGGCAGCGTCGACTGGTCCTTGGTGGCCATGCCGGCGGTGATCATCAGCAGCCAGATGATGCCGATCGTCTTTTGCGCGTCGTTGCCGCCGTGCCCGAGGCTGTACGCGCCGGCGGCGAAGAGCTGGGCGTACTTGAAGAACCCGGCTGCCTGGTATTGCGACCTGTTCTTGAAGATCCACGCCACGAGCACCATCAGCAGACCGCCGATGAGCATCCCGACCAGCGGCGAGATGATGATGAAGGCGAGGATCTTGCCGAAGCCTTCCCAGATGATCGCGTCGCCGGTCCCCGACTTGGCTACCGTCGCGCCGACCAGCCCCCCGACCAGCGCGTGCGAAGACGACGACGGGATGCCGTAATACCAAGTGATGATGTTCCACGCCAGCGCACCGATCAGAGCGCCGAAGATCACGTAGTAGTCGACGAACTTCGGGTCTACGGTTCCCTTCCCGATCGTCGCCGCGACCTTGAGCTGGAATATCCAGAGAGCGGCGAAGTTGAAGAACGCGGCGAACAGCACTGCCTGCTTCGGAGTCAGTGCGCCGGTGGCGACGATCGTCGAGATCGAGTTCGCGCCGTCGTGAAAACCGTTCATGAAGTCGAACGCCAGGGCGACCGCGATCAGCACGCCCAGCGTCCAGATGCTCATAGTCAAGCCTTCCATTTCGCGCGACCTCTCAGGAGTTCTCGATCAGGATCTCTTCGATCATCTTGGCCGCTTCCTGACAGCAGTCCAGGACGGCTTCCTGCAGCGAGTAGAACTCGCGCATCCTCATCGTGTTCCACAGGTTGGCGCCTTCCTGGAAGAGCGCGGCGATCGCCTTGTGCTGGATCTTGTCGGCCTTCGACTCGATCTCCTCGACTTCCTTGCACAGGTTGAGCGTCTCGGCACCGCGCGTCTTGTCGGACAGCGCAGCTACCGCACGATTCAGACGCATGCACGCATCGGCACTCAGCGAGGCGAGTTCGCGCGCTTCGGACGTCGACTGCCGGATGTTGTACATGCCTACCGCGTTGGCCACGCTCTGCAACACGTTCAGGGTCATGTCCAGGTCGTCGATCAGGGAGTGGATCTGGTCACGGTTGATCGGCGTGGTGAACGACTGGTGGAGGCGCTCGATGACCTTGGCCTTGATCTGGTCACCCGCATGCTCGTGGTCGTTGACTTCATTGACCAGTGCGCCGAGGTCGGTCTTCCCGTCACCGAGACTGTTGATCAGACGCAGCGTGGCGTTCGCCCCGGCCACGACCTTTTCTGAATGCGCGGCGAGAAGCTGAAAGAATTCCTTGCGTTGCGGCATGAGACTGCTGAACATACGACCTCCCTCGATTAATGCTCTGTCGAGCACTTGCCAGTGAAAGAAACCCCCCGGACCCGGGCCGGTCGGCTTCCGGCCCCGGAACAGACCTCTGCTCGGCTCGCCGGCCGGGCGGATCGCCGCAGTGGCTCGAGGCCCCTGCCGGTCGCTCCGTCGGTCGAACCGCTGGGCAATGGCTGATCCACCACTCGTCAACCTTTCTTCTTGACCTTGGACAGGCTGGCGAGTGATGCCAGCACCTCCTTCATCCGTTCCACCTTCTGTTCGGCGAACACACGAATCCCGGCGCGCAGGATGTCCGACTTGCTCGTCGCCCACCCCGCCGCTTTCGAAAGTTCGGTGCGCAGTGCTTCGATCGCTGCCTCTTCGCTCTTCAGCAGCTCGACCGAATAACGCACGAGCTTGTCACCCTTCTCCCGGGCGGCCTTTCCGAGCTTCTCCACCGCCTCGTCGATCTTCGCCGTCCTGCTGGCCGATTCGGACCTTAGCGCTGGAGCAACTGCCCCGGACTTGGCAGGCTTGTCGGCCTTCTGCACGACCTCGCTCGCTTGCGAAGACGCAGCGCCCTTCTCCGCCGCCTTCGCCCTGCTTGCCCGCCTTGCGCCCTTCTTCGAGCCGACCGGCTTCGTGTCCGCCGCGTGCCTCTCGCTCTTTGCGGAGGACTTCATCTTTGCCACAGCCTTGCCCCGACGACCGGCCGCAGGCTTGCCCGCGGGCGGCTCGGGCACCGGCTCGGCGCTGCTCACCGCCGCGACGGGCAGATCGGGCGGACCCACCGGAACGAGCGGAACCTCGGCCTCGGCCAGGCGCTCGGCAAGTGACTCGTCCTCCTTCCTCAGGCTGGCACGCAAGGCCGTCTTGTTGCTGCTGTCCGGTGTTGTCGTCATGACTTCTCTCCGAGTTGTTCAATGACCGCGGCAGTCATCCGGCGAACCTCTTCCTGCGCGGCTTCGGCACCCGAACCGAGCTGGAAGACGGACGCGCCGATCACTGCGCTCTGCGGATAGGCGTTGCGCTGACCGAGCGCCGCATCCAGAATCGGCAGCCTGAACTCATGCAGCAGTTCGAGCACGTCTGCGGCGAGAGCGGTGTTCTGCACGCGATTGGGAAGAATGCAGCCGCGCAGCCGGTGGCTCTGTTCCATGCGATTGAGGATCAGGCGCTCGACGGCCAGCGTCGACCAGAGGTCTGTCGGACCCGGCACTGCCGGAACGACCGCCAGGTGAGCCACGGCCAGGGCCGCCAGAGTCGATGGGTGGTAGATCGATGGGGGAGTGTCGAGGACCACGTAGTCGGCCTCGTCCTGCAATTCGGCGACGTGCCTGATCAGTTCCAGACCGGACATCTTGCGCACGTCGAGGTGCACGTCCGAATCGATCAACAGCGCCGATTCAGCCCAGCGGAAGGCGCTCTGCTGTGGATCGAGGTCGACCACGACGACCAACCTGTTGATCGCCTGCAGACCGCCGGCCAGCTGAATGGCCACCGTCGTCTTGCCTGCTCCGCCCTTCTGCGAAACGATGGCGATCACTCGTCCGTTTGACATGGACATGAATTCGGACTCCCGGTGAGCGTCGTATTTTGTTTCCATGACTGGCAATTATGCCATCATCGCGTGCACCGGCAAGCGCACGGAGGTCTCGAAGGGTCCATAAAATGGGCCACAAAAAGGGCCATTTTTTGTCGGAGTGCTGAACCTCTGACGCAGGTCAAGGAAAGCCCACGGTCAACGGGTGCGCGCGGATCGGACGAGGTCATCGCAGGGAGCTACGCGGGTCGCCCAACCGGCGGTCCCGGCAGACTCCCGCCTGGTGGCGACCCGGCGAGAATCATCGCTGGCGCGGTCTGCCGCCTGGCGCCCCAGCGAGCACGGCGGCTCTCAGCCGTCGAGAAGGATGTTGAGTGATTTCGCGCGGAGGACGGCCTCGCGGCGGCTCGACGCCTGCAGCTTGCGGTAGATGTTCTGCGTATGACGCTTGACGGTGGCCCGCGAAATGCACAGTTCCTCGGAAATCTCGAGGTTGCTCAACCGGGCGGCGAGGAGTCTGAGGATCTTCAGCTCCCGGCGGGTCAGCTCGGCGCTGATCTGCTGCCTTTCCACGCTGATCAGCCAGTCGTTCTTGAACGCCGCGAGGAGCTGCCCGACGTATCCGGTGCTCTGCCCGGCCCCGTGCACTTGCCGGAGTACCGGAACGAGCTGGTGACCGAGATCGACGAAGACCCGGACGAAGCCCGCTGGCTTTGCCAGCGCCAGCGCGCGCGTCAGTCGCTCGGCGGCTCCGGCTGCGTCGCCCTGCGCGCGTCGCAGCAATGCCTGCAGCGCGAGCACCTCGATCAGGTAGCGAGTGTTGTGCCTGGCGACGAGCTCGCTCTCGAGCAATTGCAGGAGCCGTCCGGCCTGCTCGCGGCCTTCGGCGCCGCCATCGGCAAGCCAGACGCGAGCCAGGGTCAGGTGCGGCGACCTCGACAGGTGGTAACAGGCAGGGGCCGGACCTGGATCGAAGCTGCGCGCCCAGTCCCGCGCGGCGTCGATCCGACCCTGGCGAAGGGCCAGATCCGCCTCGCAGGCACGAGCGCGGAACAGCCTCGACAAATCACCCTTCTGCTGCAGCCGAGCGCACAGGCCATCGACTATCTCCCGTGCCTTGTCGCCTTGCCCGAGCGCCTGATAGACCTCCGCGAGAAGCATCGAGCCCTCGGCCCGGTAGCCCGGAGAAGGTTCCGGATACGGCCGTAGCACCGGGATCAGCGTCGCCTCGGCGACCGCCAGTTCGTTGCGCTGATACTGCACGAGACCCGCGAAGTAGCGGGCCATGAAGGCGTACCCCTGAGCCTCGCCAGGCGTCTCCCTGTAATATTCGTTCGCGGTCCACAGCAGCGCCGACAGATCGGCGGCCATCCAGTCGATGAAGCACAACGCCGAGACCAGCCATGCCTCTGCGCTGGCACGCGGCCTGCAGGCCAGCGCATCGTGGATCAGGCGGCGCGCGTCGGCGACCTCGCCGTGCATCTGCCGGACACCGGCGAGAACCGACCAGGCCAGTGCGTGCTCCTCGACGTATTCGCCCGGTAGTCGCTGCAG
Source organism: Accumulibacter sp. (assembly GCF_023806625.1). Classification (GTDB taxonomy): domain Bacteria; phylum Pseudomonadota; class Gammaproteobacteria; order Burkholderiales; family Rhodocyclaceae; genus Accumulibacter. The sequence continues at coordinate 80,784 of NZ_JAMTDX010000008.1, forward strand.
TGCTTCCGTGGCGCAGGCGAGCGCATCGTCTGCCTGCCCCTCCAGGTACCTCAGCTGACTGCGCAGGGCCAGCAGACGGCCGCGCCAGAGCCAGAATCTCTCGGCGCTACGCTGGGCGAGCTCAGGGCAACCATCACCGAGGACATGTTCTGCTCGTTGGAGAACCCGCGCCAGCTCGACGTGACGTCCCTGATGATGGAGCAACCAGCTCTTCAACAGCAGGAGTTCGGGATCGCTGTCGACCACAGCGGCTGGCAGACGGCTCAGGCAGCGTTCGAGGCGATGACGGCTGTCGCGTCCGACCACTCGAGCGTACTGGCGGACGAGCAGTTCGCTCGCCAGTCCCGGACCACCCGCCACCAGGGCATGGTCGAGGGCTTCCTCGATCAGCCCGTGTGCCTCGAACCAGCCCGAGGCGTAGCGGTGCAGTTCGCCGGCCCCGGCTGGGGAAAACTGCCTGGCGAGTTGGAGAAGCAGGAACTCGCGGAACAGCACATGGTAGCGGTACCAGCCGGGCCGATCGTCGACGGGAACGGTCCACAGTGAGGCGTCGATCAAGCGTTCAACGACGCTGGCAGCGGACTCCCGATTCGCTGGTGGCACACCAGCGACCAGCAGATCCGCGGCGAGCGAAACGCAGAAGCTGTCGACGATGGCCAGGCGGAGCAAGCCATTGCGGACAGCCGGATCCTCTCGGGCGATGAGCTCCTCGACGAGGTATTGCTGGACCTGCGGGTCTGCGGCACTGAGGCGCTGATCGAAACAGTCGTCCGCGCTCCCGGCGCGCAGTGCAAGCCCAACCAGCCTCACGCCGGCCGGCCATCCCTCGCTACGCTGGCAAGCCCTTTCCAGAGCCTCCGGCGGCAAGGCGCGCCCGGCGCATCGCTCGATAACCAGCGCTGCTTCACGGGTACTCAGGCGAAGCTCGCGCATCCCGATCTCGCTGAGCGCCTCGCGGACACGCAAAGCGCCCAGCGAAAGGGGCGGCAGCGTTCGCGAGATCAGCACGAGATGAAGGCGATCGGGGGGGCGCAGCAGGAGGCGATCGAGCAGCGCATGCGTCGAGGGCGATACGATCCGTTGAAAGTCGTCGATGACCACCACCAGCGGCGCCGGCAGTGCGTCGAGATCGTTGCTCAACGCGCCGGCGAGGACCGGCAGTGACGTCTCGCCATCAGCCAGGCAGGCCAGCGTCGCCGTGCAGGCATCGGGGAATGCACTCTGGATGGCAGCGACCAGATAGCTGAGGAAAACCCGCGGATCGCTGTCCTCGGTATCGGGCGACAGCCACGCCGACAGGCCCTCACGACTCTCGATCCAGCTGACCACGAGTGTGGTCTTGCCGTACCCCGGCGGAGCATGGACCAGCGTCAGCGGCAACCGGCTGGCCGCATCGAGATCGCTGAGCAGTTCCTGCCGCTCGACCAGGTCACCAACGATCCTCGGACGCTGAAGCTTGCGGCGCACGATCTGGACGGGGGGAAGCATGGCGGGCCGATCCTGCTGCGCGAGAGCAGCGAACGATGAACAGTCGAACAGGCTCCTTAGTCCCTACTTCGCGCGCAGGGTTCCTGACAGGATGCCCGACGTTGCTTGTCGATCGGGGGCTGCGTCCCCGCGCCCCCGATGATCTCGGGGAAGCCCGGCAACTGCGCAAGTCGGCCAGCCAACGCTGCATCCCGTTCGGTGACGCTCACCGGCACTGCGCCAACTCGCTCGGGAAAGGTGATCGCTGCTTCGCGACATGCAGTTTGCGCATCCGTCTTTCCTCCCGGCGTGACTCGTCGTCCGCGCTGGCGCGGGGTTCCCGGCGTGTTGATGACGATCCCTGACCCACCGCTCAGCGCCGCGGCTCGTCGAGCAGCTGAGCGATCTCCCTGTCCTTCGCCTCCCAGATCGACTGAATCCATCGCTGGAAGGCCTCGCGGACCATCGGGTCGCCAGCATAGTCGGCACGAGTCAGGTCTGCCGGAACGGGCAAGGGATGTACGCGCACGCGCACCCGCCTCATCCGGCCGCAGAGGAACTCCCAGAAGTTCGGCGCGCCGTCGGGGTAGACGATCGTCACGTCGAGAATCGCGCGGAACTTCTCGCCCATCACGTTCAGCGCGAGTGCCATGCCCCCTGCCTTGGGCCTGAGCAGATGCCGGTAGGGCGAGCGCTGGCGCTGATGCTTGGCGACGGTAAACCGCGTCCCCTCGCAGAAGTTCATCACGCTGGTCGGAATCAGCGAGAACTTCGCGCAGGCCTGACGCGTCGCCTCCTGGTCCCGGGCCCGCAAGTCGGGGCGTTTGCTGAGGGTCTCCTCGCTGTGCCGGCGCATGAACGGAAAATCGAGCGCCCACCAGGCCAGCCCCATGACCGGCACCCAGAGCAGTTGCTGCTTGAGGAAGAACTTGAGCAAGGGGATTCGCCCGGTCAGCACGCGCTGCAGGACGAAGATGTCGGCCCACGACTGGTGATTGCAGTTGACCAGGTACCAGCCCCACCGATCGAGTCCGTCGACTCCCTGGACGTCCCAGTCGGCGTTCTGGGTCAGCCACATCCATCCGCCGTTGCCGGCTATCCAGGCCTCGGCAACGCCGACGAGCAGTGGGTCCAGGCGGAGGCGAACGAACCTGAACGGCAGGATCAGCTTGAGCGTCGCCAGGACGAGCAGCAGCGGCACCCAGATCAGAATGTTCAGCCCGAGCAGCAGACAGGCGATCAGGCCGATCAGCGGGGAAGGAAGGAAAGTGAGCATCGCCGGTCAGTCTTTCATGCGGACACTGTTGGGCAACACTCCCCGTGGCCGCGCGAGTCGTCGTCCGGCACAGCCGCCCGGTCTGCCGCGCTTGCCCCAGCGAGCATCGCCCGGCGCGTCTCCGGGGTCTCCAGGCTGATCCGTCCGAGCAGGCCTTCCCGGTAATCTTGAAGGAGGACCCGGGCTGCCTTCTCCAGGTCGACCGCACCGCCCCTGAGGAGCAGCCCACGGCGCCGCGCAAGCTGCTCGATCACGGTCGCGGCATCACCGCCGGCGATCGCTTCGGCGCTCAGACCGTAGCGCCCGGCGAGCCGTGCCGGATAGCGAGACAGCAGCAGACCGGCCAGAAAACTCGCCACTTCCTCGTCGATCACCGCATTGCGGCCGACGGCATTGCTCGCCGCGAGCATCAGGCCGTCGTTCGGATACTCGATCTTCGGCCAGAGCAGCCCTGGCGTGTCGGTCAGCGAATGCCGGATGTCGATCTGGGTGGTCTGCTGCGCGCGGGTCAGCGCGGGCTCGTCGCCGACCCTGGCCAGCTTGCGCCGCAGCAGCACGTTCATCAACGTCGACTTGCCGACGTTCGGTATACCCATGATGATCATCCTCAAAGGCTTCGTGTTGTCGTTGCGGTGCGGTGCCAGCGCCTGACAGAGAGCAGGAAGGCGCGCGACCTCCCCGGCCTTCCTGCACGACAGGGCCAGCGCGTGCACCCCGTCCTGCCGATTGTAGTGGGCGATCCACGCGCCCGTGACCACCGGGTCGGCGAGATCGGCCTTGTTGAGAACCTTGAGGCAAGGCCGCTGGCGCTGCAGACGAAGCTCACGGATCAGCGGGTTGGTGCTCGCTTCGGGAAGGCGGGCGTCGACGACCTCGATGACCACGTCGATCGCCGCCATCGCTTCAGCCGCCTTCTTGCGCGCCGAGTTCATGTGACCCGGGTACCACTGAATGACCATCACACACCATCCGGATGAAACATCACCGATTATCCCACTGCCCGAAGCAGACCGGCCGCTTTCACCGGGGCCCCGCCGGCCCCGGACGCGCTAGAATGCGCGCTCGACCCACCTCAGGACCACCAGGCCTTGCCGGCGATTCCCGAAATCAGGCCCCAGCAGTCGATCGAACTGCTCAAGCAACTGAACATCCTGACCCGCGACGGCAGGCTCAACCAGGATAGCCGGCGAAAGCTCAAACAGGTTCAGCACCTGTACCAGCTCGTCGAGCCGCTGCTCGACGAACTCGAATCAGCAGGCGCGAAGCTCAGTCTCGTCGACCACGGCGCCGGGAAGTCCTACCTCGGCTTCATTCTTTACGACCTGTTTTTCAGAACCCGGGACAAGGGGCACATCTACTGCGTCGAGACGCGTCCGGACCTCGTCGAGCGATCGAGGAAGCTCGCCGGACGGCTCGGCTTCACACGGATGAGCTTTCTCCAGATGAGTGCAGAAGAGGCGATCGCCTCCCCCGCGCTCCCCAAGACCGTGGACATGGTCACCGCCCTGCACGCCTGCGACACGACCACCGACGATGCGATTCGTTGTGCCTTGCAGCGGCAGGCAGCCTGCCTGGTCGTCGTCCCGTGCTGCCAGGCTGAAGTCGCCGCGCTGCTGCGCTCACGGAAGAGCGAATCGCTCGCCCGCACCGCCCTTTCCGAACTCTGGCGACATCCGATTCACACTCGCGAATTCGGCAGTCTGGTGACCAACGTCCTGCGCTGCCTGCAACTCGAGGCCCACGGTTACCGCGTTACGGTGACCGAGCTCGTCGGCTGGGAGCACTCGTTGAAGAACGAGCTGGTCGTAGCCCGGTACACCGGATCGCGGCGCGGCGATGCGCGGCTGCGCATCGAGCAGATCCTCGACGCACTCGACCTCGATGAACTGCGCCAGCGTTTCCTCTGCTGAACGCCTGACAGAGTTTCCCGCAGGGACTGCCAGGCGGGGTCCTCGCCGGGTAACGATCCCCACAGGCGAAGTCGCCCCGGGGCGGCCCGGGTGCGCGGACGGCCACGACACTGGAGGCAAGAATGGAAAGATGGATCACCCGCGGGGCGGCTGCTCTCTGCGCAGCCGGGAGCATCGCGCTCTTCTGGACATTCGGAGCCTTTCTCGCAGTTCCGTGGCACGCTGGCCGGTTGTTCGCGTTGACCCCGATCGAACTGCAGGTTCTCGGTGTCGCGTTGCTCGGCGGTGTTGCGGTCGCCTGGGGAGCCCTGCATGTCCTTGCAATCGCCGACCGCGAAGCCCGGCCTGTCGTCTATCGCAGCCTCTGCGGCGCGCTGGTCGTCAGCTCGCTGCTCGCCGTCTGCGCCGGGATCGCGTGGACCACCGCGCGGTTCGCCTGAGCCGAGGCCAGGCAAACCGCCCTGCCGCGGATCTGCGCTGGCCCCCGTCGTTTCCCGCCTTCCCGGCCAGGCGGGTCGCCTCCGTCGCTGGTCCTCGCCCATCGTGTTGGCCCACCCTCGACGACTTCTCGATCGCCCACGCACGCCCTGGGCAGCCCGACGCATGATCCCATGTTATAGTTCGGGCCCCTCATTGGCAGGAAAGTCCGGTCTTGCGTCTTTGCTTCGACGTCCTCATCATCGGCAGCGGTCTGGCCGGACAAGCTACCGCCCTGCGGCTCGCCGACCAACGCACGGTGGCGCTGATCAGCAAGCGCACGCTCGAGGATAGCGCGTCGAGCTGGGCGCAGGGCGGAATCGCGGCGGTCCTCGACAACCGCGATTCGATCGAAGCGCACATCCGCGACACGCTGACCGCCGGCGCCTATCTCAACGATCCACGGACGACCCGATTCGTCATCGAGAATGGCAGGCGAGCCGTCGACTGGCTGATCGCCCAAGGCGTTCCCTTCACGCGCGACGCCGATGGCTATCATCTGACCCGCGAAGGGGGCCACAGCGCGCGGAGGGTAATCCACGTCGCCGATGCCACCGGCCTCGCCGTCCAGAACACCTTGAGCGGGAAGGTCCGCCGGCACCCGAACATCACCGTCCTCGAGAATCACATCGCCATCGACCTGATCACCAGTGACAAGCTCGGTTTGCCCGACCAGCGCTGCCTCGGAGCCTATGTCCTGGACAACGGCAGCGGCGAGGTGCTGACCATCGGAGCGAGAAGCACGCTGATCGCTGCCGGCGGAGCAGGGAAGGTCTATCTCTACACGACCAACCCCGACACGTCGACGGGTGACGGGATTGCGATGGCCTGGAGGGCCGGTTGCCGGATCGCGAACATGGAATTCATCCAGTTTCACCCGACCTGCCTCTATCATCCCCAGGCCAAGTCTTTTCTGATTTCCGAGGCCGTTCGCGGGGAGGGAGGTCGCCTGCTGCTGCCCGACGGCAGCCGCTTCATGCCGCGCCACGACCCGCGAGCCGAACTCGCGCCGCGCGACGTCGTCGCCCGCGCGATCGATTTCGAGATGAAGAAGCGCGGCCTCGATTGCGTCTATCTGGACATCTCGCACAAGTCTGCAGATTTTCTCGCCGAACATTTCCCGAACATCCTCGGGCGCTGCCTCGATCTCGGAATCGACCTCACACGGGAACCGATTCCCGTCGTTCCGGCGGCCCACTACACCTGTGGCGGGGTGATCAGCGACCTGCGTGCGCGAACCGACATCGCGGGCCTCTACGTCGCCGGCGAAGCCTCATGCACGGGCCTCCACGGGGCCAACCGACTGGCTAGCAACTCGCTGCTCGAATGTCTGGTCTTCGCCGAAGCCGCGGCCAATGACATTCTCGGGCAAGCCGAAGAAGACCAGCCACCACTGCCCGCATGGGACGCCAGTCGGGTCAGCGACCCCGACGAGGAAATCGTCATTGCCCACAACTGGGACGAATTGCGACGCTTCATGTGGGATTACGTCGGAATCGTGCGCACGACGAAGCGCCTGCAGCGTGCCCAAAACCGGGTCCGCCTGCTCGGGCGCGAGATCGAAGACTTCTACTCGCATTTCCGCGTCAGCCACGATCTGATCGAACTGCGCAACCTCGTCGTCACCGCCGACCTGATCATCCGTTGCGCGCTCCGGCGCCGCGAGAGTCGCGGCCTGCACTTCAGCCGCAACTATCCGGATACGCTGCCGCGGGCACGCAACACGGTGATCAGACGCCGTCGGCCGTCTGCTCGCTAGGTTGGGCAAGCCAGCGCAACCACAGACGCAGCAGCCGATGGTCCGCGCCGCTCATGCTGTCGGGCAACAGGACGATGCTCCAGCGTTTCCGGCGGTCTGATTCCTGAACGCGCAGGACGACCAGGGCACGGAAGACAGCGGTGTCGGCGAGCACGGCCGCCCGAAGCTGTTCGCCTGAGGCGAGTTCCAGGGTCAGTTCGCCGGCCCTGCCGAGGCGCAGGCCGACGACCACCGGCGGTCGCAGGACGCGCCAGAGCGATGCAACGACGATCGCCAGGAGCAGGTATCTGGCCGCTTCGGCCCATGGCAACAGCCCCGCGCAACCTGCAGCCAGCAGGTGTGCAATAAGCACGATGAGCAACAGACGCGGCGAGCGGTGCAACCCCACCCGCGTCGGCAGCTGCACCGCAGGCTGACGCGGCTAGACGCGCCTGAACGCCACCGTGGCGTTCGTGCCGCCAAACCCGAAAGAATTCGAGAGTCCGACGTCGATCTTCAGCTGGCGAGCTTCGTTCGCACAGTAGTCGAGATCGCAGGCCTCGTCCTGATTGAAGATGTTGATCGTCGGCGGCGAAATCTGCTGATGGACCGCGAGCACCGTGAATACGGCCTCGATCCCTCCGGCCGCGCCGAGCAGATGACCGGTCATCGACTTCGTCGAATTGACCACCAAGTCGCGGGCATGGTCACCGAAAGCCCGCTTGACCGCCGTCGTCTCGGCCTTGTCGCCAAGCGGCGTCGACGTCCCGTGGGCATTGATGTACTGGACTTCGTTCGGGTTCACCCCGGCGTTGCGCAAGGCATTGAGCATGCAGCGGGCCGCACCCTCGCCGTTCTCACACGGGGCGGTCATGTGGAACGCGTCCGAACTCATGCCGAAACCCACCAGTTCGCAATAGATCTTCGCCCCGCGGGCTCTGGCGTGCTCGAGTTCCTCAAGCACGACGACGCCGGCGCCTTCTCCGAGGACGAAGCCGTCCCGGTCCCGATCCCACGGACGGCTGGCGGTCTGAGGATCGTCGTTGCGCGTAGACAGCGCACGGGGCGCGCAGAAGCCACCCAAGCCAAGCTTCGAAACGCAACCCTCCGCGCCACCGGCGAGCATCACGTCCGCGTCACCGTACTCGATCCAGCGCCCGGCGTCGCCAATGCTGTGCGTTCCCGAAGCACAGGCGCTGACCAGCGAGAGATTGGGACCGCGATAGCCGAACATGATCGAAAGGTTTCCGGAGATCATGTTGATGATCGAACCCGGTACGAAGAAGGGCGAGACCTTGCGGACTCCGCCGGCCAGGAAATCGCCGACCGTGCTCTCGATCATCGGCAGACCGCCGATCCCGGAACCTATCGAGACTCCGATCCTTTCCGGATCGACTGCCGAGCCGTCGAGCCCTGCGTCGCGAATCGCCTGAATCGCCGCCGCCATCCCATAGTGGATGAACACGTCCATGCGCCGCGCGTCCTTCGCCGGCACATACGCGGCGACATCGAACCCGCGCACTTCTCCCGCGATCCGCACCGGGAAGCTCGAAGCGTCGAAACGGGTGATCGTGTCTATCCCCGAACGACCCGCAAGGACATTATTCCAGGCTTCGGCAACGCTATTGCCAACTGGAGAAACGATCCCCAATCCTGTGACGACGACTCTGCGACGTGCCACGTTCAGTACTCCGATCGCGAAAACGTCTCCGGGACCTGCCCCTCCGCCGCCGAGCCTGGCCGGCGCGCGGGTGACTCCGGTGGCAGCGTGCCCGAAGCCCGGAAGGTCGATGACTACTTCTTGTGGGCGATGACGTAGTCGATGGCCTGCTGGACGGTGGTGATCTTCTCAGCCTCGTCGTCCGGGATCTCGCATTCGAATTCCTCTTCGAGAGCCATCACCAGTTCGACCGTATCCAGCGAATCGGCCCCTAGATCGTCGACGAATGACGATTCATTCTTGATGTCGGCTTCATTCACTCCGAGCTGTTCGGCGACGATCTTCTTGACCCGCTGCTCAACATTTTCCATCGAACTAATCCTTCCTTGGATTCACACATCAAACAAAATGCGGCATTCTAGCAAACAGGCCGCTTCTTTGCCAATCATCAGAACGCAGCGGCGAGTCCCCGGGCCCGCGAGCCCGCGAAGTGGAGCCGCTAACCAGAGGGTTGTGCATCAATCGACTGCGCGGCCACTCTGCGCTGTTGCCCACTCACTTCCCCAACGGCCGGTCTTGCCTGACCGCCCGGCTACGGCGGCGCGCAGCATGCTGCGCGCAACCCCGCCTTCGCTCTCGCGTATCGATCCGATAGGTCTCGGCATTCGCTCCATGAGGGAAAGGAAGGGACCCTCCGCTTCCCTGGCGCGGGCCATCTCGGCCGGCTCGCGACGATTTCCTCGCAACCTCTCAGCCCATGAACATGCCGCCATTGACATGCACGGTCGTTCCGGTGATGTAGCCCGCGTCGGCCGAAGCGAGAAAAGCCACCGCCGCGGCAACGTCTCCGGGGGCACCCAACCGGCCGAGCGGAATGCTGGCCAGCAGCGCCTCCCTCTGCCGGTCGTCGAGCGACCTGGTCATGTCGGTGTCGATCAGCCCGGGAGCAACGCAATTGACCGTGATGTTCCGGCTGCCAAGCTCTCGAGCAAGCGCCCGAGTCATTCCCCCGACGCCGGCCTTGGCCGCACAGTAGTTGGCCTGGCCAGGATTTCCGGCGTGGCCGACGACCGACGTCACATTGATGATTCGCCCGTAACGAGCCTTCATCATGCCGCGCAGTACGGCGCGCGAGAGCCTGAAGACGGCCTTCAGGTCGGTATCGAGCACCGTGTCCCAGTCCTCGTCCTTGAGCCGCATGGCCAGATTGTCGCGGGTGATGCCGGCGTTATTGACCAGGATCGAAACTGCCCCGTGGGTCTTCTCGATCTGAGCGATCAGCGCGTCCACCTGTCCGCCGTCGCGCACATCGAGGAGTGCACCTTCTCCCTTGCCACCCGCTTCGCCGAGCATCGCCGAGACTCTTGCGGCTCCCTCGACGGTCGTCGCCGTACCGACCACGCACGCTCCCCTGGCCGCCAACGCCAGGGCGATCGCCTGTCCGATTCCGCGAGACGCGCCCGTCACCAGTGCCACCTGCCTGTCCAGCATCGTCGTCACTCCAACGTTGCGATTGCGTTGTCGAGCGCGGCCAGGTCGGCCAGGGCGACACTGGCCAAGCTGTCGGCGCAGCGCCGGGTCAGTCCGGCGAGAACCTTACCCGGACCGCATTCGGCCACCGTCGTCAGGCCGTCGATCGCCGCGATCCGGCGAATCGTCTCGACCCAGCGTACCGGCGAATACGCCTGGCGGACCAGTGCCTCCTTGATCTTCAGAGGCTCGACCTCGATCGCCACGTCCACGTTGTTGATCACCGGCAACTGCGGCTCTGCGAAGCTCAGGTCCGCAAGACGCTCGGCAAGTCGGTCCGCGGCTGGCCTGATCAGCGAAGAGTGGAAAGGAGCCGAGACTGGCAGGAGAAGCGCCCGTTTTGCACCACGCGCCTTGCACAGCTCGCACGCCCTTTCGACCGCCGCCCGACTGCCGGCGATCACCGTCTGCCCGGGCCCGTTGAAATTGACCGGCTCGACGACCGATCCACCACCGATCGCCGCCTGGGCCTCGCTGCAGGCCTCGGCAATCGTCTCGTCGTCGAGATTGAGAATCGCAGCCATCGCGCCGGTGCCCAGCGGCACCGCTTCCTGCATCGCCGCAGCACGCAGGCGCACGAGCGGCACGGCATCAGCAAAGGCGATCACCCCCGCTGCGACCAGCGCCGAGTATTCGCCGAGGCTGTGACCGGCGACCACTGCCGGAACCCTTCCCCCCCGGTCGAGCCACAGGTGATAGACCGCCACCCCCGCCGCAAGCATCACGGGCTGGGTGTTGACCGTCTGTGCCAACGCATCGGCAGGCCCCTCGGCGAGCAAGCTCCACAAATCCTCGTCGAGAGCCTCCGATGCCTCGGCGAAAGTGGCCCGGATCACCGCAGAATCGCCGTAGGCCGACATCATCCCGACCGACTGCGAGCCCTGACCGGGAAAAACGAAAGCGAAAGCCATGTCTGTGCCTTTCAGAACTCGAGCAGGACCGCACCCCAGGTGAAACCACCGCCAACGCCTTCGAGCAGGACCTTGTGTCCCGGGCGGATCCGTCCGTCACGAACGGCCTCGTCGAGCGCCAGAGGCACCGACGCGGCCGACGTGTTGCCATGTCGATCGACGGTGACGACCACCCTGTCCATCGGCATCCTCATCTTCTTCGCCGTGGCCTCGATGATGCGCACGTTCGCCTGGTGCGGAATCAGCCAGTCGACCGCCGAAGGAGGGATCCCTGCCGCTGCGCAGCACTCCTCGCCGACTTCGGCGAGCACACGCACGGCGAACTTGAACACTGCCTGTCCATCCATCCGCAGAAACGGATCGCCGATGACCTTGCCGCCCGAAACACTGCCTGGCACCGACAGGATGCCGTGATGCGCGCCGTCGGCATGCAACGCGGTACTCAGGATGCCGGGCCGATCGGAAGCTTCGAGCACGACGGCACCCGCGCCATCGCCGAAAAGGACGCAGGTTCCCCGCTCCGACCAGTCGAGTATCCGTGAGAAGACCTCTGCGCCGACGACCAGGGCGCGGCGATGACTGCCCGAGCGGATGAACTTGTCGGCAACGACGAGCGCATAGACGAAGCCGCTGCACACGGCTTGCACGTCGAATGCAGTCGCGCCCCGATTGCCCAGCTTGCCCTGGAGCAGGCAGGCGGTGCTCGGGAAGATGAAATCGGGCGTCGACGTCGCGACGATGATCAGATCGAGATCCGCTGCTTCAACGCCGGCTGCGGCAAGCGCCCGGGTACTCGCCTCGAGACCCAGGCCGCTCGAGGTCTCGGCGCCCTCCGCGAGGTGACGGAACCTGATTCCGGTCCGGCTGGCGATCCACTCATCGTTGGTTTCGATCCCGCGCCGAGCCAGGTCAGCGTTGCTGACCGGCTCGCCGGGCAGGAAGCTGCCGATCCCGGTGATTCGCGAGAACATCCTACGCCGTCTCCCGAAGCGGTTGCCGCTGCGCAACCCGTTCGCTGATTCGCCCCAGAACGCCGCTGCCCGCTTCGTCTGCGGCCCTCTCCAGAGCCCGCCGGAAAGCCAGCGAATCAGCCGAGCCGTGGCTCTTGACGACGATGCCCTTCAGGCCGAGCAGTGTCGCCCCGTTGTACTGGCGGTGATCGACACGCTTCCGGAAGCGATTGAGCATCGGCAGCGCAAAGAGGGCCGCCGCCCGGGTCAGCGGATTGCGGCTGAATTCCTGACGGAGGAAGGTGGCCAGAAGTTGCGCCAGACCTTCCGATGCCTTGAGAGCCACGTTGCCGACGAAGCCATCGCAGACGATCACGTCGGCGTCGCCCTTGTAGATTCCATCACCCTCGACATTGCCGACGAAGTTGAGGCCGGACTCCCAGAGCAATTCGGCAGCGCGTTTCACGACGTCGTTGCCCTTGATCTCTTCTTCGCCAATGTTGAGGATGCCGACCGTCGGGCGATCGCGATGCTCGATCGCGGCGACGAGCGAAGTGCCCATGATCGCGAACTGCAGCAGATGGTCCGGCGTGCAGTCGACATTCGCACCCAGGTCGAGAACATGCGTGTGACCCTTCAACGTCGGCAGAACCGCGCAGATCGCCGGGCGATCGATCCCTGGCAACATCTTGAGGACGAAGCGGGACACGGCCATCAGGGCGCCGGTGTTCCCCGCCGAAACACAGGCGTCCGCCTCGCCCTGCTTGACGAGATCGACGGCCACGCGCATCGACGAGTCCTTCTTGTTGCGCAGGGCCAAGGCAGGCGACTCGTCCATCTCCACGACTTCACTGGCGTGACGGATCGCGACTCGACCGCCTCCCGCGCTACCCAGCAGGGGCCGGAGGCTGTCGTCCAGGCCAACGAGAACCACCCGCAGGTCGGATCGGTCGCGCACGAGGTCGAGAGCCGCGGGAACCGTGACCCTCGGCCCATGGTCACCCCCCATGCAGTCGACGGCGACGGTGATGCTCATCCGCATTCCCGAAAAAGAAAAGGCAGGCAGTTCACCATCGGATGAAGCTGCCTGCCCGATCCGCCGGAATCACTCCCCGGAACCCTTGGCGACCTTCTTGCCCCGATAGAACCCCGTGGGGCTCACGTGATGGCGCAGGTGGACCTCCCCGGTCGTCGGCTCGACTGCCAACGGCGGGGCGCTCAGGAAATCGTGTGCACGGTGCATGCCGCGCCTCGACGGAGACTTCTTGTTCTGCTGTACAGCCATAACGCACTCCAGGAAAATCAGACTCAGAGCTTCCGGCCAAATCTGCTGCGCCACCGATCGGCGCCGTTGTCCGGTCGCTCACTCCTCGCCTGTCTACATGTCTCGCCATTCGCTCGCTTGCGCCGTGCATCTCGCCCTGCTCGCGACGATTTCTTCACAAACTCTCAGTTCCTTCTCGCGGCCATCCCGGCGAGCACCGAGAAGGGCGAAACCCTCTCCGACTCCCCACCGCCAACCGGCAGGTGGCAATCGTCGTGCCGCGGCGCGACGGGAAGCGCGAGGAGGATCTCGTCCTCGATCAGCGACTCGACGTCGAGTGCCTTCTGATGCGGCAGAAAATCCCGCGAGTCGTCTTCCAGTTGCTCCTGCGTCAGGTCATCCTCGTCCTCGACGAACTCGATCAGGCTGCGCAGCCGCAGCGGATACTCGATCGCTTCCAGGCAGCGCTGGCAGCACAACGCCAGAACTCCCTGCACTTCAACGACCAGCAGCCCCCTGCCGCGCGACGCCGCCCCGCCTGCGAGGCGATAGACCAGCGAACCCGCAGGGTCGGCCAGCAAGTCGAAGAGCCGAGTCAACGTGGCGACCGGCACCTCGCCGTGCAGAACTCCGCCCTCGCGGCAGAAAGCGTCGCTGTCAATCAGCGTCCGTTGCGACATAAGGCGCGCATGATATTATCTTCACCTTTTGAAGTCAAAGCCGCCAGCCGACGATCTGCACCGTTTGGTGTGCGGATCGTCACGCGCTTCGGCGGCGTTCACGATGCCCAGAGTCCCGCTCGTCCTCGCCTCGGGTTCCCCCTACCGACGTGAACTGCTCGCCCGCCTCGGTCTGCCGTTCGAAATCGCCACACCTGCCGTCGATGAGACGCTGCGACCGGATGAAAGGCCTGAAGCTGCCGCTCTGCGACTCGCCGAAGCCAAGGCGCGTGCGGCGGTCGCCGACCATCCCGAAGCCCTGATCATCGGTAGCGACCAGGTTGCCGTACTCGACGGCGAGGCCTTCGGCAAACCGGGCGACCACGAAAGCGCCGTCCGCCAGTTGAGGACGATGCGCGGGCGCAGCGTCGACTTCTTCACTGGTCTCTGCCTGCTCAATGCACAGGACGGTCGCGTGCACCTGCGCGGCGTCCCGACCGTGGTGACCTTTCGTGACCTGAGTGACGCAGAGATCGAGTCGTACCTGCGCATCGAACGGCCGTATCAGTGTGCAGGCAGCGCCAAATCCGAGGGACTCGGCATCGCCCTGATTGCCCGAATCCAGGGCGACGACCCGAATGCGCTGATCGGCCTGCCGCTGATCGCACTCTGCGATCTGCTGCGCATCGAACAGATCGACCTCTTCGCCGACGCCGCGGCGAAGCAGTGAGCTCAGCGCGCGAAGCGGAGCCAGTTCGCCCGCCCCGCGGGCACCTCTATCTGATCCCCGTGCCTCTGGGGCAGACGCCACCCGTTTCGGTGCTGCCTGATCCGGTTCTCGCCTGCACGCGCCGGCTGACCCATTTCGTCGCCGAGAATGCGCGGACGGCGCGCGCTTTCATCAGGTCGGTCGGGTCGACCTGGCCGCTGCAGCAGATCCTGATCAGCGAGCTCAACGAGCATACCCCGGCGAGCGAAGTGGCCAGCCTGCTCGAACCGGCGCTCGCCGGAACCGACCTCGGCCTGGTGTCCGAATCCGGGTGCCCGGGCGTCGCCGACCCCGGCGCGGCGCTGGTCGCGCTGGCCCATCGGCTGGATGTCCCGGTTCATCCACTGATCGGGCCATCGTCGATACTGCTGGCCCTGATGGGCTCGGGCCTGTCGGGACAGAACTTCGCCTTTCACGGCTACCTGCCGACTGCCACAGCAGACCGCGAACGGCGTCTTCAGGTCCTGGAGAAGGAGTCGCGGATCCTGCGGCGGACGCAGATCTTCATCGAGACCCCGTATCGCAATGCTCATCTGCTCGCTTCTTTGATCCGCGTCTGTGCTCCCGGCACGCTGATCTGCGTGGCCACCGACCTGACCCTGGACAGCCAGCAGATCAGCACCCATGCGGTCGCCGAATGGCGCCGTCGGCTACTACCCGCAATCGATCGGCGACCGAGCGTCTTCCTGCTTCAAGCGTAGGCGGATTGCCCTGAACCGGTCAGTGGAAGAGCGGCAGTCCGGAAACCAGCGAATCGGCCAGCCCGCCCGGTCCGCCGGTGCGCAGACGCCGGGCGAAACGTTCGGCGAGGTTTTCCTTGATCGTGAAGTCGACCAGCCGGTCGGCCTTGATCACGTCGCGCGCGACCGACCCGACCGTACCGTAGCCGTCGGCCAGCCCGAGGCGGATGCTCTGGCTGCCGGTCCACATCAGCCCGCTGAACATTTCGGGAGTCTCCTTCAGCCGCTGCCCTCTCCCTCGCCGGACGACCTCGATGAACTGCCGGTGGATCTCGCGGAGCATCACTTGCGCGTGTTCCTTCTGCCTCGCGTCCTGTGGCGAGAACGGATCGAGAAACCCCTTGTTCTCTCCAGCGGTCAGCAGCCGGCGCTCGATGCCGAGCTTCTCCATCGCGCCGGTAAACCCGAACGCGTCCATCAGAACGCCTATCGAGCCAACGATGCTCGCCTTGTCCACGAAGATCTTGTCGGCGGCTACGGCCACGTAATAGCCACCCGAGGCGCAGACGTCCTCGACCACGGCGTACAGCGGAATCTGCGGGTGTTTGGTCCGCAGGCGCCGGATCTCGTCGTGGACGATTCCGGCTTGAACGGGACTGCCGCCCGGGCTATTCACGCGCAGGATCACCCCGGCAGTTCCCTTGTCGTCGAAGGCCTGCTGCAGCGCGTCGGTGATGTTCTGGGCACTCGCCTCGCCCTGTGCCTCGATCGTACCATGCAGGTGTATCACCGCCGTGTGCCGGCCATCGGCAAGCGGTTCCGGCGCACCCCAGTCGACGACCAAGACCAGCACGGCGACAAAGTAGCCCAGCGCGGCGAGCTTGAAAAAGATGCCCCAGCGACGTCGAGCCCGCTGCTCGTTGAGGGCTGCGAAGGCAACCCGCTCCAGCAGTTGCCGCTCCCATTGGGGTTCGTGTTCCGGGGTGCTCAAGATTCCGGCTCGCATCCAGTGAAATAGATCGCGCCATCACGTTCCTCGACAGCTAACGGCGCCAGCCCCCTCCCGTTGCAGCGGCCGCCGAGGCAACGACCGTCTTCAGGCGAGTAGAGCGCACCGTGAGTGGCACAGATCAAGTATACCCTGGAATCGTCGAAGAACTCGCTGGGCTGCCAGTCGAGTTCCACGGGCAGATGCGCACAGCGATTGAAGTAGGCAACCGCGCGGCCCCTGAAGCGCACTGCGAAGGCCTGTTCATCCGCCCCATGGAAATTCACCGTGAAGCGGATACCCGGACCACCATCGACCAGTTCGGCAGAGGCACAGATCAGGCGTACCGGCGCAACCACGCGCGAAGCTCCTCGCTGTGTTGAAGACAGGCCAGAGGCCGGAACCGACCGAGATCGGCAGCCGTGTGGGCGCCGTAGCTCACGGCCAGCGACTGCACGCCGGCGTTGCTGGCCATCTGCAAGTCATGCGTCGTATCGCCGATCATCAGCGCCTTGTCCGCGTCGACCGACAGTTCGTCGAGCAACTCGTGGAGCATCTGCGGGTGCGGCTTCGAAAAACACTCGTCGGCACAACGCGAGGCGTCGAAGTACGAGCCGATGCCGCTGGCCGCGAGCGCCCGGTCGAGTCCGTGACGGCTCTTTCCGGTGGCCACGGCGAGCAGGAACCCGTCGGCCGCGAGTTCGCCGATCAGTTCGGCAACACCAGCGAACAGTTGCAACTCCTGGTCACCGGCGAGGTAATGATGGCGGTAACGTTCGGCGAGTTCCGGATAGCGATCCTCGCCGAGGTCGGGCAGCGCGTATTGCAGCGCCGCCTTGAGGCCCAGCCCGATGACGTGGCGAGCCCGCTCCTCGGGCGGCGGCACGAGGCCCAGGTCAGCGCAGGCCGAGGAAATCGCGCTGACGATTGCGCCGGCCGAATCGAGCAGCGTACCGTCCCAGTCGAATACCAGCAAATCAAATCTTCTCGCCATAGTCCTGCTCCTCCGTCGCGGCGACGGTGTCCAGGAAGTTCCGCAGAGCTGCGGGCAGATCCGACTCCAGCAGCAGATCCCGACCTTCTATCGGATGCGGCAGACGAATCCTTGAGGCGTGCAGGAACATCCGCTTGAGACCCTCCCGGGCAAGCGTCCTGTTGAGCGCGAAGTCGCCATACTTCTCGTCGCCGACGATCGGGTGACCGAGCCCCGCCAGGTGAACGCGGATCTGATGCGTCCGCCCCGTTCTCAGCTGCGCTTCGAGCAGGCTGAAACTCTGCCATCGGGCGAGCAGTCTGAAGACCGTATGCGCGAATTTCCCATCGTCAGCAACCCGCACGCGCCGCTCGCCCGAGGCGAGCAGGTACTTGAGCAAGGGCAGCCGGACGTCGCGCACGGGTTCCATCCACCGCCCGGCGACCACCGCCAGATAGCGCTTGTCGGCTCGACGATCGGCCGGCGCTCCCGTGTGTTCGCGGAACGAGGCCTGCAGGGCAACCAGCGCCGAGCGCTTCTTGCCGAGCAGAAGGAGGCCCGAGGTCTCGCGATCGAGCCGGTGCGCGAGTTCGAGGAAGCGCGCCTCGGGACGCTGCCGGCGTAGCGCCTCGATGACCCCGAAACTCTCGCCGCTGCCGCCGTGGACGGCTATCCCGGCAGGCTTGTCGACGACCAGCAGAGCGTCGTCTTCATGGACCACCGGCAGGCGGACCTTCCACTCGGCGCCGGCGACGACCTCGTGTTCCGCGCGAGCGATCCGCACGGGGGGAATTCGCAAGCGATCACCCGCCTGCAGCCGATACGAGACGTCGGCCCGACGCCCATTGACGCGCACCTGACCGCTGCGCACGATTCTGTAGACATGGCTCTTGGGGACCCCCTTGCAGAGCTTCAGCAACAGATTGTCGAGGCGTTGTCCGTGCTCATTGTCCGTGATCACCGCCTCGGTTACACAGTTTTTGCCAACTTCGACCATTTTGAATATACTTCGAGCGATTTGCGCCTTCCGTGGAGAAAGGGGCGCTGACCCGAAAGACCGGCGAGCGAAGCCGATTCCGCAGTCCTTGCGACGCACCTCCCGGCAGATCGGACCCTTCTCGCCCGCAGCCCCTCGTCCAGTCCCACGCGACGCCAATCGGCTGGTTAAGTACGCTCACCACGAAGTAGCGATACTACTTGAACTGCGCGCGCCTAGCATCTGTGGAGCGGCCTAGGTCATCCCCCGAGCCCCTGACTGACACGGCCTGCCTCGTTGGCGAGTTCGCCGCCTGCTCGATCTGGCGACGAGCCCGGCAGGCGTCCGGCCCAGAACTGATCCCTTGCTTCCAGCACCATGCAATGCCCAACCCAACCGCGCGGGAGCCCAAATTATGAAACGCATGCTGTTCAACGCAACGCAAGCCGAGGAACTCCGCGTTGCGATTGTCGACGGTCAGAAACTGATTGACCTGGACATCGAATCGGCGACGAAGGAGCAGAAAAAGAGCAACATTTATAAGGCAGTCATCACCCGCATCGAGCCGAGCCTGGAAGCCGCATTCGTTGACTACGGCGCCGAGCGGCACGGCTTCCTGCCATTCAAGGAAGTCTCGCGAGCGTTCTTCCAGCCTGGAGTCGAGGCGAGCCGAAGCACGATCAGGGAGGCGCTTCGGGACGGGCAGGAACTGATCGTCCAGGTGGATAAGGACGAACGCGGCAACAAGGGCGCCGCTCTGACTACCTTCATCAGTCTCGCCGGGCGCTACCTCGTGCTGATGCCGAACAATCCGCGCGGCGGTGGTGTCTCGCGGCGCGTCGAGGGAACCGAGCGCATCGAACTGCGCGAGGTGATGGACCAGTTGCAGGTACCGGGAGGCATGAGCCTGATCGCGCGTACTGCGGCGATCGGCCGAAGCGCCGAGGAACTGCAGTGGGATCTGAACTACCTGCTGCAACTCTGGAAAGCGATCGAGGCAGCCGCGCAACAGCAGCAAGGCGCCTTCCTGATCTACCAGGAAGGCAGCCTGGTGATCCGCGCGATCCGCGACTACTTTCAGCCGGAGATCGGCGAGATCCTGATCGACACGGACGAGGTTTTCGAGCAAGCCCGGCGGTTCATGGAACACGTCATGCCGGGAACCGTCAACCGCGTCAAGCGTTACCGCGACGACGTCCCGCTCTTCTCGCGCTTCCAGATCGAGCATCAGATCGAATCGGCGTATTCCCGCCAGGTCAGCCTTCCCTCCGGAGGGGCGATCGTCATCGACCACACTGAAGCGCTCGTCTCGGTCGATGTCAATTCCGGACGCGCGACGCGCGGCGCCGACATCGAGGAGACCGCGCTGAAGACCAACCTCGAGGCAGCCGAAGAGGTCGCCCGTCAGCTGCGTCTGCGCGACCTCGGCGGACTGATCATCATCGACTTCATCGACATGGAAAGCCAGCGCAACCAGCGCGAAGTCGAGAACCGGGTTCGTGAGGCGTTGCGTTTCGACCGCGCGCGGGTGCAGACCGGCAAGATCAGTCGCTTCGGTCTGCTCGAGTTGTCGCGACAAAGGCTGCGCCCCGCTCTCGCCGAAACCAGCTACATCCCCTGTCCGCGCTGTTCGGGAACCGGCCACATCCGCAGCACCGAATCTGCTGCACTGCATATCCTCCGGATTCTCGAAGAGGAGGCGATGAAGGACAACACGGCCGCCGTGCATGCGCAGGTGCCCGTCGATGTCGCGACCTTCCTGCTCAACGAAAAGCGGGCGGACGTGCAGGCCGTCGAGTCGCGACAGAAGGTCAACATCGTGCTGATCCCGAACATCCATCTCGAGACCCCACAGCACACTGTCGTGCGGATTCGCCAGGACGAAGCCGGTCAGGAGGACTTGCAGCAGGCCTCGTACCGCATGGTCAGCCTGCCCGCCGAAGAGGGCGCCCGAGGCGTCGCGCCGGCTGGCGAGGCGAAGGCGCCCAGAGCGGAGGCGGCGATCAAGGGGGTGACCCCCGAGCAGCCGGCACCGATCGTCGGCGAGACCACCACGCCGAGCGAAGCGCGCAAGCCCGAAACGGCAGCCAGCCGATTCCTGCACAGGATCGTCTCGTGGTTTCGCCACAGGTACCCGGCGAAGCCGGACGAGGAACGCCCACCGGCGAGCACGGAGAGCCCGCCGCCTCGCGAGTCCGTCCGGGAAGGCCGCCGCAGCGGAAGCCGCGGAGCACGCCGCGAAGACACCACCCAGGACCTCGGGACGCGAATCGGCCGCGAGCCCAGGGAAACGGTGGCCGAACCTCGTGCCGAGTCCCCCAGGCCACGCGAGGCGCGCGAAACGAGCACGGCGCGCGAACCGCGCGAAGCGGGAGTGGCCCGCGAGGCGCGTCGCCAACGCACCGAGCGCAAGACGCAGAGCGCTGCCCCGGCCGCCGCGGCACAGGCCCTGGAGACGCCGGCGACCGACGGTGTACCCGACGCCGTGCAAACTGGCGAGACGATTGGTGACGATACGGGCACCACTCCACGCCGCCGCGGGCGACGCGGTGGTCGCCGCGAACGCGGCGAAAGAACCGGTGTACCCGCCGAGCTGGCCAACACCCCCGAGGCCGCCGGTCGCGTTCCGGAATCCCGGGGTGCCGAGCCCGAACGACTCGCTGCACCCGTCGCGGCGAACGCCAAAGCGCCGACGGCCGCAGCGGCCCCGGTCGAAACACCACCAGTGTTGAGAAACGAGCCGGGCGAAGCTCAGGCAGAGGTCGTCAGATCGCCGGAATTCACCGCGGAGAGCGCCGAGCCGGCGGTGAAGGAGCTGGCCGCCGGACAGGCCGGCGCAACCGGGCCGGTGCTCGTCGAGCCGGCTCCGGAGTCCCTTCCTGCCGGACAGATCGACGCCGTAGAGGCAGCGACAGACCGCCAGTCGCCGCCAGCGGAGCGCCCGGCTGCCGGCGCTCGCGATCCTCAGGCGTCGGGACCTGCCAGGATGTCTACCGAGGACGAGGTCGGCGAGCGCCCTGCTGCGCAGTCAGCGATCGAGCCCCGACCGGCAATCGCCGTGCAGCCGCCGCTCGAGGAAGCCCTCGGCGCGAGCGGACTGATCATGGTCGAGACCGATGCGCGGAAGGCTCAGGTCCACACGACGGACGAAGTCGACACGCCGCGTCGCCCACCATTGCGCCGGCGCCGGGCAGCGCAGCTTCCCGTCCCGGAAGAACCGCTGATCATGGTCGAGACACGTCGGGAAGGTCCGGCCTGATCGCGCACAGGAACAGGAACCGATGATCAGGGTTGGAATCGTGGGCGGCACGGGTTACACCGGCGTCGAACTGCTGCGCCTGCTGGCCCAGCATCCCGAAGTGCAGGTCGCGGCGATCACCTCGCGCGGCGATGCGGGAGTTCCCGTGGCGGAGATGTTCCCGAGCTTGCGCCGGCGTGTGAGACTGAAGTTCGAGGATCCGGCGCAAGCCAACCTCAGGGCCTGCGATGTGGTCTTCTTTGCCACACCGAACGGCGTGGCGATGGAACAGGCTCCGGCACTGCTCGACGCCGGCGTGCGGGTCATCGACCTGGCCGCCGACTTCCGGCTCACCGACCTGGATGAGTGGAGCCGCTGGTACGGCCTGCCGCATGCCAGTCCGGAGTGGGCGGCGCGGGCAGTCTACGGACTGCCCGAGTGCAATCGCGCGGCCATCCGCAACGCACGCCTCGTTGCCAATCCCGGCTGCTACCCGACAGCGGTGCAACTCGGCTTCATGCCGCTGCTCGAACAGGGCTCGGTCGATTGTGACGACCTCGTTGCCGACGCCAAGTCCGGAGTCTCGGGCGCCGGCCGGAAGGCGGAAGTGGCCAGCCTCTTTTCCGAGGCGGCGGACAACTTCAAGGCCTATGCCGTTCCCGGACACCGGCATCTGCCGGAGATCTGTCAGGGCCTCTCGCGCATTGCCGGCAGCTCGGTCGGGCTGACCTTCGTCCCGCATCTGACCCCGATGATCCGCGGGATCCACGCGACACTCTACGCCCGGGTCAAGCGCGAGACCGACTTTCAGACGCTGTTCGAGCAGCGCTATCGCGACGAACCCTTCGTCGACGTGCTGCCACCCGGCTCGCATCCCGATACGCGCTCGGTACGCGCCGCCAACGTCTGCCGGATAGCCTTACATCGCCCCGGGCAGGGACGCGTTCTCGTCATCCTTTCGGTGATCGACAACCTGGTCAAGGGAGCAGCCGGCCAGGCGGTTCAAAACATGAACATCATGTTCGGGCTGCGCGAGACCGAGGGTCTCTGGCAGATCGCGGTACTGCCCTGACGGCTCGGGGCGCGTACCGGACGGACCATCGCCGTCCAGGCACGATCCGGCAATCCGGACAGTGAGGGGCGACCCTCGGACGGACCATAGGTGATAGGATAGGCGCCGCCTTCCCGGGAAGTGGCCAGCCAGGCGGTATCCGGCAGTTCGTCGGCGAATGACCGGTGCGCTGTCGGAAGGGTACAGCTTGTGATGATCGCGGAACTTCGCCTCGCCGGGTCTGTCGCAAGCGGGTATTGTCGCTTTCGCCAGAAAAGTCCACGGTGCCCGGCTTCCCCAACCCGGGCCCTGGTGACCGGAACGCCAGTGATGGTCTCCCTTGCACGCGAAGGCGCCCTATGGAAAAAAGGAGAATCGATTGATGAACGTAGCAACAGACATGCCAATGCCATTCATCTTCACGGACAGCGCGGCCGGCAAGGTGAAGGAACTGATTGAGGAGGAAGGCAACCCCGACCTCAAACTGCGTGTTTTCGTAACCGGGGGCGGCTGTTCGGGTTTCCAGTACGGTTTCACCTTCGACGAAGTGGCCAACGAGGACGACACCGCCATGGAAAAGAACGGAGTCACGCTGCTGATCGACCCGATGAGTTACCAGTACCTCGTTGGTGCCGAGATCGACTACACGGAGGGGCTCGAGGGCTCGCAGTTCGTGATCAGAAACCCGAACGCGACGTCCACCTGCGGCTGCGGATCGTCCTTTTCCGCCTAGACGGAATTCTCCGGCGAGGAGCAAAACGGCACTTGCTCGAGCGGCAACGGCCGGCCCACGGGTGACACCACCTGCCGGGCGACCCGCCGTTCGAGCGTCGAACCTGGTCAGCGGCGAAGCAGCGAAACCAGTGTCGCCAGCATTGCGGCTGCGCACGCACCGTGGGCCACTGCGATCTCGATCGAATAGTTGCCAAGCACGAGCAGGCCACCGAGAAGCACTTCGGCCGGCAGCAGTGCGAGCATCAACATCGCGGACCGGCGTTTGCTTCGTTCGTCGAGCGCTCGCCACGCACCGCCACCAAGCAGGAGCAGCGTGGCCAGCGCCGAGTAGCGATGCAACAGGTGCAGGGCCTCGCCGGCGCGATCTCCCGCCTGCGGAGCCCCGGAAAGACTGGCCAGCAACCCGAGTGCGGTCTCGGCGCCCACTCGCGGGAACCAGTTCCCGGCGCAATCGGGAAACGAGGCGCAGGTCAGCGCTGCATGACGCGCACCGATCATTGCTCCGAAAAAGACAGTCAGCGTAAGGCACAGCGCTCCGAGCCGCAGCAGTGGGTGCGCAGCGTCCATGGCCGATCCACCCGCCGACGGTGAAGTGGCCAGGACCACGCGCCACGAAAAGCTGACCAGGCCCAATCCACCGAGGATGTTCAGCAGGTTGACCACGGTCAGCCGCGGGTCCGTGCTCCAGATACCCAGCGCCGAGAGGACCAGCATCAAGCCGAGGAGCGCAGTTGCCGGCCACGCGACCGGCATCAGCGGCGGCCGGCGCCAGCACTGCCAGACGACGATCACCGCGACGATCAGCGACAGCGAGGCGACCGCACGATGGAACACTCGCGCGGGCCCGAAGTACAGTGGTGGCGGCTCGCCGGCGAGCAGTTGGCCATAGCACGCCGGCCAGTCGGCGCAGCCGAGACCCGCCGCGTCGAGCCGCAGATAAGCGCTGGCCCCGACGACGAACAGCGAGAGGGCGACGAGCAGGAATCCCAGCCAGCGGACCATGCGCAGGCGGCCGGCGCCTCCGGACATCAGAGGTGGCGCCCGACGACGCCTGGCGCCACGCGCAGTTCGTGGTTGAGCCAGAGCAACGCGGCAAGGACGACCATCGCCCCGCCCTGATGCGCAGTTCCGAGATCGACCGGGACGGCGAGAAGCAAGGTCGCGATGCCCAGTCCGATCTGCACGAAAAGCACCACCAAGAGGCAGTTTGCCGCCAGACGGGCGCGCCCCGGAACCACCGCCGAGCGCACGGCCCACCAGAACCAGGGAACGAGGAAGGCCAGCAGCCATGCCCCCAGACGGTGGTTGAACTGGACGAGCGCCATATTGTTGAAGAAGTTGAGGTACCACGGTTCGAGGATGAAGCTTTCCGGCGGCAGCACGTGCCCGTGCATCAGCGGGAAACTGTTGTACGCCTTGCCGGCCCTGATACCGGCGACCAAGCCACCGGTGACGACCATGTAGCCGACCAGGGCGACCAGCCAGACGCCGGCGCGCTGCAGTTTGCGGACCAGTGCATCGTGCGTCACCGAAACCCGCTCGGCAACCAGTCCGAGCGCCAGCCAGAACATCGCGACGAAGATCAGGAAGGCGAGCGAGAGGTGCGCGGTTAGCCGGTAATGGCTCACTCGCGGATCGTCGACGAGACCGCTCTTGACCATGTACCAGCCCATCGCCCCCTGAAGACCACCCAGGACGAAGATCCCGGCGAGTTTGGGCCACAGCGGTCGATCGATCTTCCCGCGCAGCCAGAAGAAGAGGAACGGCAGCAGGAAGACGACGCCGACCAGCCGCCCGAGAACGCGATGCACATATTCCCAGAAGAAGATCCCCTTGAACTCTTCGAGAGTCATCTGGTGATTGACCTTCTCGAACTCGGGGGTCTTCCGGTATTTGGCGAAAGTCTCCTCCCATTGGTGCTCGTCGAGCGGCGGAACGATGCCGACGATCGGCTCCCATTCGACGATCGACAAGCCCGAATGTGTCAGCCGGGTGATCCCTCCGACGACGAGGATGGCGAAGACCATCGCGCTGCAGGCTAGGAGCCAGCAAGCGATCTGCCGGCGAGCGACCTTATCCATGTGCGGAACCCGGAGAGAAGCGGAACGGGCGCAGATTATAGGCTCTTTCGCGGGGCGGTCCACGGCTCTGCGTGCTGCGACACGCAGCCGCAGGACCGGGCCCGGAAGCCGCTTCGCTGCTGGCTTTGCCGCAAGTGCCGAGCTTTTCCCGTTCTTGACGTGCATCAAGTCGCTGGCTTGCCCGCAGCGGGTATCCTCGCGCCGATTGTGCCCCGAAAGGCCAAGGAGCTTACCCGTTTGCAGCACTCTTCCGGTGCCGCGCCACCCGCAATGGAGGATACCCAGATGGCCGACAACAACGACGAAGACGTCCCGTTCATGCAGAAGTTGCTCGACAACCACTTCCTGCTGCTCTTTCTCGGCGTGGCCTCACCCGGGCTGCTGTACATCCTGTGGGGGATCATCGACATCATGAACGTGCCCGTCGCCCGATAACCTTTGCCTAAAGAGGGAGAAACCAGCATGAGTGCAATTCTGCCGCCATCCGAGAGACTCTGGTGGAAGCAGCCCATCGACAAGATCGAGTGGGCGTGGATCGCCATCGCGTTCGTCTGGGGCATGGTCATGTTCGTGATGATGATCTATTGGCATATCAACGGGAAACAGAACCTGTCCAACGAGGTGTACAAGACGAGCCCAGAACTGTTCGCCGCCAAGGCCGAGAAGTTCATCGCCGAGAACACGGTGCGCACCGAGACCGACCAGCAGATCCCGGTGGTCAAGGTACCGGCCGGCGGAGACGGCTATCTGATCGCCCGGCTCTGGGCCTGGTACCCGATCCTCGAGCTCGAGAAAGGCAAGACCTACAAGATTCACCTCTCGTCGATGGACTACAACCACGGCTTCTCGCTGCAACCCGTGAATATCAACATCCAGGTCATTCCGGGCTATGAGCACGTGGTCAAGATGACTCCCACCAAGGAAGGTACCTACGCCATCGTCTGCAACGAATTCTGCGGCATCGGCCACCACTCGATGCTCGGCCGGATCTACGTGAAATAAGGGGGAACAAGTCAGATGGCCACCACCTACCGCACCTGTCCCATCTCGGGACTCCAGTTCGAGGACCAGGCCGAGAAGCTGATGCGCTGGAACGCCGTCGCCGGCGTCCTCGCCCTGCTCGCCGGCGGGATCACCGCGCTGCTCGTCATCCTCACCCGCTGGCCGGCGATCAAGCTGCTGCCGGCCGACCAGTTCTACCTGATCCTGACCGCCCACGGCGTCGACATGTTGATCCTGTGGATCATCTTCTTCGAGATAGCCGTGCTCTACTTCGCCTCATCGACCCTTCTGCGCTGCCGACTGGCCGCGCCAAAGGTCGCCTGGTTCGCCTTCTGGCTGATGGTCGTCGGCAGCATCATGACCAATGTGGCGATCTTCCAGGGCGAATCGACGGTGATGTTCACCTCGTACGTGCCGATGCAGGCCAAGTGGCACTTCTACCTCGGCATCATTCTCTTCGCCGTCGGAGCACTGATCGGTTGCGGTATCTTCTTCGGCACGCTGGTCGTCGCCCGTCGCGAAAAGACCTACAGCGGATCGATCCCGCTGGTCACCTTCGGCGCGCTCACCGCCGCGATCATCGCCACATTCACGATTCTCTCCGGAGCCGGCATCCTGGTGCCGACCTTCCTCTGGGCGGTCGGAGTGATCAAGGAAATCGACGCGCAGCTCTACCGGATGGTCTGGTGGGGACTCGGCCATTCGTCGCAGCAGATCAACGTTTCCGCCCACGTCTCCATCTGGTACCTGATCGCCGCGGTCGTCTTCGGTGCCAAGCCGCTCTCCGAGAAGGTTTCGCGTTTTGCCTTCCTGCTCTACATCCTGTTCCTGCAACTGGCCAGCGCCCACCACCTGCTCTCGGACCCCGGCATGAGCGCCGAGTGGAAGGTCCTCAACACCTCGTATTTCATGTACTTCGCGGTGATGGCCTCGATGATCCACGGGTTCACCGTTCCCGGAGCGGTCGAGGCCGCGCAGCGGCGCAAGGGCTACACCAACGGCCTGTTCGAGTGGCTGCGCAAGGCGCCCTGGGGCAATCCGGTGTTTTCGGGAATGTTCATTTCGCTGGTCAGCTTCGGCTTCCTCGGTGGCATCTCCGGCGTAGTGCTCGGGACCGAGCAGATCAACATGCTGATGCACAACACCTTCTACGTGCCCGGCCACTTCCACACGACGGTCGTCTCGGGTACGACTCTGGCCTTCATGGCGGTCACCTACCTGCTCGTGCCAGTGCTCTTCAAACGTCAGATGATCCTGCCGAAGCTCTGCCAGATCCAGCCGTACCTGTTCGGCATCAGCATGTCCGTCCTCGGCCTGGTGATGATGGGTGCCGGTACGCTCGGCGTATCCCGCCGGCACTGGGACATGGCCTTCTCTGGCGCGCCTTTCCAGTACGAATGGCCCGGTGCGGCGAACCTGATGATGGGCCTGACCGGCATCTTCGGTGTGCTCGCGGTGACCGGTGGCGCACTATGGATCCTCCTCGTCGTCGGCTCGCTGCTGTTCGGCAAGAAGCTCGACGGCGGCAAGGTCTCCGACCGGCCGACTCCGATTCCGGCAAGCACGCCGGCGGCCGCCGCGGTGGCCCACGGCAGCGATCACGTCGCGGTCCCGGGAACGGTCGTCCTCGCGCTGCTTCTGTTCGTCTGCTTCGTCCTCTACTACTTCGTCAACTGGAAGTACCTCTCCGAAGTCTGGCTGCTCAGCTAGGCCGGTAAGCATCCCCCGCGCACCCGCGCGGGGCCTGCCTGAATCGGGCCCCCCAAGAGACCCGATTCAAGCAGGAAGAGCGTTCCTCACCACTCGATCGCCAGGGTATCGACCGCCATGCCAACGACTCTCCGAGCGAAAGGCCTTCGCAGTTTCCCGCTCCGCACCATCCTCGGCGTCTTCAAGCTGCGCATCGGCGTGGTGATCACGCTGACCGCGCTCACCGGCCTGGCCGTGAGTCCGGGCCCGAGTCCGAGCCTGGCGCAGATTCTCGTCCTGGCCCTCTCGGTGCTCGTTTCATCGGCCAGCGCGGGCGCCTTCAACCAGTATTACGAATCCGACCGGGATCGGCTGATGTCGCGGACCCGCGGCCGCCCGTTCGTCACCGGCGAGGTGCGCCGCGGGCCGCTCTGGCTTCTGGCGATCGTCGTGCTGACCGTCCTGGCGGTGGCGGCAGCGTGGCTGGTGCTCAACCCCTGGTCGGCGTTCTTCGTCTTCTTTGGCGCGTTCTTCTACGCGATCGTCTACACCGTCTGGCTCAAGCGGCGCACCTGGCTGAACATCGTCTTCGGCGGGCTGGCCGGCAGTTGGGCGGTTCTCGCCGGCGCGACCGCCGCCGACCCTCAGCCCGGAGCCGCGCCGCTGGCGCTCGCGCTGGTCCTCTTCCTGTGGACGCCGCCGCATTTCTGGAGCCTGGCGCTCGCCTATCGCGACGACTACGCGGCCGCCGGAGTACCGATGCTGCCGGTCGTCGTCGGCGAGCAGCGGGCTGCACAGACGATCTTCGGGAGCACGCTGGCGCTGGTCGCCGCGAGCCTGCTGCCGCTCGCCACGGGCCTCGGCGTGATCTACGGCATCGGCGCGTGCGCCGGCGGCGGCCTGTTCATCGCCAAGGCCTGGCGCCTGAGCCGTGAGCCGACGCGCGGCAATGCACTGAGCTGCTTCCACGCCTCGCTGGCACAACTGAGCCTCGTGCTGCTCGCCGCGATGGTCGACTCGCGAGTCGCTTCGTGACGGAGAACATCCGGTGATCGAACGTTTCCGTCGCCTCGTCTGCGCGCTGCTCCTCGCTCTGGCCGCAGGACAGGCACCTGCTTCCGAGCACCCGGACGAAAAGCCCAGGCTGACCGCGCGAGCGCAAGGTCTGAACACCGACCTCCAGTTGACCAGCCTCGACGAGAAAGCCGCCTTCGCGCTCTCACAGGGCGTCATCGGCCACCAGATCGGCGACTTCGTCCTCCTCGACCGACAGGGCAGACCCGTCGAACTGTCGCGTTACCGTGGCAAGCCGCTGCTCGTCACCTTCATCTACACCGCCTGCTTCCGGGTCTGTCCGACGATCACCCGCAACCTGCAGAAGGCCGTGCAGAACACGGTCGGCCTGATGGGCGCCGACCGCTTCAACGTGATCAGCATCGGCTTCAACCAGCCCTTCGACTCCCCCGAGGCGCTCCGGGATTTTGCCACGCAGTACGGAATTCGCCTGCCCAACTGGGAGTTCCTGAGCCCGGCACCGGCAATCGTCGGCGAACTGACGCGCAGCTTCGGCTTCAGCTACGTCGCCACGCCCGCCGGATTCGACCATATCAATCAGGTCACTCTCGTCGATGCGAGCGGAACGATCGTCCGACAGGTCTACGGCGAGAAGTTCACCGCCGAGGACATCGCCGAACCGCTCAAGACGCTGATCACCGGATCGGCAATTCCGCCCGAAGTCGGCACGCTCGAGGAAATCGTCGACCGGGTGCGCATCCTCTGCTCGGTCTACGATCCGCTGACCGGTCGTTACCGGACCAACTACTCGCTCTACTTCCAGTTCGCCGGCTTCCTGAGCTTTGCCGGCTTCATGATCTACCTCTCGATCCACTTCTGGAGAAACCGTCGTCGCTCGGGGTAGAAAAAGGAGCGGCACCCGGCGATTGCGCACTCCGCGCCGCGCGCGATCGAGCGCGACGGGCGCTTGCCCGGGATTTGACGCGCATCATTTCGGCGCCCAATGGTGGTCGATAGACTTGGCAGTCAGTGTTCTTGGCCAACGGCGGCTCCCGGAGCGTCAGCGACGTGAAGTTCCACGCAGCCTTGCGCGCGGGCGTGAGGAGTATTTTTCTGCGCGTCGAGGAAGCTCTCGACGCGCCTTTCGGTGGAGCAGACAATCCGTTGCGCCATCTCGGCGCGATCGGCCTGTATCTGCTGTGGATCGTGGTCGGGACGGGGATCTACCTCTACACGGTGCTCGACACCGGCATCGCAGCGGTGTATCGCTCGATCGGGCAGCTATCCACCGACCAGTGGTACCTCGGCGGAATCCTGCGCAGCCTGCACCGCTATTCAGCCGATGGCTTCGTTCTGGTGATGATGCTGCATCTGGTCCGTGAATGGTGCTACGGGCGCTACCACGGGTTCCGTCTGTACTCATGGGTGACTGGCGTGCCGCTGATCTGGCTCGCTTACATGGCCGGAATCGGCGGCTACTGGATCGTCTGGGACCAGCTGGCCCAGTTGTCGGCGCTGTCCACCGCCGAGTTGCTCGACTGGCTGCCGGTGATCAGCGAGCCGACGGCGCGCAACTTCCTGGCCCCGGATTCGATCAGCGACCGCTTCTTCACGATGCTCGTCTTCCTCCACCTCGGCGTCCCGCTGTTGCTGATCCTCGGCCTCTGGGCTCACGTCCATCGGATCAGCCACGTCGATTACCTGCCGTCGCGTCGGGCGATGCTCGCCACCTTGGCCGCGCTCCTCGTTCTCGCACTGATCAGACCGGTGGCCAGCCACCCTCCGGCGAACCTGGCGACCGTTCCCCGAGACGTGGCGCTCGACTGGTTCATCCTGTTCATCCACCCGCTCACCGATCTCGGCTCGCCAGCGATCGTCTGGGCACTGCTCTTCGCGGCGACGATCGTCCTCTGCGCACTGCCGATCCTGCCTCACCCGGCGCGGGACCCTGTCGCCGTCGTCACCCCGGCGAGGTGCACGGGTTGTGACCGCTGTCTCGCCGACTGCCCGTACGCAGCGATCACCATGACGCCGCATCCGCTGCGGCCTGGTTCGAACCTCGCCGTCGTCGACGCCGACCTCTGCGCCGCCTGCGGGATCTGCGCAGGTTCGTGTCCCTCATCGACGCCTTTCCGCAGGCAGCCGACCCTGGTCACCGGGATCGACATGCCGCAACTGCCGGTCAACGCGCTGCGCGAGTGTCTCGATCGGTCGCTTGGCGAACACCGGCACGAGCCGACGATCGTCGTCTTTGCCTGCTCGCGAGCCGCTGACGCGAACGCCCTGGCGATGCCGGACGCGATCGTCGTACCGTTGCCATGCACCGGCATGCTGCCACCCTCGTTCGTCGAGTACGCTCTACGCACGGGCGCAGACGGCGTGCTGCTGACCACCTGTCGGGCGGGCGGTTGCGCGTTCCGACTCGGCGAACGGTGGACAGCCGAGCGGCTCGCCGGTCGGCGCGAGCCTCACCTGCGGCGTAACGTTCCCCGGGATCTCGTCGCGGTCGTGCCGCTCGCCGTCGGAGACAGCGCGGCGCTCGACGCCGCTCTGGCGTCGTTCCGGCGCAACCTGCAGGGCGGTCCGGCGGCGAGCGCGTCCCTGCCGCCGTACGAAGTCTTGCGCAGACCCACGGCTGAACCGGTCTTCGGCAGTGTCCGGTCGCCGGATCCGCGGATATCTGCCTGACATGTCCCGTCGTGCGCCACCGAGTTCCGGCCATCCCGGCCTGCTCGCGACGAGTTCTTCACCAACCCTGACTGCGGAGAGCGCCCCAACATGCCCAAACCCGCCGCGATAGCCGGCCAGGTCGTCCTCTACGGCGCCTTCGCCGCTTTCATCGGCTACTTCGCCACCTCGCCGAAGTACCGGCAGATCCCCGACGACGCTGCGCTGATCAAGCTGTCGATCAACCACCTCGGCGAGCGCGAGTGCCGCAAGCGGAGCCCCGAGGAACTCGCCCGCCTGCCGCCGAACATGCGCGCGCCGCTGGACTGCCCGCGTGAGCGCTCGGACATCAGGCTGGAAATGGACCTCGACGGAGAGCCGGTCCTGCGCACGACGATGCATCCAACCGGACTCTACAAGGACGGCATCTCGACCATCTACCGCCGCTTCGAGGTCAAGGCGGGCAGCCACGAGGTGGCCGTGCGCATGAACGACAACGCCGTGAAACCTGGCTTCGCCTTCGTCCGGGAAGGCCGGGTGACGCTCGCCCCGGGACAGGTGATGGTCATCGACTTCAACCCGGACATGGGCGGGCTGTTCTTCAAGTGACCGCCCGCACGGTCCACCCGGAACGAGCGACTGCCTACGCCAGGTCCACGGCGTCCGGTGTCGATTCCCGCTGATCCTGAAACTACGAATCGATCATGGTCAAAGTCCTGCAAGTCTGTCTGCGCTGGCTGTTCATGCGCGTCGAGAACGTCTTCAACGTCGCCTTCGGCGACAAGATGAACCCGTTCTATCACCTCGGGACGATCAGCTTCTGGCAATTCTGGCTGCTGGTCGTCTCGGGACTCTACCTGTACATCTTCGCCGACACCGGAGTGCACAAGGCCTTCGAGTCGGTAGAGTCGATCACCCATGACCAGTGGTGGGCTGGAGGCCTCCTGCGCAGCATCCATCGCTACGCGACCGACGGCATGATCCTGACGATGCTGCTGCACATGCTGCGCCATTTCGCCTACGACCGCTACCGCGGCTTCCGCTCGTTCTCCTGGTTGACCGGCGTCGCGCTGCTCTGGCTGGTCTATATCGCCGGCGTCAACGGCTTCATGCTCGTCTGGGACAAGCTCGCCCAGTTCGTCGTCGTTGCCACGGCCGAATGGTTCGATGCGCTGCCGATCTTCAACGGCACGATGATCCGCAACTTCCTCTACCTCGAGACGGTCAACAGCCGCCTGTTCACGCTGCTCGCGTTCATTCACATCGGCGCCCCGCTGATCGTCGTGTTCATCATGTGGGTCCATGTCCAGCGGGTGCCGCGCGCGCACATCAATCCGCCGCGCCCGATCGCCGTCGCCGTCACGCTGATGTTTCTGCTGCTCGCGCTGGTCAAACCGATCGTCAGCCAGGGCGGCGAGGCCGATCTGTCGGTCGTGCCGACGAACATCGCCTTCGACTGGTTCGAGCTGCCGGTTCTCGCGCTCGTCTATGTCGTCAACCCGCTGCACCTATGGTACTGGGTTCTCGGTCTGACCGCCCTGCTCTTCCTCGTCCCCTGGCTGCCGCCGAAGCGGCGCGGCGCGGCGAAGGCGCAGACGGCGATCACCTTCCACCCCGACCGGCGGACCGTCTCAGCGCGCTTCGGTGAGACGCTGCTCGACGCCGGCCTGCGCCAGGATATCGACCTGCCGTACGAATGCCGAAACGGTGGCTGCGGCGTTTGCAAGTGCACCGTGCTCAGCGGCAAGGTCGATCCGGGTCTCTATCAGCCGAGCGTGCTCTCGCCGGTTGAACTCGCCCAGGGCAAGGTCCTGCTCTGCTGCGCCACGGCGATCGAAGACGCTGAAATCGAGTACCAGCCGCGCACCGCGGCGAGCCGAATCCGGGAATACCGTGCGCAGGTCGCAGAGATGCACAAGCTCGCCCACGACGTGATGCTCGTCCGGCTGCGGCTTCCTCCCGGCGAGACGATCGCCTTCAAGGCTGGCCAGTACATCAACGTGATTCTCGATGATGGGCAGCGGCGCGCCTTCTCGTTCGCCAATCCGCCGCACGAACCCGAGTTCGTCGAGCTGCAGATCCGCCTGATGCCCGGTGGGCGATTCACCACCCAGGTCTTCGAAACGATGAAGGTCGGCGACGAGCTGCGCTTCGAGGGACCGCTCGGAGACTTCACGCTACGCGAATCTTCGCGCCCGATCGTTTTCGTCGCCGGCGCGACCGGCTTCGCTCCGGTCAAGAGCATGGTCGAGGACGCCTTCCAGCGCGGCCTGACCAGGCCGATTCATCTGTACTGGGGAGTGCGCAGCCTCAAGGATCTCTATCTGCCCGAACTTCCCGAGCGCTGGGCACGCGACCACGACAACTTCCATTTCATCCCCGTGCTTTCCGAACCGGCTGCCGAAGACGCCTGGTCGGGACGAACTGGCCTCGTCCACGAAGCCATTCTCGAGGACTTCCCCGAACTCAGGGAGCACGAGATCTACGCCTGCGGCTCGGTGCGCATGGTCGAAGCGATCTTTCCGTTCCTCAAGCAGCACGGCGCCGAAGACGGTGCGTGCTTCTCCGATGCGTTCAGCGTCTCGGCGCGATCGATGGCCTTCCAGCCCCGGCAATCGTAGGCCTGCCTCGCGGACGCGCCCGGCCGGCCCGGCCGTTCCCCTCGCGGGCCGGCCGTCGCGGAGACCCATCCGTGCTCAGTTTGCGGTCAGCCGATCGAGAACGGGTTCGAGGGTCTGTTCGTCGAGCCGGCCGAGGCGGCTCATCGCGAAGCGCCCGTGGTGGTCGATGACCACCGTATACGGCAGCCCGCGGACCTGCAGCGCCGCCGTCTGCGTCCCGGCTGCCTCGCCGACAAGCAGCGGATAGCCGACCGGAGTCTTCCGCGCGAACGCCTGAAGACGTTCGGGCTCGTCGATCCCGATGCCCACGAACTGCACGCCCCGCGCCGCATAGCGTTGCTGGAGACGCGAGAAGGCCGGCATCTCTTCGAGGCACGGCGCGCACCAGCTCGCCCAGTAGTTGACCACCAGCACCTTGCCGCGCCACTGCGCGATACTCTGACGACGGCCGTCGAGATCAGGCAGGACCAAGGCCATGATCGCATCGGTGGCCGCCTGCCCCTGTTCCGGCGGCAGCGACTGGGTCGAGATCGATCCCGCGGGTGGGGCGGACGGGGCGAGCGGCGCCGGCTGGCGCCCCTGCTCAAAGACCCGATAGCCGAGCCAGCCGGTGCCGGCCAGGGTCAACAGCACGAAACCGAGCGCCAGAGCGAGCGCGTGTCCCGGCTTCATTGGCCGCTGCGCCGCGACATCGCCTTGAGGCAGACGACGACGAACATCAATCCGCCGACGACGGCAATCAATCCACCGAGGCCCATCATGCCCATGCCGACCTTCTGCGGCCAGGTGGTCAGCAGCTGGTCTGCACCGGCGACCTTGCGCTGTACGCCATAGCCTCCCGACCACGCGAGAC
This sequence comes from Accumulibacter sp., assembly GCF_023806625.1. Lineage (GTDB taxonomy): Bacteria > Pseudomonadota > Gammaproteobacteria > Burkholderiales > Rhodocyclaceae > Accumulibacter. The sequence goes on from NZ_JAMTDX010000008.1 coordinate 115,963, forward strand.
CGAGGATGTGGATCAACTGGCCCAGTCCATAGACATGCGGCTGCCAGACGGCGAGCCAGCCCTCGGGCCGAGCAAAGCCGAGCGCCGGCAGAAGAGCGTAGGCCAGACCCATGAAGGCCAGCGTCACGCCGACCGTCGACCCGTGATAGTGCGCAGGAATGACCACGTTCACGCCCTGGATCAGGTAGCCGAGGACGCCGCCGAGCGCAAAGAGCACGAAGGACTCGAGCAGCGCCGACTTCGCCGGATCAGGCGGAGAGCGACGCAGGCCAACGAGGGCGAGGAACCCGACGACGATCAGCGGCAACATGTACGGATGGCCCCAGATCATCAGTCTGGCGAAGAGATCCATGTGCTCCAGCGAGCCACCCGGGACAAGCAGGTAAATCGTCGGGATGGCCAGCAGCGGCAGCGCGGCGACGATGAAGAGGACGGACTGCGCACGCGCCGAGACCCGCGACGGGTGGCCGAGGCCGGCGGCAATCCACAGCCAGGCGACGACCATCAGCAGTGAATGCTGGAACTGCAGCGTGTGTCCGCCGCCCCAGAAGAGCACCTCGAAATAGACTGTCTCCTCGATTTGCGGCACCGTCAGCCACGACCAGAAAAACGCGACCAGCGACAACAGAGCCGCCAGGGCGCCGAGGAAGGCGCCGAGCCGCAACGGCTCCCCGAGGAATTTTTCCGGCCAGGTGCACCATAGCGCACGCACGACGGCAAGACACAGGCCGCCAGCAAAGAGCCAGAGCGAGGCGAAGAACAGTGGCTGCCTGAGCACCGGAATGTAGTTGTTGAGGACCGGCTCGGCCCCGGGGAAGAACGGCGAGATGCTCATCAGGGCGGTTCCGACCGCTGCCAAGGCGAAACCGCTCCAGCCGAGCCAGGCGAGGCCAGCTCCGCCGACACTGCTCCAGATCACCGCCGCAAAAGCCATGAACCAGACGGCCACCGACAAATCGACGTGCACGACGAGCGCCGCGCGAAACAGATCCTTCAGCGGAAAGACGTCCTGAATACCCGGCGTTCGCGAAAGAACGAGCAACACGGCGAGCACGCCCGAGCCGATCAGGGCCATCACGCCGAGCCATAGCCAGGCCCGGGCCAGGCTTGCCGGAGTCCCCGCGAGGATCACCGGAACCCGGCCCTGCCCGGGAGAAACGCTTGCCGAAAGAGAATTCACTGTATCCTCACAGGACAATCACCCGCTGGCGCCCGCATCGGTCTCCGGCCTTCCGGACGGCGTCCTGCAAGGCAACCCGACCCGACCTGCGCCGGAGCAGCAATGCGCCGACCCGAGATCCCCTCAGACCCACGCCACACCGGACCGCCGAACTGCCCGGAAAGGCGACGATTATAGGCGATGAACAATCGATCCTCGCGCTTCCCGCCGAACAAACGACGATCGCGCTCGTCGTCGTGCTCATGTATTTGAGGCCGGAACACGCCGGACGCACAACGAGCCGCCGCGAGTGGCCGCGGCGTCCCGGAGGACCCGGCGATGGAAGCGTCCATCCTCCGATCCGGGGTCCTATCGGTTCAGCAGCGCGGCCATCGCGTTGCGCAGGTCGGCAAGGAACGGCAGCGGATCATCGGTCGACCAGACGTAGTAGCGAACCTTCGGGCGAAAGAAGTCGGCCACGAAGCGCGAGACCTCATGCCAGGGTCTGAGCGCGAAAGCCGGATCGGCTATCCGTCCGGGCTGGAAAAGGATGCGCCACAGCCGCTTGACTTCGGTCGCCACCATTCGGCAGCGGAGATCGGCGCGCGGCGGAGGCAGCGAAGCCGGCGGAAGACCTGCGGCAGTACGGTAGGCGAGCCAAGCAAAACCCGCTCCCGAATGGACTGCCAGCGGAAAACTGCCCCAGAAGCGCCCGTTGACCTCCATCAGACGAGCCTCCTGGCGCAGCGGATCGAAGCGGTATTCGACCATCGCCACCCCCTCCCAGCCAATCGCCCGGAGCAGGGCGATCGATCGCTCCTGCAGTTCGGCGTGCTCGTCCAGCGGAACGGCGTCGCAGACACTCGAGAACCCACCCTCGGGCGGCCATTCGGCGATCCGTCGATGCTGAAAGCGGCGCAGCACCTGCCCCTGATCGATCAGGAAGAACTGGCCCAGTCCGTAACCGGGGCAGTACTCCTGAACCAGCGGCCACTCGCCAATGGGCGTGTAGCGCTCAAGCGCAGCCTGCAGATCGGATGGACGAAGAACATGTTCGGCCTTGAGCAGTGGCAGGCCGTGCGCCGCCAGCAACGGCGCCACCGACGCCGGATCACTCCACTTGAGCACTGCCGGCAACGGGCAGCGGCGCAGCAGGTCGGCGAGATCCCAGCCGCTTTCGGGGAGAATCGAAACGGGCGTGCGGATTCCCGCCGCCTCGGCCGCTTCGAGCGTCGCGCGCTTGTCGAGCACGACGGCCAAGGCCGTAGCGCTGGGGACGACCGGTGTGACCAGGCCAAACTCGCTGCGCTGGCCTGCGAGCCAGACCAGATTAGCTTCCGAAACGGCCAGCAGCGGACACGGTCCATAGCGCTCGCCGATGCCGCGGACGACGTCGATCAGATGCTCGCTACGCGGTTCAGCGACGACGATCCCCTCCGCCAGGTAACGCGAACGCAGCCCGATGGCCGACGGCTCCTGGGCGACACCGATTACCCGAACCCCTGCTCGCCCCAGCTCACGCACGAGGTTCAAGCCAATCTGTGTCTCCAGCCCGAGAACGACACAGGGCGGGCCGTCAACAGGCCAGGCTTTCAGCATGACTATACGGTCTGGGCGTGGGTCATCGCCCGAGACCGGCGCCGCCGACAGCAGCCAGCTGCTCGACGAGGCTGATCACCGCGGAATGGATGAGCGTGAAACAGGTCATGAAATAGTCGTCCGACTGCGAGGCCGGATCGTGCAAGTGCAGCCTCCGCGGGCTCGACCACGCGCCGAGCAGAGCGATGGCCTCGGCCGGAATTCCGCCGGCAATCAGCCGATGGACATGGCGAATCTCCATCGCCAGCAAGAGGTCGCCGGGGGTGTAGCGGAAATCCGTGAAATCGGTAGCCGCGTGAGCGGAGAGATCGATTCCAAAACGCCCTGCCGTGCTGACTGCCGTCTCGAACGCCGGCGCGCCGGTCGTCGTAGCCAGACCGACCGAGCAGGCGGGCACCCCTCGCGCGCGGGCGACGGCCTCGCCAAAGGCACTCCGGTTGATGTTGCCGAGGCAGACGAAAACCAGCCGCCGAACCTTCTCCGGATCGGCGACGACGAAACGGTCCACCCTGCCGGCCAGCCATTCGATCTCGGCCAGGACGTGCCTGACCCACCCGCGAAAGGTGCCGTAATTGGCTGCAATCAGCAGCCTGCCGGTCGCGAAAGCGCGCCGGAAACGCACGAAGATTTCAGTCATCGAAGAAAGGCAATGGACTCCCGGAAACCGGTCGGGAGCGGGACACGAAGCTGCCAGCAGGCCGCGTCGCACATACCGCCCGCAACCAGCCAGCCGACACGCCCCAGGAGCCCGGCTGCGGCGGATTCTATACAAAACGACCCGCTTCCGCTCGGCGGATCCACCGATGACGCCGTTCGGGAGCGGGCGATCGGCGCAAAATGCCCGACTCATTCCTCAACCGGCATGCCCTCCCCCTGCATTGGAGAGCAGCGCGTACGGGCACTGACTCACGGCAGGCGGCGCCGTGGGTCCTTTCGGCATCGTCCCGACCGGATCACCGGTGGGCATGAGACGGCGCAAGACCGTTGGGCAGCCGACCGCTGCTGCCCCTAGAGGACGTAACGCGAGAGGTCCTCGTTCTGCGCCAGTTCGGCAAGCCGACTATCCACGTAAGCCGCGTCGATCGAGACCCGTTCCTGTCCGCGCTTGCCTGCCGAAAACGACACTTCCTCGAGCAGGCGCTCCATCACCGTGTACAGCCGCCGGGCACCGATGTTCTCGGTCTTCTCGTTGACCGACCAGGCGATCTCTGCGAGACGCTGGATGCCGTCGGGCGAGAAGTCGAGCAAGACATCCTCGGTGGCCAGCAGCGCCTGATATTGCTTGGTCAGGCAGGCATCGGTCTGGGTCAGGATGCACTCGAAGTCGGCAACCGACAGTGAATCGAGTTCGACGCGAATCGGCAGACGCCCCTGGAGTTCGGGAATCAGGTCGGATGGCTTGGCCAGGTGGAATGCGCCACTGGCAATGAACAGAATGTGGTCGGTGCGGATCATTCCGTACTTGGTCGACACCGTCGTCCCTTCAACCAGCGGCAGCAGATCGCGCTGTACCCCCTGGCGCGACACGTCCGCACCGTGCGTGTCGCTGCGTGAGGCGATCTTGTCGACCTCGTCGAGGAAGACGATGCCGTTCTGTTCGACGTTCCTGACCGCCTCGAGCTTGACCTCCTCGTCGTTGACCAGTTTTGCAGCCTCCTCGTCGACGAGCAGCCGCCGAGCATCCAGGATCTTGAGCTTGCGCGACCGCTTGCGGCCCGTCCCGATATTCTGGAACATCCCCTGAATCTGTGCGGTCAGTTCCTCCATTCCGGGCGGCGCGAAGATCTCGGCCTGCATCGACGGCACCGCGACGTCGATCTCGATCTCCTTGTCGTCGAGATCGCCCTCCCGCAACTTCTTGCGAAACTTCTGGCGGGACATGCTGTCTTCGGTCGATTGACCGTCGGCAAAGAAACCGCCGCGCGAGGGAGGCAGCAGGACGTCGAGAATGCGCTCCTCGGCCGCGTCTTCGGCGCGCACACGCACGCCCTTCATCGCCTGCTCCCGGCCGCTCTTGACGGCGATCTCGGCGAGATCACGGATGATCGTCTCGACATCGCGACCGACGTATCCGACTTCGGTGAACTTCGTCGCCTCGACCTTGATGAACGGCGCGTTGGCCAGCCGGGCGAGACGCCGGGCGATCTCCGTCTTGCCCACCCCGGTCGGACCGATCATCAGAATGTTTTTCGGGGTGATCTCCTGGCAAAGCGGCTCGGCCACCTGGGCCCGCCGCCATCGGTTGCGCAAGGCGATCGCCACGGCTTTCTTGGCCTTGCTCTGGCCGACGATGTGTTTGTCGAGTTCGTGAACGATTTCCTGGGGGGTCATCGACGACATGATTATTCGAGCACCTCGATGGTCAGATTCTGATTGGTATAGATGCACAGGTCAGCGGCGATGGCCAGCGACTTGCGGACGACCTCGAGCGGGTCGAGATCACTGTTTTCGAGCAGGGCGCGCGCCGCCGAATGCGCATAGGCCCCGCCCGAACCGATCGCCACGATGCCATGCTCGGGCTCCAGAACGTCGCCGTTGCCGGTGATGATCAGCGAGCTTTCCCTGTCGGCAACGGCGAGCATCGCGTCCAGGCGGCGCAGCACGCGGTCGCCTCTCCAGTCCTTGGCGAGTTCGACTGCGGAGCGCAGGAGGTTGCCCTGATGCTTGTCGAGCTTCGCCTCGAAACGCTCGAACAGTGTGAAGGCGTCTGCGGTTCCTCCCGCAAAACCCGCGAGAATCCGTCCCTGATGGATACGCCGAACCTTGCGCGCACTCGCCTTGATCACCACGCTGCCAAGAGTGACCTGCCCGTCGCCGGCCATCGCTACACGGGTGCCGCGGCGCACCGACAGGATCGTCGTGCCATGAAACTGGTCCATCGGATACTCCTGATGCCTGACCTAATTCCTGGCCAGAATGACCTCGGCCACGTCCGCAACCTTGACGACACGAAACAGTTCGGCGACGAGGTGGTTCGGGTGCCGAAGAACGATCTTCTTTCCCTTGCGCCGGATGTTGGTCAGGAGATTGAGCAGTTTGCCGGCGCTGACGAAATCCATCCGCGTGACGGCTGCACAGTCGACGAGCACCGGGTCGTTGGCATCGGCGTAAGACATCAGGTCACCGAATCCGGCAGCCCTGATTTCGCCCCTGATCTGGTAGGCTTCGGAAAGCAGATCTTCGCTCGCCACGGCAGCTATCGGCAGCGGTTCCGCCTCCATGACCCGCCGCGGCTCCCAGGAAGGAGGGGAAATCTCGAAGGTCACCGCGTACTCGATGGCCAGATCCTCGAAGGCCTCACGCGGACCCGAAAGCTGCAGAAACTCCAGCTTCAGAAGCCAGCACGCCCGATTTTCGGCGCAGCCGGAAACCACCCGGGCGTCGAGCAGGCTGGCGACCGGACCTCTCCCGACCAGATCGAGCTCACGCCGCGCCCGGTGCACCCGCTCGAGCACTGCGACGAGCCGCTCGCAACCCGCGGTATCGATCCGCCGCACTTTCGACAGGTCGAGGCGGCAGCTCGCCGTCTTCGCCAGGGCCTGTTGTACCGCTTCGAAACCCGCATCGTTGTCCCCGGTCAGTTCGCCCTTGAACAGCATCGTTCCCGACGCCCGCGCCTGCACCCGGGAAGCGGGAACGACGCCTCGCCAGACCGGGGGGGACTTTTCGAAACACTCGGCATACTCGAGGCCCAGAGCCTCGAAACCCGATTTCTCCCCAGTCAGCCGCAAGACGTCGAAGAGCATCAGCCACAGACGCTCTCCCGGACCCGAGCGGTAGACGCGCGCCGCCTTCTCGAGCAGAGTGCGCGCTGCCGCGTCCTGTCCGTTGGCGTAGAGAATCGCTGCTTGCTCGGCCTCCGCATCAACCGGGTCGGCGTCGAACTGCAGACCCTCCTCGACGCTGACTTCCAACTCGCTGAGACCCAGCGACTCCGGTTCCGACTTCGGCACCGGCTCGGCGAGCGGGATGTCGGCCCTCGTCAGGACTGGTGGGGGCGCCGGAGAACGCCGGGGGTGATCTTCGACCGCCGCCGGGACCTCACCCTTCTGGTCTTCTCCGGGACGCGGGACGGCCGCCGGCCTAGCGACCATTCTCTTCTCGGGCTGCGGCTTTCTGAAAAACGAAAAGACCATCGGACGATCGGCGAGAGCGTAGGTCAAACGAAGTGTCGTTGTAACACATCGGTGAAATCACTGCAATTTCCCTGCACTCGGTAGGTTTCGCGGCGGGAAATGCACAAGCGTTTGCCGAACACGGCTTGCCTCGCTGGCAATCCCGGCTCCCTGCAGGCCGTCGAGCGATTGACCCCCATGCTCCGGAGTCTGATACTGCACGCGTAGCCCTGCAAGACGCCTGTCCCCATGCTCTCGCCCCGTCGACCTGCCCGCCGCTCGCCGTGCCGCGCATCTGGCTTGTTCGCCACGATCGTGTTCGTGTCGAGTGGCTTGGCGCGCGCAGAGACACTGGTCTGCCACGTCAGCTACGGTGGTGAGACACTGATTCTGCGCGCGCAACCGGTCACCTCGCCATACGGCGTCCCGGTGCGGGCGATCGGCTCGTACTTTCTCTTCCGGATGGTTTTCCAGACCGACCCCCCCGATCTCGCGGCGATCAAGCTCTACGTCTTCGGCGAACGCGAAGGCCAGCCGGTGCCGATCCATCAGGCGACCTACCCCTATCCTCCGCGCGAGCAGGGCGCCGGTTACGGGTTCACCGGCCTGCAGGCGGTCTATGAACCGGTCCGCGACGGCGAGATCCAGTACTGGTGCGAGTTGCCTGGCCAGCGCCGGGGTCGTCGGTGACTCGGGTCTCGCGAACGCGCCTGCTGGTCCTCGCGATCGGCGTGGCGTACGTCTTGAGTGCCGCCAGCGAACCTCTCAGCCTCGTTTTCGCCGGCGACATCATGCTCGACGACGGGCCTGGACGTCTGATCGCCCGCGGCGGAGATCCGCTGGCCGGTGTCGCCGCCCTGCTCGCCGGCGCTGACTACGCCATCGGCAACCTCGAATGCCCGATCGCCACCGTCGGCAAGCCGCTCGAAAGCAAGATCGCCAGCTTTCGCGCGCACCCACGGGTGCTGGAGACGCTGGCCGGGCGCTTCGCTGCCCTCGGCGTGGCCAACAACCATTCCGGGGACTATGGTCGCGACGCGTTCCGGCAAACCCTCGATTTGGTCACTGGCCACGGCATCGCCGTATTCGGTGGTGGAGAGAACCTCGCCGCCGCGCACCGTCCGCTGCTGATCGACGCCGACGGCCTGCGCATCGCCGTGCTCGCCTACAACGAGTTCAAACCTCGCTGCTTCGAGGCCGGCGCCGACTGGCCAGGGATCGCCTGGAGCGAGGACACGCAGGTCATTGCCGACATCCGCGCCGCGCGCCGCGCCGGCGCCAGAATCGTCATTCCTTTCATGCACTGGGGCTGGGAACGCGAAGCGCAGCCCAGCCTGCGCCAGCGGCAGCTCGCCCGCGCGATGATCGACGCGGGGGCCGAACTCGTCGTCGGCGGACACCCGCACGTGACCCAGGGAGCAGAGTACTATCGTGGGAAACTCATCGTCTACAGCCTCGGCAATTTCGTTTTCGACGGCTTCGACTACCCGGCTGCCAGGACCGGCTGGCTGCTGCGCCTGAAGCTTGACGGCAAGGGTTTGCTGGCCTGGGATACCGTGGTCGTGGACATCGATGAGCACGGCAGCCCGCGGCCCCGACCCGATCTTCCGAGTCCCTGTGGCCTGCGCGGCGACCTCCAGATCCGCGAATGCCGCCCGGCCGTTGACGAACCCTCCCGACGACCGCAGGCGGGACTTCAGGAGCCGACGAGCAGATAGAGCCCCAGGCCGATCATGACCATACCGCTGCCCAGCCTGAGCCAGCGACCCTCGCGCTCCTGCAGCCTGCGCCGTGACAGCGTGACGACCCCGACGGCCAGCACGATGGCGTCGTCGAACATGTAAGCCAGAACGTAGAGCAGCAGATACGCATGATAGGTCCATGGGTCGAGCTGCCGAAGGGTCAGGATGCGCGTGTACAGCGCCGGAAAGCCCGAGGTGCAGAGGAGTTCGACGATCTGGACGAGCAGGCCGAGAATCACTGTGCCGACGATTGCCGCGCCCGTTCTACGGGCCTGCAGGATGCCGCGCAAGCGCGCGTAGATTCCCGGCCGGGCCTTCTCGGGAATGGCCAGCAACGGCGCCGAGCCGGGTGCCAGCCCGTCGTTCACGTTGAGCAGACCGGCGGCCATCGCAACCGCCGCGATGATCAGTTCCGAGCTGCGGGAGAGGCCGATCAGCAGGTACAGGTGCAGCCACGCGGCCATCAGCAGGTAGTAAACGACCGCCTCGACGAGGACGAAGGTCCCGGCGATGGCCAGCATCCGCCAACGGTCGTTCAACGGAGCGAGGAGCGAAATCATCAGGATCAGCACCCACATCGAACACGGATTGAAGCCGTCGAGCAGCCCGATGGCCAGCGTGAAGGCAGGCAGGCCGACTTCTTCCAGAGACACCCGGAAGCCGAGCAGACTGACCTCGAAAGCCGGTTCCGGCTGGCCGACGGGACAGACGAGACCGGTCTCAGCCGGGCAGGCGGCGGAATTCACACCCGAGGACTCGCCGGCATTCGGAGTCCCGGCGTGTCCTGAAAGGGCTTCGCGAAGCGCACGGTCGCTCCCCGCCTCGACCGAGAACCCTACGTGGAGCGCATCCCCGACCAGGATCGCCGGCACCGCAACGCGGGCGCCTCGAGCCCTGGCGATCGTCTGCAGACGTTCGATCGCCGCCGGATCCCGATCGAGGTGGTGAACGATGAGATGCAGCCCCGGCCGCTCCTCGCGCAGATCGGACAGGAAGGCCTCGGCCGCCGCGCAGTGTGGGCAGCCTTCACGGACGAACAGCTCGACGGTCGGTTCGCTGGCTGCCTCGTCTCCTGGAGCGGCAGCGACGACACGAGGGACGAGCGAGGCCGTCAGGCTGACGGACAGCCAGAGCAGCCAGCGGAGCAAGGCCTCGGCCAGCGATCGCCAGCGCGAGACAGCCAGACCTCGAACCATTCGTCGGGCAGCAGAGCAGACTCACCTGGCCGGAGCACGGTACCGCGCCAGACAGGGCAAGTCTAGCGTCTTCCGGGCCGCCGCGCACGCGTCACGACTGGCCGGGTCGGCGATGAACCCTTGCTCGCCGCGTAGGGTTCTGCCCGGCCGCCTGTGCCGACGCAGCGCTCCCTCGACCGACGCACTCAGTGCTTCGGCGTGCGGACGGTGGTGTGCGACTGATGGTGCGCGAGTCGGCCGGCAACGCTCCAGTCCCCGCCGCGCTGGTGGCTCTCGATGTGCAGGATCCGGTGGTCACCGACGACCATCGCCAGTACCGCGCTGATTGCCGCGACGTCCTCGGGCGGGATCTCCGACTGCGCAGCGAGCTTGGCCGGCGATGCGGCCCTTCCCGCCCTGAGCGGTTCAGCGCCTGGTGACCGCCGCTCGAAGACACGGTTCAGCCAGGGAAATCCCGCGAGCACGAAACCGATGAACGAGATCACCACGAAGCTCAGAAAGAAATCGATCAGGCTGAGGATCAACGCACCTTCCAGCGTGTCGGGAACGATTGCGCTCATCAAGGGACTCCGGTGAATCAGGAAAACAGAAGGAAGCCGATCGGTCGCGCCGCAGGATCAGCCGACGCCGAGCAGGGCCAGGAGAATCCCTCCGGAAATCGCCGTGCCGAAGACACCGGCGAGGTTGGGGCCCATCGCGTGGTAGATCAGCAGGTTGTTCGGGTTCTCCTGGTAGGCGACGATGTGCGAAACCCGCGCCGCGATCGGCACCGACGCGATTCCTGCCGAGCCGATCAGCGGATTGATCGGCGTCTTGAGGAAGGCGTTCATGATCTTGGCGGTGACCACCCCAGACCCCGTTCCGAAGACGAAGGCAATCAGCCCGAGGACGACGATCTCGAGCGTCTGCCAGGTCAGGAATCGATCGGCCGCCATCGTCGACCCGATGGCCACGGTCAGGATGATGATGATCACGTTCATCAGCCCACCGGCGGCCGTCTTCGCCAGGCGATCGGTGACCCCGACTTCCTTGAGCAGGTTGCCGAGCATCAGCATGGTGATCAATGGAGCAACCGGCGGGAAGAACAGGTTGACGATGATCGCGATGACCAGGGGGAAGGCGATCTTCTCCCTCTTGGTCACCTTGCGCGCCTGGGCCATCGGAATCTGACGCTCTTCCGGCGTCGTCAGCAGCCGCATCACCGGTGGCTGGATCATCGGCATCAGGGCCATGTACGAATAGGCCGCCACGGAAATCGGACCAAGCAGATGGGGAGCCAGCTTGACGGTGACGAAAATGGCCATCGGGCCGTCGGCACCGCCGATGATCCCGATCGCTCCCGCCTCGGCCAGCGAGAAGCCGACCAGCTTGGCGAGGATCAGCGCGACGAAGATCCCGAGGTGTGCTCCGGCGCCGAGGATGACCAGCTTGGGGTTGGCGATCATCGGACCAAAGTCGGTCATCGCCCCGACACCGAGGAAGATCAGCGGCGGGATGATCAGCTTGGCGACCCCCTCGTAGGCGTAATGGAACAGCCCGCCTTCCTTGACCGCGTAGAGCAGCGCCGAAATTGCCGGCCCTCCCGGAACATCGTCGGGCGGTCCGGGGACGTTGGCGACGATGCACGCAAAGCCGATGCCGACGAGCAACAACGGCTCGTAGTGGCGGCTGATCGCCAGGTAGATCATCGTCGTCCCGACGACGATCATCACCAGATTGCCCACCGAGAAATGTGCCGCACCCGTCTGATCCAGCAGGGCCTGGAGAAACGTCACGACCTGGTCCATCACCGCCTCCTGCAAGCTGGCAAAGCTGAATCGTCCGCACCGCCGCGCCACGGCCGGCAGATCGCCGCCATGGTGCTTTTGTAGTATAAGGAGCCGGGTGTCGTCGCTCGAACTAGGGTTGACCCCAGTTCTCGTCCTGGTGGTGACCCCCGAATCGCGCCGGCGAACCTGCCGCCCTCCTGCCGATGAAGCCAGATCACCGTTCCACCCGTTCCGTCGATCCAGCAGTCCCAACGGGCCCGTCCCACGCTGGGGCGAGCGACGGCGCGGTCCACTCGCCCGCGCTCCCGTCGCCGCTGCCTGGCGACACGGTGTTCACCAGCCGTTCCGGCTCGAATGGCAAGGGGTGGCTAGCCGTGGCGATCGTCAGCGCCGGACTCGTCGGCGTCCTCGACTACCTGACCGGCTACGAACTGCGTCTCGGCGCGCTCTACCTCGTTCCGGTCGCCCTGGCGACCTGGAAGGCCGGACGCACTGCCGGGCTGGCGATCGCGCTGGCCAGCTGCGCCTGTTGGGTGATCAGCTTCAGCTCGTCGCACGGCTACGCCCACCCGGAGCTGTTCTACTGGGATGGGGCAGTGATGGGCGCGACGCTGCTTGCCTTCGTCGTCCTGCTGGCGAAGCTGCGCCAGGCTCTGGCCAACGCCGACGAGCGCTTCGTCCGGGTACTCAACGAGCTGCACGCGGCGATATACGTCGCCGACGACCAAGACGGGCGGATTCTCTACGCCAACCCACGCTTTTCGAGGCTGCTCGAAGCCGACCCGGCAAGTCTTCCCGACAGTCCCCCAGGCAACCGGAAGGTCGGAGTGCCCGATCATCGTCCCGGTGGACGAGGTGACGCCGATTTCGGCGCGCGCGGCTTCGAGTCGTTCGAGTACCGGGGTCCCGCCTCGGGCCGCTGGTATCTGATGCAGGCCGGCCCGATTCCCTGGCTCGGAGGCCGAACGGCCAGACTGCACCTGATCACCGACGTATCCGACCGGCGTCACGCGCAGCGCCTGCGCCGCGAGAATCAGGACATGCTGCATCGCAGCCAGCGCCTTGCGGCGCTCAGTGAAGCCACCGCAGCTCTGGCGCACGAGATCAACCAGCCGCTGATGGCCATCGCCAGCTACAGCGACGCCAGCCTGCGCCTGCTCGAGAGCGGGACACCGGCGCGGGAAGAACTCGTCAGGGCGCTGAAGAAATCGCGCGACCAGGCCATCCGCGCCGGGAACATCCTCGCCAGGATGCGCGATTTCGTGCGCCGCAAGCGGCCACGGCGAGTCCCCTGCGACCTCAACGCGATCGTCCGCGAAGCGCTGGAACTGATCGACGCGCACCTCGAGGGCAACGGCATCGTCTCCAGCTTGAGCCTCGCCGACAATCTGCCACGCGTGCTCGCCGACCCTTTCCTCGTCGAACAGGTCATCGTCAACCTGCTCGACAACGCAGTCGATGCCTTGCGTCCGCTCGACACTTCGTCCCGCCGCCTCACCGTGTCCACCACTCGTCAGAGCGACGGGATGCTCCGCGTATCGATTGCCGACCTCGGCGGGGGCGTCCCGCCGTCGATCAGCAGGCACCTCGGCACTCCTTTCCGGTCGACCAAGGCGCAAGGACTCGGACTCGGCCTGTCGATCTGCCGCTCGGTCGTCGAAGCCCACGGCGGGAGGCTGTGGCACACCGCCAATCCGGAAGGCGGAGCGATCTTCCACTTCACGATCGCTCCGGAGACGCCGTGAAGGCGTCCCAGGAGACCACGCCGACGGTCTTCGTCGTCGACGACGACGAGGCGGTCCGCGACGCGCTGTCGATGCTGCTGCGCTCCGCCGGACTGCCGGTGAAGGCCTTCAAGTCGGCGACCGGCTTCCTCAAGCATTTTCGGCCTGAACAGACCGGCTGTCTGCTGCTCGACATTCGCATGCCCGGAATGACCGGTCTCGAACTTCAGGAAGAACTGTCGAGGCGACGCTGCCGGATCCCGATCGTCTTCCTGACTGGTCACGGCGACATCCCGATGGCCGTACGTGCGCTCAAGAAGGGCGCCTTCGACTTCATCGAGAAACCGCACGACGCCCGACGCCTGCTGCTCGCGATTCTCGGCGCCCTGCGCTTCGCCGACCAACGGCGCAGCGGTCAAAGCGCACAACGGCCTGCTTCGCCGGACCTCGCCAGTCGACTGGCTCTCCTCTCGACGCGCGAGCGCGAAGTGCTCGACCTGGTTCTCGAAGGTTTGCAGACGCGAGCGATCGCCGAACGACTCTGCGTCAGCGTCAAGACCGTCGAGTTTCACCGCGGCCGGATTCGCGAGAAACTGCAGGTCGGCTCGCTCGCCGAACTGTTTGGCCTGTTCCTGCCGCACGCCAGAGGCGGCAGCGAGCACGGCGAGCCTTGACCGACCGCCGGCGTCGCACCGAGGCGGCCTACCGGGAAGGCCTGCGGCTGCGCGCCTTTTCGAGATGCTCGCAGAACAGCTCGGCACCTTCGAGAAGCCGCGGCGTATGGCGCTGGATCAGGTCGGGGGGGACGAAGAAAAGATTGCTGCGGGCGACCGCCTGCACGGCAGGCCAGCGTCTCCAGTCGTCGAGCCACTCGGGTCGCGACTCGTCCATTCCGCTGGCGACGATCGCCTCGGGATTGGCGGCGACGACGGCCTCGACGCTGACCACGGCGGCCAGTGCTTCGATCTGGGCGAAAACGTTCTCGCCGCCACACAGCCGGATCACGTCGGAAATGATCTGACTGCGACCGACGGTCATCAGCGGCTGCTTCCAGATCTGGTAGAAGGTACGCACCGGCGGACGATCGGAATAGCGCGTCTGCAACTGCACGAGACGCCGGCGGAACGTCGCAGCCGCGGAGCGGGCCTGGGTCTCGCTGCCGGCGAGCACGCCCAAGCGCTCGAGCGAACTGGCAATGTCCTCGATCCGCGAGGTCTGCGAGAGGTACAGCGGAATTCCCGCAGCGCGCAGTCGTTCGAGGTGGGCAGCGGGGTTGCCCCTCTGCCAGGCGACGATCAGGTCCGGCCGCAGCGCGACCACGCGCTCGAGATCGATTCGAGAATAGCTGCCGACCCGGGCAATCGCTCTCGCCTCCTCGGGGTAGTCGCTGTACTCGACCGTGCCGACGACGCGCCCCGCGGCGCCGGCAGCAAAGAGCGTTTCGGTCAGGTCGGGTGCGAGGCTGACGATCCGTCTCGCTGGCGCAGCGAGGCGAACGGTCGCGCCGCTGTCATCGACGACGGCGACCTCGGCACGCGCAGCGCTCGCCGCGGCGAGGAGACACAGCCCGACGAGCAGACTCCGGAGTGCTCCATTCATCTCGAGCAGGGTGAGGCGAGCGGTCGCGCCGCTCCCGGACTAGGCGTCGGGTTGTTCACCGCGGACCAGCAGCAGCGAAGTCTGTCCCTTGCGCACCAGTCGCTCGGCGACGCTACCGACGAAGAAGCGCTCGATGCCTCGGTGCCCGTGCGTGCCGACGATCAGCAGGTCAGCCTGCCATTCGCGGGCGGCATCGATCAGCATGTCCGAAACGTGCTGGTGCTCGGACTCGACGAGCCTGATCTCGGGGTCGACGCCGGACGCACGGGCGGTCTCGGCAAGCCTGCCGAGGAAGCCTTGCGCGCCCAGGCGCAGGCGGGCCTCGGACTTGCCGACGCTGTTCGGCAGCATCATCGCCATGTCGCGTCGGGCGAAGATCGTTTCGTCGATCGCGTGGCAGATGGCCAGCCTTGCGCCACTCGCCCGACTCAGCTCGATCGCCGCTTCGAGCACCAGCGTGGTCATGAAGCTCTCGTCGACGGCCACCATGATCCGCTTGTACATTCGTCTCAGCTCCTCATTCGCCAGAACAGTCGAAGAGCTTCAACGATAGCACCGATTGCGCCGAGCTGGCAGCCGATGTCGATCGGCAAACGCCGGGGCGGGCAACCCGGCGGCACAGTCGGCGACCGAGGCGATCTGCCTGGCGATCGGCGAGCAGGCCGGCCGACGTATAATTGGCCGGTTCCCTGTGCCGGCGGCAACCATGGACTTCTCGATCGAGCCCCTTTCCCCCGTCCCTGGCCTGCGGGAACGCATCGACGGCAAGACCAAGCCACCCGGTTCGCTCGGCCGGATCGAACGACTCGCTCGCCAGATCGGCGAGATCCAGCGGTCAACGAGCCCGCGACTCGACCAGCCGCAGATCCTGATCTTCGCCGGTGACCACGGCGCCGCCCGCGCCGGAGTCTCGGCGTATCCGCAGGCGGTCACCTGGCAGATGGTCGACAACTTCCTCGCCGGTGGCGCGGCGATCAACGTCTTCGCGCGGCACAACGGACTGGGCATCACCGTCGTCGACGCAGGCGTGGCGCATGACTTCGCCGCGCGCGACGGTCTGATCGACGCCAAAGTCGCTCCGGGGACGCGCAACTATGTCGACGAGCCGGCGATGACCGCCAGCGAGAGGGACATCGCGTTGGCCAGCGGCGCGCAGATCGTGCGCAGCATCGCCGATCAGGGCTGCCGCGTGATCGGGTTCGGCGAAATGGGCATCGGCAACAGCGCCGCTGCCTCGCTATTGACCCATCACCTGATCGGAACCCCGCTTGCCGACTGCGTCGGCCGCGGCACCGGACTCGACGACGCGGGGCTCGCGCGCAAGCGCGACATCCTGGCCCGGGCGAGCCGTCGCGCCGCGCTGCCGCTCGACGCCGATCCGCTGGCGGTACTCGCCGAGTTCGGCGGCTTCGAGATCGCCATGCTCTGCGGGGCGCTCCTCGCCGGGGCCGAGCGCCGCCTGGTTCTGCTGATCGACGGCTTCATCGTCACCGCCGCGCTACTCGTCGCCGCACGGCTTTTTCCGGCAGTCTGCGACTACTGCGTGTTCTCTCACCGCTCGGCCGAACCCGGACACGCGGCGCAGTTGCACGCACTCGCGGCGACGCCGCTGCTCGATCTCGGTCTCCGCCTCGGTGAAGGGACCGGCTCCGCCCTCGCCTGGCCGCTGGTCCGGGCGGCTGCCGCGCTCCTCGACGAGATGGCCAGCTTTGCTTCCGCAGGGGTCAGCGAACGACCTTGAGCAACAGCCGAAAGCTTTCAGCCGCGCAGGCGACGGCGAGAGAGCAGGGCGCCAAGCGCCGACAGCGAGAGGAGCAGCGTGCCCGGCTCGGGAACCCGGGGTGGCGGGGCGACCTCGAGCGTCGTGGTGATGGCGAAGTTCGACTGCGTCGTGTGCCGCTCGGCGAAGAAGATGTCGAGATCGTAGAGCGTGCCGGCGCCGAGGCCCTTGGCCTTGAGGTCTTCCTCGGTAAAGCTCGCCGTCGCCGCGCCGTGCACCCCGCCGAGATCGAGCACGAGTTTGCCATCGACGAAAACCCAGAGGTCGTCGTCGCCGGTGAAGCTGAAGATCCGGTCGGCACCCCCAGTTGGATCGCTGAACGCCACCTGACCCTCGAGATGCAGCGTGAAGTGGTAGTTGTGGGAACGGCCCTGATCGCCGTAGAGCTGTCCGTCGATCGGGAAGAACGCGCTGTTGCTGTAGGTGTAGGTTCCCGTCGGCCCCTCGACCAGGGTCAGCGACGCCGGCGTCGCCAGATTGTAGCCAGGCGTGTCGACGTACCACTTCGCGAAATTCGCCGCCGAAGACGCGCCCGCGGCGATGTTCGCGCCGGGGGTCGGCAAGCCCGCCGACAGCGTTGGCGAGACCATGCCCGTGACGACTCCCGGGATCGCACCCTCGAAGTCGGCGAGCTGGTTACAGACGCCGCTGATCGACGGCGCGCAGAAGTCGCGGATCGTTCCGCCGAGGGTCACGCTGCCGCCAAAGCTGGCCGAGCTGAAGCCCAGCCCGAGGAGTGCGACGGCGGCCAGCGTCATGCGCCGGCGAGTGTTGCTGGTGGTTGAGGTCATGGTTCTGTTCTCCGGAAGAATGGGTTCGACGGGCGGAGCCGAGGTCGGCTCGCGACCCGCCGGAAGGTCTTCGCCCCGGCGGAAGCAGCGCCGAGCGGCTTCCTGACCGAGCAGAGCAAGACCGATGCCAGACGCTCCCAAGAACTCAGAATTCATCGTTAATTCAGCAGCCTGGAGCAAGCTGGCGATGTGCCGCGGTCGCCCTCCCCGAAAAGCCGGAAAACAAATGTAAAATCGATCGACGAGCAATATTTCTCGCTGTTCAGAGCAGGATGCCGACGACGCTGCCGCACGACAGCGTGGCCAGCGTGCCCGAAACCAGCGTCAGCGGACCGAGTTCGACGACTTCGCTGCGCCGCGAGGGCACGATCGCACAGATGCCGCCAAGCAGGATGCCAAGGCTGCCGAGATTGGCAAAACCACACAGGGCATAGGTCATGATGACCCGACTGCGCGGGCTGAGCGCTTCCGGCGGCAGTCGCGCCATGTCGAGATAGGCGATCAGTTCGTTGAGGACGGTCTTCGTCCCGAGCAGCGAACCGGCGACCGCCGACTCTCCCCAGGGAACCCCGGCCATCCACGCCAGAGGTGCCATCAGCCAGCCGAGAACGCGCTGCAGCGACAGCGGGGCGCCGGCCACCTCCGGCAGCAGCCCGAGTGCCTGATTGACCAGGCTGACCAGCGCGACGAGAACGATCAGCATCGCAACGATGTTGATCAGCAGATTGACCCCCTCGGCAGTGCCCCGCGTGATCGCCTCCATGGTGCTGCGGTCGGCCCGGGACAGGTGCAGGTCCCGGCCGGTTGGCGATCCCTCGGGCGGGACCAGAATCACCGAAAAGACGATCGCTGCCGGGGCGCTGATGAACGATGCCGCGAGGATGTGGCCCAGGGCGTCGGGCACGACCGGCCCGAGAATTCCCGCATAGAGCGCCATCACGGTGCCGGCGACGCCGGCCATGCCACCGCTGAGAATGATGAACATCTCGCCGCGGCTGACGCTGGCCAGGTAGGGCCGGATCAGCAGCGGCGCTTCGACCATCCCGACGAACACGTTCGCCGCCGCGGACATGCCCACCGCACCGCCAACGGCGAGGGTGCTTTCGAGGACCAGCGAAAAGGCATGCACCAGCCACGGCAGGATGCGCCAGTGATAGAGCACCGCCGAGAGCGCACTCATCACCAGCACCACCGGCAAAGCCTGGAAAGCGAGCACGAAGCTGCTTCCCGAAGCGGTCTCGGCGTAGGGCAGCGAGGCGCCGCCGAGAAAACCGAAGACCAGGCTCGTTCCATCGCGCGTCGCCGCAGCGATCGCCAGGAGTGCGTCGTTGCACGCCGCGAAGCTCTCGCGCGCCCCGGGCAGTCGGAAGATGAACAGCGTCAGGGCCAATTGGAGAGCGGCCCCGGCCAGGACGGTTCGCCAGGGGATCGCCCGTCTGTTTGCCGAGGCGACGACCGCCAGCAGCACCAGCAGCAGGTACCCGACACCGGCCTGAAGCTGCGAATTCACGGCTGCTCATCCCCTGCCGCCCGCTGCCGCCCTCGGGTCAGCCAGAAGGCGGCAGACCTCGGGGGGCCGCGCCGGAACCGACAGACGGAAGGGTGCCGGATCAGCACATCCCGCCGTCTGAGCCGCGCTCGCACAGAGGCCCGGGAACGCCCACGGCCTCTCCCGACTCCGCGAGCGCTCTGCGCCGACGTCGATCCGTCAGTGCTCACCGGCCAGCGGGCGGCCGCTCGCTGGGCGCCGCCCCCGACTCCCCGAACTCCGGACGGACCTGGCTGGCGCCGCGGTAAGCCGGCTGAATGTTTCCCTCCGGCGTCGGCGGCACGTTGCGCGGCCCGGCCGGCGAGGTCGGCGGCGGCTGCTCGGGTAGGAAGCGCTGGCCGTAGTTGCGCTCGTAGCGGTCGAGAAAGCGACGCATCTGTTCGTAATCCAGGCAAGTCATCGGCGTCAGGCAGCGGCCCCAGGGATCGTAGATCACCGCCGGCGGTGCGACCATTCCGAACGGCGTCCACCACGGTCCGACGATCACTTCGCCGCCAGCCACCACGGTGACCGCCCAGCCATCCGCGGCGATCAAGGGGACCAGCAGAAGCAAGAGAAATCTGCGCATGGCGGTCAGTGTACCACCGGCTTGCTTGCCCGACCCGACCGTGAAGTCCGCGGGCGAGGGCTTGAAGTCACCCCGGAGACTCCACCTGAGGCCTCGCCGACCTCGCGGATGACAGGCATTTTTTTGCGCAAAGCACTCGCAGGGTGGCGATCGGTGGTAATATTTTTGATTGATCGACGTGCTAGCCGGTCAACCATCATGCTTTTGGCTCGTTACATAGTCTCCATTGTCGATAAGGAACCCCATCATGAAGAATTCACTTCTGGTTGCTGCGATGCTCGCTCTGGCCGTTGCCGCCTGCGGCAAGAAAGAGGAGCCCAAGAAGGAAGAACCGAAGCCGGCCGCTGCCGCTCCGGCTCCGGCTGCCGCTCCGGCAGCCGCACCGGCTGCTGAACCCGCCAAGCCGGCTGAAGCTGCGAAGCCGGCCGAACCGGCTGCCCCGGCTGCCGCTCCTGCGGCCGCTCCGGCTGGCGGAGCTGGGAAGTAAGGCGAGCCGCCCACGCGGAGAGAAAGCCGGCGCGAGCCGGCTTTTTTTTGCGCTGCGCAGGGCGGCGATCGAGGATTCCGGAAAACCCGGGAGTTCGTCGGCTGCTCCCCGGCCTGTCCAGACGTATCCAGCACTCCCCCGCGATCGCGACAGCCGCACAGGGCTTGCCCGCCCGGCAGCGGGTCAGAGGATCTGGCGCCAGGCGAA
Organism: Accumulibacter sp.; assembly: GCF_023806625.1. GTDB lineage: Bacteria > Pseudomonadota > Gammaproteobacteria > Burkholderiales > Rhodocyclaceae > Accumulibacter. The sequence goes on from NZ_JAMTDX010000008.1 coordinate 136,248, forward strand.
ACCGCCCTCCTGGTCGGCTACCCCGATCCAGTCCTCGGTGCAGCCCAGGGCCTCGGCAAGAGCCCTGGCCGCGAGATGCGGACGATTGTTTTCTGCGCTGAGATGCGCGGCGACGACGTGCTGTAGATGATGCCGGTCGATCTGCGTCAGCAGCGCTGCCGCCTGATCGTTGGCCAGATGTCCGAGATTCCCGCCAATCCGCCGCCTGAGCACGGCAGGGTAACGCGAACTACCGAGCAACTCCGGGTCGTGATTGCACTCGACGACCAGGCCATCGCAGTCCCGGAGAACATCGACGATATGCGCGGTGACAGAACCGCTGTCGGTGAGCACGCCGAGTCGGCGGCAACCATCGCTGAACGTGTACTGGACAGGCTGCCGTGCGTCATGGGGTACGGGAAAAGGCTGGACTTCGAGCGCGCCGATGCTGAAAGGGGTTTCCCCGTCGATCAGCCGGCAGTCAGGCAACGCAGCCTCGCGCGGCCAGGCCGCCGCGCGCGTTCCATGAGTCAGGTACACCGGCAACCGGTGGCGCCGAGCCAGCGCGAGAACGCCGCCGACGTGATCGCCGTGCTCATGGGTGACGAGGATTGCGGTCAATTCGTCGGCCGAGACCCCGAGTCTCGACAGGCGCAAGCTCGCCGATCGCTGCGAAAACCCGCAGTCGACGAGCACCCGCGTGTCGCCGGCATCGACGATCAGGGCGTTGCCCCGGCTGCCGCTGCCCAGCGACGCAAAGCGGATCACTTGAGCTGATCGTAGAGCAGACCGAGAATCTTCCTCGCCGTATCAGACTGGTCGACACCCCCCTCGGCGGACAGTACCTGGACCGTCGACCGGCTTCCCTCCTCGCGGACGAAGATCCGGTACTGGGTCTGGACCTTGCTCGACGAACTCCTGAACGGGTTCAGCCGGGCCAGGAACCCAGCGTCCTTCTTGTCGTTGTCCGATTCCGGATCGACATAGCGAACGAAGTACAGACCTCTCGATCGATCACGATCCTCGACGGTGAAACCGACTCGGTCGAGCGCCAGACCAACGCGTCTCCAGGCCCGATCGAACGACTCCTCGACTTCGAGCGTTCCGGCACCGTCGGCCCCGCGGGTCAGTCTCGCCCTTTCGGCGGGCTTTTCCTCAGCGGCCTTGACTGCGGCAGTCGCCCGCTTGTCCTCGGTGCCCAGGAAGACCATCAGGCGCCGGAGCATCTCGGCCTCGAGTTCAGGGTCGGCCGGACGCGGCTGCCATTTGGTCTGATCCTTGCCTTCCGAGACGAAGATCTCGTACATCCCGCGGTGACTGACGAAGATGTCGATCGTTCCCGGGGTCACGCCGGGCTCCAGGCGAGTACGGAACTTGTCGCGTTCAGCCGTCGAATAGACCGAATCGATGACCTTGCCGAGAATGTTGCGAATGAAATCCTGGGGGATCTTCGCGCGGTTCTCGGCCCAGTCGGTCTCCATGACCCCGGCGTCGGGCAACTCGAGCTTGATGACGAAGCCGTTTTCCTGCCAGAAGTCCTTGACCTGACCCCACAACTTGTCCGGAGAACCCGTCACGACCAGCCAGCGCTGGTTGCCCGAACGCTCGATGCGCGCCTTCTCGACCTCGGGCAGGACGTCGCTGCGCTGCTGGGCACGTCCAGCCGGCGAGCGATCGGCCGTATAGGCCGAATAGGTGGCCGTCCCCTTGCCTGCGGTATCGGGTACCGCGTATCGGTCGTCACGCGTCGGAGAGGTCAGGTCCGGCGGCACTTCAAGAGGCGGCACGTTGCTGCTCGATGCGGTCTTGTATTCGATCCGCTTCGGTTCGAGCAGCGAACCACTGCACGCAACCAGCGCGCCGAGAACGACGACCACGGCGCAACGGGAAAGAACTGCATGTTTCATCGCCGCTCCCCGCTCCTAGGCGATCACACCGGCCTGCACCATCGCCGCTCGAACTCGGGCATGGTATTCGGGCGCAAGCGACGTCAGAGGCAGTCGCAACCCGCCTTCGATCAGGCCGAGCTGCTGGCACGCCCATTTGACGGGGATCGGATTGGCCTCGCAGAAGAGCTGGCGGTGAAGGCCCAGCAGGCGGCCGTTGACCGCCCGCGCCCGGGTCGCGTCGCCAGCTACGGCGAGCGCGCACATCTCATGCATCAGGCGTGGGGCGACGTTGGCGACGACCGAGATATCCCCACGGGCTCCCATGAGCATCAGCGCACACGCACTGGCATCGTCACCGCTGTAGACCGCAAAGCCCTCCGGCGCACGCGCAATCAGCTCGATGCCACGGTCCATGTTCCCCGTGGCGTCCTTGATGCCGACGATATTCGGTATTTCCGCCAGGCGCAGAGCCGTCTCGTTGGCCAGATCGGCAACCGTACGGCCAGGAACGTTGTACAGGATCAGCGGAATGTCCACCGCTTCAGCCACCGATCGGAAATGACGGTAGAGCCCCTCCTGGGACGGCTTGTTGTAGTACGGAACGACGGACAGCGCGGCGTCAGCCCCGGCCCGATGCGCAAAGCGCGTCAGCTCGATCGCCTCGGCAGTCGAGTTGGCACCTGTCCCGGCAATCACCGGAACCCGACCGGCGGCCTGTTCGACCGCCACACGGATCAGCTCGCAGTGCTCGTCGAGGCTGACCGTCGGCGACTCGCCGGTCGTGCCGACGATCACGATCGCGTCGGTCCCCTCCTCGACGTGATGATCGACGAGCCGGCGAAGACCCGGCCAATCGAGGCTGCCGTCTTGGTGCATCGGGGTGACTATCGCGACGATCGATCCTGTAATCATGGGGTAATTCGGAGCCTGAGCAATTGACCGGGATAAATCCGCTCGGCAGACCCGGGCGGAGCGCGGAATACTGAATCACGGAATGTTGAATTCTAGCCCAGACTGGCCTGCGCCGGAGCGCCGGCGCACCCTTGAACCGGTGCACCGCGCGCAGGCACCGCAGTCAGATCTCGGCCAGGACGCGCAGATGGGCGACGACGCTGCGTGCCAGCGCCGACAGCGAGTAACCTCCTTCGAGAACCGAGACGATCCGCCCTTGAGCGCACTCTTCGGCGAGAATCTTCAGTTGCTCGGTGACCCACGCGTAGTCCTTCTCGACCAGCCTCAGGCCGCCCATCTCGTCCTCGTAATGGGCATCGAACCCGGCCGAGACGAGAATCATCTCGGGCCTGAACTCGCGTAGACGCGGCATCCAGATGTCGCTGACCACACGGCGGAACTCGTCTCCGTCGGTACCCCGTCCGAGCGGCACGTTGAGCATGTTCGCTGCCGGATTCTCGGTGCCCGAATAGGGGTAGAAGGGATGCTGGAAGGTGCTGACCATCAGCACGCGCGGGTTTCCCTTGAAGCAGTCTTCGGTACCGTTGCCATGGTGGACGTCGAAATCGACGATCGCCACCCGCGACAGCCGGTAGGCATCGAGAGCATGCGCCGCCGCCACGGCGATGTTGTTGAAGAAACAAAAGCCCATCGCCGTCCCACGCTCCGCGTGGTGTCCAGGCGGGCGCACTGCGCAGAAGGCATTCTGCACCTCGCCACGCATCACCAGATCGACGGCCAGGATGCCGGCCCCGGCGGCACGCAGCGCAGCCTGCCAGGTATGCCGGTTCATCGCGGTGTCCGGATCGAGGTGTACGATCCCCAACTCCGGAGCGGCGCGCTTGAGTCGCTCGAGATGCCTCGTCGTGTGGACGCGCTTCAGCTGTTCGAAGGTGACCAGCGGCGCATCGTGGTAGACGAAGTAGGAGTCGATCCCCTGGGCGATCATGTGGTCGCTGATCGCGTTCAGGCGTTCCGGAGTTTCGGGGTGGTAAGACCCCATGTCGTGAAGCTGGCAGTCGCGGTGGCTGATGAATGCCGTCGTGGTCACTATGGCCTTTCCCTCGCAGAAGGGTGGCGCCCTGGGGAAGTCGAATCTGAGGGACGTCGGGTTGCTCGCTGATGGTTTATTATCATCCGAATTGCACCACGACGACAAGCCATGCAACCCTCAGCAGGTCATTCCCGGGTCAGCGAGATCCTCGCCGCCGCCAATGCCGTGATCCTCGGCAAGCCGACCCAGACCCGCCTGGCGCTCTGCTGTCTGCTGGCCCAAGGTCACCTGCTGATCGAGGACCTGCCCGGGGTGGGCAAGACGACCCTGGCGCACACGCTTGCCCGGCTGCTCGGCTTCCACTTTTCACGCATCCAGTTCACCAGCGACATGCTCCCGGCCGACATCCTCGGCGTATCGATCTTTGACCGCGAACGCGGCTGTTTCCGTTTCCTTCCGGGGCCGGTCTTCTCGCAGGTCCTGCTCGCCGACGAGATCAACCGGGCCACGCCGAAGACGCAGAGCGCCTTGCTCGAAGCCATGGAAGAAGGTCAGGTGACCACCGAGGGAGAAACCCGGCCGCTGCCCGAACCGTTCTTCGTCATCGCCACGCAGAATCCGTCTACCCAGGTTGGCACGTTTCCGCTCCCCGAGTCTCAGCTCGACCGCTTCCTGCTGCGCATCGAGATCGGCTATCCGGACCGCAATGCCGAACGCCTGCTGCTCGAGAGCGGCGGCCGGCGCGAGCAGCTACCCGGCATCACGGCACGGCTCGCGGCCGGCGAATTCACCGGACTGCAGAAGGAAGTGGCTGGCGTCTACGCTTCGCACCCCCTGCTCGACTACGTGCAGCTGCTGGTCGAGGCGACGCGTCAGGATCAGCGCTTCGTGCATGGTCTGAGTCCGCGAGCGGCGTTGTCGCTCGTCTCGGCGGCGCGCGCCTGGGCGTTTGCCGCCGGCCGCGACATGATCCTGCCCGAGGACGTACAGGCCGTGCTGCCCGCCGTCTCCCGCCACCGGCTGCGCCTGGTGAGCGGCGGGCAGGCCAGTGCCGAGGACATCGATACCCTGGTCCGCTCGCTGCCACTACCCTGATGCGTGTCCTGGCAGTCCTCCAGCGCTGGCTCTTTCGCCTTGGCCACGACGACCATTTGCCGATCGTCCTTGGCCAGCGGAGGATCTTCATCGTGCCGACGGCTGCCGGCCTGCTCTTTGCCATTGTCCTGCTGGTCATGCTCGTCGGCGCGATCAACTACAGCCTGAGCCTCGGCCATGCACTCGTCTTCCTGCTCGGCGGATTGGGGCTCGTCGGCATGGTGCACAGCTTCCTCAACCTGCACGGCCTGCGCCTCACCCCCGGTCGGGTCCAGCCGGTCTTTGCCGGTGACGTCGCAAGCTTCGCTCTCGACGTCGAGAATGTCCGCCCGCAAGCGCGACGAGCGCTCGAGTTCGCCTTCGCCGGGCAGGCCATGGTCACCCTGGACCTCGCCCCGGCGAGCCGTGCGACGGTCGCCGTGCCTTTCGTCACGTCGCGACGCGGGCTGATCGAACCGGGACGCGTGACGCTCACCACGCGCTACCCGCTCGGCCTTTTTCGCGCCTGGAGCTATCCGCAACCGGCGTGGTGCTGTGTCGTCTATCCGAAGCCGCTGCGCACCCCGTTGCCGGTGGCGACCGGCGGCACACCCGCCGACGATCGTCACGGCACGAGCGGTCGTGACGATTTCGCTGGCCTGCGCACGCGGGAACCCGGCGACCCCACCCGACACGTCGCCTGGAAGGCCGTGGCCCGCCGGTCAGACGACCAGGAATTGCTCGTCAAGCAGTTCTCCGGTGCCCTGCGCGACGAACTGTGGCTCGACTGGGAGCGGACTCCCGCCAGGCTGGGCATCGAGGAGCGACTGTCGATCCTTGCCGGGTGGGTACTCACTGCCGACGAGCAGCAGGCGCGCTACGGGCTGATTCTGCCCGGACTGCGCATCGACCCCGGGCAAGGCGGGGTCCATCGCGGCAGTTGTCTGCGCGCCCTGGCACTTCATGAGCAGAAGCAGACCCGCGTTGGCGGCTAGCCCGACGAGTCCGCTCGACCACCACGTCCTGCCATGGCTGCTCGCGGTCGCCCTGGCCACGGCCGGTCCGCACGCCGCGCACCTGCCGATCTGGCTGTCGGTGCTCTTCGTCACCGCCCTGCTCTGGCGAGCCTGGATCTGGCGCCGGCGGGTGCTTCTCCCGCCACGCTGGCTGCTCGCGCTGTTGATCCTCGGCACGACCAGCGGCATTGGCTGGCAGTTTCGCAGCCTGTTCGGCAAGGACGCCGGGGTGGCGATGCTCGTCGTCTTCATGGCCCTCAAGCCGCTCGAGACGCGCAGCCGCCGGGATGCGCTGATGATCATCATGCTCGGCTTCTTCCTCCTGCTGACCCACTATTTCTACTCGCAGAGCATTCCCACCGGGCTGTGGCTGCTGGCTGCCTGCACGCTGCTCACCGCCACGCTGATCAGGCTGCACGGCGGCGGCCCGTCGATACCCGAGACGCTCCGTCACGCCGGGCTGCTGATGCTCCAGGCGCTGCCCTTCATGCTCATCCTCTACCTGCTCTTCCCGCGCGTCTCGGGCCCGCTGTGGGGCCTCCCGCAGGATGCCTATTCCGGGCTGAGCGGCCTGAGCCACGAGATGGCCCCGGGATCGATCAGCAATCTGATCCAGTCCGGGGCGATCGCCTTCCGCAGTCAGTTTGCCGGAGAAGTTCCGGAAAAGGCTGAACTTTACTGGCGGGGCCCCGTCTTCGACGAGTACGACGGGATGACCTGGCGGGCGCGAAAGCGCCCGCCAGGCGAGCCCCCGGGGCAACCGGTGATCGAGGCCAGCGGACCCGGGCACGCCTACACGACGATTCTCGAGCCGCACAACGAGCGCTGGCTGCTCGCTCTCGATCTGCCGATGCGCCTGCCTGCCGACAGCGCGCTGGCTCCGACGTTCGAGGTTCTCGCGCGCGAACCCGTGCGTGTCAGATCGCGGTTCAGTTTCGTCTCGTCGGTCGACTACCACGCCAACCGCGCCGAGACCCCCGAAACGCTGCGCGAGTCCCTCGCCGTGCCGGCAGACATCAATCCGCGTGCGCGGGCCCTGGCCAACACTTGGCGGGGCCAGTCAACTGCGGCCGTCGCTGAGACGGTGCTGCACATGTTTCGCGAACAGGACTTCCGTTACACCTTGCGGCCACCGCTGCTCGGAGCGCACCCCGTGGATGAGTTTCTCTTCGAAACCCGGCGCGGCTTCTGCGAGCATTACGCGTCGGCCTTCGTCTTCCTGATGCGCGCTGCAGGCGTTCCGGCGCGGGTCGTCGCCGGATACCAGGGCGGCGAGATCAACCCGATCGACGGCTACCTGATCGTTCGCCAGTCCGACGCCCACGCCTGGGCGGAAATCTGGGTGGCCAATGAAGGCTGGACGCGCGTCGACCCCACCGCGGCCGTCGCCCCCTCACGGATCGAGCAGGGGATCACTGCGGCACTGCCGGCTGGCGAGCCATTGCCAGGGATCATCCGCCTCGACGCCGGCTGGCTGCGCGGCCTGCGCCATCGCTGGGAAGCAACCAACAACGCCTGGAACCAGTGGGTCCTCGGTTACAATCCGCAACGCCAGCGCGAAGTCCTTTCGCGGATCGGCGTGCCTGACCCCGACTGGCGGCAAATGGCCGCGCTGCTCGCGGCACTCTGCGCGCTGACCCTGCTGCTCGTTGCCGTGTGGGCACGGCCGCCACGCCGCCGCGAAGACCCGGTCGAGCTTGCCTGGCGGCGATATTGCAGCCGGCTCGCGCGCCTCGGCCTGGGCCGCGCAGAATGGGAGGGACCGCTCGACTTCGCCGAGCGCGTCGCGCGCGAGGAGCCCCGCCTGGCCGCCGTGACCGGCGAAGCCGCGCGCTGCTACGCCGAGTTGCGCTACGGACGGAACGGCGCCGATCAGCTTGCCCGGCTACGGCGCTGCCTGCGCGAGTTGCCCAGTTACAGGAGAAAGACGTTTTGAAATTGCCAACCCTGCCCGCACTGGCCATCGTACTCGGCGGTCTGGCCGCAACCCCGGCGTACGGCGAAGCGCCGGCCAGCTTCAGTCAGGATCCGGAAGTCCGGGAGTTCATCATCGGCATGCACGAGCGCTACGGCTTCGACGTCAGCCACCTGACCCGCCAGTTCTCGGCGATCCGGCCCAATGCGACGGTGCTGCGAGCGATCCGTCCGCCTGCGTTTCCCGAACGGCAGCGCTCATGGGAGCGTTATCGCGAGCGCTTCGTCAATCCTCAGCGCATCGCCGGCGGCGAGTCGTTCTGGCAGCGACACGCGGCGACGCTACAGCGCGCGGAAGCGATCTACGGCGTTCCGCCGGAGGTCATCGTCGCGATCATTGGCGTCGAGACGATTTACGGCCAGCACATGGGCAGCTTTGGCGTCCTCGAAGCGCTCGCCTCGCTGGCCTTTCGCTATCCACCACGGGCCGAGTTCTTCCGCGGCGAACTCGAGCAATTCCTGCTGCTCGCTCGCGAGAACGGCATCAGCCCGCTCGAGATCAAGGGTTCCTACGCGGGCGCGATCGGCATCCCGCAGTTCATGCCAAGCAGCCAGCGCCTTTACGCGGTCGATTTCGACGGCGACGACCGGATCGATCTACGCCGGAGCTATGCCGACGCCATCGGCAGCGTCGCGCGCTTCCTCAATCAGCATGGCTGGCAGAAAGGCGAGCCGGTAGCCATACCCGCACGCGTCGTGCAGGATCCTTCGGAGCTGATCGCCACCGGCATCAAGCCGTCGCTGACCGTCGAGGAACTGCGCGCCCGCGGAATTCTCGCCGACGGGGCCGAAGCCGACCGGCGTGCTGCGCTGATCGACCTCGTCAGCCCCGGAGAAGCAACGGAATACTGGCTTGGCTTCGACAACTTCTACGTGATTACCCGCTACAACCGGTCGAGCTTCTACGCGATGGCGGTCTTCCAGCTCGCCGAGGCGCTTCGGGACTCGCGCAGCCGCTTCGCAGCCAATCGCTAGAGCAGATTCTCGACGGTTCCACCGCCACGCTTGATGATCCGCCGCAACTGATCGAGCGCTTCGATCTGAATCTGGCGAACCCGCTCACGGGTCAGATTGAGGTCGGCGGCGATTTCCTCGAGCGTGCTGGCCTCCCTGCCGCAAAGCCCGTAACGACGCTCCAGGACCTGCTGCTGCTTTTCGGCGAGCTGTCCGACCCACTTGCTTAGCAGGTCACCGATCTCGCTGTACTGCAGCAGTTCATCGGGTTCGATCAGACTGTCGTCGGCGATCACATCGCCGATCGTCCGGCTGGGATCAACCTGCAGCGGCGCGTCGAGCGATGCGATGTGCTCGTTGAGGACCATGACCCGGCGTACGTCATCGAGCGGGCGGTCGATCAGATGGGCGATCTGATCGACGCTGACCTCCCTGCCGTTGGCCGCCTCGATATGCCGGATTGCGCGCAGCACCAGGTTGATTTCCTTGACCACATGGACCGGAAGGCGGATCGTTCGCGACTGGTTCATGATCGCTCTCTCGATGCTCTGTCTGATCCACCAGGTCGCATAGGTCGAAAAGCGGAAACCACGCTCGGGGTCGTACTTCTCGATCGCGTGAATCAGCCCGAGGTTTCCTTCCTCGATCATGTCGAGGAGCGGCACACCCCGGTTGAGATAGTGCTTGGCGATATTGACCACCAGCCGCAGATTGTGCTCGATCATCTTCTGCCGGGCGACGAAGTCACCGGCGCGGGCACGCCGTGCCCAAAGCGCCTCCTCGCTGGGCGAGAACAGGGGCTTGGCCCCGATCTCGTTGAGATAATGCTGGGTGACGTCGTTGAGCAGGTCCGTTTCGGACGGCGGGAAAGTCTCGGCCGAGTCGACCACGCCTGGCTCATCGGTCACCGGGAGGTCAGCGCCGTCGAGGTCGTCGTCGAACGGATCGGCGTCCTGATCGAGGAAGGCAGCCATGCTCAACGCGGCGGGAGATGCTTGAGCGGATCGACCGGCTTGCCCTGGCGCCGGATTTCAAAATGCAGCTTGACCTGGTCGGCATCGGTATTGCCCATTTCAGCGATCTTCTGCCCTTTGGTCACCGACTGCCCTTCCTTGACCAGGACATTCTGGTTGTGCGCGTAGGCGGTCAGGTAAGCATTGTTGTGCTTGACGATGACCAGCTTGCCATAGCCGCGAAGACCGGTCCCGCTATAGACGACCTTGCCCCCGGCGGCGGCCAGCACCGCGTCTCCAGCCTTGCCCTGGATGTCGATTCCCTTGTTCCCCCCTTCGCTGAAGGTACCGATCAGCTTGCCACTGGCCGGCCAGCTCCAGACGACCTCCTCACTCGTCGCAGCTGCGTCGTCCGCCGGCGCCTCGTCCCTGGGCTCGGTCGGCGACGCCGACCTGGTCGCCGCGCGAACCTCGCTCCTGATCTCGGTCTTCGCCACTGGCGCTGGAGCGGCAGCCGGCTCGGGTGCCTTCGCCTGTGCCTGGGCGCGCGCCAGTGCCTGCTCGGAGTACGGTTCCTTGCCCGCGCGCGGTTCGCGCTTGACCGGCTCGGCGCTGCCCGCCTGTGGTCGCTGCTCGACGACTGCCCCGGCGCTGCCAGCCAACGGTCGCTGTTCGACGCCGGCCCCGGCGCTGACCGGCCGGACGACTGCCGTCTCGGCCGTCGCTGACGCGCCGGGAGGCCTGATGCGCAGTTGCTGGCCGACGAGGATTCGGTTCGGATTCTCGATGTTGTTCCAGGCGGCGAGTTCCCGATAATCGACGCCTTGGTCGAGGGCAATCGAATGCAGCGTGTCGCCCTTCCTGACGACATAAATGTCCCTGCCCGAAACGGCGGCTCCGCCTGCAGCCGCCGGCGCACCCGCGCCGCGCTCGGCGACCGGCGGCTTGCTCGCGCAAGCGGCCAGCATGAAGACCAGCGCGACAGTCAGGCCCCGGCAATGACGCGCGACGAGCCGTGGCAAATCGTTCATTCCACTCCCGATCGTAACGGTACGAAGCGAACGGCGTCGAGACGGGTTTCGACCCACGCATCGGCCCGTCGTTCGATCAGCGCCAGTTGTTGACTGACGGTGCCCAGCGGCAGGATCAGACGACCGTTCAGGGCGAGTTGCTGCGTGAGCAGCGGAGGAACGCGTGCCGAGGCAGCAGCGACGACGATCGTGTCGAAAGGCGCCGCTTCCGGCAAACCGAGTTGGCCATCGGCGTGCTTCAGGCGGACCTTCTGCTCACCGATCGCGCGCAGGTTGACTCTTGCCCTGGCCAGTAACGGCCCGATCCGCTCAATCGCATACACCTCGTCGGTCAGCTGCGCGAGGACGGCCGCCTGATAGCCACTGCCGGCGCCGATCTCGAGAGTCCGGCCAAGTGCTGCGCGCCCGGCGCGCAGCACCTCGATCATCCGCGCGACGACGTAGGGCTGCGATATGGTCTGCGCGAAACCCAGCGGCAAGGCGGTGTCCTCGTACGCGCGAGAGGCGAGCGCTTCCTCGACGAAGACGTGCCGGGGAACCGCGGCGATTGCCGCCAAGACGTCCTCGTCGGCGATGCCCTGCTCACGCAGGCGCTCGATCATCCTGCCGCGCGTGCGCTGGGAAGTCATGCCGACTCCGGCCAGCGAGCCGCTCACTGACCGAGCCATCGGCGAACTAGTGGCAGGTGGGCAACGTGCGTGAGGTCGACCTGCAGCGGAGTCACCGATACGCAGTCGTTGTGCACCGCGTGAAAGTCGGTGCCCTCGCCGGCATCCTGCGCCTCACCCGCCGCGCCGACCCAGTAAACGGTTTCATTGCGCGGCGACGAAGTGCGCACCACCGGCTCGGCCTTGTGCCGCTTGCCCAACCGGCTGACCGCAAGACCGCGCAGCGCCTCGTAGGGCACATCGGGGACGTTCACATTCAGCAGAACCGGCTCGGAGAGCGACTGACGCTGGAGCATCAGGACCAGCTCGCGTGCCACTCTCGCCGCGCAGGCGAAGTGCTCACCCGTCTTGCTGCATAACGAGACGGCCAGCGATGGAACGCCGAGCAGGAAACCCTCGGTCGCCGCAGCGACGGTTCCCGAGTAGATCGTGTCGTCACCCATGTTCGCCCCGATGTTGATTCCCGAGACGACCATGTCGGGGAGATCGTCGAGCATGCCGGTGACCGCCAGGTGCACGCAGTCGGTCGGCGTGCCGTTCACGTAATAGAAGCCATTCGCCGCACGCTTCAGCGACAGCGGGCGGTCGAGGGTCAGCGAATTGCTCGCCCCGCTGCGATCACGCTCGGGCGCAACGACAGTGACCTCGGCCACTTGCGAGAGTGCTTGCGCCAGACACTCGATTCCCGGCGCGAAATAACCATCGTCGTTAGAAAGCAGGATGCGCATGACACTCCAGGAACCGCGACGAACTCGGCGTGACCGAACTGACCAGCCGGCCTGCCTCCCCGCCTGATCTGCGTCGCGCACAGCCGGGACCGCTCGCCCGACTGCGAATCGACGCCGGAATAATGGCAGCAGTCGGCTGCTGGCCCGCAGCACGCCGGACGCGCGCCGATTATACCCGGCTCTGGCGACCCCTGAAAGCAGATGGTCGGGCCCCGGCCGGCATCCCGTCTGGCGGCTCCGGACCTTGCTTGCAGTACGCAGGAAGCGAAGACACGATGGGCACGACACAATGCCCGCTCAAGTTCGCCAAGAGCCAGTCGTTAGAAAAACTGCTAGCAAACGAATCACCGACTGGAGTGCCAGGCCAGCAGCCGGCCAGCCCCCCAGCCGAATCCAGACTGATCGCAACAGGAGAAGGACCATGCCGCAAGTCATCAATACCAACGTCGCGTCGCTGAACTCACAGCGCAGCCTCAACGCCTCGCAAACCTCACTCGCCACCTCGCTGCAGCGCCTGTCCTCCGGCCTGCGCATCAACAGCGCCAAGGACGACGCCGCCGGACTGGCCATCTCGGCACGGATGAGCTCGCAGATCAGCGGCCTGAATCAGGCGTCGCGCAACGCCAACGACGGCATCTCGCTGGCCCAGACCGCCGAAGGCGGGCTGCAGAGCATCACCGATTCGCTGCAGCGGATGCGCGAACTCGCCGTCCAGGCGTCGAACGCGACCAACACCGCGACCGACCGCGCTGCCCTGCAGCAGGAAGTCGACCAGCTCGTCCAGCAGATCAACACCGTCGCCACGCAGACCGCGTTCAACGGCGTCAAGCTGCTCGACGGAACGTTCAACTCGCAGGCCTTCCAGATCGGGGCGAACACCGGCGAAACGATCTCGGTCAACTCGATCGCCAGCGCCAAGGCCGACGCCCTCGGCGTCGGCACGACCTCGTCGTATCTGACGACACTGACCGCGACGGTGACCAACGGCGCCGTGTCGACCGGTGGAATCACGGTTAACGGCTACGGCGTCGGGCCTTCGGTCAGCGACGGCGTGTCGAGTTCGGCGCAGGTGACCGGAGTAGTCAACACGACGCAGAGTGCGATCACCGCCGGTGACCTGTTGATCAACGGCGTCTCGGTCGGGGCAGTCGCCGCCGGCGCCAATGCTACTGCGCAGGGCGCGAACCTGGTCACGGCAATCAACGCCCAGACTGCAACTACCGGCGTTGTGGCCACCAACAACGCCGGCGTACTGACGCTGACCTCGCACGACGGTCGGGATATCAAGATTGATATGAGCGGCACGGCGACGCTGGCCACCACCGGCCTGACCGCCGGCACGACGAGCGTCGGGTCGGACAGCGCGATCGCCAAGGCAGCCGCGTTCAATACCGTCACCGGACAGACCGGCGTGTCGGCCGTCGCCACGTCGACGAGTGTGACCAGTGGTGCGCTGTCGGCGAATGCAGCCGTAGCCGGAGACACTACCGACTACATCAAGATCAACGGCGTCAAGCTCGGAGCGATCGCCGCCGGCACGTCCGCCGACTTCACCGCTCAGGGCAACAACGTCGTCGCGGCGATCAACGCCGTGTCGAACCAGACCGGCGTGACCGCGGCCTTCGATAGCAGCAGCAAGAAGATCGCCCTGAGCGCCGTCGATGGACGGACGATCACCGTCGAGACCAAGGGAGCGGCGGCGGCCACCAACACCGGCTTCACGGCGAACACGACGGCCAACACCTACGGCGGCATCAAGCTCACCTCGACGAGCAGCGCAGGGATCAATCTCGGCGGAGCGAACATCGCCACGACCGCGCTGACCGCTGGTTATACGGCGGCAACGGCGACCTTCGGCGCCGGAATCTCGAGCGTCAACGTGAGCACGGCAACGGGCGCGGCGAACGCGATCGCGACGATCGATTCAGCGCTGGCGAACATCAACTCGAGCCGCGCGAATCTCGGCGCGGTGCAGAACCGTTTCAGCAGCGTGGTCAGCAATCTGGCGACGACTTCCGAGAACCTGTCGGCATCGCGGAGCCGGATCCTCGACGCCGATTTCGCGGCTGAAACGGCCAACCTGACCCGCGCGCAGATCCTGCAGCAGGCCGGCACGGCGATGCTCGCTCAGGCCAACGCGCTGCCGCAGAACGTCCTCTCGCTTCTCCGCGGATAAGTGGCAGCAAGGGAATCGCGGTAAGATCGGGGCGCGCGACCGCGGTGACGTGGTCGCCCCCCGACGCCTCTTTTCTGAGGAGTGAGAGATGAACATCCAACCCACTGGCGCTGCACTGACCCACCAGGCCAACACCTCACCCGGAGCACCGCCGCGCGAAGTCAGAGTCCCCGCAGAACAGGCGCTTCGCTCACCCGATTCGCCGCAGGCGGCAGCGGCCGAAGCGGCGGTCGATCGCCGGCAGCTCGAAGTGGCCACGAAGAGCGTTCGCGACTTCGTCGAACCGATCAACAGCAACCTCGAGTTCAGCATCAACGCCGACACGCGACAACTCGTCGTCAAGATCATCGACCGCACGACCAAGGAGGTCATCCGGCAGATTCCCTCCGCCGAGATGCTCGCTCTGGCCAAAGCGCTGGACAGCATCAAGGGGCTCTTCGTGCGTCAGACGGCCTGAGACGGGACTGCGGGCAAGAAGCGAAGGACTCACGGATGGCCATTTCCTCACCCGGTCTGGGGTCCAACCTCGACGTCAACAGCATCGTGAGCCAGCTGATGGCCCTCGAAAAGCGCCCGCTGACCGAGATCGCAACAAGAGAGGCGAGCTACCAGGCCAAGCTTTCGGCGCTCGGGTCGCTGCAGGGCGCGGTGTCGGCCGTACAGACGGCGGCCGCGAGTCTCGTTCCAGCCAGCGGTTCGACCGCGCTGGAGAGGTTCTCCGTCTTTCGGACGACCGTCGCCGACAACAGCGCGGCCTCGGCGAGCGCGTCGGCGACGGCGGTGAGCGGCAGTTACACGCTCGAGGTGACGCAACTGGCGCAAGCGCACCGCATCGTCAGTGCAACCGGATCTGCCTCGCCTTTCTCGGGCGTCGGCAACACGCTGCCTGGCGGCGGCACGCTGACCATTTCGCTGGACAGCCTGAATGGCGTCAGCCCCAACCGGACGACGAGCGTCAGCATCGCCAGCGGAGCGACTCCGGAAAACGTCCGCGACGCCATCAACGGCGCTGCTGCCGGCGTTTCTGCGGTGGTGATCAACGGCGTGGCCGGCAAGCAGCTCGTCCTGACCAGCGACACGGCGGGCAGCAATCAGTTGATCACGCTTTCGGGAATCATCGGCCTGGCCTACGACCCGAATGCCGCGCCGCAGCCGGCAACCGACCCCTTCTCCGAAGCGCAGGCCGCGCAGGGAGCGAGCCTGCGGATCAACGGCATCGACGTGCACAGCGAAACGAATTCGGTCACTACCGCGATCGAAGGCGTGACCCTGACCCTGCTCAAGGGACCCGAGGCGCCGGCTGCCGCGCTGACCACGACGCTCGCGATCAGCAGGGATACCTCGAGTCTGAACAGCGGCGTCAGCGCGCTGGTCAAGGCTTTCAACGACTTTCAGGCAACCGCCAGCAGCCTCGGCAGCTACGATGCGACGAGCCGGAAGGCAGCTGCACTCACCGGCGACAGCACCCTGCGGACGGTGCAGAACAGCCTTCGCGCGGCGCTCGGCAACGTGCCGTCGGAGCTCTCCGGCGCGGCGCTGCAGCGGCTCTCCGATGTCGGCGTCAGCGTCCAGAAGGACGGCCGGCTGAGCGTCGACTCCACGAAGCTGTCCGCAGCGATCAGCGACAACCTCCCCGCCGTGGCCGCCCTCGTCGCTGCCTACGGCAGGGCGATCAGGAGCGCTGCCGACGGCCTCGTCGGCACGAGCGGACTGATCGCCGCGCGTACCGAGGGGATCAATGCGTCGATCAGGGGTCTCGGCTCCCAGTCGGCAGCCCTCTCGACTCGCCTCGACGCGATCGAGGCGCGCTATCGCCGACAGTTCACCTCTCTCGACACGCTGATCTCCGGAATGACCAAGACCAGCAATTTCCTCGCCCAGCAGCTGGCCAACCTGCCAGGAGCCAAAAACAGTTAGGAGCGTCGAATGTTCGGCAATGCACATCACGCCATCTCTGCCTACCGGAAAGTCAGTGTCGATGTCTCGGTCGAGGTCGCTGATCCTCACCGGCTGATCCTGCTGCTCTTTGCCGGTGCCCAGGCGGCGATCGCCAACGCCCGGGCCGCGATCGCGAGAAACGACGTCGCCGCCCGCGGCGAGGCGATCTCGAAGGCGATCGACATCATCGGCAACGGGCTCAAGCTGAGTCTCGACCCGGAAAGTGGCGGACAGCTCGCCGATCGGCTCGCTGCGCTCTACGACTATCTGGTCCTCCGACTGCTCCGGGCCAACATGAACGGCGACCTCGCGGCGATCGACGAAGTTTCTGCGCTGATCGAGGAGATTCACGGCGCTTGGCGGGAAATCTCGCCGGCAGCCCGCGAGCAGGCCGTTGCATGAGTGAGTGCCTGGATTCGTTCGAGCGGCTGCTCGACCTCTCCGAGCGAATGGTCGAGGCCGCTGAAGGCGAGAACTGGTCGGTCCTGACCAGGCACGAAGCCAAGCGCCGTGAGCTCGTCGAATCCCTGCCGGCCGATCTGTGCGCCGGGCTTGCCGACGCCGAGCAGGTCAAGGCACGCGTCCTGCTCGAGTCGTGCCAGCGATGCGACGCGAAGGTTCGTCCGCTCGTCGAGACCCATCTCGACGAACTGCGTGTGCTGCTCGGCCCAGGCCCGCAGTCTGGCTCGGGATGATCCCGCCGCCGAGTAGCGACCGGTGAGCGAACGGCAGACGCTTGACAGCACCAGCCTTGGCTGGCTGCTCCGCCGGTGATCCGCGCCGACCTCGACAACCGGCTGCCCGCGGCCGGCGGATCGGCGCCGCGCGCGACCCTCCCCTTGCGCCAGCTCGCCGACAGCCTCCAGGAACTGATTCCCGGCCAGCGCCTGCTCGCCGAAATCCAGGCAGTCCTGCCGGACGGATCGTACCGCGCGCTGATCAACCAACGCAGCGTGACGCTCGCGCTGCCTCACGCGGTGAAGGCCGGCGACGTCATCGAACTCGAAGTCAGGGCGAGCGATGGCCAGCTGACCCTGGCCGTGCTGCGCGGCGCATCCCCGGCGGCCACGAGCGCCGAGCTCGAGTCGGCTGCGACTCGCCTCAGCGTTGCCGGACGCCTGATCGGCCAACTGCTCGGTCAAGCGCTCGATGCGGGCAAGACGCCGATGCCGCTCAACGCGAGCCAGCCGATCGCCAGCGGGTCGTCGGCGCACGGAGCCGAACTGCTGCCCCTGCTCCGGCAGGCGATCGTCGAGAGCGGGATGTTCTATGAAGCGCACCAGGCGCGCTGGGTCGCAGGCGATTACAGCAAGTCACTGCTGCTGCGTGAGCCGCAGGGCAGACTCGAGCCCCGCGTCCCGGCGAGGACAGCGTCTCCTCCGCTCACTCCGGACGACGACCGCGCCGGCAATGCACGGTCGGAGACGACCGGCACGATTCGCGCGGCTCCAGCCTCCGGTGAGTCTGCCCTTTCGTCAAACGCGGTCGAGCCGGTGGCAGAGCCGCTCCGGGCGATCGTCCAGCAGCAGCTCGAAGCCCTGGCCACGCATAGCTTCATCTGGCAGGGACAGGTCTGGCCAGGCCAGTCGATGGACTGGATCATCGACCGGTCACCCGACGGCCAGGCGGGATCCGGAGCGGACAGTGAAGCGACCTGGGAAACCCGGCTGCGCCTGACGCTGCCACGACTGGGCGAAGTCGACGCACGTATCGGCGTACAGGGCAGCCGGATCGTGCTTTCGCTGCTCTGCGCGAGCAGCGAGTCCCGCGAGATCCTCGTCGGCAGCGCGCCCTCCCTGCACGGACAGTTCGAGCAGGCCGGACTGGCGATCGTCTCGCTCGGCTTTGCCGGCCCCGATGATACCGGGCACGCGGCACCGGCGGCCTGATGATCAACGCCCGGATGCGGCTGCCGCCAGCTCGGCTGCACTGATGCCTGAAAGACCGGTTGAGCCCCTGAAGAACGCCGTTGCACTGGCCTACGGCGAAGCTGACGCAGCCCCACGGGTCATCGCCAAGGGACGAGGGCTGCTTGCCGAACAGATCATCGCCCGTGCTCATGAACATGGGGTTTATGTCCACGAATCACCCGAACTCGTCTCACTGCTCATGCAGGTCGACCTCGACCAGCGCATCCCGCCGCAACTCTATGTGGCGGTGGCCGAGTTGCTCGCCTGGATCTACCGCCTCGAGAATGGCCAGACGCAGTCGCCGGCGTAGCCTGAGCGCGGGAAGCGGATCCTCTCCCCGCGCTCGACTCGGGCTGTCCATGACCGCTCGCCGGATTTTCCTCTACACTCTCGTCTGCAGCCGAATCCGGGAGTTTGAATGGAAGAGACGGACCTCGCGGCACCAGAAGAACCGGTACCGGTCGGTTTCGAGATCGAACGCCGCGACGATTACGGCCGCTACCTGATCCGCGCGCGAGCCGAAGTCGTCGCCATCCTGCGCCTGCTGGTTCAGCGAAAGTCGCTGATCAGCGCCTATTTCAACGATCGCCGATCCTTTTTGCTGACCGCCATTCTGGAGGTCGACAGCCAGGCAGGCGAACTGATCATCGACTGCAGCCGCGACGCGAACATCAACCGGCAGGCTCTGCTGGCCGACAGGCTGACGATGACCACGACACTCGACAAGGTCAAGGTGCAGTTCGTCCTCGGTCGGCTCGACGAGACGCAGAGCGGCGGGCTGCCCGCTTTCAAGGCAGCGATCCCCGCAGAGATGCTGAGGCTGCAGCGACGTGAACACTACCGGCTGACAACCCCGATCAGCCGGCCGGTGAAACTCCAGACGACGATCCGTCGCCCGGACGGCAGCGCGCTGGCCGCCGATGCGACCCTTCTCGACATCAGCGGCGGGGGTATCGGCCTGATGGCCACCCCGCTGCTCGCCGGACTGATCGCCCGTGGTGCGGTGCTCGGCAACTGCAAGGTGACGTTGCCCGAGGAAGGCTTGCTGGTCGCCGACCTCGGCGTGCGCAACCGGATCGAGATGACCACCCGCGGTGGCGCGCGGTACGTGCGCCTCGGCTGCCAGTTCATCGGCCTGCCGGGGATCCGGATGAACATGGTCCAGCGCTACATCGCGCGCGTCGAACGCGAACGCAAGGCCAGACTCAGCGGCCTGGCCTAGAGTCCAGCAAGGCCGGGGGCCTAGAAGCCGACCGCCAGCAGCGCCCAGGCGGCGATCACCGTCCCGACCAACGCCAGACCGTAACAGACCAGCTTGGCGCCCGTTCCGGCATGCACACCGACATCGTGCAGGCTGTGGAAAATGCGGTGGGCCGCGTGCCAGAGAAACAGCGCGATGACCGCAAGGATGAACGCCTTGCCTGCCCAGTTCCTGGCGAAAGCGAGCACGTGCGCATAACTCATGGTGTCCGCCGGCAAGAGCAGACCGAGAGGCACTGCCAGACCGGTGATGAACACGAGCATCGGTCCGATCAGCGCGGAGAGCATCCCTCCAGCCCCGAAGAGCGCCCAGAAGATCGGAGCGTTCGAGCGTTTCAGCGTCGGTTTCATCGGACCATCCCCCAGACCACACCGAGCAGGATCAGGCTGGCCACGACTGCCGCGGCGAGGCCTCCCCCGGTGATCACCCAGGCGGGCAACCGCTGCCCTTCGACGATCACCGGCGGCATCGTGCGCGGCATGATCTTGAACCAGGTGAAGCTGTGGTAAGCGAGCGCGGCGAGCGCGAAAAGGTGAAACCCGACATACCACGGATTCTTCAGCGCCGCGAGCCAGGCGTTCCATGCCGCCTCACCCTCGGCGAGACGGACCAGGCCGGCGAGCAGGATGCCCGCGTAGGCGGCGACGAACAGGGCGGTTCCCTCGTGAATCATGTACTCGACGAAATACGGATTCCTGCGCCACCAGCCATCCATCGAGCGGACATAAGGACGACGCTTGCTCACCTGGCACCTCCTTTCGGAGCGAGAAACCGGAGAAAATAGTCGATCGCGCTGTTGGTCTTGTTCTGGTTGACGGCGTTGGCCGGGTCCACGTGTTTGGGACAGACCTCCGAGCAATAGCCGACCGCCGTGCAGTTGAACACGCCGTCCTCGGAGTTGACCAGTTCCATCCGTTCAGCCTTGCCGCCATCGCGCGAGTCGGCGTTGTAGCGGTGCAGCAGCGCCAGGGCCGCGGGGCCGACGAAGCGTGAATTGAGGCCGAACTGGGGACATGCCGCGTAACACAGCAAACAGTTGATGCACGAACTGAACTGCTCGTAGGCGCCGAGCTGCTCGGGCGTCTGCAGGTACTCACCCTCGGACAGCGTCCGAGCCTCCCTGGGGATGATGTACGGCTGGATGCTTTCGAGCTTCTCGATGAATCCCTCCATATTGACCACCAGATCGCGCTCGATCGGGAAATGCGCCAGCGCCTCGACGCGGACCCGCGCCGGATAGTAGTCACGAAGGAAGGTCTGGCACGACAGGCTCGGCACGCCGTTGATCATCATCCCGCAACTGCCACAGATGGCCATGCGGCACGACCAGCGGAAACTCAACGAGCCGTCGAGGTGGTCCTTGATGTACTGCACACCCTGGAGGACCGACATGTCGTCGGTGAACGGGATCTCGAAAACCTGTGCGTGCGGTTCCGTGTCGTTCTCTGGGTGATAGCGCAGCACTTCGATCTCGATAGTTTTCTGACCTTCAGCCATGGGACGCCTTCCTTTCCTGCTCGGCCTGCTCGCCGGCAGCACCGTAGGCGCGGGTACCCGGCTGCGACCTGGTGATCCTCACGGAGCCGTAGTCGATTCGCGGCGGACCCCCAGCCACGTAATGTGCCTGTGAATGCTTGAGGAAATTGACGTCGTCGCGCTGCTCGAAGCCGTCGAGCCGCTGATGGGCGCCCCGCGACTCCCGCCGCTCCAGCGCCGAGCAGGCCATCGCCTGGGCGACGTCGAGCTGGTACTCGAGTTCGATGGCCAGCAGCCACTCGGTGTTCCAGACGCTCGACTGATCGTCGAGGCGGAGGTTCCGGAAACGCTGCTTGAGCTCTTCGAGCTTGTCGCAGGTCTGCTGCATGGTCGCCGCCAGACGATAGATCCCGCAACCATCTTCCATCGTCTGCGCCATTTCCTTGCGCAATACCGCAATGCGCTCGTTGCCGCGGCCGAGTTTGAGTCCCTGGACGCGCCGCTCGACTGCCTGCGCCTGTCGGTTGAGGCTTGCCGAATTGCCCGCGGCAACTGACCGGGCGAATCGTGCCGCCTCGACTCCGGAGACCTTGCCGAAGACCAGCAGTTCCGAGAGCGAATTCGACCCGAGCCGGTTGGCGCCGTGGATCCCGACACTCGAGCATTCGCCGGCGGCGTACAGACCGGGCAGCGGCGATGCACAGCGACCGTCGACGAGGATCCCGCCCATCGTGTAGTGCACCGCCGGGCGAACCGGAATCGGTGTGCGCGCCGGATCGATGCCGAGAAACTGCTCGGCGAGCTCGTAGATTTGTGGCAGACGCTCGCGCAGCTTGGCTTCGCCGAGGTGACGCAGGTCGAGATGGACGACCGACCCGTACTGCCCCTCTATCGTCCGGCCTTTCTGCTGCTCGTACCAGAACGCCTGGCTCAGGCGGTCGCGCGGCCCGAGTTCCATGAACTTGTTGCGCGGCTTCTCCTCGGCCGGACCGAGTCCGTAGTCCTGGAGATAGCGATAGCCGTCCTTGTTCACCAGAAAGCCACCCTCGCCGCGACAGGCTTCGGTAAACAGCAGACCGGTCCCCGGCATGCACGTGGGGTGATACTGGACGAACTCCATGTCGCGTAGCGGAACGCCGTGACGGTACGCAAGCGCCATGCCGTCACCGGTCACGACGCCACCATTGGTGTTCTCGCGGAAAACGCGGCCCGCCCCGCCTGTGGCGATGACCACCGCTCGCCCCTCGATGCACAGCAGTTCACCGGAGGCGATCTCGATCGCCACGACCCCCTGGACACGACCGTCGTCAACCAGCAGATCGACGCAGAAATGCTCGTCGAATCGCTTGATCGAAGGGTATTTGATCGAGGTCTGGAACAGCGTGTGCAGCATGTGGAAGCCGGTCTTGTCGGCGGCGAACCAGGTGCGCTCGATCTTCATGCCACCGAAAGCGCGCACGTTGACCCGCCCGTCGGGCGTGCGGCTCCACGGGCAGCCCCAGTGCTCCAGCTGCGTCAGCTCTTCGCTGCAATGGGCGACGAAATAGTCGACGACGTCCTGCTCGCACAACCAGTCGCCACCATGAACCGTGTCGTTGAAATGGTACTCGAGGCTATCGCTGGCCTGCTTGACCCCCGCCGAACCCCCTTCGGCGGCGACCGTGTGGCTGCGCATCGGATAGACCTTGGATACCAGGGCGATCCGCAGCTCGGGATCGGCTTCGGCTACAGCGATGGCCGCTCGCAGGCCCGCGCCACCGCCACCGACGATGACGACATCAGCCCTGTAACTCTCCATGCTCGCTCCTTTCTCGGCCGGGCTCTCCGCCCGGCGCGGTCAACATCTGGAGTCCCGCAATTCCCGATCACGGAACCCGTCTGACTATCGATCCACGCTTCGATCGACAACCCTGAGCGTCAACATCTGATACATCCCTCCGAAGAAGCTCTGCCTGCCGACCGTCTCGTAGCTGCCGTCCTGCGGCAACCAGGCCTCGACGTCTTCACTGAACAGATCCCTGGCGAAGGGCTCGAGCCGATCGAGGACCGGCTTCCAGAAGTAGCGAAGCGGGTTGAGACGACTCGGGGGAGCATAATCGACGATGGTCAGCGTCCCGCCGGGACGGACGACCCTGAGCGCCTCGGTCAGCGTCTTCTCGCGGACCCCCTGCGGCTGCTCGTGCAGCAGGAAGAAGAGCAGCGCCCGGTCGAAACTTGCGTCGGCAAAGGTCAGCGCGGCCGAATCCATGCAATGCAGGCCGATCGGCGCATCGCTCGCCAACTTCGCCGACAGGTTGTCGAGCTGGATCGGCAGGATATCGACGACTTCGAGCAGACCGCCCGGACCCACGCAATCGACGAGACGCTGGGTCAGATCTCCGTAGGCACAGGCGATCTGCAGTGTCCGCCCCGGCAGGTCGTGGCCGAACTCGTCGAGAACGGCGTTGCACAGGCGCCGGTAATTTCCCCAGAGAATCAGATTGACCAGCCACTGCCTCTCGAAAACGTGTACGGCTCGCGGATGGACGTAAGCCCACCAGTAATGCGCCTGGAGATAGTGGGGCACAGCTGGCAGGCCCTCGTTGACGGCCACGCAGGTGACCGCAGTCTGGTCGACGCTGTTCTTCATGATGGGGCCACACCCTACCCGATCAGATCGGCAAACGCAACTCGGGCAGAACGGCGGCTGCGTTTGCCGAAGTGACGCGGGCCAGTTCCCCGGCCGGGATGCCGCGCAACCCGGCGAGCAGCGCGTTGATCCGTGGCAGCTGATCGGGCGTGTTGCGCGCCCCCGCGAGCCATTCGGGAGGCATGTCCGGCGAATCGGTCTCGAGGACGATCGCCTCCAGCGGAAGGGATGTGGCCAACTGCCGGATGCGCGTCGAGCGGGCATGGGTCACCCCCCCGCCGAAGCCGAGCCGGAAACCGAGCCGGATCAGTTCGTCGGCCTGCTGCCGGCTACCGTTGAACGCATGCGCGATGCCTCCAGGCACCGGGATCCGGCGCAGGTGCGCGAGCACCAGATCGACGGCCCGGCGAACGTGCAGGAGCACGGGAAGCTGCGCCTGCCGAGCGATCTTGAGTTGCTCGACGAAGAAGTGCTCCTGTTTGGCCAGGTCGGGCTCGGCGACGAAGCGGTCGAGGCCGATCTCGCCGACAGCCACCGCAGGAAGCCGGCCGCCCCGGCTGTCGGCCAGCTGCTCGCGAAGCCGTTCGAGGTCGGCTTCGGCGGCCTGAGCGACGTACAGCGGGTGGATGCCGTAAGCCGGAAAGCAGCCGGGGAGATCCGCGCAGCAGGCGCGCACGGCGGCGAAACTCGCCCGGTCGACCGACGGAACGACGATTGCCGACACCCCGGCGTGCCGCGCCGCCTCGGCCACCCGCTGGCGATCCCCGGAGAACTCGGTGGCAGCGAGGTGGCAATGCGTGTCGACGAGCAAGACCGTCTAGCCTCGCGCGTAGTTCGCCGGACGGCGCTCGAAGAAGGCGGCCAGGCCTTCACGGAAATCGGGCTCCGCACCACAGGCGGCAAAGGCGCGTTGCTCCGCATGCAGCTGTGCTTCGAGCGAAGCGGCCAGCGACTGGTTGAGCAGCGCCTTCGTCCGCGCCAGGGCACCTGCCGGGCCGGCAGCCATTCGCCGTGCCAGACTCAGCGTCTCCGAAGCCAGATCGGCCAGCGGAAGAACCCGGTTGACCAGACCGAGCTCGCGCGCCCTGATCGCGTCGAAACGCTCACCGAGCAACGCAATCTCCATCGCCTGCCTCAGCCCGACCTGCCGCGGCAGCGACCAGGTCGCGCCGCCATCCGGAGACAGCCCGATATTGCAGTAGGCGAGCGTGAAATAGGCGTTGTCAGCGGCGAGGACGAGGTCGCAGGCCATCATCAGCGACATGCCGAAGCCGGCAACGGCACCCTGTACCCCGGCGACCACCGGCTTGCCCATCCCCCTGAGGTTGAGAACCGACGCGTGGAGATCGGCCAGCATTCCCTCGAAGCGGGCCTGGCGCTGGTGCGGCGGCTGGGCAAGCTGTTCACGGAACCACTTCAGATCGCCGCCGGCCATGAAATGATCTCCGGCTCCGCGCAGCACGACGGCGCGGACCTGCGGATCGAAGGCAATTTTCGTCGTCAGCTCGCGCAACTGCTCGATCATCAGCAGGTTGAGCGCATTCAGCGACTCCGGGCGATTCAGCGTGAGGACGGCGACCTCGTCGCTGATCTCGAGAACGACAGTGCTCATCGAATCTCCTTCGGCTCCGCGGCCGGGCTAAAGAAACCGGAAATCGGGTTCGGGTCGGCAACCACTGACGATGTCGGCGAGGGCCGCGCCCGAACCACAAGCCATCGTCCAGCCAAGCGTCCCGTGCCCCGTGTTGATGAACAGATCGGCCACCGGTGAGCGGCCGATCAACGGCACGTTCGACGGCGTCGCCGGGCGCAGCCCGCACCAGAAAAGCGCCTCGCCAGCCGGGCGCAGGTCCGGGAACAGCTCGTTGACCCTGCTGATCAGCGCTGCGCAGCGCACGGCGTTGAGCTCGAGGTTGTAACCGTTGAACTCGGCTGTCCCGGCGACTCGCAAGCGCTGGCCGAGGCGCGAGATGACGATCTTGCGGCCGTCGTCGGTCAGACTGACCCGGGGCGCGACGCTCTGCGCAGTGAGCGGGATCGTCGCCGAATAGCCCTTGGCCGGATACACGGCCAGACGCAGGCCGAGCGGCCGCAGCAAGAGCGGCGTGTAACTGCCGAGCGCGGCTACGTACGCGTCGGCCGAGTGTACCTGGCCACCGGCGAGCACCCCGGTCATCCGCCCGGAGTCGGCGAGCAGCCGGTCGATCGCCAGCCCGAAGTGGAACTCGACGCCGCTCTCGACGCAGCGCTCGGCAAGTTGCCGCGTAAAACGATGCGCGTCGCCCGATTCGTCGGCCTCGGTGTAGTCGCCGCCGACCAGCAGACGCCGCGCTGCGACCAGCGCGGGTTCGATCGCCAGACATTCGTCGACACTCACCGTGCGTCGGTCGCAACCGAACTCGCGCATCACCGCGGCAGCGCCGATCGCCGAGGAGAATTCGCGGCGATCGGTATAGACGTGGAGGATTCCCCGCCCGAGGTGGTCGTAGTCGAGCGCAAGCTCGGAGCGCAGTTCCTGGAGTTTCCGCCGGCTGTACAGCGCCAGCGCAACGATCTGGCGGACATTGTCGCGCGCCCGCTGCGCGGTGCACTCGCGCAGGAAACGCAGGCTCCAGTCGAACAGTGCCGGGTCCCAGCGGGCCCGAAAGAGCAACGGCGAGTCCTCGCGACGCATCCAGGCCAGGGCGCGCAGCGGAGTGTGCGGGTTGGCCCAGGGTTCGGCGTGCGAAACCGAAATCTGGCCACCGTTGGCAAAGCTGGTCTCCAGGGCGGCAGCCGGCTGCCGATCGATCACCGTCACCCGATGTCCGGCCCTGGCCAGATACCACGCGCTGCTGACGCCGACGACGCCGGCTCCTAGAACCAGGACCTTCAAGGCTTCAGCAGGCCGGCACGAAGACGGCACCAGGCTGCGCAGCGCCGACCGGCGATCGCCCGCGAAACGACCCAGCGCGGCCAGTTGCGCAACCGTCGGCGATCACTCGGCGCCTCCCTGATCGCGGGTGATGCGCACGACCTCGGGAAGCCGGCGCAGACCGCGCATCAGGCGCGCCAGTGAAGTGCGACTGGTGACCTGCACGGTGAAGTGCAGCGTGGTGTACAGCCCGGGATGCTTCTCATCCATCTTGACGTGCTCGATGTTCGTCCCCGAACGCGATATCTCGCTGGCGATCCGGCCCAGCGCGCCGACCGTGTTCTGCAGGACGATGCGCAGGCGGACGCTGAACAACTTGCCCGGCTCGGGCTCCCACTCGACCTCGATCCACTTTGCCGGCCTGGCGCTGCGCACCCTGCGGATCGCCGGACAGTCGTGGGTGTGGATGACCAGCCCCTTGCCCTTCCAGATCGAACCGATGATCGGATCGCCCGGAATCGGCTGACAACAGGGAGCAAACTGCACGGACATGCCCTCCGTGCCGCGAATGACCAGCGCGGCAGGGGGCTTGCCGGCCGGCTCACGCGACTCCTCGCGGGCCAGCAGCCGCCTGGCAACGACGCCGGCCATACGGAAGCCCAGGCCGATGTCCGCGTACACCTCCTTGATCAGCTTGTTCCCCGAATCGCGCAGGACGTTCTTCCAGCTCGACACCGGCAGCTCGGAGGCGACGACGCCAAGAGCCCTGAGTTCCTGATCGAGCATCTTCTCGCCGAGTGCCGTCGACTCGTCGTGATGAGCGCTCTTCAGATAGTGACGAATCTTGCTGCGCGCCCGGCCGGTCTTGACCGAACCCAGCCAGGCCGCGTTGGGATGGGCGTCGGCAGCGGTGACGATCTCGACGCGGTCGCCGTTGGTGAGCTCGGTCGACAGCGGCATCGGCTTGTAGTTGATCTGCGCAGCGACACAATGATTCCCGATGTCGGTGTGCACTGCGTAGGCAAGGTCGATCGCCGTCGCCCCGCGCGGCAGGGGAATGATCTTGCCTTTCGGGGTGAACACGTAGATCTCGTGCGGGAACAGGTCGACCTTGACGTGCTCGAAGAACTCGGACGTATCGCCGCTGGCGTTCTGCAGGTCGAGCAGCGACTGGAACCACTTGGTCGTCTTCTGCTGCAGGTCGGCGCCGAAGTGCTCATTGTCCTTGTACAACCAGTGCGAGGCGATTCCCTCCTGAGCGACGTAGTCCATCGACTCGGTGCGGATCTGCACTTCGAAGGGCGTGCCGTGCGGACCGATCAGCGTCGTATGCAGCGACTGGTAACCGTTCGGCTTGGGGATCGCGATGTAGTCCTTGAACTTCCCCGGAACGGGCTTGTACAGGGCATGCAGAGCGCCAAGCGCAAGGTAGGCGGTCGGCACGTCCTTGACCAGGACGCGGAACCCATAGACGTCGAGCACCTGCGAAAACGACAGCCGCTTCTCGATCATCTTGCGATAGATCGAGTACAGGCTCTTCTCGCGGCCAACAACCTGAGCCTCGATGCGCGCCTCGCGCAGGCGGCCCCTGATCCCGTCGAGGATTCGCGACAGCAGCTCGCGCCGGTTGCCCCGCGCGGACTTCAGCGCGCGCGCCAGTACGCCGGCGCGCATCGGGTAGATCAGCTCGAAGGAGAGGTCCTGCAGCTCGTGGTAAAGCTTGTTCAGCCCGAGCCGATTGGCGATCGGTGCGTAGATCTCGAGCGTCTCGCGGGCGATCCGGCGGCGCTTGTCGGCGCGTACTGCAGCCATCGTCTGCAGATTGTGGTGTCGGTCGGCGAGCTTGATCAGCACGACGCGCAGATCGCGCGCCATGGCCATCAGCATCTTGCGGAAATTCTCGGCCTGGGCTTCCTCGTGCGACTGGAACTCGATCTTGTCGAGCTTCGATAGACCATCGACGAGTTCGGCGACCGGCTCGCCGAAGCGCTCGGCGATCGTTCTCTTGCCCACCGCCGTGTCCTCCATCACGTCGTGGAGCAGTGCGGCGACGACGCCCTCGACGTCCATCTGCCATTCGGCGATGGCCCCGGCGACGGCCAGCGGATGAGTGATGTAGGGTTCGCCCGAGAGGCGCCTCTGCCCGCGATGAGCCTGTTCGCTGAACAGATACGCGTCACGAACGGTGGCGATTTCTTCCGGAGGAAGGTAACTCAGGCTGTCGATGAACACCCGGTACGCCGGGTCGTCCTCCGGGTCAGGAAAAACGACCAAGTCGCTCGCCGGCGAGTCGGCGGAAACGCTCGCTGGCGCGAGCGCATCCTCGACCGGGCGACCGAGTTCCCTGCGCATCGACTCGGAGGCTGCGAGTGGATCTGCTGCGCCGCCGATCTGCGACGCTGCTCGCTCGCCCACTTCTCGCCTATCCGTCCGACGTCTCTCGTCGGTCGCCCACACCTTGCATTCCGGCCCGCTCGCTAGGATCTTTTCACCCTTGCTCAGGCCTGGCCCCGGTTGAGCATCTCCTGCCCGACTTTTCCGACCGCGATCTCACGCAAGGCGATCACCGTCGGCTTGTCGCGACCGGCGTCGATCAGCGGCGATGCGCCGGCAGCGAGCTGCCGCGCCCGATAGGTCGCCGCCAGCGTCATCCTGAACCGGTTGGGAATACGTTGCAGACAATCGTCCACGGTCACTCTCGCCATACCAGACTCCCGAAAAGCTCAGCGGTCCGAGAAAAAACGGACCTGCGCGATCCGCAGCCTCGCCCGATCCCGGCCAAGGCCGCATCATTCACCCTCATCTCCCCGACAGCCGGCGCCCTCCAGAGTTCCCGTGAACGCCCTGCCTCGCCTGTCGACCCCAGGCCGGCGATCGCCGCGTTCACTGGCCTGTCCGGTTGCTCCTTGTCCCCTGCCGGTGCTCACTGGCTACCCGGCGAACTCGGCGAACAGGCTGGCATGGCGGCGATGCTGCGCGGCGTAAAGCAGACGGTTCGCCCGAACCACCGCCAGGAGATCGCGCACCGCGTCCTGCAGATCGTCGTTGATGATAACATAGTCGAATTCGGCCGCATGGCGCATCTCCTCGCGTGCTGCCGCGAGGCGTCGGAGTATCGTTTCGCTGCTGTCGGTCGCCCTTTGGCGCAGGCGGGTCTCGAGTTGGTCGATTGAAGGAGGCAGAACGAAGACCGAGATACTCTCGGGAAACAGCCGGCGAATCTGCCTCGCCCCCTGCCAGTCGATCTCCAGAAGCAAGTCCTGGCCCTGAGCCAGGGCCGACTCGACGGCGCCGAGCGACGTGCCGTAGTAATTGCCATGCACCTGGGCCCACTCCAGGAACTCGCCACCAGCGACCTTGTCGACGAACTCCTGAACACTCACGAAGTGGTAATCCTGGCCGTCGACTTCGCCGCTTCGCGGCGCACGCGTGCTGTGCGAAACGGACAGGCGAACCTGTGGATCGTTCTCCAGAATCAACCGCACCAGCGACGACTTCCCAGCGCCCGACGGAGCGCTGACAATGTACAGCTTCCCGGTCATCAACGGCTCCTCACCTCCGATTGCCGCTCATTCTACGCGCGCGCCGACCGATTCACCCCTTCCGGATGCCTCAGGGGGCTTGGACGGCCGCGGCCCGAGCGAAGAAAATGATGCCCGTGAAGCCTTCCCGATCCCAGGAGACAAGAGATGCCCCCGTCGAAGTTGATGCTGGCCGCAGCCCTGGCCCTCGTGGCCGTTGCCGGACTGTCGGTCGGCGCGGCAACGCCACTGAGAGTACTCGGTTTCGACGACATGTCGTGCCGCGCTTGGGCGGCATCCAGGGACGACGCCGAGCAACGCGCGCTTTATGTCGCCTGGATCCGCGGCGTTCTCACCGGACACAACTACGCCAACCAAAGCCAGCAGGTGACGACGATTTCGAGCGGCACCGTCGACCAATGGGTCACCCGCTACTGCGCAGAGAAACCGCTGAGCCAGTTCAGCGACGCGGCTTTTCGCCTCAGCGACCAGTTCTCCGGCCGCAATTCGGCGATCACCAAATAGACCGGGCCGCTGCCGGAGCTTTCGCTCCGGCCGGCGATCGCCGGCCCGGGAGATCGACGCGATCTCGCGTCAGTTGCCCCGCTGCTGTTGCTGCTTGCCCTTGATGTTGCCGACGGTGCCGCCGACGACTCCGCCGACCGCTGCGCCTGTCCAGCCGCTGCCCCCAGAAATTGCCGCAATTCCCGCCCCCGCAGCCGCACCGATCGCCGCACCGCTGACCGTTCCCTGCTCGCGCGGCGTCATGCTCGTGCATCCGGCAGCAAGCAGCACCGCGGCCGTTGCCAGAACCCATCCCTTTCCGCTCATCGGTCCATCCTTTCTCACGGGCGCTTCGGCAGAGCCGGGACGACCATCTCGAACCAGATCGTCTCGACGACCGGACGGCGCAACTCTTCGGGATGCGCCGCGTACCACCGGTCGAGCGCCTCGAGGACGCCGCCGAGCGTCTGCCCCTTCATCCCAGCCACGACGCGCGGCGAGAAACCCGTCCCCGCGAGCGACGGGTTTTCGGCGTGGTACGCGGCCTCGACCTGAACCACGTTGGCGAGACCGACCAGATACGCCTTCTTGACGTCCTCGCTCGATTTCACCCACATCGTCCCATCGACCAGCGGGATCTCCTCGACCACCGCGGCAACCGGGCCGGCAACCAGCGCCAGGCACGCAGCCGAGAGCGGCAGCGCCCATCTGCGCAACACTGATCCGACCATCGTCATCCTCCTTCCCACGTCACGCGAAGAGCCAAGCGTAGCACGATTCGGGCGCGCCGACGCCGCTCGCCTGAAGCCCGCCCGCGGCGACCGCAAGGCGACGCGGACAGCGTGGCCGACGCGCCACGACGCCCCCCGGCCGCTTCGACGGCCATGGTGGAGCCCACCGCCCGGCGTTTGGCGGATGCGTTTCGCGACGCTTTCTAGGATAATCCAAAGCCTTCGATACCCTACCGTCGCCCGTCCCCGGGCGACCGACCCGCCGAGTGAAGCGCAAGACAGTGAGCGAAGCCCTTTTTGAAACGAGCATCAGCAGTCTGCCGCTGATTGGACGCGGCAAGGTGCGCGACATCTACGCGGTGGGTTCGGAATCGCTGCTGATCGTCACCACCGACCGGATATCGGCGTTTGATGTCGTGTTGCCCGATCCGATTCCCGACAAGGGAAGGGTGCTGACCCGGCTGGCCAGCTTCTGGTTCGACAAGCTTGCGACGATCGTCCCCAACCAGCTGACCGGAATCGACCCGGAGACGGTCGTCTCGGCCGGCGAGACGGAGCAGGTGCGCGGACGGGCACTGGTCGTCAAACGGCTCAGACCGCTGCCGATCGAAGCGGTCGTCCGTGGCTACCTGATCGGCTCAGGCTGGAAGGACTACCAGAGCACCGGCTGCGTCTGCGGAATCGCGCTGCCGCCCGGGCTGATACTGGCCAGCCGTCTCTGCGAACCGATCTTCACCCCGGCGACGAAGGCGACGATCGGGGAGCACGATCAGAACATCTCTTTCGGGCAGGCCCAGGCTGCCTGCGCAGCGGCCTTCGCAGACATCTCGCCGGCGCCCGGGCTGCGCTCCGAGGGCATCGCCGATCAAGTGAGAAGAGTAGCCATCGCCCTGTACGCCAGCGCCGCCGAGTACGCTGCAGAGCGTGGCATCCTGATTGCCGATACCAAGTTCGAATTCGGTCTCGACGTGCACGGCCGGCTGCACCTGATCGACGAAGTGCTCACCCCGGATTCGTCGCGTTTCTGGCCGGCGGACGGCTATGTTCCGGGCAGCAGCCCGCCGTCGTACGACAAGCAGTTCGTTCGCGACTATCTCGAGACGCTCGCCTGGGACAAGCAGGCGCCGGGTCCGCGACTGCCACCGGCGGTCATTGCCCGAACCCGGGCCAAGTACGTCGAAGCTTGCGAACGCCTGACCGGCGAACCGTTTGCCGTCTGAGGATCGGCTCGACGGACCACGCGGCCCGGGCAGAAAAGGAGGAACCATGCGACAGACCGGTCAGGACGAGACTCGGGGGGCGACGAGAACCGGCTACCCCGAAGTGTGCAGAGTCGAACTCGATCGGCCACTGTCATGGCTGGCGGCAGGCTGGCGCGACCTGCGCGCGAACCCGATCGCCAGTCTCGCCTATGGTCTGCTCTTCGCGATCGCCGGCGACCTGATCACCATCTTCGCCTGGCGCAACGGGCACCTGTTCATCGTCGCGACCTCGGGCTTCTTCCTGGTCGCCCCACTGCTCGCCGGCGGACTATACGAAATCAGCCGGAGGCGCGAGGCCGGGCTGTCGTCGACCTTCTTCTCCTCGCTCGCCGGCGGCCGACGCAACGCCGTCGAACTGTCCAAGTTCGGCCTGCTGCTCGGACTGATCGGTGTCTGCTGGGAACGCCTGTCGACGCTGCTCTTCGAACTGCTCGCCCCGGGACTGCCCGCCGACCTGCTCGCGTTGCTCGCCGAGATCCACTTCCCGCCCGAAAATCGCGACCTGCTGGCCATATGGATCCTCACCGGCGGGACGGTCGCGGCGATCGTCTTCGCGATGACCGTCGTCTCGGTTCCGCTTCTGCTCGACCGCCCGGTGCGCGTCGGCACGGCGATCCTGACCAGCGTCCGCGCGGTCGACGCCAACCTCATGGTGATGGCGTTCTGGGGAGCGATCGTCGTCGCCCTGACCGCGCTCGGCTTTCTGACGCTGTTCTTCGGTCTCGTCGTCCTGATGCCGCTGATTGGACACGCCTCCTGGCACGCCTATCGCGACCTCGTCCGGGCCGACGCGGGCGAATCCTCCTCGCCGCATCCGGAATACCGATGACCACCGACACCCCGTACGACAATCCGCTGCTCGACTTCTCGGGCCTGCCCCGCTTTTCAGCGCTGGCGCCGACCCACGTCCGGCCGGCGATCGCCGAACTCCTCAGCCGCTGTCGTGGCCTTGTCAAGCGCCTGACCCCGGACGAAGTGCCCGCTACCTGGGCCGACTTTGCCGGACCTCTCGGCGACGGTCTCGAGCAGCTGTCGCGCGCGTGGGGAACGGTCGCTCATCTGCATGCGGTCAACGACATCCCCGACTGGCGCGACGCGTACAACGCGATGCTCCCCGAAGTTGCGCGTTTCTACGCCGAGGTCGGGCAGAATCTCGCGCTCTTCGCAAAATATCGCGCGCTTGCCGGCAGCGACGAGTACCACCGGCTCAGTGACCAGCAGCGACGAGTCGTCGAGCATGAATTGCGCGACTTCCGCCTCGGCGGCGCCGAATTGGCGGACGAGGTCAAACCTCGTTTCCAAGAGCTGATCGAGGAACTGGCGCGTCTCTCGGCCAAATTCGCGGAAAACCTTCTCGACGCGACCAACGCTTTCGCAGAGCGGGTCACCGACGAGTCCGAACTGACCGGCCTGCCCGACGACGCCCGTCAGGCGGCGCGCCAGGCCGCCGGGAGGGACGGCCTGGACGGCTGGAAGTTCACCCTGCACATGCCGTCATACCTCCCGGTGATGCAGTACGCGGACAGTCGGCGCCTGCGCGCGGCGATGTACCGTGCCTACGCGACCCGAGCTTCGGAATTCGGCGCCCCGGAATTCGACAATACGCCGCTGATCCGCAGGATTCTCGAACTCCGTCGCGAACAGGCCCGGATGCTCGGCTACCCGCACTTCGCCTCCCTCTCGCTGGTCCCGAAAATGGCCGAGTCGGTCGACCAGGTTCTCGACTTCCTGCGCGACCTCGCGCGCCGCGCACGCCCTTTCGCCGAGAAGGACGTCGCCGAACTGCGCGAGTTCGCGAGCAGCGAACTGAACATCGACAACCTCGAGGCGTGGGACGTGGCCTACGCATCCGAAAAGCTCCTGCAGGCGCGCTACGCCTTCTCGGAAAACGAGGTCAAGCAATACTTCACCGAGGACAAGGTCCTCGCCGGACTGTTCAAGCTGATCGAGACGCTGTTCGACGTACGCATCTCCGAGGACCAGGCGAGCACCTGGCATGACGATGTGCGCTTCTTCCGCATCGACAGGCCGGGCGGCGAGCTCGTCGGCCAGTTCTATGTCGATCTCTACGCGCGGGAAAGCAAGCGCGGGGGCGCGTGGATGGACGAAGCCAGGGGTCGCCGCAGGCTTCGTGAAAGGCTTCCGGCAAGCACCGGCCCGACTGCCCAGACGCCGGTGGCTTACCTGAACTGCAATTTCTCGCCTCCCGTGGCCGGACGCGACGGGCGATCGCGTCCGGCGACCTTCACTCATGAAGAGGTGGTCACGCTGTTCCACGAGACCGGCCACGGGCTGCACCATCTGCTGACGCGAGTCGACGAACTCGCCGTCGCCGGCATCCACGGCGTCGAATGGGACGCCGTCGAGTTGCCGTCGCAGTTCATGGAGAACTACTGCTGGGAATGGAGCGTCGTCGAGGGAATGAGCGCGCATGTCGACAACCGCGCGCCCCTGCCGCGGCAACTGTTCGACCGGATGCTCGCCGCGAGGAACTTCCAGAGCGGCATGCAAACGCTGCGCCAGGTCGAGTTCGCGCTTTTCGACCTGCTGCTGCACAGTGGCTTCGACCCGGCGAGTGAGCGGAGCGTGCTCGACCTGCTCGACGAGGTTCGGCGCGAGGTCGCGGTCATCGTTCCACCCGATTGGCACCGCTTTCCGAACGGATTTGCGCACATTTTCGCGGGCGGCTACGCGGCCGGCTATTATAGTTATAAATGGGCGGAGGTTCTGTCAGCCGACTGTTACGCCGCTTTCGAAGAGGCGGGCAGTCCCTTCGACCCGAGTACCGGACAGCGCTTCCTCAGCGAGATCCTGTCGATGGGCGGGAGTCGACCGGCGCTCGACAGCTTCCGGGCCTTCCGCGGCCGGGAGCCACAGGTCGATGCTCTGCTCCGGCATAGTGGAATGACTGCTGCGCCGGGCTAAGCGGCTACCGAGACACCGTCGGACGCGGAACGACGCGGGCTGTCTTGTTCGCCAAACCGCATCCGGATGCCTGGCAGAGGCGATCCGGTCTTTCGTCCTGCTCAGAGGAGACCACAGGTGCTCGCCGAAAAGCTCAAGCTTCCCGCCTGTTTCATCGCCGCGCTCGTCACCTGCACGACGGCGGACGCCGAAACGACCTACCGCTGGGTCGATCCGCTCACCGGCACCACCGTCCTCTCCGACCTGCCGCCACCTCCCGGAGCGAAGCAGGTCAGCCGCATCACGACCACGAGCAGCCAGAGCAGCGAGCGCCCCATCCCCTACGCCGTGCGCCGGGCGAGTGAGAAGTACCCCGTCGTGCTCTACACGTCGGTCAACTGCGCGGTCGGCTGCAGCGAGGGACGATCCCTGCTCGACGGCCGAGGCGTGCCGTTCACCGAGAAGGTGCTCAACAACCCCGCGGAGCTTGCCGAACTCACTCGCGATCTCGGAAAGGAGGTCAGCATTCCGGCGATCCAGGTCGGCCGACAGCACGAGATGGGTTTCGACAAAGCATCGTGGAACGCGCTGCTCGACGCTGCCGGGTATCCCGAAGCAGCTTCCGCAGCCGGCGAGAGGCGGGCCAAGGCGGAGCGCTGAAGCCGGTCAACCCGCCCTTCATGCTGCGCCTGCCCGCCTGCGCCAGAGGAACTCCGCCCGCGACTTACTGAACCTTCGCCTTCTCGCGGAGCTCCATGACGAATCTCTGCAACTGCTCCTGCTGCAGGCGCTGCGCGAGCTGTGGCTTGATCTGCTCGAAAGTCGGCGGAGTCAGTGGGCGAGTGTCCTCGAGCAGGATCACGTGAAAGCCGAAGTCGGTCTTCACCGGGGTCTCGGTGTACTTGCCCTTGGCCAGACCGCCGACGGCATCGGCAAAGGGCTTCACGTAGGCAGCCGTGCTGCTCCATCCAAGATCACCGCCCTTGTCGCGCGAGCCAGGATCCTTCGACTGCTTGGCCAGTTCGTCGAACTTCGCTCCCCGCTTGAGGTTGACGATGATCGCCTTGGCCTCGTCTTCCTGCTCGACGAGGATGTGGCGGACCTTGTATTCGGTCGTCCCCATCTGGCTCTTCACGCGGTCATAGGCCGTCCTGAGTTGTTCGTCGCTGATCGGGTGCTTGCGAATGAATTCCTGGACGAAAGCGCGGATGAAGACCGCCTGGCGGGCCAGATCGGCCTGCGCGGCGACCTCGGGCTTCTTGTCCAGCCCGAGCTTCTTCGCTTCCTGGACGAGCAGTTCGCGACGGATCAGTTCCTCGCGAACGGCATTCTTCAGTTCCGGACTGTCGGGCGCGCCCTGAGCCTTCTGCTCGGCCATGAACGCATTGGCCAGATTCTGCGAGATGGCGACGCCGTTCACCGTGGCCACCGCCCCGCCGCTCGCGCCTTTCTCGGCAGAAACGGCGGGCAGCGAAAGGAGGCTGCAGACCAGCAGAGCGCTGGCCATTCGCGAGAGATTGTGCATGTCAGGTTTTCCTTTTCTGCGTGGGGGTTGATCAGGGATGGAAACGGTCTCTCAGGCAACAGCGCCGGAGCGCTCCGGTGCTGCTTCCGTACCGGTTGGCGCCTGGATGCTCAACGCGTGGATGCGTGTGTGCAGGAGGTCACCGAGCGCGTCGTGAACCAGGCGGTGACGAGCCACGCGCGACAGTCCGACGAATTCAGCGGAAGCGATCAGCAGCCGATAATGCCGCCCGCCGCCTCTTGCGCCGGGATGGCCGGCATGCCGTGCCGAATCGTCGACCAGCTCGAGGCGGGTCGGCTGAAGGACCGCCAGTCGCTGGCGAATCGCCGCCTCGAGCTGCGCCGGGTCGGAATCCGTAGACGACTGGGTCACGCCGGCAGAACCTTCCTGAACGGTCTGACCGTCACCGCAGCATAAACGCCGGCAGCCACATACGGATCGGCTTCGGCCCAGCCTTGCGCGGCATCGAGCGAAGCGAACTCGGCAACGATCAGGCTTCCCGTAAAGCCGGCCGGCCCCGGATCGGGAGAGTCGATCGCTGGAAATGGCCCGGCG
Source organism: Accumulibacter sp. (assembly GCF_023806625.1). Lineage (GTDB taxonomy): Bacteria > Pseudomonadota > Gammaproteobacteria > Burkholderiales > Rhodocyclaceae > Accumulibacter. Next base: position 173,705 of record NZ_JAMTDX010000008.1, read on the forward strand.
AGCAGCAGGCGTCCCTGATCCTGCAGTGCCCTGAGGCGCTCGAGGTGCGCCGGCCGGGCGGCGAGGCGCTCGGCCAGCGACCCCGCACGATCCTCTCCGATGATCGCGTAGAACATCACTTGTTGTCCTCGAGGTGACGCGACAGCAGCAGACCCTGCGCAATGACGAAGACGAGCATCAGTCCCATGCCCCCAAAGAGCTTGAAGTTGACCCAGTCGTCCGTCGAGAAGTTGAACGCGACGACCAGATTAGCCAGCCCCATGAAGGTGAAGAAGCCGATCCAAGACCAGTTGAGCCGGTTCCAGGCGACTTCGGGAAGGTCCATCTGCCCGGCGAGCATCGAGCGGATCAGGTTCTTCCTGAGGAAGACCATGCCGCCGAGCAAAGCGGCCGCGAAGGCCCAGTAGAGCACCGTGGGCTTCCACTTGATGAACGCCTCGTCGTGCAACAGCAGCGTCATGCCCCCGAAAACGGTCACGATCACCAGACTCACCCAGAGCATCCTGTCGATCTTCTGCCGGCGAAGCCACAGCCAGCCGACCTGCGCGAAAGTAGCGGCGATCGTCACCGCCGTCGCGACCATGATGTCGGCGAGCTTGTAGGCAATGAAGAACAGAATGACCGGAAACAGGTCGAAAAGAAATTTCATGATCGCCAGTGTCGGATAATCGCGTGATTATGGCCGATTTCGTCTCCCACTGTCCATGTGGCGGGCAGTCGTTGCCATGTGGCTTGGGGGTCGGCGGCGACACCCCGCGCACCAGGCGAAACCAAAGCCGCGGTCAGTCGAGCTTCCGCCAGCTCGCGTCGGGATTGAAGCGGGTCATCCGCCGAGCGACGGCCTCGCTGGCCGGGCCGAGGTTCTTCTGGTAGATGGTCCCGTCGTGACTGACGATGAAGCTCATCACGCCGGATACACCGTACCGTGCCGGATAGGCGAGAACGGCGAAGCCACCGATCAGACGGTCACCGACGAGATAGTCGTAGGCCCCACCGGGCGCGTCCTTGCCCTGCGCCGTCAGAATCCGGTAGCGATAGCCGTGATACGCAGCTGGCTCGTTGCCAGCTGCACGAGCAGCGTATCCCTCACGCGCCGCGGCGCCGACCAGTGGCCCGAGCGGACTCGGCCGCTCGCCTTCGGCGACGGGCCAGTACAGGCCGTCGCGCTGGCCCGTGCTCGAGATGAAACGCCGGGCGTAATCGTACGATCCGTTGCCGTCGAGGTCGCCGGCCGCATACTCGCGCTGGGCATCGACGACGGCCAGCAGCGTCTGGATGGTGTCGAGCTCGTTGCGGCCGATTCGCCGGTTGAGGATCTCGTCCTTTCCGGCAGCCGAGTCGAAACGCCAGCGCTCTCCGTTGCGCACCAGCGGAGCCGGGAAAGGCCAGCCGTCGTCGCCGACGAGCAGGATCGCGCGGCCATCCGATACTTCGCTGATCGTGTGCTTCCGGTCGTAAGCAGCAAGAAACCGCTCCCAGTCACGACGGTCGATGACCGGATCACCGCTCGACAACCAGCTTCTCGACGCGGTCCCGAGCACCCCGACGAGGGCCTTGAGGTCCTCGGCGCGCACCGCTTCGGCCAGCGCCTGCGCCGCGTCGCCGGGAGTCGCGTAGCCCGGCTGCGCGACGGTCCGGGCTGCCGCTGCGGGCGACGCGGCAGCGACCGTGGGTACCGCCGAAACCAGCAGGGCGGCGGCCAGTGTTCCGATGAGAAACTTGCAGTTCATGTCCTCTACTCCGCGGAAAGGGGGAAACAGTCGACTCTAGCGCCCGCGGCCACCGCCACCGCGGAAGCCACCGCCGCCAGCGGCACCACCAGCGCGACCGCCACCACCGGCAAAGCCCGCCTGCGGCCCCCCTCCACGACCACCCATGTCAGCCCGGCTGGAACTACCGCGCTGGCTGGCTTCTCGAGTCGCCGCGCCATGGCCCACCCCGGAAAAACCGCCACCGGCTGACCGGTCGGCGATCCCAGCGCCTCGCTGCTCACCGCGACCTTCGAAACGGCCTCCGCCCTCTCCTCGACCGCCGCCTTCGAAGCGGTCGCCCCCAGGCGCACCCGGCCCCCTTTCTCCAGCCTGCCCGCGCCGATCGGTTGCCGCGTCGCCCCGGCCCCGCCGATCGGCCTCCCGGACCCGATCGTCGATCTGCGCGCGATCCATGCCCTTGAGTTCGGAGCGCCCGGATTCGGCACGGCCGCGAAAGTTCTCGCGCGCCTGCGCGGCCTGCAAATCGCCGCCGCGGTTGTACTGCCTCGCGACGTTCTGATCGCGATAGGCGACGCCGCGGCGATGATCGACGTTGTGCGTCCAGTTGCTGTTGCTGATGTTGGTCCGGTTGAACGAGTTGTAACGATTGACGTTGACGTTCACGTCGCTGTGGCCCCAGCCCCAGTTCATGGCGCCCCAGATCGCCGCTCCGACGACGGCGCCGGTGGCAAAGGCGAGGCCAGGGGGATAGACGTAAGCCGGCGGATAGACCGCGTAGGGAGGCACGGGATACCACCAGCTTCCATACACCACCGCCGGGTTGTAGGTCGGCACGTACACCACCTCGGGTTTGGGCGACTCGATCACGTAGATCTTCTCGCTACCCTGCGCCCGTGTCGTCACCACCTGCTGCTCGGTGGTCTTGAGATTCCCGGCGGCATCGGCCCTCGCGCGCAGACTCTGCACCGTGCTCATCACCTCCTGCTGCTGGGCGAGGAACGCGTCGCCCAACTTCTGCATCCAGTCGAGGTTGTCGTTCATCTGCTGCAGCACCTGCGGGACGGCGGTCAAGGCCTTGACCGCCGGATCCCACGACTGCTTGCTCATCGCCGTCTCCAGCGCACTGCCGGTGACCTTCGGGTTCGCCTTGACCCAACGCGCGGCCTCGACGACTTCGAGTGGGTACGTCGAGGCCATCAGAATCTGCGCCAGCAGCGGATCGGGGTACAGCGCGATCGGCGCCAGGAGCCGGTCGAGGTCCTGCTGCGAGAAAGTGCTGGCTGACCGGCTGGCGGCACCTTCCGCCGCAGCCACCGCCGGCTGCGGCGCAATGGCCGGCGACAAGGCAAGCACCAGTGCCATGAGCAAAGCTGCGGGACGCGAGCTTGTCGATTTCATCGGGACATCCTCTGACGCGAGAAAAGTGGCCAATGGAGTGGCGGCCTGCGCGCCGGGAAGCGTGCGACTGAGGCCGCGGGGCGAAGACCAGCATAATCGCTCGCTGGCACACTGACAAGTGGACGATCCTCGATCAACGCCGCGGCGCTCGCCCGCCGACCGTTCCTGAAGCGCGCGCGGCGCTCATTCCTTTGGCCGCTTGTCGACGACCCGCCGCGCCTTGCCGAGCGAGCGCTCGATGCCGCCGATGTCGGCAATGCGCACCTCGGTCGAGATGCCGATGAACGACTTGATGTGCCGCTGCAGCGTGTGCGCCAAGTATTCCTTGTCGACCGGCGGCAGGTAACGATACTCGCGCTTGAGCTCGACATTGACGGCCAGCGAATCGAGATGGCCGTCGCGCCAGACCTCGATCAGGTAATGCGGCGACAGCTTCGGCTGCTTGAGGATCAGTTCCTCGATTTGCGATGGAAAGACATTCACGCCGCGAATGATCAACATGTCGTCCGAGCGCCCGGTGATCTTCTCGAGCCGGCGCATTGAACGCGCCGTCGGCGGCAGAAGGCGGGTCAGATCGCGTGTCCGGTAGCGGATCATCGGTAGCGCCTCCTTGGTCAGCGAGGTGAACACCAGTTCGCCGTGCGAACCCTCGGGCAGCACTTCACCGCTCACCGGGTCGATGATCTCCGGGTAGAAGTGATCCTCCCAGATCACCGGCCCATCCTTGCTTTCGATGCACTCGCAGGCCACCCCCGGGCCGATGATTTCCGACAGCCCGTAGAGATCTATGGCGTCGATGGCGAAGGCACCCTCGATCTCGAGTCGCATCTGCTGCGTCCATGGCTCGGCGCCCAAAAGGCCTGCGCGCAGGCGAGTCGACGCCGGGTCGATGCGCTGCCGCTTGAACTCGTCGGCGAGGTTCAGCAGGTACGACGGGGTGACCATGATGATGTCCGGCTGGAAGTCGGCGATCAGCTGCACCTGCTTTTCGGTCTGCCCGCCGGACATCGGAATCACTGTGCAGCCGAGCCGCTCGGCACCGTAATGGGCGCCGAGCCCGCCGGTGAACAGCCCGTAACCGTAGCCGATATGCACCATGTCGCCCGGTCGGCCGCCAGCCGCGTACAGTGAACGGGCCATCAGTACCGCCCAGGTGTCGATGTCGTTCTGCGTGTACCCGACGACGGTCGGCTGTCCAGTCGTTCCCGAAGACGCATGGACGCGGACGACCTTCTCGCGCGGCACCGCAAACATCCTGAACGGGTAGTTCTGCCGCAGATCGTCCTTGGTCGTGAAGGGGAACTTGCGCAGGTCGTCGAGGGTGCGCAGATCGTCCGGATGCACCCCGCGCGCTTCGAAGCTGCGCCGGTAGTGCGGCACGTTTTCGTAGGCCTGGCGCAGCGACCAGCGCAGCCGCTCGATCTGCAGCGCGCTGATCTCGTCACGGCTGGCTGTCTCGATCGGCTCGTAAGCCACTGCAACGTTCGCTGCACCCATCTCGCGGATCCCCTTGCTGGAAAAAGTCGGAACCCTAGTACATGCGCGGATATCTTTCAACAAGCAGGCACTCTCCCGGCCACCTTTTTTTGGGCGGCGACGATCGCCTGGCGCTCCCCTGGAAATATCTGCCCGTCCGGCGCGGTAATCGGTTAGCCTGCGCAATCGGAGATCACGCTCGAAGTCGATGCTCGCCCGCCAATCCCGCCTGATCCTCGCGCATGCCACCCCGGTCCTGTTCGCGCAGCTGGGTTCGATGGGCATGATGGTTATCGACACCGCGCTCCTCGGGCACTTCGCCGCCGAGGATCTCGCGGCAGTGGCCGTCGGCGGCGGCCTGTACATCGCCATCGTCTTCGCTTTTGCCGGAATCCTCCAGGCGATCTCGCCGACCGTCGCGCACCTGCACGGAGCGGGCGACGAAGCGGAGATCGCCGGCGCTGTCCAGCAGGCCCTCTGGCTGGCCCTGTTTCTCGCCATACCGGGGATACTGCTCCTGCGCCACCCCGACCTGCTGCTCGCCGCAGCCGACGTCGACCCGCTGGTCGCGACCAAGGCTCGGGGTTATCTCGGCCTGCTCGCCTGGGGAATGCCGGCCGTGCTCCTCTACCGCAGCTTCCACGCTTTCTGCAACGCGCTCGGCCAGCCTCGTCCGCTGCTGCTGATCAGCGTCGCCAGCACGCTGCTGCACGGTGTCCTCGCGTCGCTGCTGGTCAACGGCCTCTGGGGCGGCGAAGCCCTCGGTGTCCTCGGGTGCGGGCTGTCGAACGTCATCGTCAGTGGCTGCGCGCTGCTCGGCGCGGCAGTTTACCTGCACTTCGGGCAGTCGGTCCGGCGTTACCGGCTGTTCGCCAGCTGGCAGGCGCCGCGACCGGCAATGCTCGCCCAACTGTTGCGACTCGGTCTGCCGATGGGTTTGTCCCACTTCGTCGAGATTTCCTCGTTCACGCTGATCGCGCTCTTCGTCGCCCGGCTCGGAGCCACCGTCGTCGCTGGCCACCGGATCGTCGCCAACCTCGCGGCGATCCTTTACATGCTGCCGCTGGCGCTGGCCATCGCCACCCTCGCGCAGGTCGGTCAGGCGGCCGGAGCGCGCGACTGGCCACGCGCCGAGGCGTCGATCGGCGCCGGACTGCTCCTCGCCGGAGTCCTGTCGACGCTCGCCGGGCTGCTGCTCTGGTTGCTCGCCGAGCCGTTGACTGCCGCGTGGTCCGATGATCCAGCTGTACGGGCGGTGGCCCGGTCACTGGTCGGCTACGTCGCCCTCTACCAGCTCTTCGACGCGATCCAGACGATTGCCGCGCACGCGCTGCGCGGCTTGCGGGTCGCTTTCGTGCCGATGCTCGTGCATGTCACCTGCTTCTGGGGTGTCGGTCTGTTCGGCGGTTGGTGGCTCGCCTTCTCCAGCGATGAGCCGATGGGCGCAGCGGGCTTCTGGCTGGCTTCGCTGCTCAGTCTGGTACTCTCCGCGCTGCTGCTCGTCGGGCTTCTCAAACGAACGCTCGATGCACTCAGGCTCTGAAAGACTCGGCCAGTGACGAACGATCGCCGACCAGGCTCGCCGGATGCCCGGCAACGGCCAACCGATCGACTTCCCCGTGGGCGATCCGTGCGTACCCGATCGATTTCGCCGCCCGCCACCGTTCGCGAGAGCGCGCTGCGTGCAACGGGTTGCTTGTCGCATAATATCCGCTGTGTATCGAGTCCGGCCGATCCAGGGAAAGCGAGCGGCTGGAAGACTCCGCGAGGATGAGGAAAAACAGATGAAGTATCGCCACACCACGGCTCAGAGCGCCGAGTACCTTCGCCTGGCCGTCAAGCGGATGACGCAACAGGATGCCGGACTGCATCCGGCGAGCTATGCGGTCTGGTACGAATACGTCTCGGGAATCAACCCCGATCTGCAGGCGACGATCGACGCACGCCTGAAGGCTGGCCAGCGGCTCGACGACGAAGTCACCTATGCGCTGTATGCCAAGCATGTCGCCGGACTCGACGCGCAGTCCGCGCTGCGCATCGGCAACAGCGTCGGGCGGCTCGTCGACGAGGTCGCTGCTTCGGCTACGGAGGCGGGTGATGAAGCCTCGCGCTTCGGCAACTCGCTCGAACAGTGGAGCGAGAGGCTCGCCCCGGCCCCGACCGTGATCGGCGAGATCATCCCCGGCGTGGCCGACATCCTGCGCGGCACGCGCGAGATGCAGCGCGCGATCAGCGCACTGCAGGGAAGGCTCGAGGAGAGCACGCGCGAAGCGCTGCAGCTCCGCCAGGAGGTCGCTCGCGCCCGCGAGGAGGCCCTGCTCGACGGTCTGACCGGTCTCGCCAACCGCAAGGGCTTCGACCTCGCGATGAGCACCTGCCTCGAGCAGGCCGGACAGGAAAAGGCCGGGCCGTGCCTGCTGATGATCGACATCGATTCGTTCAAACGGCTCAACGACACGCACGGCCACGTCTTCGGCGACCGGGTGCTGGCGACGATCGGGGAGGTTCTCAGGGCGAACGTCAAGGGCAAGGACACCGCCGCCCGCTACGGCGGCGAGGAGTTTGCCGTCCTGCTCCCGGCAACGCCACGCGGCGGCGCCGTCGGCCTCGCCGAGGCGCTGCGTGCGCTCGTCGCCGCCAGCCGGGTCAAGCACGGTGGCCAGAAGGAAAACTGGATCGGCAACATCACCGTCTCGATCGGCGTCTCCGACTACTGCGCCGGCGAGTCGGCCGCCGACTTCGTCAGCCGCGCAGACCGCGCGCTGTACGCGGCCAAGGCGCAGGGACGCAACCGGGTATGCCTCGCCCCGCGCCCGCAGCCCGAGCCCGGCCAGTGATCCGGGCAGCGGTTTCGCCTTCCTGACCCCGCGCGCCGGACAGATGACCAAGCCCTAGGCGGGCTCGGCGAGCCAGGCGTCGCTCGGCAGGTCCGGCGCTCCGGGAGTGATCGTGAAGCGGGTCATCGCGTGCGGATTCATCAGCCCGATCCCGCCGTGCGGCAGCCGATAGGACACCATCGGCCGCTCGAAGAGGCTGGTCAGGTTCATCAGCCGTTCAGCGAGAGCCGCCTTCCGGACCCCCTCGGCGAGAGTGACGAGTGCGTGACCGCCGGCAAAGAAGAACTCGATCCGGGCAGTGAAATGATCTCCCTGAAGTCCTCCCGAGAACGGCTCGGCGCTTTGTTCGGGGGTCAGCGCAGTCAGCTTCAGGTTCGGCGGAATCGCCACGTGCTCGGTGAGGTCGAGACGGGTTTCGATCTCGATGCAGGCGATCGAACTGGTCGCGAAGACCTCGGTCTGACCAGCCGAGCCGACGATCAGCGGCTTGCCCGAGAACAGCTGGGCGCTCCGCTTGAGGCTCTCGAGCAACTGGGCAATCGACGCCTCGTCGGTCTGTGTGAAGCGGCGCGCCCGGTTCGCGGTAGTGATCACGGTGATGCTGACGGCCATCTCGGTCCTCCATCAGGAAGCAGCGCTCGCCCCGCCGCTGGGTCGGTCGGCGCAGGGCAGCAGAGCAAGGAATTCAGTCGCTGCCGTCGCTGCCGGAATGCCTTGCCTTGACCCACAGGACGTCGCCTCGCCCGGCCGCGCGATTGAGCACCCGCCCAAGCACGAAGAGCAGGTCGGAAAGGCGGTTGACGTAGCGGCGCGCCGAGTCGGAAACCGCTTCGCTGCCCGCCAGGTGCACCAGGCAGCGTTCGCCCCGGCGGCAGACCGTGCGGGTCAGATGAGCGAGCGCCGCGGCGCGCGAACCGCCCGGCAGGATGAAGTCCTTGAGCGGCGGGAGATCAGCGTTGAAGCGTTCGACGAGTTGCTCGATGCGCGCCACGTGCGCGTCGCCGATGATCGACATACCCGGGATGCACAGTTCTCCGCCGAGGTCGAATAGGTCGTGCTGGACACCGGTCAGCGCGTCGCGAATCGGCTCCGGCATGTCTTCAGCGAGCAGGATGCCGATCGTCGAGTTGAGTTCGTCGAACTGGCCGATCGTCTCGATCCGCAAGCTATCCTTGGCCACCCGGGAGCCGTCGCCGAGACCGGTCGTGCCGGCGTCCCCGGTGCGCGTGACGATTCTGGAAAGACGATTGCCCATGGCCGATTTCCTGATCAGAATGCCGCTGATTATAGCCCATGGAGCGTCGATGGCCGGCCGGACACTCAAGCTGAGCGCAAACCTGAGCTTTCTCTTTGCCGAATTCCCGTTCGCCGAACGCTTTGCGCGCGCCGCACAGGCCGGCTTCCGCGGCGTCGAGTTCATGTTCCCCTATGACCGGGAAGTCGGCGAGCTGCGGCGCCTGCTGCACGAATACCGCCTGACCCAGGTTCTGTACAACCTGCCGGCCGGCGACTGGGCGGCCGGCGAACGGGGGATCGCCTGCCTCCCGGGCCGCGAGCGCGAGTTTCGCGAAGGCGTCGACCTCGCCCTCGACTACGCGCGAGCGCTTGGCTGCAGCAGACTGAACTGTCTCGCCGGCCTGACCCCGATCGGCGTCGCCGACGACGAAATCCGGGCGACCTTTGCTGCGAATCTTCGCCACGCCGCGCGCCGGCTCTCCGCGCACGGCATCCAGCTGCTCGTCGAGCCGATCAACAGTCGCGTCGACATGCCCGGCTTCTGGCTCGACACACCGGCCAAGGCTCTGGCGACGATCGCCGCGGTCGCCGACCTGAACCTCTACCTGCAGTACGACCTCTACCACGCGCAGATCATGCAAGGCGACCTCGCGCGAACGATCGAGGCGAACATCGGGCGGATCGCGCACGTCCAGATCGCCGACAACCCCGGACGCCACGAACCCGGAACCGGAGAAATCGGCTATCCGTTCCTGTTCAGGCTCATCGAAACCCTGGGCTACCGGGGGTGGATCGGTTGCGAGTACCGTCCGCTGACCGGGGACAGCGCCGCCAGCCTGGGCTGGGCGCGCGAATGGCTGTCGGCCGACGGATGACCCCGGGCGCTCACCAGAACTTCCACCACCATTTCTTCTTCTTCATCGTCTTCTCGACTTCCCTGCTCCAGTTCGCGTAAGACGCGAGACCGGCGACCTCGAAATGCCGGCCGAAGCGCCGGTCGCTGTCGCTGATGTGCTGGACCAGCCAGTTGCGCAGGAAGTGCAGCAATTCGAAGCTGATCGCCACGTTCTCGGTCGCCACCTTGCGCTGGAGCGCTTCGACCTGATGCATCAGATCTTCGTGCTGCTGCTTGTGAATCGCGAAGCCCGGGTAGTGGGTCAGGCGCATCAGGCTCTCTTCGAGGAGGAAATGCGTGCGCGTGTATTCGGCGAGACGGTCGAGGATCTCCTTCGACGTCGCGCGACCGTGGTGCTCCCGAATTGCCCGATGCAGCTGATTGAGCAGGCCGACGAGCACCTTGTGCTGTTCGTCCACCTCTTGGATGCCGACGCTGAAGGCATCGGACCATTGAATCAGGTCTGGTACAGCGATCATCGCTTCCTCCTGGCAAGGGAATTCGGTCGGGGATCGGCGTCGCAGCCGGGGGATTCCGGACAGCGTGCACGGCTCACCGGTTTTCCGACCGTTCAGGATTTCGCAAAAGCCCTGCAGAAACGCAGCTCTTCGGGATAGGGGAAGAAATCCTCGACATGGCCGGCGCGAATCCTCTCCTGCGTCGTCTGCCAGAACTGCACGTCGAGCAGCGCCCTGTGGTACTTCAGGAAGGCCGAGCGGACCTTCGGCGAACCGAGCAGGAAGCTGGCGAACTCCTCGGGAAAGACATCGTGCCTGCCGACCGAGTACCACGGCTCGCCGGACATCTCCATCTCCGGATAAGGCGGCTCGGGAATCACCCGGAAATTGGTGTCGGTCATGTACTCGATCTCGTCGTAATCGTAGAACACGACCCGGTTGTAGCGCGTCACGCCAAAGTTCTTCCAGAGCATGTCGCCCGGGAAGATGTTGGCGATCGCCATCTCGCGAATCGCGTTGCCGTATTCGAAGACGGCGTGGTCGACCTGCTCGGGTGTCGCCGAATCCAGATAGATGTTCAGCGGCGTCAGCCGGCGCTCGATGTAGAGATGCTTGATCACCAGATCGTCGCCCTCCTCCTCGAGCAGCGACGGCGCCTGTCTGCGCAACGCGTCGAGCAGTTCGCCCGAGAAGCGTTTCTTGGGCAGCAGGACATACGAGAACTCGAGCGTGTCCGCAAGCCGGCCGACGCGGTCTACCTGCTTGACCATCAGGTACTTTCGTTTGACGGTCGCGCGATCCATCTCCTTCGTCGGCCCGAAAACGTCCTTGATCAGCTTGAACACGTACGGATACGAAGGCAGCGTGAACACCAGCATCACCAGACCGGCGATCCCCGGGGCGATGATCAACTGGTCCTGCGAGTGCCGCAGATGCTCCATGAAGTCGCGGAAGAAAAGGATCTTGCCCTGCTTGCCGAGTCCGAGCATCGTGTAGATCTCCGACGGCGGCTTGAGCGGCATGATGCTGCGCAGGAACTTCACGTATCCCGAAGGAACTTCCATGTCCACCATGAAGTAGGCGCGCGACAGCGAGAAGAGAACGCTGATCAGGCCGCTGTCGAGCAGGATCGTGTCGAGCACGAGCTTGCCCTCAGGCGAATGGACGACGGCGATGGCGAACGAGTACTCGGCGTGACCGTTGATCGCCTTGCCGAAGATGTATGCCCCCTTGTTGCGGTAGAACGCCGAGTGCAGCACCTGCACCTGAACGTTGGCCTCGGCCTGCGGCCACTCGCCGAGCCGCGCATGGACCGTGCGCATGACGTAGTCGACGTCGCGGTCGAGGTCCTCGAAGGGGCGGTGCCACTCGAAGTCGAGAACGATTTCCCTGACCGTCCGGCGCAGTCCCTTCTCCGCCGGGTAGTAGCTGCGATAGACCGGCGGAGTCGAGCGGATGTACTCGGTGGACACCGCTGGCCGCGCGAAAATGTAGTCGTTGTTGAAATAGGTCCGGTGCAGGATCTTCGAACACACCGAGTTGAAGAAAGTCTCGGCGAGCTCGGGCTGCTTGTGATTGATCAGTTGACCGATGTAGAAGAGCTTGAGTTGCTGCCACGTCGCGTCGTCGAGCGTCGCCGCGCCGAATTCGGCGCAGAGCAGGTCGGCCGTCTCGCTGACCCGGTCGTCGTAGGAGCGGATGCGCTCGCGAACGGCATCATGGACCCCTCTCCAGTCGGCCGCCTCGAAGAGCAGCCTGGCCTGCCGACCGTACTGGCGAATCAGGCTGTAATGCCGGTCGAAGCCGTCGATCATCGCCTCGGCGATACGCCTGGGAAGAACGTTCTCAACGCTGGGGATGTCCACGAGCCGGTCCGCCTGACGGTAGTGCAGCGATTGTAGCACCGCTTCTGGTGCACCGCATCAGAAGCGGCGATCGCCCGCTCAGGGGCTCGCGCAAAGCTCTCGCCGCTCCCTCGCGGACTGGCAAAATGCCTGTATTTCCGACATAATGACGTGTGGTGCCACAGGAGAATGTGCTTCGGACAGATCCCTCGTGCCCCAAGTGCGCAGCACCGTCCGGTCCCCGCTTCCCGAGCGAGGATGTCCAGCCGGCGGGCGGCGGTGCAGCGAGCGAACCGGATTCAACCACCCCTCACTAAACGGAGTTGGCATGAGCGCAAGTCTGATCAAAGTCCCGCAAGGCGGCCAGAAAATCGTTCCAGGACAGGCAATTCCCGACAATCCGATCATTCCGTTCATCGAAGGCGACGGGATCGGCATCGACATCACGCCGGTGATGATCAAGGTGGTCGACGCGGCGGTCGCCAAGGCCTACGGTGGAGCGAAGAAGATCTACTGGATGGAAGTCTACGCCGGCGAGAAATCGACCCGGCTGTACGGTTCGGACGTCTGGCTGTCGGCGGAGACCCTCGAAGCGCTCAAGGAATTCTCGGTGTCGATCAAGGGACCGATGACCACGCCGGTCGGCGGTGGCATCCGCTCGCTGAACGTTGCGCTGCGCCAGGAACTCGACCTCTATCAGTGCGTACGGCCGGTGCGCTACTTCCGCGGCGTGCCCTCGCCGCTCAAGGACCCGGCGAAGACCAACATGGTCATCTTCCGCGAGAACACCGAGGACATCTACGCGGGCATCGAATGGGAAGCCAATTCCGAGGGCTGCCGCAAGGTGATCAAGTTCCTGCAGGAGGAAATGGGCGTCAGGAAGATCCGCTTCCCGGCGACCTCGGGAATCGGCGTCAAGCCGGTTTCGCAGGAAGGCACCGAACGCCTCGTGCGCGCGGCGATCAAGTACGCGATCACCAACAAGCGCAAGTCGGTGACCATCGTGCACAAAGGCAACATCATGAAGTTCACCGAAGGTGCCTTCCGTGACTGGGCCTACGCGCTGGCCAAGCGTGAATTCGGCGGTGTCGAGATCGACGGCGGGCCGTGGCTGCGTCTGCCGAACGGCATCGTCATCAAGGACTCGATCGCCGACGCCTTCCTGCAGCAGATCCTGCTGCGCCCGGCCGAGTACGACGTGATCTGCACGACGAACCTCAATGGCGACTACATTTCCGACGCCCTGGCCGCGCAGGTCGGCGGCATCGGCATTGCCCCCGGGGCGAACATCTCGGACCTCTACGCGTGCTTCGAAGCGACGCACGGAACGGCGCCGAAGTATGCCGGACTGGACAAGGTCAACCCGGGTTCGCTGATCCTCTCGGCCGAAATGATGCTCCGCCACCTCGGCTGGTTCGAGGCCGCCGACCTGATCATCGTAGCGATGGAAGCGGCGATCGGCGACAAGGTGGTGACCTACGACTTCGCACGGCTGATGGAAGGGGCGACCGAAGTGTCTTGCTCGGCCTTCGGCGACGCGATGATCGAACGGATGTAGGGTCGTCCCTCCCGGCTGGAAGCCAGAGGCCCCCGCGAAGGGGGCCTCGTCACCTCCAGGGGGCTTGATCGGCGCCGGGTTCTTTCGTGACCCGCGATGACCGGATCGCCGGATCCCACCTTTCGAGACTTCCGCGCACGGCACTGGTTGATCGTCGGCCTGCGTGCCGTGCACCTCGTCGGAGTCGTCGGAGTCGGATCGCGCCTGATCAGTTCCGGGCCGACCGAGACCGGTGACGCATTCGCCGGAGTGCTCGTCGGCAGCGGCCTGGCGATGATCGCGATCGATCTGTGGACCAGACCGGCCTGCATCGGCGAGGTCACCGGCCTGGCGATGCTCGCCAAGCTCGGATTGCTCGCCTGGATGGCCGCCGACGACACCAGCCGGATCGCGCTGTTCCGGATCATCCTCGTCTTTTCGGCGCTCATCGCGCACGTCCCGGCGCGGCTGCGCCACCGACGCGTTGCCGGACTCGGACGCGGCGGCGCCGCCGACCACTGACCGCGCCGACCGCCCCGGATCAGGATCCGCCCTGCCCGCCCGTGCTGCTTGCGTCACCTGACTCGGAGTCGCCGCGCCCGGTCGGCCAGCCCGGCGAGTAGTCTTCGGCCTGATGGCCCCAGCTGAACCAGCCCGGCCGCGAACCCCGGGCGAAGAGTTCGATGAATGGTCCGGGCGAACACGCCTCGATGATCGCGTACGCCTCCTCGGGTTTGCGCGAGTGCTCGCGCTTGCGGCTGCGGATGATGTTGACCTGCCGCCGGCCAGGCGCCAGAGTGCGCGCGTTCCTGCCGCGAACACCGAAAAGGATCAGTTCGGTGGTGTTGCGGAAATAGAACCCGACGCCGCGACCGTCCGGCCCCCCGTCCTGGCGGACCTTGTGCCAGACGATGTTGCTCTTGTACTCGAAGCCCCAGGCGGCGAGCACGCGCAGGCCTGCAGGCAGCAGCGCGTTGGGCACCCAGAGGTAGAGGTGCGCCGGGTCCTCGATGATCGCGGCGACCGGCAGATCGAGGATCTCGTCCAGACCCATCGTCGCGTAGCGGTTGAGACGCCGGTGCTCCGGGGCCATCTTCCCGGTCCGGTTGTCGAACTGCCACGGTGGGTCCGCCAGAACGGTGCGGAACCTTCGTTCTCCGACCGCCTGCAGCAAGTCGGAGAGAGCCTCGGGAGAATCTCGCGTCATCACTTCGCCTTCGCCACCACGCGCCGGACAGCCGAAGCGCCGGCCGCGGGCGGCGGAGCGGCACGACGGCGGCTCCGGCCTGACGAAATTCCGGGCAATGGCCTCCGGCGCGGGTTCGGGATACCATCGCCAGCTGACTCGTATGGAGCAGACGAAAGATGCCACAAATCGACCCACATCGCCAGACGCACAGCCGGCTGCCGCGAGTTCGCGACGGAGCGGCCCGCGCGTGCTCATCGAGGTAGATCTGCGCCTCATGCTTGGACGCGAGATCAGCTACTTTTTCGGGGCCCTGCGCTTCTTCACCCGCCTGCCGGTCCCTGCCTGGGTCGGCCACAGTAGCGACGCGCTCGACCGGGCGAGCCGCTACTTTCCGCTCGTCGGGATGCTCGTCGGCTCGCTGGCCGCGCTCGCTTTCCTTCTCGCCTCCCGGGTCTGGCCGACGACGCTCGCCGTCCTCATCGCGATCACCGCTTCGCTCTACCTGACCGGCGCATTCCACGAAGACGGCTGGAGCGACATGGTCGACGGTTTCGGTGGCGGCTGGGAAAAGGGACAGATCCTGGCGATCATGAAGGACTCGCGAATCGGCAGCTACGGTGCGATTGCGCTGATCGTGCTGCTGCTCGCGCGCTTCTGCGCGCTGATCGAGTTTTCCGCGCAGCAGATTCCGCTGATCCTGATCAGCGGCCACACGCTCTCCCGCTTTGCCTCGACGACCCTGCTGCGCGGGCTCGACTACGTACGCGACGAGGGGAAGGCCAAACCGCTGGCGACTCGCATCGGCCGCGGCGAACTGGCCTTCGCCGGGCTGACCGCGCTGCTGCCGCTGCTCTTTCTGCCACCGGCCATCGCGATCTCCGGTTGCCTGCTCGCCGCGCTGGCCACGCTCTGGCTCGCCCGGCTGTTCCGCCGGCGGATCGGCGGGTACACCGGCGACTGCCTGGGCGCCACCCAGCAACTCTCCGAGGTCGCCTTTTACTGGGGCCTGCTGTGCAGCTTTTCCTGATCCGCCATCCCCGTCCGGTCGGCCTCGCGGGGATCTGCTACGGTCGCCTCGACGTCGCTGCCGAGGACCCGCAGGCGGCGGCCGAGCGCCTCCGCCCGCTGATTCCTCCGGCGACCCCGCTGCTCGCCAGTCCACTGAGGCGCGCACGCGAACTGGCCAGAGCGCTGCACGCGCAGGCCGTCCTCGACGACCGGCTACGGGAGATCGATTTCGGCGAATGGGAAGGCCGCAGCTGGGAGTCGATCGACCGCCGCGAGATCGACGCGTGGGCCGCCGACGTGCTGCACTTCGTGCCTCCGGGCGGGGAATCGGTGGCCATGCTCCAGCAGCGAGTGATCGATTGCCTCGTCGGCCTCGCCGGACCGCGTTTCGGACTGGTCACCCACGCCGGACCGATCCGCGCGGCTCTCGGCTACTGGCTGCACTGGCCGATCGGCGAGTGGAGCCAGGTGGTGATCGATTACGGCAGCGTGACGCTGCTCGATATCGATCCCTCGACTGAGCGACCCGGACGACGGCCCGGGCGCGCAACGCTGCACTTCCTCAACCGCTGATCCGCGGACCGGGGCCTGCGGCGACCCGGACGCGGCGGTCAGCCGCGCGGGTGGTGCTGTGCGTGCAGCGCCTTGAGCCGCTCGCGGGCGACGTGGGTGTAGATCTGCGTCGTCGAGATGTCGGCGTGCCCGAGCAGCAGTTGCACGACGCGCAGGTCGGCGCCGTGATTGATCAGGTGCGTCGCAAAGGCATGGCGCAGCACGTGCGGCGACAGGCGCGCCGGGTCGATTCCGGCGACTTGCGCGTAGCGCTTGATCAGCTGCCAGAAAGCCTGTCGGGTCATCGCCGAGCCGCGCGAGGTCACGAACAGGTCGTCGCTCTGTCGGCCGGCGAGCAGCGCGCGACGCGCCTCGACGAGGTAACGCTGCAGCCAGTCGCGAGCTTGTTCGCCGAGCGGCACGAGGCGCTCCTTGCTGCCCTTGCCGAGCGTGCGGACGACCCCCATCTCGAGGCTCAGTTCGTACACCCTGAGCCCGACGAGCTCGGAGACACGCAGCCCGGTCGCGTAGAGCGTCTCGAGCATCGCCCGATCGCGCTGGCCGAGGGTTGTCGAGCTGTCGGGCGCGGCGAGCAGGCGATCGACCTGCGCTTCGGAGACGACCTTCGGCAGGCGCGACGGCCTCGCCGGCATGGCGATCAGGCGCGTCGGATCGCTGCTGCGCCGACCGCGCCCGACGAGATGACGGTAGAAGCGTCGCAGTGTCGACAGGTAGCGCGCCTGCGACGAAGGACGAAGGTTTCTCGACACCTCGGCGACGAAACCGAGCAGTTCGGGTTCGCCGACCGTGCACAGCTCACCGGCGTGGTTCGCGGCGAGCCACGACGCGAGCTGCAGCAGGTCGCTGCGGTAGCTGGCCAGCGAAGCCCGCGCGAGCCCGTCCTCGAGCCAGAGGCTGTCGCAGAAGGCATCGATTTCGGCAAGATCCGACGCAGCCGGCTCAGCCGCTCTCATGCGCGAGAAGCCAGCGCTTGACTTCGAGCAGGAAACCTCCGCGCTGTCGGGCGAAGCCACCGAGCCGACCGCCACTGGCCAGAACCCGATGACACGGGACGATCAGCGGGTACGGGTTGGCCCCGCAGGCCCGGCCGATGGCCCGCGGAGCGCTGTGCAGCGCTCCGGCGATCTCTCCGTAGCTGCGCGTTTCGTGCACCGGGATCGCCGCGATCTGCTCCCAGACGCGACGCTGAAAAGGCGTTCCGGCGGGGCGCAGTGGCAGCACCAGACGACTTTCGGCGTCCTCGAGGTAGGCCCTCAGCTGGCGCACCGCCTCGGCGGCGAGAGCGTTCTGCGGAGTGACTTCCGGCCGCGGTTCGAGAAACTCGACGCCGATGACCCGTTCTTCGTCGCAGCGCACGCCGAGACAGAACGTCGGCGCGCGGACGACCGCCGCGAAGTCGTCGCCAGCCAGCCGGGTCGTTCTCTTCACGCTCGTCGCGCGTTCACGAAGCCTTGCCGAGCAGCGCCTGCTTGAGGTCTTCCTGCACCGGTTTGCTGCCCAGCCAGATGCGCAGCACTGCCCGGTAGAAATCCTCGCCGGCGATGTCCTTGCCCTTGACCTGCCCGTTGACCGTCAGCCGGGTCCCACTCTCGGGAAGCCAGTCGATCAGCACGCTCGTCCCCGTCTTCGGCTCACCAGCGGCGAGCAGCGAATCGGAGAACTGCTTGAGCCGGTCCCTGAGCGCAGCCATTTCGGCTTCCGTATGGTTGTTGGCCATCCCTTCCTGGAGAGCCTCGACGAACTGCTGAGCGGTCACGTCGCGCAGCAGGCTGATCGAGATCCGCTTCGCTCCTCGGGTAGCGAGTACAGCGTCGGCGTCGCCGCGCTTTTCGGGCAGGTAGAGCGCCATCGCGTAAACCTTGACGATCAGCTTCCTGCGCAGACCGGCGCCGTTGAGCACCAGATCGCTGCTCGCCAGATGGGTCCGGTCGTCGAACCTGACCCCGGCGACCTCGACCGCCGCGGCGAGATTGAAAGTCAGCGCGGCGATCGCCGCAATCAGCAACTGTTTCATGGTTCCTCCTGTAGAGCCTGTGGTCTCGTCGTGCGATCGACGTCGGCTGGTCAACTGCGCACCTCGCCGTTGCCGAGAACGACCCACTTCTGGCTGGTCAGACCCTCGAGACCGACCGGACCGCGGGCGTGGATCTTGTCCGTCGAAATGCCGATCTCGGCGCCGAGTCCGTACTCGAAGCCGTCGGCGAAGCGCGTCGAGGCATTGACCATCACCGAAGACGAATCGACCTCGCGCAGGAAACGCATCGCCGACGTATAGTTCTCGGTGACGATCGCGTCGGTATGATGCGAGCCGTAGCGGTCGATATGCTCGATCGCCTGGTCGAGGCCATCGACGACACGGACCGAGATGATTGGCGCCAGAAACTCGGTGGCGTAGTCCTCTTCGGTCGCCGGTCGCGCTTCGCCGACGAGGCTCAGTGTCTCCGGGCAGCCGCGGATCTCGACGCCCTTGTGGATCAGCAGAGCGGCGATCGTCGGCAGCAGCCGCGAAGCGACCGAGCGGGCGACGAGCAGCGACTCGGCCGTGTTGCACGTGCCGTAGCGCTGCGTCTTCGCGTTCTCGACGATCTGCAGTGCTTTCTCGGGATCGGCGTCGTCGTCCACGTAAACGTGACAGTTGCCGTCGAGGTGCTGGATCATCGGCACGCGCGCTTCGGCGAGCAGGCGCGAGATCAGACCCTTGCCACCCCGCGGGACGAGCACGTCGACGTACTCGCGCATCGTGATCAACCGACCGACGGCGGCCCGGTCGGTGGTCTCGATCACCTGCACGGCGGTCTGCGGCAGGCCGGCACTGGCCAGTCCCTCGTAGACCAGGCTGGCGATCGTGCGATTCGAGCGAAAGGCCTCCGAGCCACCGCGCAGGATCGAGGCGTTGCCCGACTTGAGGCACAGCGCCGCAGCGTCGGCCGTGACGTTCGGCCGCGCCTCGTAGATGATCCCGATCACCCCGAGCGGCACGCGCATCCGCCCGACCTGGATGCCGCTCGGTCTGACCTTGAGATCCGAGATCTCGCCGACCGGATCGGCCAACGCGGCGATCTGCTCGACGCCTTCGGCCATCGCCGCGACCGCTTTCGGCGACAGCGCGAGCCGGTCGAGCAACGCGGCTTCGAGGCCGGCCGCTCGCGCCGCGGCGAGGTCCTCCTGGTTGGCCGCCAGCAGTGCAGCCGACTCGCGCCGGATCGCCCCGGCGATCGCGCGCAGCGCCTGGTCCTTCGCCTGGCTGTCGGCGCGGGCGACGAGTCGCGAGGCCTCGCGCGCCTGGCGGCCGACGGTGTGCATGTAGTGCTCGATGTCCATGGGCGACCCTGTCCGCGGAAGGCGTGAGGCCGATGATCGGCTCGGCCGAGTTGGCGATGAGACCGGCACGTCGCAAGACGGAGTCACCGCGCTCCGATGGGCCGGATTATAGCCGTCGATCACGCAGCGACGTCAACGGAACCTCCGGAAAGGAATACACTCTCAGTCATGTCCTCGACCGATCTCCCCGTACCCGCCATGAACAAAGTGATCGTGCCCACCGAAGTGAAAGTCTGCGCAACCTGCACTTTCTGGGATGGCGAACGAACGGTGGACAGCGAAATGGGCCTCGTCGTCGTCTGTCCCGATGGCGAGGGCGAGTGCCTGGTCCAGACCAAGTGCAGCCACGGACTCAACGACGTACGCGGCGAAAGCGTCCATTGCGCCTGGGAGCACCTGGCACCCGATCAGCCGTCTCCAGAAGCGGAGGCCTGAGCGCGAGACCGGACGGCCGTTGACGCCGCGGTCACGGACAGCGCGAGACGCCGGAACTCATCCCACACGTCGCCGCTCGCCAGACCCTTGATCATCCTGTCGATCCGCGCCGCTGCGGCGAGCGCGTCGCGGGTCTGTCGCCGGTCGACCCTGTGCACAGCCCTTCTGATCAACGTCTGGCGTTCGGCGCGGATCCGCGCTTCGCGCAAGAGCACGTCGAGCGGCCTGCCGAGGTCGAGACCGTTGCGCATCTTCGCCAGCACGCGCAGTTCCTCGGTCATCGCCCAGAGAACGAGCGGCGGCGGCTCGCCTTCCTGCTCGAGTCCGTCGAGCGTTCGCGCGATCCTCGCCACGTCGCCGGCGAGCAGCGCTTCGCGCAGGTTGTCGAGGTCGTAGCGCGCGACGTTGAGCACGGCGTCGCGAATCTGCCCGAAGCTCAGCGCGCCGGGAGGGTACAGGACGCCGAGCTTGACGATTTCCTGATGTGCGGCGAGCAGGTTCCCCTCGACCCGTTCGGCGATGAAACGCAGGCCGTCGGCGTCGGCGCTCTGCTGCTGCCGCGCGAGCCGGCCGGCGACCCACGCCGGCAGGTCGGCTAGCCCCGGTGGAACGAGCCTGACCACAGCGCCAGCCGCGGCGAGTGCGCCAACCCACGGGGCCTTTTCCTCCTTCCAGTCGAGCGCCGGCAACGTGACCAGCAACAGGCAGTCCGGCGACGGGCGCAGGCAGTACTCCTGGATCGCCACTGATCCCTCTCGGCCGGGCTTGCCTCCGGGAATCCGCAACTCGATCAGCGTGCGACCGCCAAACAGCGAGAGTGTGCCTGCGGCGTGGCGCAGCTCGTTCCAGCTGAAACCGGGCAGAACGGTGAGTACCGTACGCTCGTCGAAGCCGCGGCGGCGGGCTGCCGAACGGATCGCGTCAGCCGCTTCGATGACCAGCAGAGGCTCCTCACCGTGGAGCAGATAGACCGGCAGCAGGTCGCGTGCGAGATGCCCGCCGAGATTCTCACCCCTGAGCTGCACGCCGGCCGCCTACTGTTCGGACTCGGGATAGACGGGCTTGGCAGCGGCGAGGCGACGCAAGAGCTGCTGGACGAGATCGTTTTCCATGTCCCGCCAGAGCAGCGTTTCCTCCTGCTGCTTGGCGAGAATCTGCGAATCGTCGTAGGTCAGGTCGCGAATGATCTCGACGCTGTTCGGCGGAACCAGATCCCTTCCCTTGTCGTCGGTGATCCGGTAATTGAACAGGTAACGCAAGCGCAGCTCGCTGACCCGCCCGGTACCCGAGACCGAAAGGATCACCCGGTCGCGATACTGGGTTCCCGAAATCAGGCTGGCCTGGGCGTCGCTCTGGGTCAGGGCGATGCGCGTCGTCCCCGAAGCGCGGATCGCGCGCTTGAGGTTCGCACCGACCACGTCGTAGTCGGCGAATGCCAGGTAGAGGCTGTCGAAGGGCAGCGTGTACGCACCCCGCAACTGGAAACCGCAGGCCACGAGCAGCGAGACCACCACCGCCAGTCCGGCCGAGCGAAGCAGGACACGCATGCGCCGAGATCCCTCCGGGGAATCAGGTGACGACATTGACCAGCCGGCCGGGAACGACGACCACCTTCTTCGGCGCGCCGCCGGCGAGGTGCTTCTGCGCGACCTCGCTGGCCACCGCCGCGAGCTCGATCTCCGCGCGACCGGCGCTGGCCGGAACGCGCAGACTGCCGCGCAGCCGGCCATTGACCTGCAGCACGAGTTCAATCTCGTCCACCGCCAGCGCCCGCGGGTCGGGCTTCGGAAACGGCTGCGCGCTGGCCGTCTGGCCAGGCCGCAGCGCCGAATGGAGCGCCTCGCAGATATGTGGGACGATCGGCGCGAGCATCAGCGTCACCGCCTCGAGCGTCTCCTGCCTGACCGCGCGCGCAGCCGGCGACTCGTCCCCGACCCGCGCGTACACGTTGAGCAGTTCCATCACCGCGGCGATCGCCGTGTTGAACTGCTTGCGCCGGCCGTAGTCGTCGGCGACCTTGCCGATCGTCTGGTGCAACTGCCGGCGCAGCGCCTTCAGCTCGCCCGAGAGCGCACCGTCGTCGACCTTCGCAGCGACCGGTCCGGCGGCAACGTGCTCATGGACCATCCGCCAGAGGCGCCTGAGAAACCGGTAGGCGCCTTCGACTCCGGCGTCGGACCACTCGAGTGACTGGTCGGGCGGACTCGCGAACATGATGAACAGGCGCGCCGTGTCGGCTCCGTAGCGATCGATCAGCGCCTGCGGATCGACGCCGTTGTTCTTCGACTTGGACATCTTCTCGACGCCGCCGACGATCACCGGTGCGCCGTCGGCGCGCAGGGTCGCACCGCTCAGCCGCCCGCGCTCGTCATGCACGGCATCGACGTCGGCCGGGTTGATCCACAGCTTCTTGCCTTGGCCATCCTCGCGATAGAAGGTCGGCGCGACGACCATTCCCTGCGTCAGCAGGTTGGCGAACGGCTCGTCGAGCCGCGTCTCGCCGAACAGTCCGAGGTCGCGCATCAGCTTGGTCCAGAAGCGCGAGTACAAGAGGTGCAGGATCGCGTGCTCGATACCGCCGATGTACTGGTCGATTCCGCCCTTGCACCAGTACGCGACGCGCTCGTCGACCATCGCCGACGCGTTGTCCGGGCAGCAGTAGCGCAGGAAGTACCAGGACGACTCGACGAAGGTGTCCATCGTGTCGGTCTCGCGCCGGGCCGGCTCGCCGCAGCGCGGGCAGCGGCACTCGTGGAACCCGGGCATGCGGGCGAGCGGCGAACCCGCGCCGGTGATCGTCACGTCTTCGGGCAGGACGACCGGCAGGTCCGCATCGGGCACCGGTACGTCGCCGCAGCCGGAGCAATGGATGACCGGAATCGGGCAGCCCCAGTAGCGCTGGCGCGAAATCCCCCAGTCGCGCAGCCGGAACTGGACCTTCTTCCCGCCGAGCTGCCTCGCCGCGAGATCGGCGGCGATCGCCTCGACCGCTGCAGCGAAGCCCAGACCGTCGTACTTGGCCGAGTTGATGCACACGCCGTGCTGCTTGTCGGCGTACCACTCCTGCCAGCCGTCGAGCGAAAAGGTCTCCCCCTCGACGGCGATCACCTGGCGGATCGGCAGGCCGTAGCGGACGGCGAAGGCGAAATCGCGCTCGTCGTGCGCCGGAACGGCCATCACCGCGCCGTCTCCGTAGCCCATCAGCACGTAGTTGCCGATCCACACCTCGACCGGTTCACCACTCAGCGGATGAGTGACGAAGATGCCGGTCGGCACCCCCTTCTTCTCCATCGTCGCCAGGTCGGCCTCGGCGACGCCGCCCTGCCGGCATTCCTCGACGAACGCGGCGATCGCCGGATCGCGCGCGGCCGCGTAGCTGGCCAGCGGGTGTTCGGCGGCGACGGCACAGAAGGTGACGCCCATGATCGTGTCGGCGCGCGTCGTGAACACCCAGAGCAGCCCCGCCTGGCCGTCGAGTTCGTAGGGAAACGCGAAGCGCACGCCGGTGCTCTTGCCGATCCAGTTCTTCTGCATCAGCCGAACCTGTTCGGGCCAGCCGTCGAGGCGGTCGAGATCGGCGAGCAGTTCCTCGGCGTAGGCGGTGATCTTCATGTAGTACATCGGGATCTCGCGCTTCTCGACGAGCGCCCCCGAGCGCCAGCCGCGCCCGTCGATCACCTGCTCGTTGGCCAGCACGGTCTGGTCGACCGGATCCCAGTTCACCGTCCCGAGACGCTTGTAGATCAGGCCCTTCTCGTACAGCCGGGTGAACAGCCACTGCTCCCAGCGATAGTAGTCGGGGGAGCAGGTGGCCAGTTCACGCCGCCAGTCGATTGCGAAACCGAGGCGCTTGAGCTGCTCGCGCATGTACGCGATGTTCGCGTAGGTCCATTGCGCCGGCGGCACACCGTTCTGGATCGCCGCGTTCTCGGCCGGCATCCCGAAGGCGTCCCAGCCCATCGGCTGCAGCACGTTGTAGCCGAGCATCCGGTGAAAGCGCGCGAGCACGTCGCCGATCGTGTAGTTGCGCACGTGGCCCATGTGCAGTTTCCCCGAGGGATAGGGAAACATCGACAGGCAGTAGTACTTGGCACGACTGCCGTCCTCGATGGCCTGCGCCGCACCGCTGCGTTCCCAGAGTTCCTGGGCGGCGACCTCGACTTCCGCGGGCTGATACCTTTCCTGCATGGCTGCTGAGCGTCCGGACGAGAAAAGGGTCGATTATCCCCGAAAAACCGGCGCTGCAGCGAACCCGCAGCCTACGTTCCGGCCGATGGCGCCGCGCCGCCGGCCGCGGCGCGATGGCGCGCGCGCAGCGCCATGGCCATTTCGAACGCTGCCTTCGTGAAGCTCAGAATTTCGGCGAACTCCTCGTCGCTCAGCGAGCGCGCCTCGTCATGGCTGCGATAGACATTGACGAACTGATGCTCGCGCACCGTCTGCAGGACGAGCTTGCCGACGCCGAGCGCCTCGAGGCTCTTCCACAGTTCGGGATTCGAGGTGCGCGTCAGGCGCATCACGAAGCCGACCGGGTCGTTGCGCCCGAAGACCGCGGCCAGACGCAGGATCACCTCGAACGACAGCGCCAGCCGTCCCTGCTCGATCGCCTCGATCAGCGACGGGTCCTTGAGATCGATCGCTGCGCCGACCTCGGCAATCGTCAGCCCGGCGGTCTCGCGCATCGCGCGGACCATCTCGCCGGTCTTCACCCAGGCGGCGGTATCGCCGACGCCGGGCAGGACCGCGCGGACGACCTCGCTGGCCGCGTCGATCGGATGGCCTTCCTGAAGCGCCCGCGTGACCCTGCCCGCCGTCTCGAGTGCCTTGCCCGCGACGACCGTCGCTGAACTGATGTCGAGCAGGCGACCGGCCATCGCGCGCACCTGATCGACCAGCCCCGGCTCGGCGGATTCGGGGCTTGCGGCGGCCGGCTCGGCGGCGGACTTCTTCGTCGTCCTCCTGCTGGCTGAAGGACGGCGCTTATCGGGCGGAGAAGGCGGAGCATTCATCGGGAGACGACCCTCGGCTGACTGACACGGAGCGAGCGCTAGCGTACGGCGCCAGCCCGACGAGGGCAAGCTCCCCGCCGTCGGACCAAGCCAGGCGCGCCGCATCGGCATCGCCCGATGGACCCGGGACCCCTCCGGCCGACAGGCCGTCGAGCCCACGGCAAGAGCACGGCAGGACACAGCCCCCGTTCCTGGAGGACAACCGGCACGGATGCTGCTTGCGTTTTCCCCGGCATTCGGCGAAGCGCCGTGGCCAGGGCTCTGACGACGACCTGATCGTCTGGCGAATCAAGGCCTTGTGGAGACCTAGGCGGAGCCGGGACGACGCCGGCGAGACCGGCCCGCGCCCGCGCGCGGTGCGCCGGACGCGTACGATGCCCCGAAGTGGCGCAGCGCACGGAGACGCCGAAACGCGTGACCGCGCTGGGCGGCCGTAACTCAAAAGACTTCCGGAAAGGAGCAAGGCAATGCACTGCGTGGGCGAGGCGACGTTCACAGCCGATGGCGACAAGTCCGTGCCGATCCCGATCATCGTGCCGACCTACGGCCGACCGTGTCTCGACATCCGCAGCCTCGGCACGACGACGGCGTGCTTCGCCTACGACCCGGGATTCGTGTCGACAGCCCCGTGCCGGTCGAAGATCAGCCACGTCGACGACGAGCGCGGCGAACTGCTCTACCACGGCTATCCGGTCGAGCAACTCGCCGAGCGTTGCGACCATTTCGACGTCGCCCATCTGCTCAGGCACGGCGAGTTGCCCGACTCCGCCGAGAAGCGGCGCCTCCGGACGGCGATCGCCAGCCAGGCGCTCGTGCACCAGCAGATGGTCCGGCTTTACGAAAGCTTTCGCCGCGACGCGCGTCCGCTGCCGGTGATCATGGGCATCGTCGCGGCGCTCTCGGCTTTCGACGAGGCCGACGCCGACTACGCCGATCCCGCGTGGCGAGCGATCTGCTTCGCGCGGCTCGTCGCGCGGATGCCGGCGATCGTCGCGATGGCCTACAAGTACTCGGTCGGCCAGCCGTTCATGACCCCCCGGCCGGACCTCGGCTACGGCGAGAACCTGCTGCAGATGCTCTTCGGCACTCTGCGCGAGACGCCGCCAGACAACGCCGTGCTCGCGCGCGCCGTCGAGCGCCTGCTGATCGTCTTTGCCGACTATGGGCAGGACGCCGCGACGACAACCGTGCGCATGGCCGGGTCTTCGGGCGCCAACCCCTTCGTCTGCATTTCGGCCGGCATCGCCTGCCTTTCGGGCCCTGCCCACGGCGGCGCCAGCGAAGCCTGCCTGGCGCTGATCGACCAAATCGACGACGCCGCGCCGGCCGCCGCCTTCGTTGCGCGGGCGACGAGCGGCGACGGCAGGCAACCGTGCCTGCCCGGATTCGGCGATCCCGATTTCGGCGCGCGCGACCCGCGGGTTCCGGTTCTGCGCCGGACGCTCGCCGAGGTGATCGAGGAACGCGGGCTCGAGCAGCACCGCCTGTTCAGGAAGGCCCGGGCGATCGAGCAGGTGGCCTTCGAGCACCCCGAACTCGTCGCCCGCGGCCTGCAGCCCAACGCCCACTTCTACGCCGGACTGATCCTCGGCGCGATCGGCCTGCCGCCGTCGATGTGGGGTTGCCTCCTCGCCCTCGCGCGCACCGCCGGATGGCTCGCGCACTGGGAGGAAATGCTCACCGACCCGGAATACCGGATCGCCCGCCCACGCCAGATCTACTGCGGAGTGACCCGGCGCCACCTGGCGCGACCGCCGGCTTCCTGCGCCAGCACGCCGGCTTGTGCAGCGCTTCGAGGTCCGGGCGACGCCCGCTGAACACCTGTTGCACGAGCGTCCAGCGATCACGCTCGACGAGGGGAACCCCGATGATCTTCTCGAACCAGTTCTGAATGCGCTGCACGGTCACTGCCTCCTGTGAGATGTTGGGCTGCCGGACCCTCGAGGAAAGCGCTCACAGCATAGCCGAAGACTGTACACATGTACAGGCTTTTTTTCTTGCGAGGCTACTCGGGAAGACGCAGGCGATGCAGCAGGCAGGCGAGCAGGACGAACAGCGGACCGTTGATCAGCAGGCTGACCGGCAGGAAGCCCCAGGTGAGTGCGTCCTGCGCGTAGTATTCTTCTCCCATCGCGGCCAGCCAGACGTAGCAGTCCTTGGCCAGCAGGTGAACGATCCGCTGGGATGCGGCGACGTGGAAGCCGAGCACGACGGTATGCACGGCGGCGACGACCAGCACGGCCGAGAGCGCGACGCCCCGCACCCCCGGGTTGTCGCGCAGGAACTGCCGGGCGTCCCTGGAGGTCAGCAGCCAGCCGAGCGCAATCAGGAGCAGGCTGAAGCTCGACCAGACGACCTTGGTATAGGAATCCTTCTCGGCCTTGAGCGCGTCGTGGAGCAGCTCGAAGCGGACCTTGGCGATCTCCGCCAACAGCGGGTCGCTGCCCTGCACGGCGTCGCGCGTCGCCTCGCTGGTCGCCGCTTCAGCAACGGCGGCTGGCGCGCCAGCCGCGCCCGTCGCGATCAGGCAACGGTCGACCCGCCGGTCGTCGCTATCGGCCGCGCCGGCGGCTGCGGCGAAAACGCCGGCGAGCAGGACGATCAGCGCGATCACCCGGTGCATCGCCCGCCTCTGGCCCGTGCCGTGGCTCGCCGAGCCCACGCCCGCAACACCAATTCCGCGATCCACGCCACGGGCCAGCGGCCCGGACGAGCGTCGCTGGCCACGGCGGCAGCCGAGCCCGACGAACGGGCGATCAGTTGAAGCGGCAGGCTCCCGGTCCATCCGGGTGGCCGCAGCTGCCGCAGGGGCCCGGTAGCGCGCTGGCGGCCGGCTGGGCGCTCAACGCCGAGAAAGACGAGAGCTTCTTGCGCAGGTCGGTGCCGTGGCACGCCGGACACTCCGGCTCGGGCGACGAAGAACGGACGAGCGTTTCGAACTCCTGACCA
The DNA here is from genome assembly GCF_023806625.1 of Accumulibacter sp. Classification (GTDB taxonomy): domain Bacteria; phylum Pseudomonadota; class Gammaproteobacteria; order Burkholderiales; family Rhodocyclaceae; genus Accumulibacter. Next base: position 201,582 of record NZ_JAMTDX010000008.1, read on the forward strand.
CAGGCCACGCACGCGTATTCGTAAATGGGCATGATCTCGATACTCCGGATGATGGAGGGACACAGGCGCGACCCGTCCGCGGTCGGCGGACGCGCGCCCCGGGGCGCCCTGCGGCGAATCCGCCGGACGTCCCGGGCCGTAGTCTACCGACGCCGATGGTCGCCCGTCCACCCGCTCGCCGGCCCGGCAGCGAACTCCCGCTACCGGCCGGTGGACGCTTCGGGCCAGCTGCGGAAAGGATTGCGGATCAGGTTGGCGTTGAAATAGCGCGCATCGCTGGTCACCTCCTCGCCGACCCAGTCGGGCTTGTCGAAGACCTGGTCCTCGCTCTGCAGCTCGATCTCGGCGACGATCAGCCCGGCGTTGTCGCCGAAGAACTCGTCGACCTCCCAGGTCAGCGGACCGGCCGGAATCCGGTAACGGGTCTTCTCGATCAGCGGCTTTTCGGCGAGCGCGTCGAGCATCGCGTTGCACTCGTCGAGCGGGATCGCATACTCGTACTCGGCGCGCGTCGCCCCGACCGACCGGCCCTTGATCGTCAGGAACGCCTTGTCGCCGACCGTGCGCAGCCGCACGGTGCGCTCGGCGTCGCTGTTCAGATAACCCTGGCGATACGCCTGGCCGGTGCCCAGCTGGCGCCAGGCGTCACCCCTGACGAGAAACTTGCGCTCGATTTCCTTGCCCATTCGCTCTCCTCCCTTCGGCTGCCGACCGGACGAGGTCACTCGCCTTGCGCGGCCAGGCTCGTTCGTTACCGCCCACCCCGGTCACGCATCGCCGGGCAGCGGACGAAGACTACGCGCTTGACGCGAGCGAGGTCAACGGCGAGCAATCGCCGCAGCGGCGGCCGGAGGCGGCGGCCTGGCAGCGTCTATAATGAGCTTCGAGGCGCTTGGCCTGGAAACTGCTCGCGGCAACAGGCCGTCGCCGCAAACCCCGCCGGGACGCCCTCGAGGTCAGGACGCAGGACAGGTGTCAGCCATGTTTCGTTTCGCCGATCAGTTCGGTCCGGCCAGGACCATCCACGTCCACGAACCGTCGCTCGGCCTCAAGGGCATTCTGGTCATCGACAACGTCGCCTGCGGGCCGGCGATTGGCGGATTGCGCATGGCCCCCGACGTCGGCGTCGAAGAGTGTTTCCGCCTGGCGCGCGCGATGACCCTCAAGAATGCGGCCGCCGGCCTGGCCCACGGCGGCGGCAAATCGGTGCTCTTCGGTGACCCGCGAATGCCGCGCGAGCGCAAGCAGGCGCTGATCCGGGCCTTCGCCCACGCGCTGCGCAACGAGCGCGACTATCTCTTCGGTCCGGACATGGGCACCGACGAAGCGTGCATGGCCTGGGTCCGCGACGAGATCGGCCGCGCCGTCGGCCTGCCCGCCGAACTCGGCGGGATTCCGCTCGACGAGATCGGCGCGACCGGCTGGGGGCTCTGTCACGCGGCGCTCGCCGCTCTGCCGTACTGCGGCCTGGACCTCGCCGGAGCGCGCCTGGCGATCCAGGGATTCGGCGCCGTCGGCCGGCACGCCGCGCGCTTCCTGACCGCCCGGGGGGCAGTGCTGGTCGCCGCCGCCGACAGCCGCGGCACGCTCGTCGACGACGGCGGAATCGACGTCGAGGCGCTGATCCGCGACAAGCGCGCCGGCCTCGGGGTTTGCGAACACGCGCGCGGCGAGCGGCGATCGGTCGACGCGGTGATCGACGTCGAGTGCGACATCTGGGTTCCCGCCGCCCGCCCCGACGTGATCCGCGAGGACAACGTCGATCGCCTGCGCACACGGCTCGTGCTCGAGGGCGCGAACATCCCGTTCAGCGCCGAGGCCGAGCGCCGGCTGCACGAACGCGGCGTGTGCGTCGTTCCCGACTTCATCGCCAACGCCGGCGGGGTGATCTGCGCGGCGCTCGAGTATCGCGGTTCGACGCAGGCGGCGGCGTTCGCGACGATCGCCGAGCGGGTGACGCAGAACACCGCCGAGACGCTCGAACGCGCCAGGGTTGCCGGGATCCTGCCGCGCCGGGCAGCGCTCGACATGGCCACCCAGCGCGTGCAGAAAGCGATGAGTCTGCGCCGCTTCACGATCTTCTGATCGCCCCGGGCATGTACCGGATCCGTTTTCACGGGCGCGGCGGCCAGGGAATCCGCACCGCGGCGAGCGTCCTCGGCAGCGCCCTCTTCGCCTCCGGCCGCGAGGTCCAGGATGCGCCGCGCTACGGCGCCGAACGGCGCGGCGCGCCGATGTCGGCCCACGTTCGCGCCGGGCGGTCGGTGATCGTCGAACGCGGCGCGATCGCTCAGCCGGATCTCGTCGTCGTCGCCGACCCGACGCTGCTCGCCGGCGGCGTGCTGCAGGGCCTCTCCGCGCAGAGCGTGCTGTTCCTCAACGGCAGCGAGCCGGCCGACGAGTTGCGCACGCGACTCGCCTGCCCGGGCCGCGTGGTCACCTGGCCCGGCGCGGCGCGCGAGCTCGAAGAGACCACCGGGGTGGCGATCGGCGCGCTCTGCGCCGGCGGCGCAGCCCGCCTGCTCGGGGTGATCTCGCGCACGACGCTCGAGCAGGCGCTGCTCGCCGAGATCGCCGGCCACGGCAGCGGCGCCGCCGAGGCCGGCCGCGCGCTCGGTCTCGCCGGCTTCGACGCGCTCGCCGACAGTGCCGGAATGGTCGGCGAAGGCGTCGACGACCCCGGAGCCGGCGACGCGCCGCCCGACTGGGTGCGCCTTGCGCTCGACGACGCGAGCCTCGCCGCCCCCGACGTCTTTCGCGAAGCGACCAGCGAGCTCGTCCAGACCGGCCTCTGGCGGACTTCACGACCGGTCATCGACGCGGCGCTGTGCTCGCGCTGTTCGTGGGTGTGCACCACGCTCTGTCCGGACAGCGCGATCCACGCCAAAGCCGGCGAGGTCCCGCAGATCGACTACGAGCACTGCAAGGGCTGTCTGGTCTGCGTCCTCGCCTGCCCGCCGCACGCCATCCGGGCGCTTCCCGAGCGCCAGCCGGCGACGGCCGGCAACCCGCGATGAGCCGCGTCCTGCTCAACGGCAACGCCGCCGCGGCATGGGGCGCGCGGCTCGCGCGCGTCGACTACGTCCCGGCCTTTCCGATCACCCCGCAGACGGGAATCATCGAGACGCTCGCCGCGTGGTTCGCCAGCGGCGACGCCGAGGGCCGGATGACCACCTGCGAATCGGAGCACTCGATGGTCACCGCGGCGGCCGCCGCGGCGGCCACCGGCGTGCGCGTGTTCACCGCGACCTCGAGCCAGGGCCTGCTCTACGCGATGGAGATGGTCTTCGCCGTTCCCGGCTGGCGCGCGCCGTTCGTGCTGGTCAACGTCTCGCGCGCGCTGGCCACGCCGATCACCCTCGAGCCCGACCATAGCGACGTCCTCGCCGCGCGCGACAGCGGCTTCCTGCAGATCCACTGCGCGAGCTGCCAGGAAGTCCTCGACAGCGTGCTGCTCGCCTACCGCCTCGGCGAAGACCCGCGCGTGCGCCTGCCGGTGATCGTCAACCAGGACGGCTTCCACCTCTCGTTCACCCGCGAGCCCGTCGACCTCCCCGACGCCGCCGCGGTCGACGCCTTTCTACCGCCGTTCGACGCGCAGCAGGCCGGCTTTCGCGCCAGCCGCCCGGTCAGCCAGGCGGTCGCGGTGCTCGGCGGATCGCCCTATTCGTACTTCCGCTATCAGGTGCACCTCGCCCAGAACGCCGCGCTCGCCGCCTACGACGAGATCGCCGCCGACTTCGCCGCACGCTTCGCCCGGCAGCACCCGGCGGTCGAGGCCTACCGCTGCGACGACGCCGAGATCGTCTACTTCCTGATCGGCTCGCTCTCGGCGAGGGCGCGACTCGCCGCCGACCGGTTGCGCGCGAGCGGCCTGCGCGTCGGCGTCGTCCGCCCGCGCCTGCTCCGCCCCTACCCCGCTGCCGCGCTGCGCGCGCTGCTCGCCGGCAAGCGCGCCGTCGCGGTGGTCGACCAGAACCTGTCGATGGGCAGCGGCGGCATCCTGCACGGCGAACTCGGCGGCGCGCTGCACGGGCACGCGGACATGCCGCTGCTGCTCAGCTTCGTCGGCGGACTCGGCGGCCGCGAGGTCAGCGACGGCGAATTTGCCGCGATGGCCCGCGAAGCGTTCGCCGCCGCGCGCTCGGGCGAGGTCCCCGAAGCCCGCCTGCTGTACACCGCAGGCGAACTGCGCGAACTGCGCAAGCTGCAGGCCGTCGCCGGCCTGGCGCCCGGGAGCCCGCGGTGAGCGAGGCGCGCTACCGCAGCCTCCGCGAGTTGCCCGGAGTCCATGCGCTGGCCGCCGGAACGGCGATGTGCGCCGGCTGCGGCGGCCTCGAAGCGCTCCACGAAGTGCTCGACGTCCTCGGCACGCGAACCGTGGTGATCAACGCCGCCGGCTGCATGACGCTGCTCGCCAGCTACCCCTTCACCCCGTTCCACGGCTCGTGGCTGTACACCTCGATGGCCTCGGCGCCGGCCGGCGCGCAGGGCGTGCGCGACGCCCTCGACCTGCTCCGCAGCCGCGGCCGGATCGGCGCGGACGACGATCTGACCGCCGTCGTACTCAGCGGCGACGGATCGGCCTACGGCATGGGTCTGTCGGCAACCTCGGCGGCGATCGAGCGCGGACTCGACTTCATCTACCTCTGCTACGACAACGAGGGCTACGGCAACACCGGGCAGCAGACCTCGGCCGCGACGCCGCACGGCGCGCGCACGCCGACGAGCCCCGGGCCTGCCGGTCATGCGGGCGAGAAGAAGGACCTCTTCGACGTCTGGGTCGCGCACCGGCCGCGCTACGCGGCGACGGTCATCGGCGCCGAGCCGCTGGACCTCGCGCGCAAGGTCCAGCGCGCGGCAAGCCTCGCCGGCCCGCGCCTGATCCTCGCGCTCGCCCCCTGCCCGACCGGCTGGGACTACGATCCGATGCACGGCGTCGACATCGGCCGACTCGCCGTGCGCACCGGAATCTGGCCGCTCAAGGAATACGTCGACGGCGCCGTCGTCCACACCCACGTGCCGCACCCGCGCCTGCCCGTCGAGGCCTACCTGAGCACCCAGGGGCGCTTCCGCCATCTCTTCGAGCCGCTGCGCAACGACGCGCTGATCGGCGAGATCCAGCAGCGCGTCGACCGCTACTGGCAGAACGTCGGCTGAGGCCGCGCGCAAACCGGCGCGCACCGGCCGGACCGCCCGGCGACGCCGAGTGGTGCGCCCGGGGCCGGCCGGCGACTCGCTCAGGACGCCGGCCGACCCAGCCGGAGACGGCCGACTCGCCGCCCAGCACGGCGCTGCGCAGGCCCCGGCGACGCGCCCCTCGACGCACACCGAGCAAGGGCTTGCCCATTCCGTAAGCGGTACCGACGAAACGCACCGCTGGCCTACGAAAGCGCCGCTACGCACAGGCTTCTCCCCAGACTTGTCCACAAGATCTGTGGTTTCCGCTGCCCGACCGCGTCGCGCACCCCGACCGGCCGCTGGTCGCCGGGCGCAAGCGACGATCACCGCGCCTGCCGGCCTGCCGCCAACCGAAGAACGGCCCAGCGACGAGCCGCCGGGCGCCTGCGCAGCGCCTCGCGCGTTCGGCGGGGAGCGGCTTAGCGCCGCGCGCAAGCGCCCGCGAGGAAGCTCGCGCGGCGACGTCGCCAAACGCCTGCCCGAAGCCTCGCGGTGCTCAATGGAGCGGCCGCGATGCTCAGCGAACCGGCCGCGATGCTCGCCTGGGGAGTCGGGCTGCTTCCCTGAGGCATCGCGATGCTTCCCTGAGCCATCAGGATACCTTCCTCAGGCGTCAGGATGCTTTCCTGAGCCATCAGGATGCCTTCTTCAGGCGTCAGGATGCCTTCCTGAGGCATCAGGATGCTTTCCTGGGGCGTCAGGATGCCTTCCTGAGCCGTCAGGATGCTTCCCTCAGGCATCGCGATGCCTTCCTGAGACATCAGGATGCTTTCCCGACGCGTCAGGATGCTTGTTCGCGCCGTGAAAATGTCTATTGACACGCCCGTCAGCCGCACCCTAAGATTTTTCCCACGAGGGCCAGCCGGCTTTCGGCAACCTGATATTTCTGGGGGGAAAAATGGCCAAGAACGAGAAGGTCCGGCTATCACCGGAGATCCTGCAGGCCGACGAGAACGCTTTCCTGGCCGTGAAAGCCATGGTCGGCTACAGTCCAGCCAACCCGGCTTACAACCTGGCCACGCTGACCGCCAAGTACGAAGCGATGCGCGCAGCTCAGGAAGCCGAACTGCGCGCCCAGAACGCGCTGGACGCCGCGCGCGACACGGCGGTTGCCGCCCAATGGGAACACCACAACCTCATCCTCGGCGTCAAGGACCAGGTGACCGCCCAGTTCGGCGCCGACTCCGATCAGCTCGCCTCGCTGGGCCTGAAGAAGAAATCCGAGCGCAAGACGCCCGCGCGCGGCGGCAAGACTTCCGCGTAGCGTGCCCCATGCCACGCCGGGCGGCGAGCATGACGGCACCGAGGAGAGGCGCGGCTGCAGCGATCGCCTGCCGTCCGCATCGTACAGCGCTCCTCCCCGAGCCTTTGCCTGGACCAAGCCCGCGCCGCTCGATGCGACTGGGCGCCCCACCGGGGTGACGCGTTTGTCGGCGCTTTTGGTCCACTCCTCCACGTCGCACCTCGCTGATTCAAGACAACTCTCCGGCCTGGCTGCACGGTCATACAATATAAGGACGCAAAATTCTGCGTCGATCAGGGTGTCGACTTCACGTCGGGCGCACCAGGCTGGATTACATAAGCACCCTTCAAAGCGACTGCTGCGTTAAAGAGAGGTAACACTGAAGCTCCATATCCTTTCGGACCTGCACCTGGGTGTGCACGACATGCCACCGCCGCGCACCGGCGCAGATCTGGTCATTCTCGCAGGCGACATTGCTCGTCCGCAGAAGGCCATCGCTTGGGCTGTGGCGTTGGACAAACCTGTGGTATACGTGCCTGGCAACCATGAGTTTTACGGCTCCAGCCTCCAGGCCGCGGTACAAGAGTTGCGGCACTTGGCAACTGGCACAAACATCTACGTACTGGACAACCAGGTACTGAAGTGGCATGGCGTTCGTTTTGTGGGTAGTACGCTGTGGACAGACTTCCTCTGCGCAGGCACTGGCGCCAAACAGACCTTGGCCATAGCGCAGTCGCTGGCGTTCAACCGTGACTTCAGCCGTATCTACTGCGACGAGCCAGTCAACGGACGGATGTTCACCCCACACGACTGCGCCGCACTCTTTGCGGACAATGCCCGCTGGCTGGACACCGTACTACGCCAGCCCTTTGATGGCTCCACGGTGGTCGTCACCCACCACGCTCCATCGTTGCGCAGCGTCCCCCCGCGATTTGTTGGCTCTGCACTCAACGTCAACTTCGTCTCTGACGCTGAATACCTGCTCGGCCGCGAACGCACCTGCCTGTGGGTGCATGGCCACTTGCACGACAGCTCTGACTATGAGATCAATGGCACGCGAGTGCTGTGCAACCCCAGGGGCTACGCGAAGGCTGGAGTGACCGAAAATCAGGCATTCGATCCGCTGCTGACCGTGGAAATCTCATAGGCCTGGCATGCGTCAGCTTGGGCCATGCGAAGAAAGCTAGGTGGCAAAGGTTCGCCCAACATTTCGCTCCAGAGGGACGCTCCGCCGGCGAGCCGGCTCCGCGCCCCTGAGCTTGGTCGTTAGCCCGACAAAAAAGGGGGCCGAATAATTGCACTGGACAGCTCCTACCGAAAAGGACGCCGCCTCCACCTCGCTCGAGAAGCGCCTCTGGGACGCCGCCGACCAGTTCCGCGCCAACTCCGGCCTCAAGGCTCAGGAATACTCCGGCCCCATCCTCGGCCTGATCTTTCTGCGTTTCGCCGAGGTGCGCTTTGCCGCCCAGCGGGCGAAGCTGGAGAAGGCCGGCGCTTCGTCCCGCCGGGGCAGCCGCGTGGATGAACCCGCCGCCTACCACGCCGACAACGTGCTCTACCTCGCCCCCGAGGCGCGCTTCGACTACCTGCTGACGCTGCCCGAGGCGGCCGACATCGGCGGCAAGGTCAACGCCGCCATGCGCGAGGTCGAGAAGCACAACCCGCAGCTCGCCGGCGTGCTGCCCAAGACCTTCAACCTCTTCACCGGCACCCTGCTCAAGGAGCTCTTGAAGAAGATCTCCGAGATCCCGGCCACGCTCGACTTCGACGCCTTCGGCCGCATCTACGAATACTTCCTCGGCGAGTTCGCCATGAGCGAGGGCCAGGGCGGCGGCGAGTTCTACACCCCCGCCAGCATCGTGCAGTTGCTCGCCCAGGTGATCGAGCCCTTCCACGGCCGCATCCTCGACCCGGCCTGCGGCTCGGGCGGCATGTTCGTGCAGTCGGCCGGCTTCGTGGCCGAGCACCACAAGAACCCGGCGGCTGAACTCGCCATCTGCGGCGTGGAGAAGACCGACGAGACCGGGCGCCTCGCCCGCCTCAACCTCGCGGTGCACGGGCTGGAAGGCGACATCCGCCACGGCGGCAACGTCAACAGCTACTACGACGACCCGCACGCGGCCACGGGCCAGTTCGACTTCGTGCTCGCCAATCCGCCCTTCAACGTGAACGCGGTGGACAAGGAGCGGCTCAAGGACATGGTCGGCGCGGGCCGCCGCTTCCCCTTCGGCCTGCCGCGCACCGACAACGCCAACTACCTCTGGATCCAGCTCTTCTACTCGGCGCTCTCGGCCCGTGGCCGAGCCGGCTTCGTCATGGCCAACTCGGCCTCCGACGCCCGCTCATCCGAGCAGGAGCTGCGGCAGAAGCTGATCGAGGCGCGGGCGGTGGATGTGATGGTGGCCGTCGGCCCCAACATGTTCTACACGGTGACGCTGCCCTGCACGCTGTGGTTCCTCGACCGGGGCAAGGGCAAGACCAACCGCGCCGACACGGTGCTGTTCATCGACGCCCGCCACATCTACCGGCAGGTGGACCGCGCCCACCGCGACTGGACGCCCGCGCAGATCGGCTTCATCGCCAACCTGGTGCGGCTCTATCGCGGCGAGGCGCCCGACCTGACCGTGGGCGGCGAGGAGACGGCGGCCAGGCTCGCGGAGGTGTTCGGCAAGCAGCCCGCCTACGCCGACATCCCCGGCCTGTGCAAGGCGGCGACGATTGCGGAGATCGAGACGCAGGGCTGGTCGCTCAACCCCGGCCGCTATGTGGGCGTGGCCCCGGGCGAGGAGGTGAGCGACGAGGACTTCAAGGCGCAGCTCGAAACGCTAAACGAAGAATTGGAAACCCTCAATGCCCAGGCGCGGACGCTGGAGCAGACCATCGCCGTCAATGTGGCGGGGATTCTGGAGGGGTGAGGGATGGCAGCGCAGCTTGATTGGCCAACGAAGCGCCTCGGCGATTTGGCTGAGTTCCGCAACGGGGTGAACTACAACAAGACCAGCTTTGGCGAGGGCGTGAAAGTTGTCGGCGTCGCGGACTTCCAGGACTACACGAAGCCTAGGTATGCCGAGCTTGACCAGATAAACCCAGAAGGCATCGTCACTGAGCGAAACATACTCCGTGACGGTGACATCGTTTTTGTTCGGTCGAATGGCAATCGGGAGTTGATAGGCCGAAGTCTGTTCATTGAGCAGCCTCCGGAGGAAATCACTCATTCGGCTTTCACGATCCGCCTTCGGTTCACCGCTCGCGAGGTTCATCCGAAGTTCTACGCCTACTGCTTCCGCACTCGGCTGATTCGCCAAGCGCTGACGGCCCAAGGTGGCGGCACAAACATCAACAACCTCAACCAAGACATTCTCAGCGCGCTCGAAGTTCCGCATCCCCCCCTCCCGATCCAGCGGCGGATCGCGGGCATCCTGTCGGCCTACGACGAGTTGATCGAGAACAGCCAGCGGCGCATCAAGGTTCTGGAGTCGATGGCCCGCGCCATCTATCGCGAGTGGTTCGTCCACTTCCGTTTCCCTGGCCACGAATCCATCTCCCGCGTCTCGTCGCCTATCGGCGACATCCCGCAGGGGTGGGAGGCGAAGAAGCTGGGCGATTTGTGCGAACTACGAAAGGACCCTTACAAAGACGTGGACCATGCGGGGCTTCCGTTGCTGGATATGGCCCGTATGCCCTCACGCTCGCTCGCTCCGGGCGACACTGGCACGCCGGCTGAGCTAACGACCTCGCGGATCCTGTTTCAGAGGGGCGACACGCTGTTTGGAGCGATTCGCTGCTACTTGCACAAAGTCGTTGCCGCTCACTACCCCGGCGTGACGAACACATCGGTTTTGGTTCTTCGCCCGAGGTCTCCATCCTTCCGCTCACTTGTCGCAATCGTCGCAAGTGATATCGACACGATTCGCTGGGCGGAAACGCAAAGCACGGGCACAAAGATGCCCGTGATCAATTGGGGGGTCTTTCAAAGTATGCCTTCGCCCATTCCGTCGAAAGCGCTGGCGCAGGCTTTTGAAGACATCGCAGGCCCGATCTTGGATGAAATCGGTATTCTCGCGACGCAAATCCAAACCCTCCGCCGCACCCGCGACCTGCTGCTGCCGCGCCTGCTCACCGGCCAGATCGAGCTCGACGAACTCGAGGCCGCCTGAGCCATGCCCGACGTCGCGCCTCTGCCCGCCGATTACGCCGGTCTCCTGAAGGAGATTCGACACCGTGTCCGGCATGCGCAGACCCGTGCGGTCCTGGCGGTCAATGCGGAACTCATCCGCCTGTACTGGGAAATCGGCGCACTGATCGACGAACAGCAGACCAGGCAAGGGTGGGGAGCGGCGGTGATTCCCCGTCTCGCTCGGGACCTGCACAACGAGCTGCCCGAGGAGAAGGGTTTCTCCGAGCGGAACATCAAGCGGATGCTGGCGTTCTACCGCGAGTACCCGCACCTGAACTTTGTGCCACAGCCTGTGGCACAAGGCGCCTCTCGCGAGGATGGGCCACAGGCCGTGGCACTTTTCCCGCCGGACCTGCTCATGGCCGTGCCTTGGGACATCATGCCGAGCTGATGGCCAAGGTGAAGGATGCCGCCGCGCGCCGCTGGTACATGGAGGCGACAGTTCGGAACGGCTGGAGCCGGAACATCCTGCTCATGCAGATCGAGACCGCGGCCCACCGCCGACAGGGCAAGGCCGTCAGCAATTTTGCCGCGCGACTGCCCCCCTCGGAGTCGGATCTCGTCCAGCAGACGCTCAAGGACCCCTACATCTTCGACTTCCTGACGCTGGAAGCGGGCTTCCATGAGCGCGAACTCGAGACCGGGCTCATCCGCCATCTCGAGAAGTTCCTGCTGGAGCTCGGGCAGGGCTTTGCCTTCGTCGGTCGTCAGTTCCGTCTGGATCTGGGCGACCAGGACTTCCATATCGATCTGCTTTTCTACCACCTCAAGCTGCGGTGCTTCGTGGTGATCGACCTCAAGCGGGGCGACTTCAAGCCCGAGTACGCGGGCAAAATCAACTTCTACTGCAATGTCGTCGACGACCGGTTGCGTCACGAGAGCGACAAGCCCACCATCGGATTGATCCTGTGTCAGCGACCCAATCAGGTTCTGGCTGAATACGCGCTGCGTGGCGTGGACAAGCCCATCGGCATCGCCAGCTTCGAACTCACCCGACAGCTTCCCGCCGAGCTGCAGAGCAGCCTGCCCAGCATCGAGTCCATCGAGCGGGCGCTGGCCGACGAGGCGGGCGACACCGAGCCGTGACCACCCACGCCTACAGCGAAGACCAGCTTGTCGAGCAGCCGGCCATCGCGCTGTTCGCGGCGCTCGGCTGGCAGACGGTGTCGGCGCTGGAAGAGACCTTCGGCCCCGGCGGCACGCTCGGCCGCGAGACCAGGGGCGAGGTGGTGCTGGTGGACCGGCTGCGCGCGGCGCTCACCAGGCTCAACGCCGGCCTGCCGCCCGAGGCGATCCACACCGCGATCGACGAACTCGCCCGCGACCGTTCGGCAATGAGCCTCCCGGCGGCCAACCGCGAGGTCTATCGGCTGCTCAAGGACGGCATCCCGGTCTCCATCCCCGACCGCGAGACCCTCACCCCCAGCCCCTCTCCCGGAGGGAGAGGGGAGTCTGTGGTGCGGCTGCAGGTGGTGGATTGGGCGCAGCCGGAGCGCAACGACTTCCAGCTTGTCAGTCAGTTCAGCGTGGTGGGCAGCCTTTACACCTGCCGCCCCGATCTGGTGGGCTTCGTCAATGGCCTGCCCTGGGTGGTGATCGAGCTCAAGAAGCCCGGCGTGCCGGCGCGGGCGGCGTTCGACGAGAACCTGACGCACTACAAGCAGGAGATCCCGCAGCTCTTCTGGTTCAACGCGCTGCTGATCGCCAGCAACGGCACCGACAGCCGCGTCGGGTCGCTCACCGCCGACTGGGAGCGCTTCTTCGAGTGGAAGCGCATCGAGCGCGAGGACGAGCCTCGTCGCGTGTCGCTGGAGGTGATGCTGCGCGGCACCTGCGACCACGCCCGCCTGCTCGACCTCGTGGAGAACTTCACCCTGTTCTCCGAGCACAAGGCGGGGCTGGTGAAGGTGCTCGGCCAGAACCACCAGTTCCTCGGCGTGAACAACGCAATTCGCTCCATACTGGAGGCCCGCAAGCTCGGCCACGGGCGCGGCGGCGTGTTCTGGCAGACGCAGGGCAGCGGCAAGAGCTTCTCGATGGTGTTCTTCGCGCAAAAGGTGCTGCGCAAGCTCGCCGGCAACTGGACCTTCGTGGTGGTCACCGACCGGGTGGAACTGGACGAGCAGATCGCCAAGACCTTCAAGACCGTGGGCGCGGTGAGCGAGGCCGAGGGCGACCAGTGCCACGCCGCCAGCGGTGCGCACCTGCGCGAACTCTTGCGCGGCAACCACCGCTATGTCTTCACGCTGGTGCACAAGTTCCAGACGCCGGAGCAACTGACCGACCGCTCCGACGTGATCGTGCTGACCGACGAGGCGCACCGCAGCCAGTACGACACGCTGGCACTCAACATGCGCGCCGCGCTGCCCAAGGCGCTGTTCCTGGCCTTCACCGGCACGCCGTTGATCGCGGGCGAGGAGCGCACGCGCGAGGTTTTCGGCGACTATGTCTCGATCTACGACTTCCAGCAGTCGATCGAAGACGGCGCGACGGTGCCGCTGTTCTACGAGAACCGCACGCCCGAGCTGCAACTGGTCAACCCGGACCTCAACGACGACATCTACGACCTGATCGAGGGCGCGGGACTGGACGCCGAGCAGGAAGAGAAGCTGGACAAGGTGCTGGGCCGGCAATACCACCTCATCACCCGCGACGACCGGCTGGAGACGGTGGCGCAGGACATCGTGCGCCATTTCCTGGGGCGCGGGTTCGTGGGCAAGGCGATGGTCGTGTCGATCGACAAGGCCACGGCGCTGAGGATGCACGACAAGGTCAGGAAGCACTGGGCCGCGGAGCGTGAGCGCGTGCACAGGGAGATCGGCGAGTTGGCCTATCAGGCCGGTGGTGGAGAGATGACACCCGAACAGGCGCGACGCGACATGCGCATGGCCGAACTGAAGCAGCGGCTGGAGGTGCTGACCAGCACCGACATGGCAGTGATCGTTTCGCCGGGGCAGAACGAGGTCGAGCAGATGAAAAGGCTCGGCCTCGACATCGAAGCGCATCGCAGGCGCATGAACGACTCGCAGCCGGGGCTCGACGAGAAGTTCAAGGACACGGGCGACCCGCTGCGGCTGGTGTTCGTCTGCGCGATGTGGCTGACCGGCTTCGACGCGCCAAGCTGCTCGACGGTGTATCTCGACAAGCCGATGCGCAACCATACGCTGATGCAGACCATCGCCCGCGCCAATCGGGTGTTCCCTGGCAAGCACAGCGGGGTGATCGTGGACTTCGCCAACGTGTTCGCCTCGCTGGAGAAGGCGCTGGCGATTTACGGGGCCGGCAAGGGCGGTACCAACCCGGTCAAGGACAAGGCGCAGCTCGTCGAGGCTCTCCGTGAAGCCATCGCCGCGGCCACGGCGTTCTGTGCCGCTCAAGGCGTCGATCTGGCCGCGCTGGAAGCGCTGCCGCTCGGTGGCCTGGAGCGACTGACCGCCATCGAGAATGCGGTCAATGCGCTGATCGGCCCGGATGTTCTGCGGCGCGATTTCTTCGGCCACGAGAGGTTCGTCGGCACGCTCTATCGCGCCGTCAAGCCCGACCCGGCGGCGATCGAGTTTTCGCTCCGCGCGGCGGGCATCGCCACGCTGGCCGGCGCGATCCGCGCCAAGCTCAGACCCAACCCGCCGGACATCGCGACGATCCTCAACCAGCTATCGGGGCTGCTCGACGAGTCGATCACCGGCCTGAAAATGCACGAGGGCGGGCCTCCGGCCATCGATCTTTCGAAGATCGACTTCGAGGCGCTGGCGCAACGCTTCAAGGAATCCAGGCACAAGAACACCGACCTCGCAGCGCTCAAGGCGGCCATCGCCGCCAAGCTCGAAAAGCTGGTGCGCCTGAACCGCACGCGGGCGGACTTCGCGGAGAAGTTCGAGGCGCTGATCGAGAGCTACAACAACGGTAGCCGCAACATCGAGCAACTCTTCGAGGAGCTGCTGCAGCTGTCGAACAGCCTCGATGACGAGCAGGAACGCCACGTCCGCGAAAACCTCAGCGAAGAGGAGCTGGTGATCTTCGACATCCTGACGCGGCCCGCGCCGGAGTTGAGCGCTGCCGAGCGCGACGAGGTGAAGAAGGTCGCCAGAGATTTGCTTGCCCGCGTCAAGACGTTGCTGGTGCTCAACTGGCGTCAGAAGTCGGCGGCGCGTTCGTCGTTGAAGCTGGCCATCGAAGACACGCTCGACACGCTACCGGCGGCCTATGACCGGCCGTTGTTCGCGCAGAAATGCTCAGCGCTTTTCGAACATGTGTACGAAAGCTACCCGGAGCGGAACACAGGGGTCTATGCCGAGGTGGCGTGAACACGCAGCGGGGCCGACAAGCGGTTGCAGCGAGCGGTCCGCCGCAGAACCGGAGAGATGAACCATAGCTGCTCGAGCACCGACCATGCCGAAAAACCTGCTCACCGCCATTTCCATCTTCTGTTTTGCCGTCTTCGCCCACGCAGAGGATACGGCGATGGCCGATCTGTTCAGCAAAGCGGGGGTTGCCGGAACCCTGCTGATTGAATCCGCAAGGACCGGTCAGCGTTTCGTACATGACGACGCCTGCTCGCATCAGGCCTTCACCGCGGCGTCCACATTCAAGGTGCTGAACACCCTGATCGCGCTTGAAGAAGGCGTGATCGGCGGAGCGGATTCGACCATTCGATGGAATGGCACCGTCCACGAAATCGCCGACTGGAATCGCGACCAGACTCTGGAAACTGCATTCAAGGTCAGTTGCGTGTGGTGCTATCAGGAGTTGGCGCAGCGGGTTGGGGCAAAAAAATACCCTGCCTATATCCGCCGCTCGCACTGCGGCGAGTTGCGCGAACCGTTCGATGGGACGCAATTCTGGCTGGACGGCTCGCTGACCATCAGTGCCGAACAGCAGGTCGCTTTTCTCAAACAGGTGGCCTCGGGCCGCCTGCCATTTCGGGCGACCAGTTACGCGACCCTCAAGTCGATCAGGCTCGCTGAAGAAACGCCGGACTATCGCCTGTACGCCAAGACTGGCTGGGCGACTCGCAATGCACCGGCCGTCGGCTGGTATGTCGGTTATCTGGAAGTCGCCGACGATGTATGGCTGTTCGCCCTGAACATGGAAACCCGCAGCGCCGCTGACTTGCCGCTCGGCAAGCAGATCACCCTCGAGGCGTTTCGGTCCAAGGGGATTCTGCCGGCGAACTGGGGCTCGGCGAGGTGAAGAAGGGTCGCCTATCGAAGGTCGGCGTTGCCGAGACGGCGGCCGCCGGGCCAACACGGCGCGCGAGCGGACGCGGCGCGTGAAAGCCGCGTGGTGCCGCCGAGCCTGAAGGTCAGGACCGGCAAGCAAAGCCGCGCCTGCTCCTGCGTCCGGAACTCCCCGCCGACTCGGCAGCGAGACATTCGCTCACCGAGCGGGGCTTTGCGGGTGTACCGCACTCCGTTGGGTCGGAAGGACACGTCGTCGGCGCTCCGCGCGACGCGGGCGCACTGGCGGTCTCGATGGTTGCTGAGGCTCAGGGAAGAATCGTCGGTGACGTCGCGATCTGTGCGGTCACCCTCACCGACGGGCCGGCGGGTTGGTACGCGTTGGGGCCAGTCTCGGTGGAGCCCTCCATGCAGCGCACAGGCGTCGGGTCCGAGCTCGTGCGCGCTGGCCTGCAGCGGCTGATCGAGCTCGACGCAAAGGGCTGTGTCATGCTGGGCGACCCCGCCTTCTACTCCCGGTTTGGTTTCGCGCACCAACCAGAGCTTCGCGACCCGGGTCCGTCCGCCGGGTACTTCGTGGCCTTGTCCTTCCTGCCTTCTCGGCCGCAAGGTCAAGTCAGACATCACGCCGCGTTCACCGGCGAGGCCCAGCCCCTCGCTCGAGCCGACCCGCTCCGGCAGGCGCCGCCTGGCCGCTCCGGGCCATAGTGGTCATCGTCCCTCCGCGGGCAACTCGTCCAGGGCGACGAAAGGCCGCAGAAAAGAATCAAGTATCTTCTCAGAATCAACAACTTACTGGCGGAGAGAGCGGGATTCGAACCCGCGTTAGGAGATTATCCTAAACACGCTTTCCAGGCGTGCGACTTAAACCACTCATCCATCTCTC
>NZ_JAMTDX010000009.1 GCF_023806625.1 Accumulibacter sp.
CTCGTCCCACTTGCGGTTCTGCTCGTCCCACTTGCGGTTCTGCTCGTCCCACTTGCGGTTCTGCTCTTCCCATTTGCGGTTGTCCTCCTCCCACTTGCGGTTCTGCTCTTCCCATTTGCGTTCCTGTTCATCCCAGTGCCGACGCTGGTTTTCGCGATCGGCGGCCAGTTCGTTCAGGACGCGGTCGAAGCGCTCATCGAAGGTTTCCCGCGATACCGTCTGGCGGCGTATGAAGTCCTGCAGCCATTCACGGAAGCCTGGCGATTCCTGCAATATCGCCGGCACCTCGGTTTCCAGCAACTGTTTGATCTCCTGGGCGTTCATGGTCGATCCCTCGCGTCGTCTGCGGGGATTGCGCCTGGTCTCCCGCCTGTGGCAGAGCATAGAAGATCCGCCACCGGTTCAGCAAGGGTCGTGCGCCCGGACGGGCCGTCCGCTGCCGTGGCCTGGGAACGGCTGCCCTGGGTCGCTGGATCGCACGGCCGATGAGGCGAGCGCACCGATCGGGAGGGTCAGGCAGCTCGCGATCTTCAGGCGGGTGACGGCCGGCAGGCGGCAGATCATCGGGATCGTCTGGCCCGCTCGACGCCATTCGTCGTTGGCGACGGCTTCGGCGGTAGAGCCTGCCTGCGGGAATTCGCTGGACAGGAATCGGGCGAGCTTGCTCCGGGGGGCCATGCGGCAGACTCCTCTGGCGTCGAAGCACAAATCGGCGGCGCTGCGCGGGGCTGTGCACGGCGTCGCCGCGCTGGCAAGCTTGCCAAAGCGGACACGCGACGCGCCGGGGCGCATTCTGGCGGGCATGAGCGATGCGGCGCGAACCCTCTACCTGGTCTGCTACGACGTCAGCGAGCCGAAGCGGCTGCGCCGGGTGCATCGCTTCCTGCTCGGCTACAAGGTCGGCGGCCAGAAGTCGTTCTTCGAGTGCTGGCTGACTCCGGCCGAACTGCGCGAGGTCGAGCGGACGCTCGGCGAGCTGATCGATCCGGAGGAGGATCGGGCGCACATCTTCCAGCTCGACCCGCGGATGAAGCGCGATCTGCTCGGCTGCGCGAAGCCGGTGGTGAACGACGTTTTCCTGATCGTCTGAAGGGGGAGGGCGATGACCAGTCTGTATGTCGATCGACGCGGGGTGACGCTGAAGGCGGACGGCGAGGCGCTGGTCTTCTACGAGAACGACGAACGCGTCGGGACGGTGCCGCTGGCGCCGCTGTCGCGCGTCTTCCTGCGCGGCGACGTGACGCTGTCTTCGGCGCTGCTCGGCAAGCTCGGCGAGCGCGGCATCGGCGTGGTCGTCCTCTCCGGGCGCAAGGCGGTGCCGACGATGCTCCTCGGCCGGCCGCACAACGACGCGGCGCGGCGTGTCGCGCAGTACCGCCTGGCGCAGGACGCCGACTACTGCCTGCGCTTTTCAAGGGCGATCGTCGAGGCCAAGCTGCGCGCGCAGTCGGCGTTTCTCGCCGCGCGGCGGGAGAGCGAGCCGCAGTCGCGCTATCTGCTGACCGTCGCGCTGCGCCGGCTGGCGGGGCACATCGCGGCGGTCGACGAGCAGGCTTCGCTGGCCTCGCTGCGCGGCCTCGAGGGGGCCGGGGCGGCGGCGTACTTCGAGGGCTTCGCCGACCTGTTCGCCGATCGCCTGCATTTCTCGGGGCGCAATCGCCGGCCGCCGCGCGATCCGGTCAATGCGTTGCTCTCGCTCGGCTACACGCTGCTCCACGCCGAGGCGGTGCTCGCGCTCTACGGCGCCGGGCTCGATCCGTTCATCGGCTTCTTCCACTCGCTCGACTTCGCCCGCGAGTCGCTGGCCTGCGACGTCGTCGAGCCGCTGCGCGTCGAGGTCGATCAGCACGCGCTGATGCTCTTCCGCACCGAGAAGCTGCGCCCGGAGGACTTTTCGATGACCAGCGCCGGCTGCCTGCTCGGCAAGGCCGGACGCGCGTGCTTCTACGCCGAGTGGGAGCCGCTCGCCGCGCGCCTGCGCAAGCTGCTCGCCGAGAGCGTCGGCGACGTCGCCGCGGCGCTCGGCACCGACGGCGTGACGCCCGAGGGCGGCGAGGGAGCGCCGGCGGGCACGCCGGGTGGCGCAGCCACGGACGACGATCCGCCGGCCGACGACGATCCGGCCACCGACGACGACGATGCGTTCTGAGCAGGCGTTCGTGATCGGCTACGACATCACCCAGCCGCGGCGGCTCGCGCGCGTGCATCGCGAGATGTGCCGGCACGCGACGCCGCTCGAGTACAGCATCTTCCTGCTCGTCGGCAGCGTCGCCGACAAGGACCGTTGCCTCGGAGAGGTCGAGGCGCTGATCGACCGCGACGAGGACGACGTGCGCTGCTACGCGCTGCCGCTGCGCGGCTTCCAGGGGCGGATCGGCCGGGCGAGCCTGCCGGCCGGGATCGTCTGGACGGGTCTGCCGGCGGCGGTCGCCTGAGCAGGGGGTAAAAATGGGGACAGACCCCGTTTTCTGCTCTGCAGAAAACGGGGTCTGTCCCCATTTTTACCATTTTTACCAGGCGTTGAATTTGCCCGTCCGATCCCGTAAAGTGCCGGCTTCCGTGACCCAGGGGGGAGGCAGCGGACCGGTCTCGCGCCAGGCGTGCCCGTCGTCGGGCCGTGCCTCGTTCCGGTGGGTCGATCACGCGGCGTTTTCCCAGCGTTCATTCCGGGGCCTGAATTGTTCGGCCAAGCGAGACATTTGCTGCATTTTCACGAGAACCCCACGGTCGTCGCCTGGTGGCGTACGCGGCTCGGCCGTCCGCTCGACTGGCTGACTCCGGCGCGGCGCCGGGCGATCCTCGCTGTCGGTGCGGGGCTGGCGGGGATTCTTTATCCGCTGACCACGCTGCACGGTGGCAAGGACTGGCAGCAGGCCTTCGATGGGCTGGCGATTTCCCTCGTCGTGCTCGTCCTGTTCGGCTTCCTCTGGCTGGTCTACCGCGCAGCGGCGGCCTTCGCCGCGCTGCCGGCCGCCGTCCGCGGCCATCCGCAGCTCAGTCTGCATCTGATTTACTGGGCGTGTCTGGGCATCCTGTGGTCGACTCCCGCCGACGCGGGCCTTTGGCGGACGGTGCTCTTCGGGGTCGCGGTGATGTTCCCGTTCCTCCTCTGGCGCTGCGGCTACCTGATTTTCTCCGGCCAGTACGGGCGGATGCGCGGCACGGGTTTCAGCGATCACCTGATCACGCTGTGGCCGGCCTTCGGCGGCAACAACACGCCGTACGGCAAGGGGCTCGACTACCTCGCGCGCTGCGAGGCGAAGACGGCCGAGCAGCTCGCCCGCGCGCAGCTTTCGGGAATCCGGCTGATCGGCCTGGGGATGATCTGGGGGGTCACGCTGTTCGTTCTCGAGGGCACTCTCTACGGCGACGGCAACGCACTGACGCACTTTCTGGGCGGCCAGCGGCTGCCCGTTCCGAGTCTCAAAGAGCTCGTCTTCGAGGGGGCCGAGGCGCCGTTTGTGGCGGCCTGGGCGAGCATCTACTGCGAGCTGTTCAAACAGGTGCTGCGCCACGCGGCGGGCAGTCACGCAATCATCGGCGTCCTGCGCATCTTCGGCTTCAACGTCTTCAGGAGCACGTACAAGCCGCTGCTGGCCGAGTCGATCAGCGAGTTCTGGAATCGTTACTACTATTACTTCAAGGAGTTGCTGGCCAATTTCTTCTTCCTGCCGACCTTCGCGCGGCTCGGCAGGCGGCTGCGCAACTGGCCCCGGCTGCGCCTGCTCTGTGCAGTCTTCGCCGCGGCGTTGGTCGGCAACCTCTATTACCACCTGCTGCACATGGCCGTCCCGCTGGCCGAGGGCCGGATCCTGCCGGCCCTCGCCGCCCTCGATTCGCGGATGCTCTACTGCCTGCTGTTGGCGATCGGCATTTACGTGTCGATGCTTCGCGAGCAGGGCCGGCTCGGCCAGGGTGCACGACCCGGGGGCGTCCGGCGCCTGTTGCGGATCTTCGGTGTGTGGACCTTCTTCGGGCTGATCTTCATCTGGGACGTGCGCAGCCCGGCCTCACTGCTCACCCGCGTCGATTTCTTCCTCGGCCTGTTCGGCCTGCGCTGAACGGGGCGGCAGTCGAATCTCCGCGCCGGTGCTCAGCAGCGCGGGGATCGGCTATCATGCCGGCCTGGCCTCGCTCGCGCCGCAGCTGCGCGCGGCGCCCTTCCCATGGAGCACCGATTCCCGGATCAACGACAGATGAATCAGTCTTCCCCATCACGGGCGACGCGCCTCTTCGCCCATCGCTACGGACCCTTCTGGCTGCTGCTGGCGGTCTTCCTGGCCATCTCGCTGCTCACGCGGCTCGCGCTGCTGGTCAAGACAGGTCTCGCCGCCGAGCCGGGTCCGGGCAATCTGCTGCAGATTTTCGGTCTCGGCCTGGCCTTCGATCTGGTCGCCGCGAGCTACTTCTTCATCCCGCTGATCGTTTTCCTCTTCCTCGTTCCGGACCGTCTCTATCGCTGGGCGCCGTTCCGCTGGTTCCTGCTCGCCGGGACGGTGGTCTGGATCTTCATCATGCTCTTCAACGCCGCCGCCGAATGGACCTTCTGGGACGAATTCGGTTCGCGCTACAACTTCATCGCCGTCGATTACCTGTTGTACACGCACGAGGTGATCGGCAACATCATGGAGTCGTACCCGGTCGGGCCGATCCTCGCCGGACTGGCGATCGTCTCGCTTGCCGTCGCCTGGGCGCTGCGCCACTGGCTCTGGGCGTCGCATCACGTTCGCTCGCACTACACCGGGCGGGCCGGCTGGCTGGTGCTGTTCCTGATCCTGCCTTTCCTCGCCTTCTCGCTGGTCGATTTCCGGCTCAAGGACCTGTCGGCGAACCGCTACGTCAATGCCCTCTCGGGCAATGGCGTCTACGAGTTCTTCGCCGCGGCGTACAACAATGAACTCGATTACGCCACCTTCTACTATTCGTTGCCGCCCGAGCAGGCCTTCGCGCGGCTGCGTGAGCTGCTGCCGACCCGGCATGCGCGGCTGGCCAGCGACGACCCGCGTGACGTGACGAGGATCGTCAGTCATCCCGGTCCCGAGAAGCGCCTCAACGTGATCCTGATCTCCGTCGAGAGCCTGTCGGCGGAATACCTGACCCGTTTTGGCGAGAACGGCGGGATCACCCCGAGGCTCGACGCACTGGCCAGGCAGGGGCTGCTGTTCACCAACCTCTACGCAACCGGCACGCGAACGGTCCGCGGTCTCGAAGCGCTGGCGCTGTCGATCCCGCCGACTCCGGGGCAGTCGATCGTCAAGCGTCCGGCCAACGAGGGGCTCTTTGCCCTCGGTGAGGTGTTCCGTGCGAAGGGCTATGAGGTCCGTTTCCTCTACGGCGGCTACGGCTATTTCGACAACATGAACGACTTTTTCGACGGCAACGGTTACCAGGTCATCGACCGCGTGGCGATTCCCGCGGAGCGCATCCATCACGAGAACATCTGGGGTGTCGCCGACGAGGATTTGTTCACCCAGGCGCTGATCGAGGCCGACAAGGCGCACGCCGCGGGCAGGCCGTCGTTCATGCAGCTGATGACCACCTCGAACCACCGGCCGTTCACCTATCCCGAGGGGCGGATCGACATCCCCTCGAAGAGCGGCCGCAAGGGCGGCGTCAAGTACACCGACTGGGCGATCGGCGACTTCATCGACCGGGCAGCGACCCGGCCGTGGTTTGCCGATACCGTCTTCGTGATCGTCGCCGATCACTGCGCGTCGTCGGCGGGCAAGTCCGACCTGCCGGTCAACCGCTACCAGATTCCCGCGCTGTTCTACTCGCCGAAGCACATCCCGCCGGGCGAGTTCGACCGGCTGACCAGCCAGATCGACCTGGCGCCGACTTTGCTCGGGCTGCTCAACTTCAGCTATCGCAGCCGCTTCTTCGGGTACGACATGTTCGACCTGGAGCCCGGACGCGAGCGAGCGTTCATCAGCACTTACCAGGACCTCGGTTATCTGCGTGGCGACCGACTCGTCAAGCTCGATCCGCGGCGCGGCCGGGGGGTCTATCGCCCGGATTTCGACGATGGATCGGCGGTGCGCGTCGAAGACGACCCGCAAATGGTGACCGATGCGGTCAGCTGGTATCAGGTCGCCGCCTGGGCCTACGGGCACGGCGCACTGAGGTGGATTCCGCAATAGCGAAAGGACGATCATGGCCGTAGCGCCCGAAACCGCGATCATGGCGCTGTTCTGCGACTTCGAGAACGTCGCGCTCGGCGTTCGCGACGCCAAGTACGACAAGTTCGACATCAAGCCGGTGCTCGAACGTCTGTTGCTCAAGGGCAGCATCGTCGTCAAGAAGGCGTACTGTGACTGGGAGAGATACAAGGGCTTCAAGGCGACGATGCACGAGGCGAGCTTCGAGCTCATCGAGATTCCGCACCTGCGCCAGTCGGGCAAGAACTCGGCGGACATCAGGCTGGTCGTCGACGCCCTCGACCTGTGCTACACGAAGGCCCATGTCGACACCTTCGTGATCATCAGCGGAGATTCGGATTTTTCGCCGCTGGTTTCGAAGCTGCGCGAGAACGCCAAGTACGTGATCGGCGTCGGGGTCAAGCAGTCGACCTCGGACCTGCTGATCGGCAACTGCGACGAGTTCATCTTCTACGATGATCTGGTCCGCGAGATGCAGCGTTCGGCGAGACGCGACGCCAGGGAGTCGCCGCCGGCGGTGCGGCGCTCGCCTGAAGAGGAGGCACAGCGGCGGGCCGAACTCGATGCCCGGCGCAGCAAGGCGATCGAGCTGGCCGTCGCGACCTTCGATGCCCTGGTCGACGAGCGCGGCGACAGCGGCAAGATCTGGGCCTCGATGCTCAAGGAAGCGATCAAGCGGCGCAAGCCGGACTTCAGCGAGTCGTACTACGGTTTCCGGGCCTTCGGCAACCTGCTCGAGGAAGCGCAGGCACGAGGGCTTCTCGAACTCGGCCGCGACGAGAAGTCGGGAACCTACATCTCGCGGGGGAGCGGCCTCGCCCAAGTCTCCGAGGCACCGGCAGAGGCGGTGATCGAACTACCGGCTGCGCCGCTGGCCGAGGGACCAGCCGAGCCGGCTCCGGTCGACGAGGCCGGCGACAAGACCGGCACACGGCGCAAGGGTGAAGGTCGTCGCAAGGCGGCCGAGAAAGGCACGCGGCGGGCGAGGGGAGCGAAGGAAGCGAAAGACGACGAAGCGCCGTCGGCCGAGGCCACGGGAGCGCCAGCAGTGGCCGCCGAAGACCGTCCGCCCGACGCCCGGCCGGTTATCCCGGCCGACTTCGCGGAAGCTGCGGAGCCGGCGGCGCTTGCCCCGTTGCCGCCGGCTGCCGGCGAAGCCCCGAGCGGCGCGCCGAGCGCGCTGGTCGCCGACGAACGCGCAGCGGAGGGGCTTGCCGCGGAGAACCCCGAGGAGTTCACCGCGGGTGAGCGGACCGCGCGGCCGGCGCGCAAGGCGCCGAGCCGACCCCGCCGTCCGCGTGTGCCCAAGCCCGTGGCCGAGGAGACCTGACCACCGGGCGGACCCGCCGGGAGTCGGCGGCGCGGCACCCCGCCCCGATCAAGCGGAGCCGAGCCGCGCGGCGGGAGTCGGTGGGCAGAATCGCTTCAGGCGGCGGCCTGGACCGGAATCCACCCGGCCGTGCGCACGATGCGGTTCTGGGTATCGACGTAGATCAGCCGCGGCGCGTACTCGCTCATTTCCGCATCGCTGTAGCTCGCGAAACTGGCGATGATCAGGATGTCGCCGGGAGCTGCCCGGCGCGCCGCCGAGCCGTTGACCGAGATGACCCCTGAACCGCGCTCGGCGCAGATCGCGTAGGTCGTGAAGCGCTCACCGTTGTTGACGTTCCAGACGTCGACCTGCTCGTATTCCCGGATGCTCGCCGCGTCGAGAAGATCCTCGTCGATCGCACAGGAGCCTTCGTAGTGCAGCTCCGCGTGGGTCGCGGTGACGCGGTGCAGCTTCGACTTGAGCATGGTTCTGTGCATGGATTCACCGCCGGGGAAGTTGGGGGAAGCGCATTTTAGCGGCTGCCCCGAACGTGTCAATGACCGCCGGAATCAGTGATTTCGAGGTTGTCGATCAGCCGCGCGCTGCCCAGACGGCTGGCCGCGAGGACCACCAGTGCTTCCCGGCCGTTGCCCTCGGGCACCTGCAGGTCGCTCTGGCGTCGCACCGCAACATAGTCGGTCGTCCAGCCGTGCGCGTTGAGCTCGGCGCTGGCGGCCGCCTCGAGCCCGGCGAAGTCGCGTTCTCCGCCGCAGATGGCCCGGCCAATTTCCTGGAGCAGGCGATGCAGCCGCGGCGCTTCGGCGCGCTCGGCCGGCGTCAGATAGCCGTTGCGCGACGACAGCGCCAGTCCGTCGTCGGCGCGCACCGTCTCGCCGCCGACGATCTCGATCGGCAGCGCCATCTGGCGCGCCATGTTGCGCAGAACCATCAGCTGCTGGTAGTCCTTCTTGCCGAAGATCGCCGCCTGTGGCTGGACGATGTTGAACAGCTTGAGGACGACCGTGGCCACGCCGCGGAAGTGCCCTGGACGGAAAGCGCCTTCGAGCTGCCGCTGGATCTCCGGGGGGTCGACGTAGTACTCCTGGGGTTCGGGGTAGAATTCGGCCTCCGCAGGGGCGAAGAGCAGGTCGACGCCGGCGGCCGCGAGCTGGGCGCAGTCGGCGGAGAAGGTCCGGGGATAGCGGTCGAAGTCGTCGTTCGGACCGAACTGCAGACGGTTGACGAAGATGCTCGCCACGACGGTCTCGCCGTAGGCACGCGCCGTGTGCATCAGGGCGATGTGTCCGGCGTGCAGGTTGCCCATCGTCGGGACGAAGGCGATCTCGCCGCGTCGCCGCAGCTCGGCGCGCACTTGGGCGATCGAAGAAACGATCTGCATGTTGTCCGCAGGCGTTCAGTAGCAGTGCTCGGCGGCCGGGAAGCTGCCGTCCCTGACCGCCGTCACGTAGGCCGCGATCGCCGCGGCGATCGACGGCTGGCCGGACATGAAGTTGCGCACGAAGCGCGCCTTCCTTCCGGACGAAATGTCGAGCATGTCGTGCAGGACGAGGACCTGGCCCGAACACGCAGCACTCGCGCCGATGCCGATCGTCGGAATCGAGAGCTGACTGCTGACCTCCGCAGCGAGCCTTTCGGGAATCGCTTCGAGCACGATCAGACTCGCCCCGGCGTCCTGCTGGGCGATCGCGTCGGCGATCAGGCGGGCGGCAGCCGACTCGCCCCGGCCCTGGACACGGTAACCGCCGAGCTGGTGGACCGACTGCGGGGTCAGTCCGACATGGGCGCAGACGGGCAGTCCGCGTGCGCAGAGGAAGTGTGTCGTCTCGGCCATGTCGACCCCGCCCTCGATCTTGACCATCTGGGCGCCGGCGGCCATCAGCACGACGGCATTGCGCAGGGCCTGCGGCGGGCTTTCCTGGAAACTGCCGAAGGGCATGTCGGCGATGATCAGCGGCCTTCGGCTGCCGCGGGCAACGCATCGGGTGTGGTAAGCGACGTCATCGAGACTGACCGGCAGCGTCGAGTCGTGGCCCTGGAGGACCATGCCCAGCGAGTCGCCGATGAGCAGGGCGTCCACGCCGGCGGCATCGCAGAGTCCGGCGAAGCTCGCGTCGTAACAGGTGAGCACGGCGATCTTCTCGCCACTGGCCCGCATCCGGGCCAGGTCGGCGGGAGTCAGGCGGCGCGTCGCGGCGTGGCTGGACATGGCGTCACTCTCCCCGGTTGAAGTACTCGCGGTGTCCGCGCATCGCCTCGATGCGCCTGACCAGCAGCTGGAAATCATCGTCGCTGTCGACGAAATTGATGTTCTCGGAGTTCACCACCATGACCGGTGCGGCGTCGTAATCGTGGAAGAAGTGCATGTAGCTCTCGGCGAGCACGGTCAGGTACGCGTCGTCGATGCGTCGCTCCATGTCCACGCCGCGCCTGCGCACCCGGGCGATCAGTGTTTCCGGGCTGGCCTGGAGATAGATCACCAGGTCGGGTCGCGTTGCGGGTGGCGAGAGCTGTCCGGAGATCCGGCCATAGAGCTCGTATTCGTCAGCGGAAAGGGTCAGTAACGCGAACACCGCGTCCTTCTCGAGCAGAAAATCGGCGACGACCGGGCGCGCCAGAGCGTCGGGCTGCGACAGTTCGCGCGACTTGGCGATGCGCTGGAGAAGGAAGGAGAGCTGCGTGGCCAGCGCGAAACGCTCGCGATCCTCGTAGAAGCGACTCAGGAACGGGTTCTGCTCGGGCTCTTCGAGTACCAGGCGGGCGTCGAGCAGCGCGCCGAGCCGACGCGCGAGGCTCGTCTTGCCGACGCCGATCGGTCCCTCGACGACGATCTGGCGCGCGCCGGTCAACGTGCTGCGCCCGCCCGACGGATGGCGATCGGTGAAACCCTCCTTGCGCGCTGCAGACTCCATCCTCGTTCCTCTCCGGCCGGCGATGCTTGCAGGCTGTTCGTTCGCCGCGCGGCCTCTTCTGCGATGGCCGCGTAGGATACACAGTGCAGGCGGCCAATGGTCGATTTCGCGGCTTCCCGGTGCACAAAAAATCTTGCCAGGCCCGGCTGTGCCGAGGCCCCGCCTCGTGCCGACCTCGACCGGTGGTGCCGGGCTGTCCGGTCGGCCGGCGAAACATCCCGTTACAAATGGCGGTGAGCCGATCGGCTGCTGGCGCGTTAGCCGATCATCGATCCCCGGAGAGCACTGCAAATGAAGAACACCGTCCTCCCGCTGGTCCTGCCGTTGGCTCTGGCCGGTTGCGTCGTCGTCCCGGCCCAGCCGGCTTATGTCCCGCCTCGCGTCCATCCACCGCCGCCGGTCGTCTATCCATCGCCTCCACCGCCGCCGCCGGTGATCTTTCCGCCGCGACCGTACGTCAATCCGCCGCCGGTGTTCATCGTTCCCGGTCGGCCGTATCGAGGACCCGGTTACTGGCCGCCACGCTACTATCGGGACTGAGCGGGGCGCGGACCGATCCGCGTTCGGGCTGCCAGGCGGCGAGCCTTTCGATGCGCTGCCGGCTGACTGCAGTGAGCCAGGCCGCGGCCAGTCCGCGCCCGGGGATCCGGCAGTCGGCGGCGATCTCGACGAGCGGCGCGAGGACGAACGCGCGCAGGTGCATCCGCGGGTGAGGCAGGCTCAACCGGGGGCTGTCAAGGACGAGTTGATCGTAGAGCAACAGGTCGAGGTCAAGCGTTCGCGGCGCGTTGCGGAACTCGCGCAGTCGCCCGAAGCGGCGTTCGACGGCGAACAGTGCGTCGAGCAGTTGTCCGGCTCCGAGCGCAGTGTGCAGCGCGGCGACGGCGTTGATGAAATCAGGTTGACCACGGATGCCGACCGGTTCGGTGCGGTACAGCGAGGAGAGCCTGGTCACGGTCGACTGCGGCAGCTCGCCGAGCGCCTCGTGCGCGGCTCTGACCTGGGCTACGGGATCGGCCAGGTTGGCCCCGAGCGCGACGAAGGCGAGATGACCCGCGTCACTCATCTCCGCCGTTCTGCGTGTCGGCGGCAGCCGACCGCCGGCGCCGGCGGCGCTTGCGCGTCGCTCCGGCCGACGGTGGCAGCAGCATCGCCGCCCGCTCGTCGTCGGAGGCGTGCAGGAAGGCCGTCCACCACTCGCCGACTTCCGGCTCGAGCTCGCCCGACTCGACACGCAGCAGCAGGAAGTCGTAAGCGGCGCGGAAACGCGGGTGTTGCAGGACGCCGTACGCGCGCTTGCCGCCGCGCTGGGCGAAGCGTGGCTGCAATGCCCAGATTTCCTTGATGTCGCCGACGATGCGCCGGGTGATGGCCAGCTTTTCGGCCTGCACGTCGACCACCTCGTCCATCGCCCGGAACAGCGCAGGGATCGACGGCTCGCCGTTCGCCTCGAACTGCTGCCACTTGCTCAACACCTCGTGCCAGAGCAGCGTGGCGAAGAGAAAGCCCGGCGAGATGTGCCTGCCTTCGCGGACGCGTCGATCGGTCGTCTCGAGCGCGAGGGTGACGAAGCGTTCGCCGAGCGGCTGGTCGAAAATCACGTCGAGCAGCGGCAGCAGGCCGTGGTGCAGCCCTTCCTCGCGCAGCTGGGCGAGGCAGCGGACGGCGTGTCCCGAAGTGAGCAGCTTGAGCATTTCGTCGAGAAGCCGCGACGGCGGGACGTTCTCGATCAGCTCGCTCATCTCGCGGATCGGCCGGCGGGCTTCGGGATCGATCGACAGACCGAGCTTCGCCGCAAGGCGGACCGCGCGGAGCATGCGCACGGGATCCTCACGGTAGCGCGTGCGTGGGTCGCCGATCATCCGCAAGGTCTTTTGCTGGAGGTCGGCGACGCCGTGGTGATAATCGACGATCGTTTCCGCCGTCGGGTCGTAATACAGGGCGTTGACCGTGAAATCGCGCCGTGCGGCATCCTCGGCCTGACTGCCGAAGACGTTGTCGCGGAGCACCCGGCCCTGGTCGTCGATGTGCGCCCTGGCGTTGCCCTGTTCGCCGTGGTGACCGCGGAAAGTCGTCACCTCGATCGTCTCGTTGCCCATGCCGACATGGACGATCTGGAAACGCCGTCCGATGATCCGCGACCGGCGGAAACACGAGCGCACCTGCTCGGGCGTCGCGTCGGTCGCCACGTCGAAGTCCTTGGGTTTGAGGCCGGCGAGCAGATCGCGGACGGCGCCGCCGACGATGTACGCCTGGTAACCATTTTCCTGGAGGATCTGGACGGTCCGTTGCGAGGCGCGGCTGATGTGGTCGCGCTCGAGTCCGTGCTGGGCGACGCCGAGAATCGCTGGCTGATCGTTGGTTGCGCTGTCCTTGTGCCCGAGGACGCGGGAGATGAGCTTGCGGATCATGGCGGTGGGCTCGGCTCGGCGGCTGCTCTGGCGGCCGATGGTGGCGGCTGGTTCATGGTAGGCGCCCGGTCAGTCGCGCAGGCTGAGGATCCGCCAGCCGGCCGCCTCGGCGTGCGCACGCAGCGTCGGGTCCGGGTCGACGGCGACCGGGTGACTGACCCGGGAGAGGAGCGGCAGATCGTTCAGCGAGTCGCTGTAGAACCAGCTGCGCTCGAAGCTTCCCCACCACAGGCCGAGCGACTCGAGCCAGGCGTCGACGCGGACGACCTTGCCTTCGCGGAACGACGGGATGCCGCGCGGCCGGCCGGTGAACTGGCCCATCTCCTGCGCCGGGATCGTCGCGATCAGGTGGGCGACACCGAATTCGCCGACGATCGGCCCGGTGACGAAGCTGTTGGTCGCGGTGACCACCGCGCACAGCGCGCCAGCGTCGAGGTGGCTGCGCACCAGCGCGCGCGCCTGCTCGCTGACCAGCGGCCGGATGTGCCGCGCGAGGAACTCGCGTTGCCACGCTTCGAGCTGCGCGCGCGGGTGCCTGGCCAGCGGTTGCAGCTGGAAGTCGAGAAAGGCGTCGATGTCCAGCGTGCCGGCCTTGTATTGCTCGTAGAACTCGACGTTGCGCGCCTCGTACAGTTCGCGCTCGAGGATTCCCTTGCCGATCAGGAACTGCGCCCATTCGAAGTCGCTGTCGCCGCCGATCAGCGTGTTGTCGAGGTCGAAGAGGGCGAGGTCCATGCCTGGCTCCGGGCGGATCAGAAGTCGAGCGAGGTCTGGAGCACCTCGCGCACCAATGAGACGGTGATCGGTCGCTGGCGCTCGAGCGAAAGCCGGTCGAGCGCTCCGAGCAGCGCGGTCAGGCTGCGCATGTCGCGCGGGGCCCGGGAGAAGAGATACTGGATCGCTTCGGCCGGGAGGACCAGGCCGCGTGCGCGGGCCCGTTCGGCGAGCGCCGTCCGCTGCTCGGCGTCGGTGAGTGGCTGCAGCCGGTACACGAGGCCGCTGCCGAGCCGGGTGCGCAGGTCCTCACGCAAGGCGAGGTGCAGCGGCGGCCGGCCGGCGGCGACGAGCAGGCGTCCGTGCTGCGCCGGCAGCGCGTTGATCAGCCGGAAGAGCGCGATCTGTCCATCTTCGTCGAGCGCCTCGAGGTGGTCGATGGCCAGCAACTCGCCGGCCATCGGCTCCTCGTCGCGGTCGGTGAGACCGGGCGTTTCGATCGCGTCGTGGTAGCGCGCGCCACAGGCCCGGAGCAGATGCGACTTGCCCGCTCCCGGCTCGCCCCAGAGGAAGAACAGGGGCTCCTGATTGTCGGCCGAGAGCCAGGCAGCGAAGGCGGTCAGCGTCTCGCCGTTGCGGCCGGTGACGAAGCTGTCGAAGCTCGGCACCTCTTCCGGCAACAGATCGAGGATCAGCTGGCGCATCGCAGTCTCGGGGCCGGGGCTGCGCGAGCCGCACGGCTCGACCATTTGGGATAAGATTCGCGTTTCATGAGGGTGGAGCCGGGCATTCTACCACCGCGCCGCCCTTCCCAGTCCCGCCCGGAAGGCAGTCGATGACCCAGGAATCCCTCTCGTACCGTGACGCCGGTGTCGATATCGAAGCCGGCGATGAGCTCGTCGAAAGGATCAAGCCGTTCGCGCGAAGGACGCTGCGCGCCGGCGTGCTCGCCGGGATCGGCGGGTTCGGCGCGCTTTTCGAGGTGCCGCGAGGCTACCGCGAGCCGGTCATCGTTTCCGGTACCGATGGCGTCGGAACCAAGCTCAGGCTCGCCTGGGAACTGCGGCGCCACGACGCCATCGGCATCGACCTGGTCGCGATGAGCGTCAACGACATCCTTGTCCAGGGCGCCGAGCCGCTCTTCTTCCTCGATTACTTTGCCTGCGGCAAGCTCGACGTCGCCATCGCCGCCGAGGTCGTCAAGGGCATTGCACGCGGTTGCGAACTGGCCGGCTGTGCGCTGATCGGCGGCGAGACGGCCGAGATGCCCGGGATGTACCCCGAAGGCGAGTACGACCTCGCCGGATTCGCGGTCGGCGTCGTCGAGAAATCGGCGATCGTCGATGGCTCGTCGATCGTCCCGGGCGATCTCGTCCTTGGCTTGCCGTC
Source organism: Accumulibacter sp. (assembly GCF_023806625.1). Lineage (GTDB taxonomy): Bacteria > Pseudomonadota > Gammaproteobacteria > Burkholderiales > Rhodocyclaceae > Accumulibacter. The sequence continues at coordinate 14,915 of NZ_JAMTDX010000009.1, forward strand.
GTCCGGTGCACATGCCAACGGGTACTCGCTGATCCGCCGGATCCTTGCCCGGTCGGGAGCCGATCTGACCCGACCTTTCGACGGCGAGGCGACGCTCGCCGAGGTGATCATCGCGCCGACGCGAATCTACGTGCGGCCGCTGCTCGCGCTGATGCGCGCGTTGCCGGTCAAGGGGATGGCGCACATCACCGGTGGCGGGCTGACCGGCAACGTGCCGAGGATCCTTCCGCCGGGAGTCTGCGCCGAAATCATCGAGGCCGCGTGGCCACGCTCGAAGCTTTTCTCGTGGCTTCAGGAGCAGGGTGGCGTCGCGGACAGCGAGATGCACCGCGTCTTCAACTGCGGCATCGGCATGGTCGTCGTCGTCGCGCGCGAAGACGCCGACCGGGCGATCGCGGTGCTGCGTGAGGCCGGTGAGACGGCGCGGGTCATCGGCTGCATCAGACCAAGGGAAGACGGGGAGGCGGCGACCGTCGTCGTTTCCGGCTAGCGGTCGCGCGCTGCCGCCGACGCGTCGCCGCGGCGCCAGCGAGCTTTCTCGGTGACGTGCTCGAAGCGGGCGGCCGACGGCGCCTGACTGAAGAACCTGTGCCGTTCCCGCAACCAGCTGCGCGGCCTGCGCGACCGCTGGCAGGCGGGTACCGCGGAGAACCCGAGATCAAAGCAGCGCGCGTGTCGTCGAGGATCGCCCACGCCGGCCACGCCGCCACGTGGCACTTGCACGCCCTCCTTCGCGGCGGGTGGTTCGACCCGTCGCGGGAGCCTGACGGCCCGCCTGTCGGGCGCGTACTGCGTGGCGGCTCGTGGGACAACAAGCCGCACAACGCACGCGCAGCCAAACGCAACAGGAACGACACGACGAACCGGAACGACAACGGGGTTTCGTCTGGCCAGGATGCCTCCGATCGCCGGAGCCGACGGATCCGCGGATCCGCCGGGTGTGCAGGGAAGCATCCACGAGCCGTCATGATCAGTGCTGCATCCCGCCCCCGTCTTGCCGGACGACCGGGACGGGGCGGGTTGGGCCAGCCGGACGTTTTGGTCGACATCGACGAACGCCGCTGCGTCCGTCAGAGTCGGTGGATCGCGGGCCAAGGCAGAAGGGCGCGGCTCGACCCGCCTGACGCAAGGGCTCAGCCCGGAAGCGCGTGAGACAGCGGACGTCGTCGGGGCGAAGCAGGCTGGTTGCTTGCCGAGTCGCACGCAGCCGCTCGCCGTCAGTCGGGACTCGAGGGAGATCGCAGTGGCACGAGCCTTCGCCGACGGGATCGCGTCCGAGCGGCGGCAGCGTGGCGACCGACCGTGAGGAGAACGGTCACGTCAGCCCGGCTGCCCGCCGGGCGGTGTTTTCGACACGTGCGGGCGTCGCGACTGCTATCATCAGGGCCTTCCAGCGTCACGCGTCGGTCTGCCAGCAGGAGCGGGGCCACGGGGCGCCTGCCGGGCCAAAGGCATGAAGCTGAGGGTTGCCACCTACAACATACACAAGGGCGTCACCGGAATTCGCCGACGGCCGCGCATCCACGACGTGCGCTTCGCGCTCGAAGCGATCGATGCCGACATCGTCTTCCTGCAGGAGGTCCAGGACCGCAACGAGCGGCTGGCGGGCCATCCCGCCTATCCGTCCGGTACGCAGCTCGATTTCCTGGCTACCGGCGCGTACGCGCATCGCGCCTACGGGATGAATGCGGCGTATCCGCACGGCCATCATGGCAACGCGATCCTCTCGCGCCAGCGGATCATCGCGCACATGAACCATGACATATCGGACCATCTGCTCGAGCGGCGCGGTCTGTTGCATGTCGTGGCTCGTTGCGGGCGGGGCAGGGGCCGCGAGGTCCATCTGATCTGCGTCCACTTCGGGCTGATCAAGCGCAGCCGGCTGCGCCAGGCCGTGTTTCTCGCCGACTTCGTGTTGAGGGAGATCCCGGCCAGGGCGCCGCTGATCATCGCTGGCGATTTCAACGACTGGCAGCGGCGCGTCGATGGCCTGCTGCGCGATCGGCTCGGCGTCGAGGAGGTGGCGGCCGCTTCGGCGCCTGCGCGCCAGGGGTCCAGCGTACTCGACTGGCTGCTGCCCTGGCGATCGTCGGGAGACGTGCAGGCCGGTGTCGCGCGGACCTTTCCGAGCATCGCTCCGTGGCTGACCCTCGACCGCATCTATGTCCGCGGCTTCCGGATCCTCGGCATGCACGTTCCCAAGGGGATCGCCTGGGCGCGGTGTTCGGACCACGCGCCGCTGATCGCCGACCTCGAACTCTAGCAGCCGGTCGGACTCAGGGCGGAAAAACCATCGGCCGGATGAAGGGGCCGCGGTTTGGCGATTTTCCCGCCTTTTCCGGGCGTTTCCCCGGGTTTCTCTTAGGATCTTCGGCGGCGCCAAGCGGAAAGTCCGACAGGCGGCCAGGCGGAAGTGGGCCGGGACGCTCCGCCGGGCACGTCGCGTGCGATCAGCGGATCGCGCCGACAAAGGAATCGATGCTCGCCCTGGACGCAGCAAGCTGGGCGAGGCAGTCGTCCCAGATTCTCGCGCCGAGGCCAAGGCCGTCGACCAGGACCGTCGCCGACGGAGTCAGAGTGCCGACGGAGGAGGGCGCATCGAATGCGGCGTGGGCGGCCGCGTCGGCGAGGCCGATCAGCGCGCAGAATCGGCTTTCCTGCCCGGCGGCGGCCGGATCGTGGTGAAAGGCGATCGCCGCGACGTGTCTGGCCGGCAGGTTCCAGCGCTCGGCGACGAGCTGGCCGACCTCGGCGTGGGTGAAGTCGAAGAGTGTCCGCTCGGCTTCGAGGCTGCCGATTGTCGAGTCGCGCCTGAGTTCGAGGGATCGCCGGTAGGCCGTTTCTGCCTGGAGAGCGAAAATCAGTCTCCCGATGTCGTGCAGCAGGCCGGCCATGAATGCCTCGTCGCCCGAGCAGCGGGCGCCAGCAGCGAGGAAGCGCGCGGCGGTGGCCGTGGCGATCGAGTGCTTCCAGAAGTCGACGAGGTCGAGCTGTTCGGTCCGGAACGCGTCGAAAGCGGCGACCGAGATCAGCATGCCCTGGACGTTGGTGAAGCCGAGCACGCGGACGGCCTCGGCGACCGTCCCGACGCGCCGCGAGAAGCCGAAGAACGCCGAGTTGGCGACGCGAAGGATCTTGGCCGAGATCGCCGGATCGTGGACGATCACCCGTTCGACGGCGCGCGCGTCGCTCTCGGGACTCTGCAGCACCTCGAGCGCCTGGACGACGACGCTGGGCAGCGTCGGCACCTCGTACAGGTCGACCGGCCGGAACTGCGCGATCGGCTGAGCGGTGAGCTTCGCCGCACCCGTGTTCTCGCTGACCTGCTGCAGTTCGGGCGGCAGGTCGGGGTGGATGAGCTGGTGGACATGCATCGGCTGGGGCAGGTCGCGCAGGCGTAGCATGCCGGTGTCGCGGAGCCGGCAGTCGGGTGGCAGCGAGTCGCGAACGAGCGTTTCGGTCGCCGAACTGAGCAGCGTCTGGCCACCGTGGGTCACGGCAAGCAGCCGGGCAACCCGGTTCAGCGTCGTGCCGAAATAGTCGCCGCCGCTGAGGTAGGCGGCGCCGGTGTGCAGCGCGATGCGGACGCGCAGCGGCGAGCTCGTCGGCCACTTCGCGAGGGCCAGGCTTCTCTGGATCGCCGAGGCCGCCGCGACTGCGCTCGCCGGTTCGTCGAAGCTGACGCAGAAGGCGTCGCCGACGGTCTTGAAGACGCAGCCGCCGTAGCGCTCGATGGTCGCGCTGAGCAGGCCGTTGTGGCGTTGCAGGGCAACGCGCATGGCCTGCGGTTCGCGCTCCCAGAGGCCGGTCGAACCTTCGATGTCGGTGAACAGGAAGGTGGCGGTGATCAGTGCGGCGTCGCCGAGAGTCGGTCCCATGGTTGTCCTGCAATGGCGGTCGGTGGAATGCAGCGCCGGTCTTTGCCCCGGATGGTCGCTGGTGAGTGACAGAAGCCGCACTTGGCCGCGAGAGTATCCGGGCACTGGTCGTGCGCCGTCAATCCCCGGCGTGCACGAGGGATCGGACGACCGGCGGCAGTTCCATGGCTCCGGGAGCATCGACCAGGCGTTATGCACAAGGGTATGCTGCGCAGGACCCGTGGGTGGCGAGGTGGCCGGCGATGGCCTGCGAGCGAATAGGCGGATTCTTTGGGCAGTCTCGTTGATTCTTGGCGTCGCTCGGGCGCTGGCCGGGGAGATTACCGTGTCGGCAGCGGCGAGCCTGACCGGTACGTTCAGGGAGATCGCCCGCGATCTCGAAGCCGTGTGGCCGGGGAATCCGCCTGCTGCTGAATTTCGGTGGTTCGGGCGCTCTGCTGCAGCAGGTCGCGCGGGGCGCAGCGGTTGACGTCCTCGCCTCGGCCGACGAGGAGACGATGAATGCGGCGATCGTCCAGGGCCTCGTCGCCAAGGGCGCGGCGCGGGTCTTGGCGCGCAACAGCCTCGTGCTGATCGTTCCAGCGGGCAGCCGGCTGGCCATCGGCCAACTCGACGATCTGGCGCGCAGCAGCGTGCAGAGGGTGGCCATCGGCGGCCCGGCGAGCGTGCCGGCCGGCCGCTTCGCCCAGCGCGCGCTCGAAGCCGCCGGCGTCTGGGCTGCCCTCCAGGGCAGGATGGTGATGACCCAGAACGTGCGCCAGGCCCTCGACCATGTCGCCCGCGGTGAAGTCGATGCCGGCTTCGTCTACGCGACCGACGCTGCGCTGATCGGCGACCGGGTGACGGTTGTTCTGAATGTGCCGACGGGTACCGCGATCCGTTACCCGATCGCCCCGATTCAGGGCAGCGCGAACCGGCAGGATGGCGCACGCTTCGTCGACCATGTATTGTCGCCGCCCGGCCAGACGATCCGTGGTCGGCACGGCTTCGAGAAGCCCTGAGCACGGGCAGCCGATGGGCGCCTCGGTCAGGCCGGCGCTGGTCCTTTCGCTGAAGGTCGCCGGCTCGGCAACGGTGCTGACCCTGGCGCTCGGCGTCACCGTCGGCTACCTGCTGGTCGTGCTCGGCAGGCGCGGCCCCGTCGGCGCCTGGCTTGACGCGACCTTCGGCGTGCACCTGGTCTTCACCTGGCAGGGGGCAGTGATCGTCTCGAGTATCGTGGCCTTCCCTCTGGTCTTCAAACCGGCTCGTGCCGCCTTCGAGTCGGTCGACCGGCAGCTCGAACAGGCGGCGCGGGTGCTCGGTGTTCCTGATGTGGCGATCTTCTTCCGGGTCACTCTGCCCCTCGCTTGGCGCGGCATTCTGGCCGGCCTGCCGCTCGCTTTCGCGCGTGCCCTCGGTCCCGACGACGGAAGGGCGCCGGGTGAGGAGGTGCTGTCGATGCGTCGCGGCCGGACCGTCGAGCAAGCCGAGGTTGGAGCGGTGAATGCGGCGCTGGTCTGAAGACCGGCTTCCGGGAAAGTTGGCGACGACCGTGAACGGATGAACCCAGGGGCCCAAACCAGCGACGGCGGAATAGGGCTGCACGGTTCGCTGTCGATGACCGCCGGGGGAAGGACCCTCGGCGGAAGAGGGCGTGTCATACTGCTCGCCGCGCTCGCCGAGCACGGCTCGATCACCCCGGCCGCGAGAGCGCTGGGGATGAGCGACCGCGCGGCCGGCAGCTGGTCGACAATTTCCGGCTGATCGAGCAGGAGCATCGGCGTTTCATCGAACGACTGGACCGCCACGCTCGGTGCCTTGCGGACGATTATCTGCTGATCGGAAGGTTGGGCATGAGGACGAGCGCACGCAATCAGTTTCAGGGTCGGGTGACCGGGATCACGTCGGGCGCGGTGAATGCTGCGCCTCGGGACAGCCGATCGCGCGACCTGCAGTCACCCTCTTGCGCACGCGAAGGAGCCCCATTGAAAACCTGTATCGCCATCCGCCACGTTGCCTTCGAGGACCTCGGCTCATTCGCTGAGGTCCTCGAACAGCGGGGCTTCTCGGTCGCTTACCGCGAAGCCGGCGTCGATGATCTGGCCATCATGGACGTCGTTTCACCCGATCTGCTGGTCGTCCTCGGCGGACCGATCGGCGCCTGCGACGAAGCGGCCTACCCGTTCATTCTCGACGAACTGCGACTGCTCGATCGACGTCTGGCCGCCGACCTGCCGCTGATCGGAATCTGTCTCGGCGCGCAGATGATCGCCCGTGCGCTCGGCGCGCGGGTGTACCCGGCGCCAGTCAGGGAGATCGGCTGGTCGCCGCTGATTCTGAGCGAAGCCGGGCGGGCCTCGCCGCTCGGGCAGCTTGATGCTTCGCTGACCTCGATGTTCCACTGGCATGGCGATACCTTCGACCTGCCGCCAGGGGCGACGCTGCTCGCCTCGACCGAGGCCTGTGCCCACCAGGCCTACGCGTGGGGCACGCGCACGCTGGCATTTCAATGTCATCCCGAGGCGCGGGCCGGCGATCTCGAGCGCTGGTTCATCGGTCACGCCTGCGAGCTGGCGAGCGGCGGGCTTTCGGTGCCGCGGCTGCGTGCGGAAAGCCGGCGCCTCGCGCCGGTGCTCGAGCCGCGCGGGCGCCGTTGCCTGGCCGAATGGCTCGCCGGGATCGGCCTGGCGGAAGTCGAGCGGTCCTCGCCTCGGCGAGACGCGGACGGGAGCTGACCGGCCGGTTATCGGCGTTTCCCGGGAACGCGCGACGCTCGCGCGTGTCAACCACGATGTCCTGTCCGGGCTTGATCCGAGCCCATCGAGGAGATCGTCGATGCCCGCCTCACCGTTCGCCACGCTGTCCCGTTTCACTCCGCCCGGCCAGCAGGCGGTCTGGTTCCACTCGCTTCCTGCACTGGCGGCAGCGGGGTTCGCTCGCCTCGGCCGGCTGCCGGTGTCGCTGCGCATCGTTCTCGAGGCGCTGCTTCGGCACTGCGACGGTCATCGGGTGACTGCGCAGCACGTCGCCGACCTGGCCAACTGGCAGCCATGCGAGGAACGCAGTGCGGAGATTCCCTTCGTCGTCGCACGGGTCGTTCTCCAGGACTTCACCGGTGTGCCGCTGCTCTGCGACCTGGCGGCGATGCGCCACGAAACGCGCCGTCGCGGACTCGATCCACGACGGATCGAGCCGCTGGTCCCGGTCGATCTGGTCGTCGATCACTCGGTCCAGGTCGACCACTACGGGACACCTCTCGCGCTGCAGCAGAACATGGCCCGCGAGTTCGAGCGCAACCGCGAGCGCTACCAGTTCCTCAAGTGGGGCATGCAGGCGTTCGAGAGTTTCCGGGTCGTGCCGCCAGGCGTGGGCATCGTCCATCAGGTCAACCTGGAACACCTGTTCGGCGGCGTCCACCATCGGCCGACCAGCGACGGGCGACTGTGCTTCCCCGACACGCTGGTCGGAACCGACTCGCACACGACGATGATCAACGCCCTCGGCGTCGTGGGCTGGGGAGTCGGCGGCATCGAGGCCGAGGCGGCGATGCTCGGCCAGCCGGTCTATTTCCTGGCCCCCGACGTCGTCGGTGTCGAGCTCTCGGGTCGCCTGCGCGAAGGAGTCACGGCGACCGACCTGGTGCTCACGGTGACCGAACTGCTGCGGCGCGAGAAGGTCGTCGGCTGCTTCGTCGAGTTCTTCGGCGACGGAGCGAGCGCGCTGCCGGTGACCGATCGGGCGACACTGGCCAACATGGCGCCCGAATACGGGGCGACGATGGGCTTCTTTCCGGTGGATGAACAGACCGTCGCCTATCTGCGCAGCACCGGGCGCAGCGACGAGGAGTGCGCCCTTTTCGAAGCGTACTTCCGCGCCCAGCAACTGTTCGGAATTCCGCGGGCAGGCGAGATCGACTATTCGCGAAACGTGCGCCTCGATCTGTCGACGATCGTTCCGTCTCTCGCCGGGCCCCGCCGGCCCCAGGATCGTGTCGCGCTGCCCGAGATGGCCAGGCGCTTCGACGAGCTGTTCGTCGCAGCCGAGTCGGCCGGCGGTTTCGGGCGTTTGGCCGAGAGCCTCGCAGAGCGCCACCCGAGCGATCTGCCCGGCGTCGACGTCGGGCACGGCGACGTGCTGATCGCCGCGATCACTTCGTGCACCAATACGAGCAATCCGGCGGTGATGATCGCCGCCGGCCTGCTCGCGAGGAAGGCGATCGAGCGCGGCCTGAGCGTCAGACGGCACGTCAAGACCTCGCTCGCGCCCGGGTCGCGGGTGGTCACCGACTATCTCGCGAAGGCCGGCCTGCTCGAGCCGCTCGCCGAACTCGGCTTCGCGCTGGCCGGATACGGGTGCACGACGTGCATCGGCAATTCGGGCGACCTCGACCCGGCGCTGAACAAGGCGATCGCCGAGCATCGGCTGATCGCCGCAGCCGTTCTCTCGGGCAATCGCAACTTCGAAGCGCGAATCCATCCGAACCTCCGCGCCAATTACCTCGCTTCGCCGCCGCTGGTCGTCGCCTTTGCCATTGCCGGCAGGGTCAACATCGATCTGAGCAGCGAGCCGCTCGGTGTCGGCCGTGCCGGCGAGCCGGTCTTCCTGCGCGACGTCTGGCCGTCGTCGGACGAGATCTCGGCGCTGCTGCCGTTCGCCTTCGATCCGCAGACCTTCCGCAGGCGCTACACCGATTTCGCGGCGGACCACGAGCTGTGGCGGGCGATACCGGCTCCGCAGGGCGATCTGTACGACTGGCCGGAGTCGACGTACATCGCCCGACCGCCCTTCCTCGATCTGGCCGAACAGCCGGTCGGCGATATCCGCGGGGCGAAGGCGCTGCTGATTCTCGGCGATTCGGTGACCACCGACCACATCTCGCCAGCGGGCTCGTTCGGCGAAGCGACTCCGGCCGGCTCCTGGCTGCGCGAACGGGGGGTCGATCGTGCCGACTTCAATTCGTACGGCGCGCGCCGCGGTCACCACGAGGTGATGACGCGCGGCACTTTCGCCAACGTGCGCCTGCGCAACCTGATGCTCCCGGCGGATGTCGACGGACGGCGCAGGGAAGGCGGCTACACTTTGCTCGACGGGCAACTGGTCAGCGTCTTCGAGGCCGCGTCGAGCCACATGCGATGCGGCACGCCGACCCTCGTCTTCGCCGGCGAGGAGTACGGAACGGGATCGTCGCGGGACTGGGCGGCCAAGGGTACGCGGCTGCTCGGCGTTCGCGCGGTGATCGCGCGCAGCTTCGAGCGGATTCATCGAGCCAATCTCGTCGGCATGGGCGTGCTTCCGCTGCAGTTCACCGGCGACGATTCCGTGCTGACGCTCGGTCTGACCGGAGGGGAGAGCTTCGCGATCGTCGGCCTCGGCGAACGCCTCGCACCGAGGCAGACGCTGACGCTGATCGTCGAGCACGCCGATGGGCGCGTCGTCGAACGGCCGCTTCTCTCGCGAATCGATACACCGGTCGAGGTTCGCTACTATCTCGCCGGTGGCATCCTCCCCCATGTCCTCGAGCAGGTGCTCTCCGGGTCGTCCGGCACGGGCTGACCAGCGGGCCCCGGGCAGGGCCCGCAAGGCTAGACGCCGCGCACCCGCCGATTGCCTGGAGTGCGACGGGATGCGGCCGTCAGACCGGCTGGAGCGAGCCGGCGAAAGGCGGCCACGCGCCAGGCGCTGCGGCGCTGTCGCGCGCGCGGGTGGCGCGCAGATCCTTCTTGTAACTGCCCAGCAGCGCGAGACTCCGCTCGACGTACTCGGGCGAAGACAGCTCGCTGGCGGCGTAGGCGAGCAGCAGTTCGAGCCACTGATGGTGGATCGCGCAGGGCGTCTGGCGGTTGCCGCCGGCGAGCGGACAGTCCGGACAGCGCGCCCGGGAAAGCGCGCCGACAGCCGCGCGCTTCTGCCACTGCAGGCGGTACTGGCGCGCGTTGGCCTCGATCCATTCGAATGCCCTCTGCTCCCTCTGCGGCTCGGGAAAACGGTCCACGTAGGCTTCGATGGCGGCGAGCTGCTGACGGAAGAACTCCTCGTCCGAGAACTCGGAGTCCTCGGCGTCGCCGACGAAGCGCGCGATCAGTGCCAGGGTGGGATCGTCGATGATGTACATGATCGCCTCGTCAGGCAGCGAGCCGGCGCTCGACACAATCGCACTATAGTGCAGACCTTGTTGCAATGCAACATAGGTGGGGGCGCTTCGACTGGTGCGCTGCACAACCCGGCCGGTGGCGAGAGGGGCGCAAGCGGGGCTGGCGGGTAGCCAGGTCGAGGCGCCATCGCCGCGTGGCTTGGCCGCCTGCGCCGCGCGGTTTACACTGGCCGCCTGCGCTGGCCATCGAGGTCGGCCGGCCGTCGGCCTGCGGGCTGCCGGGTGGCCGAAGCAGGGCAGCCCGGCCAGCGGCTGCCGCTTGTCGCCAAGGAGGTTCCGATGCTGATGTCCGTCGATCGTTCCGTGCTCGTGCTCGTCGATCTGCAGGAGCGTCTTCAGCCAGCGATTCACGATGCCGCGCGGGTGCTCGAAGCGAGTGTCTGGCTGACCCGCGTCGCGCAGAAGGTCGGTGTGCCGGTAATCTGTACCGAGCAGTATCCGCGCGGGCTCGGGCTGACGATGCCGGCGCTGCGCGCGCTTCTGCCGGCGAACTGCGTGGTCGAGAAGATCCACTTCTCGGCGGTTCCCGAGAACGTGCTCTACGGCATGCCCGGTGGCGAGCGCGAACAGTTCGTCGTCGCCGGCACCGAAGCGCACGTCTGCGTGCAGCAGACGGTGCTCGATCTGCTTGCCGCCGGACGCCAGGTGTTCGTCGTCGAGGAGGCGGTCGGGTCACGGCGCGAGGGCGACAAGGCACTGGCCATCGAGCGCATGCGCCGCCGTGGCGCGGACGTCGTGACGCGCGAGATGGTCGTCTTCGAGTGGCTCGGAAAGGCCGGAACCCCGCTCTTCCGCGAGATCAGCCGCGACTTCGTCCGCTGAGCGAGCGTGGAGCGCCGCCTGCGTTGGCGCGCGGCTCAGGCGGCGCTGGGGATCGTCTCGGCGCCGCGGGTTCCGAAGGCCTGCTCGCGCAGTCGGAACAGTTCGTCGCGAGTCGCCGCCGCCTTCTCGAATTCGAGGTTCTTCGCGTGGTCGAGCATTTCCTTTTCGAGACGCCGCAGGTGGCGAGCGAGCTGTTTTTCGCTCATCGCGGCGTAGGTCGCCTGCTTCTCGGCAGCGCGCAGTTCGCGCTGGGCGCTCTCGCTGTCGTAGACGCCGTCGATGATGTCGGTGATCGGCTTGCTGACTCCCCTGGGGATGATGCCGTGCTGGTCGTTGAAGGCCAGCTGCTTGAGACGGCGCCTTTCGGTTTCGGCGATCGCCCGCTGCATCGATCCGGTGACCCGGTCGGCGTAGAGGATCGCCGTACCGTTGAGATGTCGAGCGGCGCGGCCGATGGTCTGGATCAGCGAACGTTCGGAGCGGAGGAATCCCTCCTTGTCGGCGTCGAGAATCGCGACCAGTGAGACCTCGGGGATGTCCAGGCCTTCGCGGAGCAGGTTGATGCCGACGAGCACGTCGAACTTGCCGAGGCGCAGGTCGCGGATGATCTCGACGCGCTCGACGGTGTCGACGTCCGAATGCAGATAACGCACACGGATGCCGTGTTCGTCGAGATACTCGGTCAGATCCTCGGCCATGCGCTTGGTCAGCGTGGTGACCAGGACGCGCTCGCCGCGTGCTGCGCGCACACGGATTTCGGAGAGCAGATCGTCGACCTGGGTCGATGCCGGGCGGACGATCAACTGCGGATCGACGAGCCCGGTCGGGCGCACGACCTGCTCGACGACCTGGCCCTGGTGTTCGGCTTCGTATTCGGCCGGGGTCGCCGAGACGAAGACCGTCTGGCGCATCATCGCCTCGAACTCGGCGAACTTGAGCGGCCGGTTGTCGAGCGCCGAAGGCAGTCTGAAGCCGTAATTGACGAGGTTCTCCTTGCGCGAGCGGTCGCCCTTGTACATGCCGCCGATCTGCGAGATCGAGACGTGCGACTCGTCGATGAACATCAGCGCGTCGGGAGCCAGATAGTCGATCAGCGTCGGTGGCGGCTCACCGGCCTGGCGGCCCGAAAGGTGCCGCGAGTAGTTCTCGATGCCCTTGCAGAAACCGAGTTGATCGAGCATTTCGAGGTCGAAGCGGGTGCGCTGTTCGATCCGCTGCGCTTCGACGAGGCGGCCCTCGGCGTGGAAGAAGGCGACGCGTTCGCCGAGTTCGAGCTTGATCGCCTCGATCGCCCGGAGCACGGTGGCTCGTGGCGTGACGTAGTGCGACGACGGGAAGACGGTGAAGCGCAGCAGCCGGCTGTGCAGGTGCCCGGTCAGCGGGTCGAACAGTTGCAGGCTTTCGATCTCGTCGTCGAAAAGCGTGATGCGGATGGCCTGTTCGGCGTGCTCGGCAGGGAAGACGTCGATCACGTCACCGCGAACGCGGAAGGTCGCCCGGTGGAAGTCGCTTTCGTTGCGCTCGTACTGCATCTCGGTCAGGCGCCTGATGATCTCGCGCTGTCCCATGCGGTCGCCGACGCGCATGGTGAGGATCATCCGGTGGTACTCGTCGCGGTCACCGATGCCGTAAATGCACGAGACCGTCGCGACGATCACGCAGTCGCGACGTTCGAGCAGGCTCTTGGTCGCCGACAGGCGCATCTGCTCGATGTGCTCGTTGATCGACGAATCCTTCTCGATGTACAGGTCGCGCGCCGGCACGTAGGCCTCGGGCTGATAGTAATCGTAGTAGGAGACGAAGTACTCGATCGCGTTGTCCGGAAAGAACTCGCGGAACTCGGCGTAGAGCTGTGCGGCCAACGTCTTGTTCGGAGCCAGGACGAGTGCCGGGCGACCGCTGCGCGCGATGACGTTGGCCATCGTGTAGGTCTTGCCCGAGCCGGTCACGCCGAGCAGCGTCTGGAAGGAGAGGCCATCGGCGAGGCCTTCGATCAGTCTGTCGATCGCCTCGGGCTGATCGCCGGCTGGTGGGAAAGGCCGGTACAACCGGAAAGGGCTGTCCGGGAAAGTCGTCCACGGCTCGGCGCCGGAGGGCTTTGCGGAATCGCTCATGCTAGAATTCTACGCCGTCTGGCCCTCCGCTGTAGCGGCCACCGGGAAGCACCCGGGGCTGCCGGACGCTCAGAGGTTGTGAGGAAGTCTGCTGCGCGACCGATCTGCGGTGTTGCCCGCTCGCTCACTTGTCGCCTATCTATCTGATATGTCTCGTCGTTCTTTCGCTCGCGCCGGGCATCTCGGCGTGCTCGCGACGATTTCTTCGCGATCTCCCGGCCCAGTCCCTGGAGTTGGCCGGGAAACCCCGGCAAAGGGAGCCGGTGCCGCGATCCGCGCGTCCACGCTCTGCCGGGAATTCCCGAAAACCCTCAACAACCTGGAAGGCTCTTCATGACCGCTTCGCTTTTCGCCGCCGTGGAAATGGCTCCGCGCGACCCGATCCTCGGCCTGACCGAATCCTTCAACGCCGACCCCCGGACGACCAAGGTCAATCTGGGCGTCGGCGTCTATCTCGACGACAACGGCAAGGTGCCGTTGCTTGCTGCGGTTCGCCAGGCCGAAAAGGCGCGCGTCGAGGCGATGCCCGCGCGCGGCTATCAGCCGATCGAGGGGCCGGCTGCCTACAATCAGATCGTCCAGAAGCTGCTGTTCGGTGAGGCGTCTCCCTTGCTTGCCGAAGGCCGGGTGCTGACCATCGAGGCGCTCGGCGGAACTGGCGCGCTGAAGGTCGGCGCAGACTATCTACGTCGTTTGCTGCCCGAGGCGCAGGTCTTTCTCAGCGATCCGAGCTGGGAGAACCATCGCGCGCTGTTCGAGTACGCGGGCTTCGCCGTGGCGACCTACCCCTACTACGATGCGGCGACGCGCGGTGTCGACTTCGCAGCCATGAAGACTGGCCTGGCGTCTGTCCCGGCGGGTTCGATCGTCGTTCTGCATGCCTGCTGCCACAATCCCACTGGCGCCGACCTCGACGAAGGGCAGTGGCGTCAGGTGATCGAGCTGATCTCCGCACGCGGGCTGGTCGCCTTCATCGACATCGCTTACCAGGGCTTTGCCGACGGCATCGAGCGCGATGCCGTTGCGGTCAGGTTGTTCGCCGAGTCGGGCTTGCAGTTCTTCGTCGCCAGCTCGTTCTCCAAGTCGTTCTCGCTCTACGGCGAGCGTGTCGGGGCGCTGTCGGTGGTCACCGAAAGTCGCGAAGAGGCAGCGCGCGTCCTGTCGCAGGTCAAGCGCGTGGTGCGCACCAACTACTCGAATCCACCGACGCACGGGGGGGCGATCGTCGCTGCCGTGCTGGCCAGTCCCGAGCTTCGCCGGATGTGGGAGGACGAACTCGCCGGGATGCGCGAGCGTATCCGGACGATGCGCGAGACTCTCGTCAGCCGCCTTCGGGCCAGCGGAACCGCTCAGGATTTCTCCTTCGTGATCAGGCAGCGGGGGATGTTCTCCTACACCGGCCTGAGTGTCGCCCAGGTCGACAGTCTGCGTGAGGATTTCGGCATCTACGCGGTGAGCACCGGCCGTATCTGTCTCGCCGCGCTGAACACGCGCAACGTCGATTACGTCGCCGAAGCGATTGCCGCGGTTCTCCCGGCCGATCACTGAGGGTCTGGCTCAGAACGATCCGCGGCGACCTCGGGCAGCCGGGCGGGTTGGCGCTCTGCGCGCGACCCTTGCCAGGCGCGTGCTCAGTGCTTGACGGCCTGGCTCAGCGGCGACTTCAGCGGTCCGCTGAGCACGACCGTCGTTGCCGTCTGGTCGGTATGCCCGCGCATCTGAACGTTCATCCGGCCGTTCAGCTCAAGATCATGGCTGATTTCGAGCTGCCCGGTCGACTCCATCAGCCCGGCGTTGAGGACCAGCCTCGAAAAGCGGTAGACTCCGGGTGCGAGATTGATCACTCCGGAGAGTTCCTCGAAGCGCGTTGCGCCGCCAAGTGTTGCCGGGGTCGTAGACACGCGCCTGACCGCTTCGGGCAGGTCGATCGCGCCGAGGCTGCCGCGGTGGACCAGGAACTCGCCGCTGCCGTTGATCTGCGAGAAGATCGATGGCCAGGTTGCCGCGCTGGCCGAGAAGCGCAACCTCCCCTTGGCTTCCCCGTCGAACTGAGCACCGATGCCCAGGGCCTCGCCGAGTCGTTTCAGATTGATCCGCTCGAAGGATACGTCACCCGACAGACTCGCCTTCCCGTTCCCGCTCAGGCGAGTCGTCCCGCTGACGGCACCGTCGAAGATCCGGAGATCGAGCGTGTCGATGGCCAACTGCGGCCCGACGACCTCGCCCTCGATGCTCACCGAGTCGAAGACGAAAGGCGATCCGGGCACTGGCCGCCAGGCCACTCCGTCGACGCGCACGGCGACGCCGTGCGGTGTCGGCATGAGCCTGACTCGCAGACTGCCGTCCGCGGAGCGCAGCGCCAGCGACTCGGTCCGGTGGTCGGCCGAGACGTTGACTTCGCCGTGCATTCCTCCGAGAACGAGCCCGGCGAAAGACAGGCTGGCGTCCTTGAGGGTGATCCGCTCGACGCTGGCACTCAGAGACGCTGTCGTGACATGGTCGATGATCGCCGCCAGATCGAGCAAGCCGTCCGCGGACAGCATCAGTCCGCTCAGCTCGGCTTCGTGGAAGACCTTGCGCGATCCGCTCAGCGACGAGACGACCGGCAGCAGCCGGATCGAGTCGATCCTGAGCTCCGCTTTCCCGGGGTCTGCGCCGAGATGCACGTCGGAAAGCAGCAGGCCTGGCATCGGACGCAACTGGACGTGCATCTCGCCGATCTTCGCCATTTTCCCGGTGCTTTCGGCAAGAGCCGCTTCGACTTCCGGCAGGTAACGCGAATAGGGAAAGAACAGGGCGAGCAGGGCGACGACCGCCGCAAGCACCACGATGCCGAGCAGCAGAGCCATCGGCCAGGTCACTGACCGGCGGCGCGTGCCGCGCCGGATTGGCTTGAGGAGTACCGGTTCTTCGACGGGAGTTGCCGGAATGCTGGCAGGCACCGGAACGCCCGGCGGCGGCGTATCCTTGGTGGCTGCCAAGGCCGGACCGGCCGAGGTCAACGAGGGTCGCGTCGGGGTGCCGGAGTCGGGCGCTTTGCTGGATCGCCCGCCCGTCGACGGCTCGAAGAAACCCGCGCCGACCGTCGTCGCTTCCCCGAGCGGCCCGCCGTCGGCCAGCAGGCTGGGTTTCCTGTCCCGGGCTTCGGGGAAGGGGATGACCTGGGCCCCTTCGGCGGGCGGTGCGGCCAGCGTCGCGGGCCGCTCGCCACCGGTCGGGGGCGCGGAGTCCGCCGGCGACTTGACCGCGGAGCCCTTCGGGCGTGACGCCGAACTGCCAACGTGGCGCCAGACCGATTCCTTGTCAACTCGTCTCTCGATGAAACCGTCCGTTTCAAGTTCGAGCAGCGCGCTCTGGGTCAGCGGCGGATTTCCAGTCTTCTCGCAGAGTTCTGCGACGGTCGCGTTGCCATCGACGAGGATCAGGACCATGCGCAGGTTGCGCTGGACGACCCGCGTCCTCTGCACCATCGCTTCCTCGCCAGCCGGAGTCTTGGCGAAAACCAGGGTCGGCTCGAGCGTTTCAGCGTCCATCTAAGCAGCCAGCGGGCGGTGCGGGTCGAGGATCGGCGCGGCGGCCGGCTTCGCGTTGTGCAGTTCGCAATGCTCGGCGATCACCGTTCGGGCTGGTCGCTCGCGGGTCGTCGCCGGGCCGTGAAGCCGCTCGGCGACCCGTCGCGCGCTCGTAGCGAGTGTGCGATGCGCGGCCGTCCGGCGCGGCCTGCCCGCTCGTGCAGAGATTCGGCAGAGCGTCGCCTTGCGCCGTGCGACGAGGCTCATCCGGACAGTTCCGGCAAGCGGTAATGGATGGTCAGCCATATCGTTTGCGGCCGGGCGCTGGTCGCCTCGACGCGGTGTCGGCGGTGCGCAGCGATGTCCAGGTAGTCGCCGGCGACCAGCTGGCGCGATTCGGGCTCGTCGGCGAAGCGCAATGAAGCCTCGCCCTGGATGAGCAGGATCCACTCCGCGTTCGGCTGATCGTACCAGAAACCCGGCGGGCTCGACTGCCCGCTCGAGACGATCCGTTCGACGACCAGATTCCGCTGGACGAGCAGGCGCGAGAACTCCTCGGCTGAAGCATCTGCGGCTGGCAGGTTGGCGAAGAGATTGGGCATGCAAGATCCGGCTCCGCAAAGAGGCGTCCCGACCCCCGGAGCAGGCCGGAGGCGATTCGGCACGGCGACGATCATACGACGTGTGCAGCGCGTATGTTAGCGCGAACGCCCTGACAAGAGGGCGCCCGACGTCATGTCAGCGCAGCGCGTTGCAGCGGACTCGCGCCCGCCGGCTGCCCACGACGCGGCCGGACGCGGGATCCGGCCCGCCGAGTGGCGCCGCCGCTTCGTCCGGCTGACCCTTTCTTGGGTCAGCAATCGTTTAGGCTGTCGACTTCCACCCGTGAAAGGACTGCCATGAACACGATTCTGCGTGCGTCGCTGATCGCCGCGCTGCTGATCACCCTGCTCGTTCCCCCGACTGCGGCGTCGTTCGCCGGCGACTCTGGCGGGCCACGCCGGACCCTCCGTGCGTTTGCCAGCGAGCAGGAACTCGACGACCTCTTCCGCACCTGGGCTGAAGAAGCTCGCCGCCGTCGCGACGAGCTACGGGTCCGCCGCCAGATGTCCGCCGAGTCGGCGCCGGAGGCGGCGGTCACGCAGCCCGTCCCGGCTCCGGAGGCGGCTGCGAAGGGCGCTGCCGGAGACCGGAGCGAGTCGGTGACCAACGTCCAGCATGCCGGTGTCGACGAGGGAGGGATCGTCAAGCTGCACGGCGAGCATCTCGTCATCCTGCGCCGCGGCCGGCTGTTCACGGTCCGTGTCGGTGGCGACACGCTGCAGCCGGTGGCGGCGATCGACGCCTACGGCCCGGGTATCGATCCCGGCGGTGCCTGGTACGACGAGTTGCTCGTTTCCGGTGATACGGTCGTGGTCATCGGCTACAGCTATGCGCGTGGCGGAACCGAAATCGGTGTCTTGGACATCGACCACGCTGGACGACTCACCTGGCGAGCCAGCTATCATCTGCGCTCGAATGACTACTATTCGTCGCGGAACTACGCCAGCCGCCTGGTCGGCAGCCGCCTGATCGTCTACTCGCCGCATCTGCTGAGTCCGTGGTCCGACCCCTACGCGGCGTTCCCGGCGCTGCGCCGCTGGCATCCTGGCGCGTCGCTGGGCGAGTTCCGGCGCATTGCCCCGGCGACGCGCATCTACCGGAGCGACGAGCCACTCGATCCGTTTGCCGGAGTCGCCCTGCACAGCGTGACGATCTGCGACCTCGCCAGGCCGGAGATGGACTGCGCGAGCACGGCCGTGTTGGGGCCACCAGGCCGTGTCTTCTACGTTTCGCCGGGTGCGGTGTATGTCTGGACGACCGTGTCGTCGCGCGCGCCGGAGCCGGCCGGTCGTCCGGGTTCGGCGGTGTTCCGGATCCCGCTCGACGGGTCGGCTCCAGGTGCGCTCAAGGCGTCGGGCAGCCCGATCGACCAGTTCTCCTTCCATGAGGACGCCGACGGAGTACTCAACGTGTTGTTGCGTGATGGTGGGCGAGGCGACGCGATGTGGGCCGCCGAGGGTCAAGGCGGCGGCCTGGCGCTGCTGCGCGTGCCGCTGGCCAGCTTCGGCGACGGCCGGGAGAGCGCGCCGAGCGGGTCGTACCGGCGGCTGCCGGCTGCAGTGGGGCGCGCGCTGCATAGCCGCTACGTCGGACCGTTCCTGCTCTACGGTGCGGGCAGCGGCTGGGGCGCTGCGCAGGCAGGCAAAACGTCGCCCCTGTACGCCGTGCGCTACGCTCAGGGAACGGTGTTCGAGGTTCCCGTCGACCATCCGGTCGATCGCCTCGAAGCTCTGGGGGAGAACGCGCTGGTCGTCGGCAGCGACGGCAGTCAGCTGCATCTGACGAGCATCTGGCTGCGCGAACTGCCGCTGGTCGCCGGTCACTACACGCGCGCTGATTCGGCGCAGGGAGAGACGCGCAGCCACGGCTTCTTCTACAAGGCCGAAGGCGAGACCGACGGGCTGCTCGGTCTGCCGATCGTCGGCGGTGGCGAATCGGCCGCGCGGCAGTTGCGCAGGGAGTCGGCCGCCGTGCTCTTCCTGCGCAATCGCCGGTTACAACTCAGCGAACTCGGAACACTCGACGCGCGTCCGGCAACCACCGGCGCGAGCGACGGCTGCCGGGCCTCGTGCGTGGATTGGTACGGGAACACCCGGCCGCTGTTCGTGAGCGGTCGGATCTTCGCCCTGCTCGGTTACGAACTCGTCGAGGGGACGGTCCGCGAGAAGCGGATCGTCGAAAGGCGCCGGGTCAGTTTCGCGCCGGTCATGCTCGCCGTCGCGCGCTGATCCGTTGGCCGGTCGATCATCGCCGGTGCAGAACCTTGCGCAGCAGACCGGCCATCCGCTGCGACGAGGCCGGGGGAACGTCGCGGACGATCTGCAGAACGCCCTCGCTCCGGTCGCCGGTGACCACGAAGTGCAACGAGCGGGCGAGCCTGAGCATCGGCTGGTTGTCGGCGAGCACCTCGCCGGAAATCTGCCGCAGGCCGCGGCGCGATGCTTCGCGCAGCAATGCCTTGAGCAGGCGCCGTCCGACCCTCTGACCCTGCCAGCGGTCGCCGACGAGCAGCGAGAAGGAGCACTCGCCATCGCCTGGGTGCTCGACCAGCCGGCCGCCGGCGACTGGCACTGGAGTCCCTTTATCGAGATGGGTGACGACGAGCGCGTAGACGTTCTGCGGGTCCACGTCGACGAGCTGACGAACCGCTTCGTCGGAGAACTCGGTGATCGGCGCGAAGAAACGGTTGCGGCGCGACTTCGGGGACAGCCGGTTCAGCGACTCCTTGACCAGCGGCGCGTCGCGCGGCTGCATCAGGCGCATGTGCAGCCAGCTGCCATCTGCTGCGCGCCAGCGGTCGACGAGGGGCTTCTTCATCAGCGGAGGCTGCCCACGAGGGGGACCGGCAGGTCGGAAGCCCATTGTACGCGGATCCCGCCAAGCCGATGACGGTCAGCCGAAGCGCCCGGTGATGTATTCCTCGGTCAGCTTCGACGACGGGTTGGTGAACATCTTTCGCGTGTCGTCGAACTCGATCAGTTCGCCGAGATACATGAACGCCGTGAAGGCCGAGACGCGCGCGGCCTGCTGCATGTTGTGGGTGACGATCAGGATGGTCACCCTCTCCTTCAGTTCGTCGAGCAGTTCCTCGATTCGCGCAGTGGCGATCGGATCGAGCGCCGAGGTCGGCTCGTCGAAGAGCAGGATTTCCGGGTCGGTGGCCAGCGCGCGCGCGATGCACAGGCGCTGCTGCTGCCCGCCGGAGAGGTTGAAGGCGAGGTCGTCGAGCCGGTCCTGGACCTCGTTCCACAGCGCAGCCGAACGCAGGGCCTCCTCGACCTTCTCGTCGATCAGCTGCCGGTTGCGCACGCCGCGGACGCGCAGTCCATAGGCGACGTTCTCGTAGATCGACTTGGGAAAGGGGTTCGGCTTCTGGAAGACCATCGAGATGCGCATGCGCACTTCGATCGGGTCGACGTGCCGGTCGACGATGTTGACGCCGTCGGGGTAGAGCAGAATCTCGCCGGCGTAGCGCATGTTCGGGTAAAGGTCGTGCATCCTGTTGAAACAGCGCAGAAAGGTCGACTTTCCGCAGCCCGACGGGCCGATCAGGGCGGTGACGCGGTTCTGCTCGACCGGGAAGTCGATGTTCTTCAGCGCCTGGAAGTCGCCGTACCAGAAGTTCAGCGACCTGACCAGCGCCTTGAGTCCGGCCTGCGCTGCGTGGGCGGGCGTGCTCGGCGTGTTCACGGGATCCTCAATGGTCTTCGGGAGTCTGGCTCACCACTTGATCGTTTTCCGGAAACGGTAGCGGATCCAGATTGCCAGTGCGTTCATCGACAGGGTCATCCCGACGAGGACCAGTCCGGCGGCTGCTGCGTTCTGCTGGAACGCCTCCTCGGGCCGCGACAGCCAGTTGAACATCTGGATCGGCATGACCGAGAACGGGGCCATCAGCCAGTCGAAGGAAATCAGGCGGTGTGGATCCGAGAACGGGGACGGCGGCAGGAAGGCGATGAAAGTCAGCGCGCCGATGGTGATGATCGGGGCGGTTTCGCCGATCGCGCGCGCCAGTCCGATGATCACCCCGGTGAGAATGCCCGGCAGCGAGTACGGGATGACGTGATGCGCGACCACCTGCCATTTCGTTGCTCCGCAGGCATGTGCGCCTTCACGGATGTGCTGCGGGATCGTGCGGATCGCTTCGCGCGTGGCGACGATGACCACCGGCAGGATCAGCAAGGCCAGCGTCAGTCCAGCCGAGGCAATGCTCTGTCCGAGGCCGAACTGGTAAACGAAAAGCCCGAGGGCGAGCAGGCCGTAGATGATCGACGGCACGCCCGCGAGGTTGGTGACGTTGATCTCGATGATGTCGGTGAGCAGGTTCCGTGGGGCGTATTCCTCGAGATAGATTCCGGCACCGATACCCAGCGGGACGGCCACGCAGGCAGTGACCAGCATGACCAGCGTCGTGCCGACCCATGCCGAGAGGATGCCGGCGTCGGCTGGCCGCCGTGACGGGAAGCTGGTCAGGAAGTCCCAGGAGAGATGCCGGAACCCGGCGACGAGCATTTCGCTGAACAGCGCTGCGAAGACCGAAGCCGCGAGCACCAGCGCGAGCACGCCGACGAGGCCGAAGAGCCAGTCCCAGGCCCTGCGGCGGGCGATGACCCGGCGCCTCCAGCGGACTTCGGATTCACCGGCGGGGCGCATTTGCCGAGGGCTGTCCATCGTTAGTAGACCTCCCGGAATCTCTTGCGCAACAGGTGCCCGAGGATGTTGAAGAGGAGGGTGATGAGCATCAGCGTCAGCCCGGCTGCGAAGATCGTCTGGTAACCGATCGAGCCGTGCGGCAGGTCACCGAGAGCGACCTGGACGATGTAGGCGGTGATCGTCGCTGCCGGCTCGGTCGGGTTGAAAGTCAGCTTCGGCTGCATGCCGGCAGCGATCGCGACGACCATCGTCTCGCCGACGGCCCGCGAAATGCCGAGGATGTACGACGAGGCGATTCCCGACAGCGCCGCCGGGGTGACCACGAACAGCGCCGTCTGCAGGCGCGTCGCGCCGACCGCGTACGAGGCCTCGCGCATGTCCATCGGCACTCCGCGCATCGCGTCCTCGGACAACGAACTGACGTAGGGGACGATCATGATGCCCATCACCAGTCCGGCCGAAAGCATGTTGAAGCCGGGCAGCTCCGGGTACAGCTTCTGCAGCATCGGGGTGACGAAAAGCAGCGCGAAGTAACCGTAAATGATCGTCGGTATCCCGCCGAGCAGTTCGAGGAACGGCTTGGCGAACTCGCGAACCCGGTAGCCCGCGAACTCTGAGAGATAGATCGCCAGGATCGTCCCGAGCGGGATGGCCACGACCAGTGCGACGAGCGTCGTCGTCAGGGTTCCCGAGAGCAGGGCGATGATCCCGAAGTGTGCATCGTCGAAGAGCGGAGTCCACTGCGTGTCGGTCAGGAAATCGATCAGCGGGACGCTGCGGAAGAAGACGATCGACTCCCAGACCAGGATCGCGACGATGGCCAGCGTCGTGGCGACCGAGACGAGTGCGGCGAGGAACAGCAGCCCCTCGATCGCTGCTTCGCCGAGCGCCCGGCGCCAGCGTCCCGGTGGCGTCGCCCGCCAGGGTGCCGGGCCGACCGCCGCCGGCTGGGCGGCGGCCTCCTTCCAGGGAATGCCGTTCATGCGGCGAAGGCCACGCGATTCGTCCGGCGCGCGAGGCTCGCCCGGCGACTCGCCGGGCAAGCGCTGCCGATCGTCGGCCGGCCCGGTGCGCAGCCCGGTGGCGGTGGGTGCCCGATGGTTCAGATCTGGGCCTCGCGCTTGATCAGTTCGTCGATGGTCAGGCCGACCTCGCTCTGTCCGCCGAAGACCGTGCCGAGCTTCCGTTTGGCGAGGTGTTCGAGATTGCCCGTATACGCCCTGGCCGGTAGCGGTATGTACTTGACTTCCCTGACCAGCTGAGGCGCGTTGTTCATGTAGAAGTCGACGAACTCGCGGAGTTCGGGGCGTTCGAGGGACTTCTCGCTGACGTAGATGAACACCGGTCTGGACAGCGGCTGGTAGGTGCCGTTCTCGACGGTTTCGGGCGTCGGCGCCACCGGACCCTTGCCGTTGTCGATGGCCACGGCCTTGAGCTTCCTGCGGTTCTCGGCGTAGTACGCGAAACCGAAGTAGCCGAGTGCTCCCCGATCTCCGGAGACCCCCCGGACGAGCACGTTGTCGTCCTCCGACGCCGTGTAGTCGCCGCGGCTCGACCTGGCCTTGCCGACGATCGCCTCGGTGAAGTAGTCGAAGGTTCCGGAGTCCGCGCCCGCGCCGTACAGCATGATCTTCTGGGCGGGCCACGCCGGATTGACGTCCTTCCAGGTGCTGATCCTGCCCTGGGCCGACGGTTCCCAGATCTTCCTGAGCTCGGCGACGGTCAGGCTGCCGACGAAGCGGTTCTCGGGATTGACGATCACCGTCAGCGCGTCGTAGGCGACGGGCATCTCGTAATAACGGACTCCCGTCTTCGCGCAGTCGTCCATCTCCTTCTTCTGAATCGGGCGCGAGGCATTGGCGACGTCGATCTCGCCACGGCAGAATTTCCTGAAGCCGCCGCCGGTACCGGATATGCCGACGGTCACCCGGACGTTGCCTTTGTGGGCTTTCTGGAATTCCTCTGCGACGGCCTCGGTGATTGGAAAGACGGTGCTCGACCCGTCGACCCGGATCACCGGCGCTGCGGCGGTAGCCGGGGTGGCGACGGCGAAGCCGCAGACGAGGGCGAGGATCGGGCTCGCCGGCGCGGGCCTTTTCGGCTTCAGGTTCATCATCGGCTCCTGGTTGTCGTGTCTCGGGGTGTCACGGACCGGGAGTGTACCTGCACAGTGTGTCGGCCGGATGACGGCTGGCGTAGTGCTAGCTGCGAGTGTTCGCTTCCGGGGCGATCACGTCGCGTATCGCCGCCTTCAACTCTGCGCGGTCGAGGTTAGCCAGCAGAAGCAGCCCGGCACGCAGCAGTTGCCCCTTGCCGGCGGCAACGCCGCGGCTGGCCAGGCGCTTCCTGAGGCGGACGAGTTGCTTCGCTTCGCGCGTGGTCAGGCGGACCGTACAGCTGACCGCCTTCGCCGGCGGGCTGGCGGCCGCCGTGGCGGCCTTGCGTCGGACTTCGAGTTCGCGTGCGGCGGCAGCGATCGCCTTGCTGTTCGCCTTGCTTTCAGCAGGGGACATCAGGATCTCCATCAGGGGAAGGGGAAGTCAGCGACTGCCCGCGCCCGGCGCGTGCAGTCGATCGTCCCGGTGTACTCGAGGCCGCACGATCCGGCGGGACGCCGGGAGCGCGGCGCGGCCGACGGTCAGGAACCGTGGATCAGCGCACGGAAGATCTGCAGAGAATCGGCCGGACGCATGCGCGCCTTGTTCTCGCCGCCATAGACGCTGCCGACTTTCTTCGCCGCGATACGTTCGAGGTTCTCGGAATAGGCTCTAGGCTGCAGCGGCAGATAGTTCGCTTCGACGACCAACTGCGACGCGTTCTTCATCGCGAAGTCGACGAAGTCCCTGACCGCCGGCTTTTCGAGCGACTTCTCGCTGACGTAGAGGAACAGCGGGCGCGACAGCGGCTGGTAGCGACCGCTGCGCACGTTGTCGACGCTCGGCAGGACGGCGGCCTCCTTGCCTTCGCTGATCGCCACGGCCTTGAGTGCCTTCTGGTTCTCGACGTAGTAGTCGAGACTCAGGTAACCGATCGCGTCCTTGTCGGCAGCGACGCGCTGGGCAAGGACCCCGTGGTCCTCGGCGGTACTGACGTCGCTTCGGCTAGACCGCGGCGTCCCGACGATCACTTCGGTGAACGATTCGAAGCTTCCCGAGTCGGCGCCCGGCGCGTAGAGCTTGATCTTCTGCGCAGGCCAGGCCGGGTTGAGGTCCTTCCAGGTATTGACCTTGCCCTGCGCGCGAGGCTCCCAGAGACGTCTCAGCTCATCGACGCTGAGGCTGCTCACGAAATCATTCTGCGGATTGACGATGACGGTCAGCGCGTCATAGGCGATCGGCAGTTCGTAGAAGCGGACGCCGGCCTTGCTGCACTCGTCCATTTCCTTCTTGAGAATCGGCCGCGAGGCGCTGGCGATGTCCGTTTCGCCGCGGCAGAACTTGGCAAAGCCGCCATGAGTCCCCGAGACGCCGATATTCACGTGCACCTCGTTGAGCTTGAAGCGCTGGAATTCCTGGGCGACGAGTTCGGTGATCGGATAAACGGTACTCGAGCCATCGATCCGGACGACCGGCGACGCAGCGAATGCCTGCGCGCTGAAGACCAGCGCAGCGGAGAGGGCGAGCGCCCTGAAGAGGGGGGCGGCGGGTCGATCGGACTGGCGGCTTTGCATGAGGCATCTCCCTGAGTGAATTGAAACGGCACACAGATTGTCTGACGATCGTGTGACGACTTGATGACGATTTCTGATCCGTGTTCCCGGGCGGGGAACCCGGCCGGTTGCGGGACGAATTGCGCGGCCTTTGGCGAGGGCCGATAATGGCGCGCCGCCAGCCGAGCCCGGCGGCGGCCAGCGGGAGACAGCGAATGGATTTGTGGTCATGTCCGGCGGTGGTCACCGGGGCGGCATCCGGCCTCGGCGCCGAGACCGCGCGTTACCTCGTCGAGGCCGGTGCGCGGGTGACGGTGATCGACATCGACGCCGACGGCGTGCGCCGTCTCGGCGCCGAGATCGGCGCGCACGCGATCCACTGCGACGTCGCCGATGCGCTCGCTGCCGAGCAGGCGCTGGCCAGCGCTCGCGCCAGGCACGGGGCGGCTCGGGTTCTCGTGCATTGCGTCGGTCGCGGTCACGCGCAGCCGATCGTCGCCGCCGACGGGCCGATGCCGCTCGACCAGTTCCGGCAACTCGTCGAGGTGAACCTGATCTCGACCTTCAACATGCTGCGCCTCGCCGCCGCCGACATGGCTCGCCTGCAGCCGTTGGCCAACGGCGAACGCGGGGTGATCCTGTCGACGGCGTCGGTCGCCGCCTATGAAGGGCAGAGTGGCGAGGCGGCGTATTCCGCGTCGAAGGGCGGGGTGGTCAGCATGATCCTGCCGGCGGCGCGCGAACTCGGGCCGCTGGGCATCCGCGTCGTCGGCATCGCTCCGGGCCTCTTCGGCACGCAGACGCTGTTCCACATGGAGAAGAACCTCGACTCGCGCCTTGCGCACCAGATCCCCTTCCCGCACCGCTTTGGCGATCCGGCCGAGTTCGCGATGCTCGTCCTGCACGTGCTCAAGAACGTGATGATCAACGGCAGCGTGCTGCGCCTCGACGGAGGCTACCACCGGTGACCGACACCGCACCGGTGAGCGAGTCCGAGGGAGTCGGGAGGACGATCGTCCTCTACCTCGTCTCGCATGCCTCGGGCGAGATGATCGAAATGCTCGCGCGCAACGCGGTCACCCAGCTCTCCGGGGTCGAGGCGAGGCGGCGGATCTGGAAGATGGTCCGCCACCTCGAGCAGATTCCCGAGATCCTCGGCGAACTGGCCAGCTGCCCCGGCTACGTCCTGCACAGCATCAGCCATACCGACATCCGCGAGGCGCTCGAGGACGGTTGCCGGCACCTCGGGTTGCCCTGCCAGTTCGCGCTCGAGCCGCTGCTCGGCCAACTCGCCGAGTATTCCGGGGCGGCGATCCGCAGCCACAGCAGTTCGGGCGATGCGTTCGACGAAGACTACTATCGCCGCGTCGAGGCGATGAAATATACGCTGGCGCACGACGACGGGCTCGGCAGCGACGACCTCGACGGTGCCGACGTGATCGTCGTCGGCGTTTCGCGGGCGACGAAGACGCCGACCTGCATGTACCTCGCGTCGCGCGGGATCAAGGCGGCGAACGTGCCGCTGGTTCCGGGAGCGCCGTTGCCGTCGGGACTGCTGCGCGCGAACGGACCGCTGATCGTCGGGCTGACCGTGGACCCGGCGCGGCTGGCGATGATCCGCGCGGCGCGGCTGAGCGCACTCAGGGACGAGGCCAACGCCGACTACGCCGACCTCGACGCGCTGCGCAAGGAGGTGCTGGAAGCGCGTCGCCTGTTCGTACGCTGGGGTTGGCCGATGATCGACGCCAGCCACCGCTCGATCGAGCAGACCGCATCGATGATCATCGCGATGCTCAGGAAGCGTGCCGGCGACGCCCGCTGAACGGCGATCGTTCGCTCTCAGACGAGCAGCCGGTGGACGGCGAAAGCGGCGAGCCCGGCGGCGATGGTCAGCAGCAGCCTGCGCGTGGCGATTCCCGAAGCCAGCGCGACCAGAGCCGCGACGAGGTAAGCGTTGGCCAGCGAGAGATCCCACTGCCCGCGTGGTAGCAGCACCGCGGGAACGGTGATCGCGGTGAGCACCGCCGGCGGGATGAACTTCAGCGACTCGGCGAGCCACGGCGCCATGCGGATGCGTCCGGCGACGCCGAAGAGCAGATAGCGGATGCCGAAGGTGACCGCGACCATCCCGCCGATCATCCACGCTTCGCTGGTGCTCATCGCCGGTTCGCCTCGCGGCGTGCGCGCCCGGCGCGCTGGGCGGCGATCCCCGAGCCGACGCCGGCGAGCGTCGAGACGACGAGGCCGAGCCGGTACGGCAGATCGATGGTCAGCAGCGAGGCGATTCCCGCGGTTAGCGCGCAGACCACCGCCGGGCGGCTGCTCAGGAAAGGGATGACCATGCCGATGAAGGTCACCGGCATGGCCACGTCGAGGCCCCAGTCCTGCGCGTCGGGAAGGCGGTTGCCGAGCAGCAGGCCGGCCGCGCACCAGAACTGCCAATTGAGATACATGGCGATCGACGAACCCAACTGGTACCAGTGCTTGCACGGCGAAGCGTCGTCCTTCCCGTAGCGATGCACGCTGACCGCGAAGGTCTCGTCGGTCAGCCAGAAGGCCAGCGGGATCCGCCAGCACTGCGGCAGGTCCTTGAGATGGGGGAGCAGCGTCGCGCTGTAGAGCAGGTGCCTGAGGTTGACGATCAGGGTCGTGAACACGATGATCGCCACCGGCGTCTGCGCGGCGACGAGGCCGACGGCGATGAACTGCGACGAGCCGGCGAAAACCAGCGCCGACATCGCCAGCGTGGCCACGGCCGACAGTCCGGAGCGCGCGGCGAGCGCGCCGTAGATCAGCGCGAAGGGCAGCGCGCCGAGGAGCAGCGGCAGCGTATCGCGCATTCCGGAGAGGAACTCGCGCTGGCGAAGGTCAGGCAAGCCGTCCACTGGCGTGTCGTCGTTCGGCGAGGGGCTCAGAGCAGCGGACTCATCACCTGCACCGCATTCTCGACGAGACGCCGCCAGCGTGGCCGAGAATGCCAGTGTTCGACGTCGACCGGCTGCGATCGCGCCTCGTACTCGCGCTGCAGCCGGCGCACCTCGGCCGAGAAACGCTGGTCGTAGGCGATCAGCGAGATTTCGAAGTTGAGCTCGAAGCTGCGCAGATCCAGATTGACGGTTCCGAAGATCGTGATCTGCTCGTCGATGACCATACTCTTGGTATGCAGCAGGCCGTCGGTGAAGCGCAGGATCTCGATACCCACGGCGAGCAGGTCGTCGGTGTACGAGTCGCTGGCGTAGCGCACGAGCACCGAGTCGATTCGCTTCGGGACGATCAGCACGACGCGCACGCCGCGAATCGCCGCCGAACGCAGTGCGCTGAGCAGCGGCTCGCTGGGCACGAAGTACGGGGTGGTCAGGACGATCTCGCTCCTCGCCGCATAGACTGCGGTGAGCAGAAGCGCCTCGATGTGCCGCGTCGAGGACTGCGGGCCAGAGGGGAAGATCTGGACGCGGCAGTTGTCGGTCAACGAGAGGATCGGCGGCTCGGGCGGCGCAAAATCGGCGCCGGTCTGCAGTGCGGTCAGCGACAGCGAGACGGCTTCGAGAGCCCACGCCGCCGGCCCTTCGATGCGCACCATCGCGTCGACCCACTCGCCGACCCCGGCGTCCTTTTTGAAGAAACGGGGATCGGCGATGTTCATGCTGCCGGTGTAGGCGACCGAGCGGTCGATCACCGCGATCTTGCGATGGTCACGCAGATCGAGGCGAACGAACAGCGCGCGCAGCGGATTGACCGGCAGGACCTCGACGATCTCGACGCCGGCCGCGCGCAGACGCTCGATCGCCGGGCTCCGGAAAAACTCGCGGCTGCCCAGCGAGTCCATCAGCGCGCGACAGGAGACCCCGCGGAGGGCGGCGTCGACGAGCGCCGAGATGAGATCGTCGACGAATCCGCCCGGGCTCCAGATATAAAACTCGAGGTGCACGGACTGGCGGGAATTGTCGATGTCGGCGATCAGCGTGCGCATGATCGACTCGCTGTCGGTGAGCAGGCGCAGCCGGTGTCCGCCCATCAGCGGCAGGCCGGCGAGGCCGCTGGCCAGCCGGCTGACGCTCTCGGCGGCCGGGGTCAGCGTGCTCGCCGGGACGATGTCGGTCGCCGGGATGCCGCGCGCCCAGCACAGGATCTGCGGCTGCAGGTTGATCGCCCGGCGCATCCACGTGCGGCCGAGCCGGCGCTCGCCGATCAGCAGGTAGGCGAGCGCGCCGATCGCCGGGACGAGGATGACCAGCAGCAGCCAGGCGAGCGCAGTCCCGCGCGAACTGCGGCGGGAGAAGATGCGCAGCGAGACGACGACGGCGAGCAGGACATAGACGACCGACAGGAGGAAGCTCAGCGACATGGCCCCGAGTATGCCGCCGTGCGCGTGATCCGGTCAACGCGACGCCCGGCTACCCGAGCCGCTGCCGTTGTGCTAGCCTCGCCCGGCCCGGTATGCTGCCCGGCCCGGTACGCTGCCCGGCTTGGGCGCAATCCGGCGCGGGCGTGCCTGCCCGGGGATTCTGAAAACCGCGTTGGCCAAGCCCGAGCTTCGAGGACTGCTGCGTATGACTCCGACCCTGACCCTGTTCATCAGCCTGTTCACCACCCTGCTGGCGATCATCAATCCGCTCGAGGCCATCCCCGTCTATCTGGGTCTGACCGACGGCCAGCCGGAGGCCGAGCAACGCCGCGTCGCCTGGCAGGCGTGCTGCTACGCGCTGCTGCTGAGCTTTTTCTTCCTGCTTTTCGGCACCGTGCTGCTGCGCGTCTTCGACGTGCCGCTGAGCATGGTGCGCGTCGTCGGCGGCGTGATCCTGACTCGTGTCGGTTTCGAACTGTTCAATCCACCGCCGACCGGCGGGATCATCCCCCGCGGCGACAGTGGCGACGCGAACGTCGCCTTCGTTCCGCTGGCCATGCCGATCATGTTCGGCCCGGGGGCGATCGCCACGCTGATCAGCATGGCCTCGACGATCAAGCAGTCGCCCGGCGAACTGACCCATTTCATCGCCGCCAGCGCGGCGATCGTCGCCTGCATGGCCACCACCTACCTGTCGCTGATCTACGCCAAGCCGATCCTGCGCCGGATCGGCAAGCAGGGAATCGATGCCGCGACACGGATCGTCGGCTTCTTCGTCGCGGCGATGGGCATGGGCCTGATCTTCCACGGTGCCGTCGAGTTCCTCGAGCCCTACACGCTCGTCGGCCGGGCTGCGACCGGCGGCTGAGAGGTTGCGAAGAAATCGTCACGAGCAGGCCGACATGCCAGGCGCGAGCGAGCGAACGACGAGACATATCAGATAGATAGGCGAGGAGTGATCGAGTGAGCAACGCCGCAGACTGGCCGCGCAGTAGATTTACTCACAACCTCTGAGCGGCGCGCCGCCAGGTCGCAGGCAGGCAACGGTGGCCGCCAGCGGGCTGTCGTGAATTGTCGGTTTTCTGTCTGCAAATGTCGATCGGCCGGGCGCACGCGCGGTTGATAATCGCGCGGCGGCCGGCGATCGCCGACGTTCGTACACTGACCATGGTCGATGGGAGATCGAAAGATGAACAAAGGGAAATACTGGAGTCTGGTTCTGCCGGTCGGCGCGGCGCTGCTGACCGGCTGTGTGTCGCAGCAGACCTACGACCAGCAGGTCCAGCAGACGCAGACCGCGCTGGCGCTCGAGCGGCAGTATCAGGCGCTCAACCAGCAACTGCAGTCCGAGATTGCCGCCGATCAGGTGCAGATCCGGCAGCTCCAGGACAAGCTGGTGATCACTTTCGTCGACATGATTAGCCACAATGTTCAGCAAACCTGATCACGCGCTCTGGCCGAG
>NZ_JAMTDX010000010.1 GCF_023806625.1 Accumulibacter sp.
GCAGAGCCGTCAGATTTACAGTCTGATCCCGTTGACCACTTGGGTATCCCTCCAGCTCGGAACACGTAATTTTGCCGCGCGAATCGCCGGCTGTCAAATGGATTTTTGGCGCCCGGACGCCTGGCGAGACCCGCCGTGCCTCGTCGAAGGCCGCGATCGCGTCGGCACTCGATGCGCGACGGCGTACAATCTTGCGCTTCCGTTCATCCCCCGACCACGCGAGTCATCGCGGAGGCGTCCATGCACCACTCCTCCAATCCCCTTCCGGCCCGACTGGCCAGCGAGTTGCAGAACCGCTTCGGCGAACGCTTCTCGCAGGGCGAGTCGCTGCGCGCTCAACATGGGCGCGACGAGTCGATCCATCGGCCCGCGCCGCCCGATGGCGTCGTCTTTCCGGAGAGCACCGAAGAGGTCTCCGCCATCGCCCGGCTCTGTCACGAGCAGCGCTATCCGATGATTCCCTACGGGGCCGGCAGCTCGGTTGAGGGACAGGTCCTCGCCATCCATGGAGGGCTCAGCATCAGCCTGGCGCGCATGAACCGGATCGTCGAGACGCGCATCGACGATCTCGACGCGACCGTCGAAGCAGGCGTGACGCGCCTGCAACTCAATGCCGCGCTCAGGGAATGTGGGGTCTTTTTTCCGATCGATCCCGGGGCCGACGCCTCGCTCGGCGGCATGGCAGCGACACGCGCGTCCGGAACCAACGCCGTACGCTACGGCACGATGCGCGAGAACGTTCTCGGGCTGACCGCGGTGCTCGCCGACGGGCGGGTGCTCAGGGCCGGCGGCCGGGCGCGGAAGTCCTCGGCAGGCTACGATCTCGCCCGCCTGATGATTGGTTCCGAAGGAACGCTTGGCGTGATCACCGAACTGACCGTTCGCCTCCACCCGGTGCCCGAGGCGATCTCTTCAGCGGTATGCACCTTTCCCGGTGTCGACCAGGCGGTCAGGACGGTGATCGGGACGATCCAGTGTGGAGTGCCCGTAGCCAGAATCGAGTTGGTCGACCCACTGACGCTGCGCGCGGTCAACCGCTACTCGCGTACCGAACTCAGGGAACTGCCGACACTTTTCTTCGAGTTCCATGGCAGCCCGGCGTCGGTCGCCGAGCAGGCGGCAACGGTGCAGGCCATCGCCACCGACCTCGGCGGAGAGGATTTCCAGTGGGCCACCCGCAGCGAGGACCGCAACCGCTTGTGGCACGCGCGACACACCGCGTATTTCGCGTGTCTGCAGCTTCGTCCCGGCTGCCGGGCGTTCCCGACCGATGTCTGCGTGCCGATCTCGCGCCTCGCCGAATGCATCGAACAGACCAGCCAGGACATCGCCAGGGTGTCCATCCCGATCGCACTCTTCGGTCACGTCGGCGACGGCAACTTCCACCTGGTCCTCGTCGTCGACCCCGAGGACCCCCGCGAGATGCGCGAGGCCGAGTGGATCAACGAGCGCGTCGTCGAACGTGCGCTGGGCGCGTGCGGAACCTGCAGCGGTGAGCACGGCATCGGCATCGGCAAGACCCGCTTCATGCTCGAGGAACATGGCGAGACCGCGGTGACCGTGATGCGCGCAATCAAGGCCGCTCTCGACCCCGACAATCTGCTCAACCCGGGCAAGGTCCTGCCGGCCCCCTGAGAGCTCGTGGAGGGATCGTGGCGAGCCAGCCGGAATTCCCGGCGCGACGGGGCGAACGACCAGACCAGCCCGACCGGCGAGGAGTCGTCGACGCGGCCAAACGGTCGGCGTGCGGCGGTTCCAACGGCCAGCACGGAGCGTGAACGGCGCGTGTCGTGCTCAACGGTCTTCGCTTGCGGGCCGACACCAGGCTCTGCACGACTTCGGCCATTCGCCGTGCAGCTCGCCGCCGCCGTCCTGGTCCTTTCGCTGGCCTGGCCTTACTACGGCATTCGCGGCGAGCCGCTGCCCTGGCCGGCGACAGCGGGTGTGATAGGCGGCGTCGCGCTGTTGCTCGCCACGCTCGCCGGGCACCGCTGGTGGTGGCGCGTGATCCATCTCTGTTTCACTCCCCTGGCCTGGGGTGTCTTGCAGCTGGCCATCGCCCCGGGGTGGTTCCTGCTCTCTTTCGTGCTCCTCGCACTGGTCTATCGAGGCGCCGCCTCCGGCCAGGTGCCGCTTTACCCGTCGAGTCGGGCGACGGTGGCGGCAATCTCCGGGATCACCGCGGAGTTGCCCCGCATGCACCTGCTCGATCTGGGTGCCGGAATCGGTAGCGTGGTCGTCGCTCTCGCTCGGCGACGGCCCGACTGCCACACGACCGGAATCGAGAATGCCCCGGCGAGCTGGCTGCTCGGAAAGCTCAGAGCCCGCAGGTTGCCGAACTGCGACTTCTTCTGGGGAGACCTGTGGCACGCCGAACTGGCGCGATTCGACGTGGTCTATGCCTACCTGTCCCCCGCTCCGATGGCGGTGTTGTGGACGAAAATCCGCGGCGAGATGCGTGCCGGCGGACTGTTCATCAGCAACAGTTTTCCCGTGCCCGACGTCGAGCCCAGTTTCGTCGTCGAGGTGAACGATCCGCGTGACACCCGGCTCTACTGTTACCGCATCGCGCCCGACCCGTGCTCAGTCTCGAGGCCAGCCCGGCCCGACGCGGGAAGGCAGACAGCAGAGCCGGCCGGGAATGAGAAACTTTGCTAAGATGGCACATTGCCCACCGACCAGCGGAGCAGCGACATGGCCAATCAACCTTCAGTCCCCGACCCTCTAGGCTTCGCCAGGAAACTCTGGGGAAACATGGGGCTTTCATTGCCCGGCATGGTTACTCCGACGCTTGACGTCGAGGAGCTCGAGAAGAAGATCAGCGACCTCAGGGCCGTGGAGAACTGGCTCAAGATGAATCTCTCGATGCTCCAGATGACCATCCAGGGGCTCGAGATGCAGTGCATCACGCTCAATGCGGTGCGTGCGATGGGGCAGATGGCCAGTGGTGCTCACCCGGGGGCCGAAGCAAGCCAGGGTGCGACCGCCGGGAACGACATTCTCAAGCAGGCGGCGCTCTGGCCGTGGAACCTCATGCAGCAGCTGCAGGAACAGATGCAGCAGGCTGCCGCAGCAGCCCGCGCACTGCCGGCCGCCGACAACGGCAAGCCGGCCGTGTCCGCCAGCGAAGGTCTGCCGGCCCGTCCACTGAAGGGGGCTCCCGAGCAACAACGCTGAGAGGCTGCGCCGCACTTCGCGGCGCGTTGGCGGCGCTTTCCACGCAAACCCTCAGATGATCGCCGCCTCGCGCAGCGCGGCGATTTCGCCGTCGCTGAAGCCGGCCTCGCCGAGGATTTCCTCGCTGTGCTCGCCCGGAGACGGCGCACGGCGTTCGACGTCGAAGGACCAGCCCGAGAGTTTCAGTGGCGGCGCGAACTGCCGGACTCCGTCGGCGAATACCTCCATCCCGCGTGCCCGGAAATGCGGATGGGCGAGCGCCTCCGCGAGGTCGAGAACGGGCGTCACGCAGCAGTCGAGACCGGCGAACAGTGCGCACCATTCCGCGAGGCTTCGCCTGGTGACGAGGGCAGCGATTTCGCCACGAAGGGCGAGTGCAGCCGGACCCCGCGCGCCATGCAGCCTTTTCCATTCGGGGTGCTCGAGCGCGTCACAGAAGACGTCCCAGAACTTCCGTTCGAGCGGCGCGACCGCCAAGTAGCGACCATCGGCTGTCGCGTACACGCTGTACCCCGCGTCGCCGCCACTCAGCGTGTCCGCGCCTCGCTCGCGGACGGATCCCTCGCTCTGCAAGGCGAAGAACGGGAAAAGGTTGTGGGCCAGGGCCGCCTCGCTCATCGCGACGTCTACGAAGCGCCCGCGGCCGCTGCGGCGCGCATCGAAGAGGGCGGCCAGAATCCCCATCGCCGCAGTCATCGCGCCGCCGAGCAGATCACCGATCTGGAAGTTGGGAATCGCCGGCGCCCCCCCCTGGACCCCGATCTGATCGAGAACTCCGGCCAGGCCAATGTAGTTCAGATCATGTCCGGCGGCCGCGGCCAACGGTCCGTTCTGACCATAGCCGGTGATCGCGCAGTACACGAGCGCCGGATTGAGCTCGTGCAACACAACATAGCCGATGCCCAGCCGGTCGCTGACGCCCGGCCGGAAACTCTCGACGACGACGTCAGCCTGACGGACCAGCCGCAGAAACGCTTCGCGACCGGACGGCTGCTTGAGGTCGAGGCGCAGGCCGCGCTTGTTGCGATTGACACAGCGGTACAGCACGCTGACACCCTCGGGGCCCTTGCCGAGAGTCCGCGCGTAGTCGCCCGCCCCGTGGTCCTCGATCTTCACGACATCGGCGCCCATGTCGGCCAGATGCAGGGTGGCGACAGGACCAGGCAACAGCCGCGTCAGATCGAGAACCCTCACCCCGCTCAGCGGACCACCGCTCATCAGTCCTCCCGACAACGCTCGAGCCAGCTCGCTTGCATGTCGATCAGCGCCCCCTTGCGCAACGGCTGATCAAGGAACTGCCCTCTGTAAAGCCACCCGGCGGTTCCGTGCTGCTCTGCCCACGGCGTCTCCCAGTCGACGACGGAGACCTGGACACGCAGGACCGTGACTTCACCAACCTCCGGGGCGCTGGCCACGCACGGCAACGATTGGGCCACGCGAAGATGATCGGCGCGGCTGTACGCGGAGACCGGCTTGCCGATCTCCGGGCAGAGACCGGCGACCCTCTGCTCGCGCGAAATTCCGGCGAGCGTTCCCTTGAGCCAGTAAACCGGTGTTCTGATGATTCGCCCCAAGCCTCCCTCGCGGAAAATCACGCAATCCCCGATCCGCATGTCCGCCGGTCTGCCCGCCGAAACGGCCTCGTCAGCGATCGTCGAAGCCGCGACCAGCGCGGTACACACCCCCCAGAGCACAGTTCTCAATCCGCACATCCAGCCTGTAGCTCAACAAAGCCTCACCTTTCTGCCGCGAGGACGCCAGCCCGACCGTTTGTCCCGGATCGCCGGCGAAAGGCACGGCGACTCAGGTTTCCCGGCCCGCCGCCAGTGAAACCGCGAGCATCGATCACGACAGCCAGCGCTTGCGACGACGATAGTGCTTGACGTCGCGAAAGCTCTTCCGTCCACCCGAAGCCAGCCCGAGATAGAACTCCTTGACGTCCTCGTTGGTCGCCAGTTCGCCGGCCAAGCCTTCCATCACCACCCGGCCGTTTTCGAGAATGTACCCGAAATCCGCGTAGCGCAGCGCCATACTCGTGTTCTGTTCGGCGAGCAGAAAGGTGACTCGCTCCTTCTGGTTGAGATCCCGGACGATGCTGAACACCTCGTCGACGACCTGCGGCGCAAGTCCCATCGACGGCTCGTCGAGCAGGACCATTCGCGGATTGGCCATCAGCGCACGACCAATCGCGCACATCTGCTGCTCGCCGCCGGAAGTGTACGCTGCCTGACTGCCACGGCGAGTCTTGAGGCGCGGGAAGTAGGCATAGACCTTGTCGAGCGTCTCGGCGACCGCGACCTTCCCGTCACGGCGCGTATAGGCGCCGGCGAGCAGATTCTCCTCGATGCTCAGGTGGGCGAAACAGTGACGTCCCTCCATCACCTGAATCACTCCCCGCCTCACCAGATCGGCCGGAGTCAGCGCCTCGATCCGCTCATCGCGCAGCTCGATGGTCCCCTTGGTCACCTCACCGCGCTCCCCACGCAGCAGATTGCTGACCGCGCGCAGCGTCGTCGTCTTTCCCGCGCCGTTGCCGCCGAGCAGGGCGACGATCCCGCCCTCGGGAACACTGAACGAAACGCCCTTGAGCACCAGGATCACATGGTTGTAGATGACCTCGATACTGTTGACGCGGAGCAACGAGGGAGAGGTACTCATCGCAGGTGTTCACCCGTTTGTCTGAAGCGGACACGCTTGACGGCGTGGGAATCGGGCATCGACCGGTCGCAACCGGCCGCGGCCCCCGACTGGCGGATCCAGGCCCGCCGGCCGATGAGTTGAAGCGCCTACTTTCTGCACTCTTCCGGCGTGCGCGGCTTGAGCTTCTTCTCCTCGGCATACTTGCTCGAGGCGAGCATGACCATCGGCCGGACGACCTTTTCGTCGGCCTGATACCAGTCCGAGCTGAACTCCCACTTGCTGCCGTTCCAGGTATGGACGCGCACCCACGACGACCCCATGTGGTCGAGACACGAAGTCTGCACCGGGCGCATCACGCCGGCGAAACCCAGGGCATCGAGAGACTTCTGGTCGAGATTGAGGTTCTCGAGACCCCAGCGCACCTGCTCGCCGGTCATCACCTTGCCCTTGCCGAAGCGTTCCTGCGCCTTGCGCACGCCCTCGACCGCGAGCATCGCCGAGATCAGCCCGCGCATGTACAGCACCTGACCGACCTCGTCCTTCGGTCCGGTGCCCTGACCCTTCGCGTAGACGAGGTCGAGAACCTCCCTGACCACCTTCGAACCGGGCTCGGCGCCATGTTGCAGGGTCAATGCGCTGTAGCCCTTGGCGCCTTCGGCGACGTCCTTGACGTCCGGCTCGGCGCCGGCCCACCAGATGCCCATCATCCGGTCACGCGGGTAGCCGGTCGCCTGCGCCTCGCGCAGCGCCGTCGAGTTCATCACCCCCCAGCCCCAGAGCAGCACGTAGTCGGGTTTCTGCTGGCGAATCTGCAGCCAGGTCGCCTTCTGCTCGACTCCCGGATGCGCGACCGGCAGCAGCAGCACGTCGAAACCGTAGGTCTTGCCCAGTTCCTGCAGGATCTGGATCGGCTCCTTGCCGTAGGGACTGTCGTGATAGACGAGCGCGACCTTCTTGCCCTTGAGCTTGGCGAGACCGCCCTCCTTCTTGGCGATATGCTGGATGGCGACGTCGGCGCCGACCCAGTAGGTGCCGAGCAACGGGAAGTTCCAGGTGAACACGGCGCCGTTCTGCGACTCGCTGCGCCCATAGCCGGCGGTGATCAGCGGGATCTTGTCCACCGGCGCCTTCTCGGTCAGTGCAAAGGTGATCCCCGTGGACAGCGGCTGAAACACCGTGCCACCGCCGTTCTTGCCTTTGAGTCGTTCGTAGCACTCGACTCCACGGTCCGTCGCGTAGGCCGTTTCGCACTCCTCGAACGACACCTTGACACCGTTGATCCCGCCGCGCGCATTGGTCAGTTTCAGGTAATCGACGTAACCGTTCGCCCACTGGCTGCCGTTCGCCGAATAGGCACCGGTGCGATAGACGAGCACCGGAAAGAACTGCTCCTTCGCCTGAGCGAACGCTGCCGACGCGTTGAACAACGACGAGAGGACAGCGGCGGTCGCCGATGCCCCGATGACGATCTGGCGCATGTTCATCAGTGTCTCCTCTGTTGATAGTCGAAGCGTGGGCGGCGATGGCGTCCCCGACGCCGGCGCCGGCCGTTCAGTGCGGAAATGGCCACAGCCGCAGTTTCTCCTTGCCGGTCGACCACAGACGGGCCAGACCGTGGGGCTCCT
The DNA here is from genome assembly GCF_023806625.1 of Accumulibacter sp. Taxonomy (GTDB): domain Bacteria; phylum Pseudomonadota; class Gammaproteobacteria; order Burkholderiales; family Rhodocyclaceae; genus Accumulibacter. The sequence continues at coordinate 7,443 of NZ_JAMTDX010000010.1, forward strand.
TGATCAGGAAGAAGACGATCAGCACCCCGAAAACGATCAGCTCGGCGTGCGCGACGCCGGCGGTGGACACCGTCACGCCGAGCAGGCGTCCCAACGCAGGCAGGAACTGGTTGAGCGCGATCGGCAGGACGACGATGAAGGCGGCGCCGAAGAAGCTGCCCATGATCGAGCCAAGACCGCCGATGATGACCATGAACAGCAACTGGAAGGAGCGGTCGACGGAGAACGCAGCCGGCTCCCACGACGCGAGATGGACGAAGCCCCAGAGCGCGCCAGCAATGCCGACGAAGAACGAGCTGACCGCGAAGGCCGACAGCTTGGCGACCATCGGCCGGATGCCGATCACCTCGGCGGCGACGTCCATGTCGCGGATCGCCATCCATTGCCTGCCGGCCGCGCAGCGCGTCATGTTCTTCGCCAGCAGCGCGAAGACGGTCAGCCAGGAGAGACAGAACAGGTACTTGTCGATCGGTTCGGCGATCTGCCAGCCGAGGATCTGCAGGTTGGCGACCGAAACCGATCCCGATGACGAATAGTTGGTGAACCACGGTACGCGGAGGAACACCCAGTCGGTCAGGAATTGCGCGGCCAGAGTCGCCACGGCCAGATAGAGACCGCGCACGCGCAGGCTCGGAATGCCGAAGACGATACCAACGAGCGCGGCCGCGACGCCTCCGAACAGCAGGGTCAGCAACAGTGGCAGGCCTTCGATCCGGATGTGGAAGTTGTACGCTGCGTAGGCGCCGACGGCCATGAAGGCACCAGCGCCGAGCGTGATCTGGCCGCAGTAGCCGACGAGGATGTTCACCCCGAGCGCGGCGAGCGAGAGGATCAGGAAGGGTATGAGGATCGCGCGCAGCAAGTATTCGTCGACGAACAGCGGCACGCCGAGGAAAGCGAAAGCGAGGATCGCCAGAATCGCCCAGCGGTCCTGGGCGATCGGGAAGGTCTGCTGGTCGGCAGCGTAGGTGGTCTTGAACTGTCCGTTTTCCCGATACAGCATCGGCGTCCCCCGTGCTCAGACGCGGTCGATGATCTTCTCGCCGAACAGACCTTGCGGCCTGAACAGCAGGAAGACCAACGCCAGCTGGTAAGAGAACCAGATCTCGATACCCCCGCCGATGTACGGCCCGAGGTAGACCTCCGAGAGCTTCTCGCCGACGCCGATGATCAGGCCGCCAATGATCGCACCGGGGACCGAAGTCAGGCCACCGAGGATCACCACCGGCAGCGCGCGCAGTGCAACCGTCGCCAGCGAGAACTGTACACCGAGTTTCGACCCCCAGATGATCCCCGCGACGAGAGCGACGAGGCCGGCCACGAACCAGACGATCACCCAGATGCGGCCGAGCGGGATGCCGATCGACTGCGCCGCCTGATGGTCGTCGGCAACCGCGCGCAGGGCCCTGCCCGTCGACGTTTTCTGAAAGAACAGGGCGAGCAGCGCGACGAGCAGCGCCGCGACCAGCGCCGCGACGAAGTCCTCCTTGTTGATCAGCAGACCACCCTCGAAGCTTCCCTCGAGGATCAGCACCGGATCCTTGGGCATCCCGACGTCGATCTTGTAAACCTCGGTACCGAAGACGCTGGTGCCGACCCCCTCGAGCACGTAGGCTACTCCCAGCGTGGCCATCAGCAGAGTCGCCCCTTCCTGATTGACGAGATGGCGCAACACGAACCGCTCGACAAGCCAGGCGACGACGAACATCAACGCACCGGCAACGACGAACGCCAGCGTGTTGCCGAGCACGCGACCGTCGATCCCCAAGCACTCGGGAATCCACACGGACAGGCGCGCCATCGCCAGCGCGGCGAAGAGCACCATCGCTCCCTGCGCGAAGTTGAACACCCCGGAAGCCTTGAAGATCAGCACGAATCCGAGCGCGACCAGCGAGTAGAGCATGCCGGCCATCAGGCCGCCGATCAGTGTCTCGAAAAAGAAACCCATCGCCCTGCTCCTCAATGAGTCGCACCGAGGTACGCGCTGATCACTTCCGGGTTGGCGCGCACGTCGTCCGGAATCCCGTCGCCGATCTTGCGCCCGTAGTCGAGGACGACGACCCGGTCGGAGATGTCCATGACCACGCCCATGTCGTGTTCGATGAGTACGATCGTCGTTCCGAGCTGGTCGTTGACATCGAGAATGAAACGGCACATGTCCTGCTTTTCCTCGACGTTCATCCCGGCCATCGGTTCGTCGAGCAGCAGGATGCTCGGCTCCATGGCCAGCGCCCGCCCGAGGTCGACGCGCTTCTGCAGGCCGTACGGCAGGCGCCCGACCGGCGTCTTGCGGACATGCTGGATTTCGAGGAAGTCGATGATCTGCTCGACGCGTTCGCGATGGGCCAGTTCCTCGCGCCTCGCCGGCCCCCACCAGATCGCCTGCTGGAACAGGTTGCTGGCGATCCTGAGGTTGCGCCCGGCCATGATGTTGTCGAGGACGCTCATTCCCCGGAACAGCGCGATGTTCTGGAAGGTGCGCGACATCCCGGCCCGTGCCGCCTTGTACGGAGTCATTCTGGTAAAGCGCTGGCCGCGCAGAACGATCTCGCCCTGCTGCGGCCGATAGACTCCGTTGATCACGTTGAGCATGGAACTCTTGCCGGCACCATTCGGGCCGATGATCGCGCGAATCTCACGTTCCCGGACGTCGAAGGAAATCTCGGTCAGCGCCTTGACGCCACCGAACGACAGCGACACCTTCTGCAGGTCGAGAACGACTTCGCCGCCGGCATTCATCGGCCACTCCTCGCCGAGGAAGCGAAGGTCTTCACGTCCCGGATCGCGAGGTCGGCAGCGACCTTGCCCTGCCGTCCGTCCTCGAAACGCACCGCCGTCTCGATGAACTGACTCGCGCTTCCCGAGTAGAGCGCGTCGATCAGTACCGCGTACTTCTCGGCGACGAAATTGCGGCGCACCTTGCGCGTTCGCGTCAGTTCGTCGTCGTCGGGATCGAGTTCCTTGTGCAGAATCAGGAAGCGGTGCACCTGCGAGTCGGCCAGCGCCCCTTCACTGGCCAGTTCTCCGTTGACCCGCTCGATGCACTCCCGGACCAGTTCATGGACCTCGGGCTTCGCCGCCAGGTCGGTATAGCCCGAATACGCGATGCCGCGGCGCTCGGCCCAGTTGCCGACCGCACCGACGTCGATGTTGATGAACGCGCAGACCATCTCCCGGCCATTGCCGAAGGCGACGGCCTCCTTGACATGAGGAAAGAACTTGAGCTTGTTTTCGATGTAGTTCGGGGCGAACATCGCCCCGTTCGCCAGTCGGCCGACGTCCTTCGCGCGGTCGATGATCTTCAGGTGCCCGTCGTCGTCGAACAGCCCGGCGTCTCCGGTCATGAAGTACCCCTCGTCGTTGATCGCCTCGGCGGTCGCGTCCGGACGCCGGTAATACTCGTTGAGCAGCATCGGCCCGCGAACGAGGATCTCGCCGTTGCCGGCGATCCTTACCTCGACACCCGGCGCCGGCTTGCCGACGCTGTCGAAACGGATCTCGCCGTCGGGCTGAAGGCAGACGTAAGCACAGGTCTCCGTCTGGCCATAGAGTTGCTTGAGGTTGATCCCGATCGAGCGGTAGAAGCGGAAAAGGTCGGGACCTATGGCCGCCCCGGCGGTATAAGCGACGCGAATCCGGCTCATCCCGAGGACGTTCTTCAGCGGCCCATAGACCAAGAGGTTGCCGAGCGCGTAGAGCAGACGGTCTCCGGCGGCCACCGGCCGGCGATCGAGGATCTCGGCCCCGCAGCGCCGGGCTACGGCCATGAAGAAATGGAACATCCGCTGCTTCACGATGCCCGCGTCGTCCATGCGAATCATCACCTGCGTCAGCAGATTCTCGAAGACACGCGGCGGCGCGAAATAGTAGGTCGGCCCGATCTCGCGCATGTCGGCCATCACCGTCTCCGCCGATTCCGGACAGTTGATCGTGAAGCCGGCAACCAGGGCCTGGGCAAAGGAGAACAGGTGGTCACCGACCCAGGCCATCGGCAGATAGGACAGAATGTCTTCGTCGGCAGTCAGTCGGTCGAAATCCGCGCCCCCTCTCGCCGCGGCGATGAACGCCCCGTGCGTCAGCCGAACTCCCTTCGGCCGGCCAGTCGTACCCGAGGTGTACAGCATCACACCGACCTCGTCCGCCCGTCCGGCGGCGACCTGCTCGGGGAGAAAATCGGGGTGATTCCGGTTGTGGATCCGCCCCATCTCGATCAGTTCGCGAACGTCGTGAATGAACGGCTGGGTGTAATGGCGCATGCCCCGCGGATCGTCGTAGAAGAGGTGCACGAGTTCCGGAAGCTGTTCCCGGATTTCCAGGATCTTGTCGACCTGCTCCTGATTCTCGACGAAGGCGAAACGCGCCCCAGCGTCGACCAGGGCGAAGAGCATCTCGCTGGCCACCGCGTCCTGGTAGAGGGGAACCGGCACGCCACCGAGGCACTGCGCCGCGGCCATCATCATGTACAGTCGTGGCCGGTTGTCGCCGACGATCGCCAGATGATCGCCGCGCCGGAAGCCCATCTCGGCCAGCCCCGCGGCCAGCGCACGTACGTGTTCGGCGACGTCGCGCCACGTCCAGCACTGCCAGATGCCGAGATCCTTCTCGCGCATCGCCGTGCTGCCGGCACGCACCTCGGCGTGATGAAACAGCAGGCGCGGGAACGTGTCCGGCACCTGCCCGGAAGCGATTTCCGGCATCTCGTCTCCTCCGGCGCCTTGGCCACCCGCATCGGGTGACCAGCCCCTGTCCTTGAACGCGTACAGCCCTGCCACGGCCGCTCGTGCCAGTCACCGGCAATCCGCCGGCGAGCCGGAACCTTTCAGGGAAGACGCGCCTTTCGCCTAGTGTAGACTCGGCTGGCGACTATAATTGTCTTCCAGATGACATTCCGGCGATTTCGTGACCATCAGGAGAGCGATGCAGACTCTCGATGACCTGCTGAACGCCTCGCGATGGGCGAAACAGCTGACCGCGGAGGAATTGAACCAGATCAGGAGGGACATCGTCGTGCGCACGATTCCGGCCGGAGGTTACCTGTGCATGAAAGGCGAAGCGGTCGAATACTGGACAGGGATCATCGACGGACTGACCAAGATGACCAGTCACTGGCCAACCGGCAAGGCAACCAGTTTCGTCGGCCTGTCGAGCGGCTCCTGGTTCGGTGAAGGCTCCTTGCTCAAGGACGAGCCACGTCGCTACGACGTCATCGCGCTGCGCGAGACGCGTATCGCCTGCATGAAGCGAAGCCGCTTCCACGAACTGCTCGACCACAGCATCCCGTTCAACCGCTTCGTGCTGATGCAGTTGAACGAGCGCCTGAGCCAGTTCATCGGCATGGTCGAACACGAACGACTGCTCGATCCCGACGCCCGTCTCGCCCGCTGCATCGCCTCGATGTTCAACCCGCTGCTCTACCCCGACAGCGGTATCGAATTGCACATTTCGCAGGAAGAAATCGGACTGCTCGCCGGGATCTCGCGCCAGCGGGTCAACCGCTCGCTGGCCAGGCTCGCCGAGGCTGGCCTGCTGCGTGTCGGTTACGGGACGCTGACCGTCCTCGATGTGGTCGGTCTGCGCTCGTTTGGCGACTGAAGATCGACGCCTGTCCCGGCACGACGCCATGCGCACCGCGAGGACGGAAAACCGCCCCGCACCACCCGCGCAAACGCGGCAGATCGCCGACCACGGACCACACCCGCACCCTGGGCGGAATTGAACACTCATCGCAAGTGTATTAGTATTCGCCGCGGCAAGGAGAAAATCTTGTCCGGGTTCAAGCTCGCTACGAAACCGCTTCATCAAAAAAATCAGGAGCTTGAGGAAACATGAGTAGTGTGATGTACGAGCGAATGCGGAGAAATCCGAAATTCGAGAATCTGGTCCGCCGGCGTGGGCGTTTCGCGTGGACGCTGTCAGCGATCGTCCTGATCATCTTCTACGGCTATTTCATGCTGATCGCCTTCAGCCCGGCGATGCTCGGCCAGAAAATCGCCGAAGGGTCGATGTGGCCGATCGGCTATACGGTCGAACTGATCCTGTTCATCTTCTTCTGGCTGACGACGATCGTCTACGTCCGCCGCGCCAACGGCGAGTTCGATGACCTCACCCAGGAGCTGATCCGCGAAGCGCAGAAGGAGGGCAAATGAGACATCGACTGAGTTCCGCGCTGCCCCTGCTCGTCCTGTCGAGTCTGGCGTACGCCTCTCCGGCGGTCGAAGCGACGACCAAGCAGGCGACCAACTGGCACGCGATCATCATGTTCCTGATCTTCGTCGCGCTGACCATGGGGATCACCTACTGGGCGTCGAGCCGCACCAAGACCACGGCGGACTTCTACACCGCCGGCGGCGGGATCACCGGTGTCCAGAACGGGCTGGCAATCGCCGGCGACTACATGTCGGCAGCCACGCTGCTCGGTCTGACGGCGATGACCTACGCCCAGGGTTACGACGCCTACATCTACATGCTCGCCTTCTTTGCCGGCTGGCCGATCATCCTCTTCCTGATGGCCGAACGGCTGCGCAACCTCGGGCGCTTCACGTTCGCCGACATCACCTCGTACCGGCTCGATCAGGGCAAGGTCCGGACGATGGCGGCGATCTCCTCACTGGTCGTCGTCGTCTTCTACCTGATCGCCCAGATGGTCGGTGCAGGCCAGTTGATCAAGCTGCTCTTCGGTCTCGACTACAACGTCGCGATCTTCGTCGTCGGCATCCTGATGATGATCTACGTGACCTTCGGCGGCATGGTCGCGACGACCTGGGTGCAGATCATCAAGGCGTGCATGCTGCTTTTCGGCGGTACGGTGACGCTGCTGCTGGCCTATCCGCAGTTTGGCTTCTCGTTCACCGAACTGCTGACGCAGGCCGAAGCGGTGCATAAGCTCGGCGCCAAGCTGATGGCCCCGGGCGCGCTGCTCGCCGATCCGGTGACCGCGATCTCGCTCGGCCTCGGCCTGATGTTCGGAACGGCCGGTCTGCCGCACATCCTGATGCGCTTCTTCACCGTCGGCAACGCCAAGGAAGCCCGGAAATCGGTCGTCGTCGCATCTGGTTGCGTCGCCTACTTCTTCAACGTGATCTTCCTGATGGGCCTCTGCGCGGTGATCATCGTCGGCCAGAACCCCGACTTCTTCGAAGGGGGCGACATCAAGGGCAAGCTGATCGGCGGCGGCAACATGGTCGCCATGCACCTGGCGAAAGCGGTCGGCGGCAACATGCTGCTCGGCTTCCTCGCCGCGGTGGCGTTCGCGACGATCCTCGCGGTGGTGGCTGGCCTCGCGCTCGCCGGGGCGTCGGCGATCTCGCACGACATCTACGCCCGCGTCATGCGCAAGGGACAGGCCACCGAGAAGGAAGAGATCCGCGTTTCGCGCATCGCGACGATCGGCCTCGGCCTGCTGGCCATCGTTCTGGGCATCATGTTCGAGAAGATGAACATCGCGTTCATGGTCGGTCTGGCGTTCGGCGTGGCGGCGGCCGCCAACTTCCCGGTGCTGATCCTTTCCATGTACTGGAAGGGTCTGACCACGCGCGGCGCAGTGATGGGCGGCTACGGCGGCGTGATCTCGGCCGTGTTGTTCGTCCTCTTCTCGAAGTCGGTGTGGGTGGACGTGCTCGGCAACAAGGTGGCGCTGTTCCCCTACACGCAGCCGGCGCTCTTCGCGATGCCGATCGGCTTCATCCTCGCATACATCTTCTCGGTAACCGACAGCAGCGCGCGCGCCCAGGCCGAGAAGGACGCGTTCGAGGACCAGTACGTGCGCGCCCAGACCGGATTCGGCGCATCGGGTGCCGCCAGCCACTAGGCGCCCGGCAGCATCCCGAAACCCTGGCGGAAGAGACAACCCGCCAGGGTTTTTTTTGCTCTGCAGGCAGGCTTGCCGGCCAACTCCGGGGCCGCAGACCTGACGCGAAGCGCCCCGTAATCGGCCCCTCTCGCGTGCCCGGCTAAAGTCTCCGGGTGATCGTCCGTATCCGGAATACCAAGCCCAGTCACGGACCGACCTGCTCGATGCGCCCACACCTGACCCGCCCGACCGCCTGCCTGATCGCCATGATCGCCACTGCCCCTTCGCTCGCTGCGGCCGCGTGGCAAGTAATCTCCGCAGAACCCGGGAAGCGGGTGGAGATCGACCGGACGAGCATCCGCAAGGAGGACAACGGAAAGACCGTTGCGCTTGGCCGCATCGTGCTCGAGAAGCCGATCATCGACCCGAAGACATCGTCGTCGTACCGGATCGTCCAGGCGCTCAGCCGCTACGATTGCAATTCACGCAATTACAGCACGCTCAAGCGCAGTTACTTCAAGGACGAAGGCGACCTGCTTCGTGAAGAAGAGGTCAAGGTCCAGATCGAGATGCCCGTCCGCTCGGGAATGCTCGACGACAAGCTTCTGCGCGAGGTGTGCCGGCCGAAGGCTGACGACGCGACGCTGGCCGCCAGGCGCACGGCGGACAAGGTCAACTCGGCGACTGGTGACCTGCGCAAGGCGAACGAAGCGCTCGTCCAGCAGGAAGTCAGGCGCGCCAGCATGCAGACGCCAGCAGCCGCCGATCGGCCGGTCGCCGAGGCAGTTGCCAGCCCGGTGCCGCGCCGGGCGCCGCGCGCAACCGGCGCCTCGGTGACTAGCGATACGGGCCCACCGCCAACTACCCGCACGACCCGGACGCGCACGGCGGAGAGCGGCGAACGTGGTGTTAACGCACATGTCCAGTGGGGCTACGAGGGTGACGCCGGCCCCGACAACTGGGCCAGGCTGAGCCCAGAGTACGCGACCTGCGCGAGTGGCAGACGGCAATCGCCGATCGACATTCGTGACGGCCTGCGTGTAGACCTCGAGCCGATCCAGTTCAGCTACCGACCGTCCCATTTCCGCGTGATCGACAATGGTCACACGGTACAGGTCGAGGTGGATGGCAGCAGCCTCAGTCTGCTCGGCAAGCGCTACGAGCTCGTCCAGTTCCACTTTCACCGGCCATCAGAGGAGAGGATCGACGGCAGGGCATCGGATATGGTCGCCCACCTCGTGCACAAGTCCGACGACGGCAAACTCGCGGTGCTGGCGGTGCTGCTCGAGAAAGGCAGCGAGCACCCGATCATCCAGACCGTGTGGAACCACCTGCCGCTCGAAAAGGGCGAGTACGTCGCGCCTCCTGATCCGACGATCGACGTCGCCCAGTTGTTGCCACAGGACCGGAGCTACCATACGTACATGGGATCGCTGACCACTCCTCCGTGCACCGAGGGTGTGCTCTGGTTGGTCCTCAAGCAGCGGCAGCAGATCTCGGCCGAACAGCTGGCGATCTTTGCCAGGCTCTACCGGAACAACGCCCGACCGATCCAGGCGACCTTCTCGCGGATGATCAAGGAGACGCGCTGAGCCGCAACACGGCCCGCGGCACGGGCCGCGCTCAGCGAATCGCACCGGCGAGCGGGCGGCCAGGGCAACGTTCACGGGCCGGCCATCGGCCGGGTTCATCGACCAGCACTTGCCGCCGACGATGGGCCGCGAGGCGGCGCTGTCGAGTGCGCCGGCAGAGATCTCGAATGAATCTGCTGCGCGACCGGTCTGCGCTGTTGCCCGGTCGCTCACTTCTCGCCCATCCATTTGCATGTCTCGTCGTTCGCTCGCGCCGGGCATCCCGGCCTGCTCGCAACGATTCCTTGACAACCACTCAGGCCACGGGATCGCTCATTCGACGACCGAGACTGGTGACCGGGCGGTGACACCTTCGCCATCAGGCTCGGCCAACGCAGCCTCGGCGCGAACCAACCCCGCCTGACTGCGGTCAAGCCGGCTGCCCCCGGCGATCTGTGGCAGAGTATCGAGTGGACTCTGAACTTCTCGTGCGCGCCGCTTGATCGCCTGCAGATAGACCATCGTCCTGCTCGCATGGGCGTGGCCGAGCAACTGCTGGATCGTGCGCAGGTCGTGGCCACTTTCGAGGAGATGGATGGCAAACGAATCACGCAAGGTGTGCGGTGTTGCCGGCCGGTCGACTCCTGCCGCGGCGACGGCTTTCTTCATCGCCCGCTGCAGAAGCTTGCCGTCGAGGTGATGGCGTCGCAGCTCGCCGCTGCGCGGGTCGAGCGAATGCGTCCCGGCGACGAAAACGTACTGCCATTCCCATGCGGTTCTGGCCCCAGGAGTCTTGCGCTCCACGGCGTCGGGCAGTTCCACGCCGCCCCGTCCCAGCTCCAGATCGTCGTCGAACAACTGTCGCCGACGCAAGAGGTGCTCGCCGAGGTCGAACACCAGGGCCTCGGGCAGGATGGTCGCGCGCTGCAGCGCACCCTTGCCGTCACGAATCACGATCTCCGCACGTTCGAAGTCGAGGTCCTTGACACGCAAGCGCAGAGCTTCGGTCAGGCGCATTCCCGTGCCGTACATCAGGCGGGCGAGCAGGCCATAGACGCCGTGAAGTCGATCGAGGACGCGCTGAGCCTCACGGCGCGAGAGGACTACTGGCAGACGCGGCGGTGGACTGGCGCGAACGACTTCGTCGAACTGCGGCAGCTCGCGCCCAAGCACCTCGCGGTGCAGGAAAAGCAAAGCCGACAACGCCTGCTTCTGGGTCGCCGCAGCCACCCGTCCTTCGACGGCGAGGTGCGTCAGGAAGGCCTCGACCTCTCTGGCCGTGGTTTCACCAGGATGCCGTACAGGGTCGAACAGCATGAAGCGCCGCGCCCAATGGACGTACTGCGCTTCCGTCCGCTGGCTGTAACCCTTGGCACGAATCCGTTGACGAAGTCGCTCGAGAATCCTGGCGCAAGGGAGGGCGTCGTCTGCAGCATCAGCCTTTATCATCCTGTCGACCCCCAATAAATCAGCAGTTTCTGATGGCTCGTCGACAGTATAACACCGAGGTGGACGGGTTCATCCAGCCAATCAGCCCGAAAACTGACCAGACGAATCCTCACGACGGCGATCTGGAGAGGTCGGCTCCGGCAGGCTCTTGGGCCTCGCGATACGGGCAATCCGCTTTGGTACACGCTGCGTACAGATGAAGAGCGTGTTCGCGGATGGCAAAGCCTCGCTCGGCAGCGATCCGCGCCTGCCGTGACTCGATCTCGGGATCGTAAAATTCCTCGACTCGGCCACAGTCCACACAGACCAGATGATCGTGATGCTCGCCAGGGCGCAGTTCGAACACCGCTTTGCCGGACTCGAAGTGGTGTCTTTCGAGCAGGCCGGCCTGCTCGAACTGGGTGAGCACCCGATAGACGGTGGCCAGGCCGACGTCCAGATTCTCCGCAAGCAACAGGCGATAGACATCCTCGGCGCTCAGATGGCGGACTTCGCTGCGTTCGAAGAGCGCAAGGATCCGCAGACGCGGCAGGGTTGCCTTCAGCCCCATGCTTCTGAGGTTGGTCGAGTTGATCATGGACTGGCCTTGCCTGGCGAAAAGGAAACGAGCGCTTTTTCAGGTATGATATACCGACTCCCCGCCCTGAGGCGCCGCTGGGAGACGCGCCCTTCACCCTCGACCAGACTTCGGCTTGCAGGCGGGGAACGGCTGGCGGGCGCGTATCGCTCGTCCACCGTATCGCTTGCCCGAACATGGCCATTTCACGATCCGTTCTGCCGTCCATCGCGCTCTGCTCACTCGTCGCCTGCACGTCGGTCCCGCGCATCGTCAACGAGTATCGGATCGACGTACAGCAGGGAAACGTCCTGACCCAGGACATGGTTTCGCAGCTGAGGCCAGGACTGTCCCGGGAACAGGTACGTTTCATTCTCGGCACGCCGATCCTGATGGACATGTTCCACGCCAACCGCTGGGACTACTTCTTCTGGTTGAAGAAGGGCAAGACGGGAGACGTCGAGAAGCGTCGCTTTTCGGTGTTTTTCGACGCTGACGGGAAACTGGTCAGTGTCAGTGGCGACGTCACTGCGGCGCAGCCCGACGACTCGGTGGTCGTTTCCGAAACGCGCAACCGCGAAATCGATCTCGGCTCGCTACCCGACGACGGCAGCGTGACCGTTCCGGCGGCCAATGAGCAGGGTTTCTTCGGCAAGCTTCTCGAGACGGTAGGATTCTAGACATGAGCCCTGTCAAGATCGTCGTTGCCGGCGCGGGTGGACGAATGGGACGGATGCTGATCGAAGCGACGCTGCGCGACGAGAGAAGCACGCTGATCGCGGCAATCGACCATCCCGCCGCTGCAGTTCAGGGCAAGGACGCCGGCGAACTGGTCGGGATGCCGTGCGGCATTCGGGTGACCAGCGATGTCCCTGCTGCCGTGGCCGGGGCCGATTGTCTGATCGACTTCACGCGTCCTGAAGCCACGCTCGCTCACTTGGGCGCCTGTCGCCAGTTCGGGGTCGCGATGGTCATCGGAACGACCGGCTTCACGGCTGGCGACAGCGAAGCGATCGCCGTCGCCGCGCAGGAGATCGCGATCGTCATGGCGCCGAACATGAGCGTCGGGGTCAACGTCGTCTTCCGACTCCTCGACACGGCGGCGCGGATACTCGGTGAAGGCTACGACGTGGAAATCGTCGAAGCTCACCACCGGCACAAGGTCGACGCGCCTTCCGGAACCGCGTTGCGCATGGGAAAGGTCGTCGCTCAGGCTCTCGGCCGCAGCCTCGAGGAGTGTGCCATCTACGGACGAGAGGGGAACACCGGCGAACGCTCGCCGATGACCATCGGTTTCGCGACGGTCCGCGGGGGTGACATCGTCGGCGACCACACCGTGATGTTCTGTGGCCCAGGTGAACGCGTCGAGATCGGACACCGGGCCGGAAGCCGGATGCCGTATGCGCTGGGCAGCCTGCGCGCCGCGCGCTTTCTGGCCGGCCATCAGCACGGGCTGTTCGACATGCAGGACGTCCTCGGCCTTCGCTGACCCACGGCTCACCCCGGCGCGACGGCGGGCCTCCGCGGCTCCCATCAGTCCGTTGCGGACTGCCCGGCGACAACCTCACCGGCATCGCGAAGCGCGCCGTTCTTTCCGGGGAGAAGCTACCCATGATTCGCTTGCTCACCGGTCGCCGCGCTCGCCAATGCCCTGATGCGCTCACCGGCATTGCACCCGGCGACGCGAATTGGTTATCATCGGGAGGACAGAGTTCCCTCCTGGTTCCCATCTGCACCACCCATCCACACATCACCCACGGAGTTTGATCATGGCCAAAGCCGAGAAAGTCAAGAAAGCGAAACACACGGAACAGGTCGAGGAAGCGGCGCCCGCCGCAGCCGCCGATTTCGTCAAGATCACCAAGGTCGTCGGGCGTCAGATCCTCGATTCCCGCGGGAATCCGACGGTCGAGGTCGACATCACCCTTGACGACGGCTTCCTTGCACGAGCTGCCGTGCCTTCGGGTGCTTCGACAGGCGAATTCGAGGCGGCCGAACTGCGCGATGGCGACAAGAAGGTCTATCTCGGCAAGGGAGTGCTCAAGGCCGTCGAGGCGGTGAATACGCGGATCGCCAAGCTGCTGAAGGGCAAGAACCCGCTGAACCAGCGCGAACTCGACGAAGCGATGATCGCCCTCGACGGCACGGCGAACAAGTCGAGTCTCGGCGCCAACGCGATTCTCGGCGCATCGATGGCCATCACCATGGCTGGCGCGCACGTCAGCGAGCTGCCCTTGTGGAAGTACATCGGCAAGATTCACAAGAATCGCGACTTCGTGCTGCCGACGCCGATGGCCAACATCATCAACGGCGGCAAGCACGCGGACAACCTGATCGACTTCCAGGAATTCATGATCATGCCGGTCGGCGCGCCGACCTTCTCGGAAGGATTGCGCTGGATCACCGAAGTCTTCCACGCCCTCAAGGGCATCCTCAAGAAGGGCGGCCACGTCACGGCAGTCGGCGACGAGGGCGGATTTGCGCCGAATCTGACCAACGACGAATCGCTCGAGGTGATCATGCAGGCGATCGTCGCCGCCGGCTACAAGCCCGGCAAGCAGATCTGCATCGCTCTCGACTGCGCGTCGTCCGAACTCTTCGACGAAGGCGGCCGTCAGGGTTACAAGTTCTGGAAATCGAACCCGGACAAGTTGTTCACCGACGACGAGATGATCGCCAAGTACACCGAATGGTGCAAGAAGTACCCGATCGTCTCGATCGAGGACGGTCTCGACCAGAGCGACTGGGAAGGGTACGTCAAGCTGACCAAGGCGCTCGGCGACAAGGTGCAGATCGTTGGCGACGACTTCTTCGTCACCAACCCGGCTCGCCTCAAGCAGGGCATAGAGATGAAGGCGGCCAACGCGATCCTCATCAAGGTCAATCAGATCGGTACGGTCACCGAGACGCTCGACGCGATCAAGATGGCCCAGAAGGCTGGGTACGGGGTCATCTCTTCGCACCGTTCGGGGGAAACCGAGGATTCGTTCATCGCCGACCTCGCCGTCGGTACGGGTGCTGGCCAGATCAAGACCGGTTCGCTGTCGCGCACCGACCGCATCTGCAAGTACAACCAACTGCTGCGCATCGAAGAGCAGCTGGGTAGCAAGGCCCAGTACAAGGGGCTCAAGTCGATCAAGGGTGCCGGTTTCTAGGCTCTCCGGCGAACTCCTCGACCAGGGCATCGCTTGGGCGATGCCCTTTCTTTTCCGCTGGCTCTCCCGGCCGGCCGAGTCGGTGCCGGTGACGAGGCCGGCCGCGCCGCTCCCCGCAGCTGCGGCCGGGGCCACCCCGATCCATCGTGGCAAAGTACTTGGCGAGCGCCGCGGTCTTTGGTTATTGTTGGCACGATGAACAATAGCGACGCGATTGCCGCGCTTGCTGCGCTGGCTCAGGACAGCCGTCTGGCGATCTTTCGCCTCCTCGTGCAGAACGCCCCCGCTGGCCTGACCGTCGGAGCAATCGCCGAAAAGCTGGCTCTGCCGGCACCGACGCTTTCGTTCCATCTCAAGACGCTGACCCACGCCGGCCTGGTGAACACCGCACAGGAAGGACGCTATGTCCGCTGCCGCGCCGCGCTCGACCGGATCGACGCCCTAGTCGATTTCCTGACCGACAATTGCTGCGGCGGCAACGCCGGCTTGTGCGGACCACGCCAGTCGTAATCTACCGCGCGTT
The DNA here is from genome assembly GCF_023806625.1 of Accumulibacter sp. GTDB lineage: Bacteria > Pseudomonadota > Gammaproteobacteria > Burkholderiales > Rhodocyclaceae > Accumulibacter. Next base: position 22,486 of record NZ_JAMTDX010000010.1, read on the forward strand.
CGACTGCCCGTCGCGCTCTCGGCTGGCCGCCGAACGCGGCGCGGAGCTCGACGCCCCTCACTGGCGGTCTGATGCTAAACTTCCGGACCGGAAAGGGGAGCCGACATGATTGTCATCGATCATCATCCGCAGCGCGTCGAGGTCACCGTCTACGCAGAATTCACCCTCGCCGACTACAAGGAATTCGAGGACGTGGTGAACCACGCCGTCGAGTTCGAAGGGCCGGTCGACCTGCTCTTCGACCTGCGTGAAATGGCCGATTTCACGCTCGACGTCGCCTGGGAAGACATCGTCTTCTCGCGCAGGCACGGCAACGACTTCAGCCGGATCGCCGTGCTCACGGACAGCCAGTGGGTCGCCTGGAGCGCGTGGCTCTCGCAGATCTTCGTCCGCGCGCAAATGCGCGTCTTTGCCGACGAGAGCGAGGCCCGCAGCTGGCTGGAGGAAGACTCGGAGACCAGCGCCGGATGAGTTACTCGACGCTGGTCGATACGGCGGTCCTTGCTGCCCACCTCGAAGACGCGCAGTGGCGTGTGTTCGACTGCCGGCATCAGCTGACCGACCCGGAAGCAGGGTCAAGGGCTTACGCGGCGGGCCATCTGCGCGGAGCTTTCTTCCTGCACCTCGACCGTGACCTCTCCGGACCGATGACCGGTCGCAATGGCCGCCACCCGTTGCCCGACCCTGATCTGCTCGCTGGCAAGCTCGCTGCCATGGGCGTTGCGGCGGACACCCAGGTCGTCGCCTACGACGACGCCAGCGGCGCGTTTGCCAGCCGTCTCTGGTGGTTGCTGCGCTGGCTCGGTCACCAGCGCGTCGCGGTGCTCGACGGCGGAATCGACCGCTGGCTCGCCGAAGGCCGCCCGCTGTCGACCGCCACCCCGGAGGCGACACCGGCACGACTGACCGTCAGCCTTCGCGACTCGATGGTCAGCACCGATACACTCCTCGCGCGCCTCGAGGACCCGTGCTGGCGCCTGATCGACGCGCGCAGTCCCGACCGCTTCCGCGGCGAGAACGAGACCCTCGACCCCGTCGGCGGACACATCCCGGGCGCGCGCAACCGCTTCTTTCGCGACAATCTCGACGCCGATGGCTGCTTTGGGCCGGCCGCACGACTGCGCGGCGAGTTCCTCGAATTGCTCGACGGCGTCGAGCCCCGCCAGGCCGTGATGTCCTGTGGCTCGGGGGTGACTGCCTGCCACAATCTGCTGGCCATGGAGATCGCCGGCCTGAGCGGAGCCCGGCTCTACGCGGGTTCGTGGAGCGAGTGGTGCAGCGACCCGGCGCGACCCATGGCCTGCCGCGGCCCCGGCCTCTCAGCGCAGCAGTAGGTCGGCGACCGCGCCGGCAATCTCGTCGAGCGACAGCGCGCCGTCCGGCCGGTACCACTGGCTTGTCCAGTTGAGCATGCCGAAGAGCAACAGTCTGACCGGCGGTGCCGAGTTGCGCAGGCGACCCGCCGCGGCCAGTTCGTCGAGCACGGCCTGCCACGGCTCCTGATAACTCGCGGCGACGGCGGCGATTTCCGCCCTCGCCACAGCGTCCAGCGAACGCGACTCGAGAATCAGCATTGGCGCCTGACAATCGCCTTCGAGAAGACTCGCGAGATGCGCGCGGATCATCACGCGCAGCCGCTGGACGGGGTCATCGACGCCCTCGACGGCTTCCACGAGCCTCTGGCAACCCTGCTCGAGCCCGGCGAGAATCGCCGCCCGGAGCAGTTCGTGCTTGCTCCGGAAATGATAGAACGGGCTCCCCGAACGCATGCCGACCGCCTCGGCGATGTCACGGGTCGTCGTCGCGGCGAAGCCCTTCTCGACGAACAGGCGGCCCGCCGCGCTGAGCAGGTCGTCGCGGCGGCTCGCCTCGGACATCTGGCCCGGCTTTCTCGTACGAACGGACATCCTGCTCAAAGGCTCGCGGCCAGACGCGTTCCCTGATCGATGGCCCGCCGGGCATCGAGTTCACGCGCTTCATCGGCGCCGCCGATCAGCGAAACCGGGACACCAGCCGTGCGCAGTTCGTCCTCGAGGTCGCGGCGCGGCTCCTGTCCGGCGCAGACGATCACGTGGTCCACGGCGAGGCACTGCGCCTGACCATCGACGACGATGTGCAGGCCGGCGTCGTCGATCCGCTCGTAGCTCACACCGGAGAGCATGCGCACGCCGCGCTTCTTGAGCAGCGTTCGGCGGATCCAGCCGGTCGTCCTGGCCAGTCCATCGCCGACCTTCGACGGCTTACGCTGCAACAGCCAGACCTGCCGCCGCGCGGCCTCGTCGATCGGCGGCTTGAGCCCCCCACGATGGGCGAACTGAGCATCGATTCCCCACTCGCCTTGAAAGCGCTGCAGCTCGTCCTCCCCGTCATCGGAGTGGGTCAGAAACTCGGCGACGTCGAAGCCGATTCCTCCGGCGCCGATGATCGCCACCCTTTGACCGGCCACGCGGAAGCCCTCGATCAGATCGGCGTAGGGGATGACCTTCTCGTGATCGATCCCCGGCAGTTCCGGGCGACGCGGAACGATCCCGGTGGCCAGAACGACGTGGTCGAAACCGGCATCGACGAGATCGGTCGCCCGACAGGCCCTGCCGAGTTCGACGCTCACCCCGACGCTGCGCAGCCGGTGATCGAAGTAACGCAGCGTCTCGCCGAATTCCTCCTTGCCCGGGATGCGCCGGGCAAGGTTGAACTGCCCGCCGATCTCCGGCGCCGAGTCGAACAGCGTCACGTCGTGTCCCCGCTCGGCGGCCGTCAATGCACAGGCCATTCCAGCCGGTCCGGCACCGACGACGGCGATGCGCTTCGCCCGGGAAGCCTTCCCGATGAGCAGTTCGGTCTCGTGACAGGCGCGCGGATTGACCAGACACGAGGTCAGCCGGCCGGCGAAGATTTCGTCGAGGCACGCCTGGTTGCAGGCGATGCAGGTATTGATTTCGTCGGCCCGACCGGCGGCCGCCTTATTGACGAAGTCGGCGTCGGCCAGAAACGGGCGGGCCATCGAAACCATGTCTGCGCATCCTGAGGCGAGGATGTCCTCGGCGACCTCGGGCGTATTGATCCGGTTGGTGGTTACCAGCGGGATGCGCACCTCGCCCATCAGCCTCTTCGTCACCCAGACAAAAGCCGCGCGCGGAACCATCGTGGCGATCGTCGGGATGCGCGCCTCGTGCCAGCCAATCCCGGTGTTGATGATCGTCGCGCCAGCTTCCTCGATGGCTTTGGCGAGTGCGACGATCTCCTCCCACGTGCTGCCGCCCTCGACCAGATCGAGCATCGACAGGCGGAAGATGATGATGAACGAAGGTCCACAGGCCGCGCGCACGCGCCGCACGGACTCGACGGCGAAGCGGATTCGGTTCTCGAAGCACCCACCCCAGCCGTCCTCGCGGAAGTTCGTCTGAGGAGCGATGAACTGGTTGATCAGGTAGCCCTCGGACCCCATCACCTCGACGCCATCGTAACCGGCCAGTTGCGCGAGACTCGCGCAGCGTGCATAGTCGGCGATCGTCCTCTCGATGTCTTCCTCGCTGAGTTCGCGCGGGCGGACCGGCGAGATCGGCGCCTGGACCGCCGACGGAGCCACCGCGCCACGGTGGTACGCGTAGCGTCCGGTATGCAGGATCTGCAGAGCGATCCGGCCACCCGCGCGATGCACGGCGTCGGTGATCTGGCAGTGTTTCTGTGCCTGTTCCTCGTTCTCGAGCGCCGCCGCACCGGGCATCACCACACCGTCCTGGTTCGGCGCGATCCCACCGGTGACGATCAGCCCGACGCCGCCGCGAGCGCGCTCGGCGTAGAACGCCGCGAGGCGGGCAAAGCCATTCGGCGCCTCCTCGAGCCCGGTGTGCATCGAGCCCATCAGCACACGATTCCTGAGGGTCGTGAAACCGAGGTCGAGAGGGGAAAGCAGGTGTGGATAGACAGGGTGCAACATCGGCGGGAGTCCTTTTCAGTGCGTTGGTCGTGTCTTGGCTGCTGAAACATTCAGCAAGCAATCGCTTGTTGGATTATCTCTCAGTGGCCTCTGACTTGCAAGCGGTTCGCTCGTCGGAACCCGGCACGAGCACTGCCGCTGCACTAGAATGGCGGCTTCGCCCGACCACCGCCACCGATCATGATCCGCACCCGCTTCGCGCCCTCGCCGACCGGTTTCCTGCACGTCGGCGGTGCGCGCACCGCCCTCTTCTCCTGGGCTTACGCCCGCCGGCATTCGGGCCGCTTCATCCTGCGCATCGAAGACACCGATGTCGCCCGATCGACTCCGGAAGCACTCCAGGCCATCCTCGACGGCATGCACTGGCTCGGCCTCGACTACGACGAGGGCCCCTACTACCAGACTCAGCGCCTCGACCGCTATCGCTCGGTGACCGAGCAGATGCTCGCTGCCGGCACCGCCTATCGCTGCTACACGACGCCCGACGAACTTGAGCGCCTGCGCGAAGAGCAGCGCGCCGAGGGACTCAAGCCGCGTTACGACGGTCGCTGGCGGCCCGAACCCGGCAAGATCCTGCCGTCGCCGCCTCCCGGAGTCGCGCCGGTGATTCGCTTTCGCAACCCGGCCGACGGAATCGTCGCCTGGGACGACCTGGTCAAGGGACGCATCGAAATCGCCAACCGCGAGCTCGACGACCTCGTCATCGCCCGCCCGGACGGAACGCCGACCTACAACTTCTGCGTCGTCGTCGATGACTGGGACATGGGCATCAGCCACGTCATCCGTGGCGACGACCACGTCAACAACACGCCACGGCAGATCAACATCCTCGCCGCGCTCGGCGCCGACGTGCCGCAATACGCCCATCTGTCGATGATTCTCGGCGACGACGGGCAGAAGCTGTCGAAGCGCCACGGGGCGGTCAGCGTCATGCAGTACGACGATGAGGGCTACCTGCCCGAAGCCTTGCTGAACTACCTGGCCCGCCTCGGCTGGTCGCACGGCGACGCCGAGGTCTTCTCGATGGCCCAGTTCTGCGAGTGGTTCGACCTCGACCACATCACGGCCTCGGCGGCGCAGTTCAACAGCGACAAGCTGAACTGGCTCAACGCCCACTACCTCAGGCAGGCCGACGCCCGGCGGCTGGCCCGCCTGGTCGGCAAGCGGCTCGCGGCACGGGGCGTGACCGCCGACGACCGGGCGATCGAAGCGATCGTCGACCTGTACAAGGAGCGAGTGAGCAACCTCAACGAACTGGCCGACGCCGCCGAACTCGTTTATATCGAGTTCCATCCTCGACAGGAGTTGCTGGCCCGGCACCTCGCGCCCGAAACGCTCGCCGCGCTCAACGATTTTGCCGCGCACTTGCCCGACGTCGCCTGGGAAGCGCAGGCGATCGGCACACTGATCCGCGAAACGATCGCCAGGCACGGGCTGAAGATGCCCAAGCTGGCCATGCCGCTGCGCATCCTGCTCACCGGCCTCGAACAGACGCCTTCGGTGGACGCGCTGATCGCCGCTTTCCCGCGGGAACTCGTTTTGCGCCGGCTGGCAGCCGCCTGGTCTGGGCAACCGCCGCGGTGAGCCGCGCGCCGAACCGCAGGCCAGGCGAAGGGCTCCCCGACGCCCTGAAAGCCCCTGCTTGCACACCGGACTCCCCGACACTCGCGCGACAGCCCGAGACCAGCCCGACGACGCCGAGCCGGAGCCGGCCGAGGCTTTACAGCCGGTGGGCGACTCCCTATAATCGCTGCTCCGTTCGGGCGGGGGTATAGCTCAGCTGGGAGAGCGCTTGCATGGCATGCAAGAGGTCCGCGGTTCGATCCCGCGTACCTCCACAAGAAGAAGTCGAATTGAAGCCAACTGTTCCGGGTCCCCATCGTCTAGAGGCCTAGGACACTACCCTTTCACGGTAGGTACCGGGGTTCGAATCCCCGTGGGGACGCCATCCTGAATTCCTGGCCGGAAAATCCGGCCAGGGGCTCGCAAGAACGTATTCAAGCCACTGCAATCGCCAAGGCCGAAGCGACATTCAATGCGACTCTCGGCCGGGTGTTCTCCGAATCTGGGCTGCTCAACATGGGCCATGCCGAAGCCGGACTGGTCGCATCAATCAGACGGGACGCCGTTGCGTGAAGTTCTTCTTCTCGTTCCGGTGGAGCAACCCGCTCAGCATCGCATCGGCGTTCGCAGCCCACGGCTGGCCGTACGGGTCCCGGGACAACTCGAAGCGCGTTTTGGTGAATTCGACGAGTTGCTCGCCGACTGCCTACAGCGCCCGCGTCGGCCCATCGAAGGCGCGGATCAGGCGGGCAATCTCGTCGACCGGGCGAGAGTCTGCGGTGTCCATAGCGATCATGCGGCGGCCTGCCTTCTCGGGAAATCCGGAATATCGTCGCGGCTGGCGGAAAGCAGGCTCGGCAGCGGCCGTCCGACGAACCGGATCCCATGATCACCAGGGAAGGGTTCGCGGTGCCCCGGATAGGCCCACGTCTGGAATGCCGTCCGGGAAGACGTCGCAAGTATGGGATGGAGTGGCTCGCAAATGCCGGCAATGCCGGCAGGTCGCCGAAACCGACTGCGTGCTGAGCAGGCCATCGACACGGTTCCGAATCTCTTCTGGACTCATGGAACCTTCCCCGGCTTTTCGGGAATAGCCGATCGTAAAGCGCGCGTCCACCTCGGTCCAGATCATGTGTTCCACGAGCACGTCGTACTCGTGACGCTCGATCAGGCCCTCGGCCAGCGCCTCATCGAGACGCCCCGTGAGGCTGGGCTCGACGGATGCCCGGATGGATCCGCGTCTGGCTCGAGCAGCGCGAGCGCACGCCGGGCTGGCTGGACGCTCCTCGTTTGGGGAGCTGCCCGGACAGCACCCCGCGCCGGAACACCCGGACACCTCGGCCAACGTTGCGAGGCCCCGCTCGCCTTCTCGGGCGGGCCCGCCCTCGAGAGGATCTCTTCGCGACTCTTCCAGACCATTCTACGCCGAAGCTCCCGCGGGCTGCCTTCAGGCCGGCCGAGCCGCCCTCAAGGCACGCCAAACCGAGGCCAAGCACCGCCGCCAAGCCCAACAGCGACAGCACACCCGGTTCCGGAATCTCGCGCGCACTGGCCAGAGCGAACGACAGGTCGTGAGCCGGCTGCTGAGCATCGAGTTCGAAAGGATCCTCATCAACCTGGCGAAAGCAGGAACCATCTCCCGCCTGTTCGCTGCGCAGCCAGAACCAGCTGGCATCGGTGTCGTTGCTGATCGACAGGAGATACGAGCGGCCCGCGTTGACGTCGAGCGCCGTGGTCAGATCGAAGTCGTACCTGAAAATCGGATGGTCTGCGTCATCGAGGAGACTGGTCGCTGATCGAGTCACCCCGGCGCAGCGGACAAACGAGGCAGCGACGGCATCCCCACAAGCGAAGACAGGCTCGCCGGCAGGCGTGCTGCTGTCGAAGATGCGGACGACAACCCAGTCGTCGTGACTGGTGCCGGTGTCGCCGTAGCTGCCCCACCACGCTGCGGTCGGCTGCATCGCTTCTGCCGCCGACGCCGAAAGAACTGCTAACCCGCGGAGGGCATTGCGCATGCCGACTGTCCCGGATCGAGTCACGGGAGGAGGCCCGGTTGAACGCCAAGGACCGGCAACCCGAACTCGACCGAGTGCACCAGCAAGTCACTGCCGTGCATCTTGCCGTCGGCTCCAGCGTAGGGATCCGAGCCGAAGCCGCCGTCAGGATCGGCATCGGCGGCAAGGACGAAATCATCGCCGTCGTAGGCGCCAGGGCCGATCTCGACGGTCGTGAGGCTGGTCGCGGCGGACAGCGTGAGTGTCCTCGTTCCGGTAGGGCTTCCGCAGCGAAGGCCGCATCCATGAGGCGCATACGGCCGCTCTCCAGGTAAAGCGATCCGTCGTCCTCGGAGAACAACCTCGAGAGCTTGAGCGTCAGATCGTTCACTCCGTCGACCAGATCGATGCGTAGCGCTTCCCTCCCGTCGATCTCCTGACGCACTGAAGCCGTCGCCAGAGATTGTCCGCTCACTCCGACGTCTCCGGCGGCGAGATCGCCCCCGGCCAACGTGCCACTTCCCAGGCCGTCGCGTCTCACCGGAGTCCAGCCTTCGGTGGAACTGGGACAGTCGGCTTTGTGCTGGATCTTCGATACAGCCGGATCGCTCCAGGCATCCTCCCGGGCCTTCGGGTTGGAGGTGGTCAGATGTACCGGCGCATCGCCGATCCGCACGCTCGCCGGATCGACGCCGAGCTCGAGCATTCCGACATCCGGATGCGTGCCATCCTCGTCGATGAGATCGACGGAAATTTCGCGTGCGCCGGCACTGCTGTAGCCGTGTGTAACCGGACCGTTCGCGTCGTAACTTCCGACCTGCCCGCCAGCCCAATGAACTTCGTGCCGGATCACCGTATCCTGGCCGGGATCGGCTATCTGGCCAAGGATCAGCGTGTACAGGTCGCCGACATGGACCCTGGCGTCTCCCGACAGCGCGATCGTCGGCGCAACGTCGGCGACCGTAAGCGTCGTACTCTCGCTATCCAGAACACTTCCGGACTGATCGATGGCGCGCACCACTACGCTTGGCGCCGCGGGTCCGTCGACAAAGGCATGACTGACCGCGCGCCCTGCCGCGACAAGCTCGGCAGACGTAAGGATCGCCACCGCGGTACCGCCCCCCAGTTCACATCGATCGAAGCTACAGCGGGGTCCCTGCTGATGATGCTCAGCACAGACGCACTGCCCTCCGGTGAGCTGCTCGCCCCGCTCAGGGAGAGAGTCTGCTCGATGTCGATCTCCACGACCCGCGCTTCGCTGGTTCCGCCAGCGCCGTCGCTGACCTGGATGCTGATCAGGCGTGTGGCCAGCGGCTCGTTCGAGCTGTTGGCGTAGGTCAGCGACTCGATCAGCGCTTCGGCGGCCACGGGCATCGCACTGGCGCTGAGATCGACGATCAGTTGCGCGCTGTTGGCACCGTTCGAGGCGATGCTGCCGATGACCGTTCCCTCGTAGCTCACGCTCTGGCCGGAAACGCCGATCTGCCCGCTGCCCTGGTCGCGGATCCCCAGTTGGTCCTGCACGAACGGCTGGTCGGTCTGGTTCTGCCCCGACGGCAGGATGGCAACGACGAGCTGGCCACCGGCGAAGTTGGCCGAGTCGGCATCGCTCAGCGTGACGCTGCTGTCGATCAGCTGCGCTTGCGCGTTCACCAGGTTCTCGCCGAAGCTGACGCTGGCGTTCAGGTTGAGCAGTTCGGGCGCCACCGAGCGGGTGATCGTGCCAGGAGTGCCCCAGAATTCGCCGCCCGTCTTGGCGCCGCTGGCGTCGAAGTGCTGGCCGTAGACGCCGGCGCTGCTGCCATCCTGCCCATCGGAGCGCCAGATGACGACGAAGCCACCGCCGGACAATACGGCCACCCGGGGTTCGTACTGGGAACCGGCCGTCGTGCTGTTGACCAGGATTTCGCCGCCGAGCCTGGCCCCTGCGCTGTCGTGGCGCTGCGCATAGACGCCGTACAGATTGCCGTCGGCGCCGGCCTGGTCGACCCATACGACGACGTGGCTGCCGTCGGCGCGGCCGGCGACGTCGGGATCGGACTGACTGCCACTCAGCTTCGTATTGACACGGGTCTCGGTGCCTACCCTGGCACCCGAGTTCGCGAAGCGCTGGCTGCAAATGTCGGAGGCGTTGCCGCCCGGTTTGCCGGTCGAACGCCAGCTGACCGCATGGCCTGCGCCGCAAGCGGCCACGCTGGCCTCGTACGGCGCATTGCCAGTGTCGGTGTTCCCAGTGTCTCGCCACCCGACGGGTTCCCACTGGCGTCGAATCGTTGCGCGCAAACACCGGAATTCGATGCGTCGACTCCGGTCCACACAACCACGAACCCGCCGTCGGACAGACCGACGATGGCCGGTTCATTATGTGCCCCGTCAGTGCATCCGTTGACACGGAATTCGGGCCCCAAAGCCACGCCAAAGGCGCTGAAGCGCTGGGCGAAAACCCCGTCGCCCCTGCCGTCCTGCGCAGCCGAGGTCCAGGTCGTGACGAAGCGACCGCCGGCGAGTGCGGCCATGGCGGGAACTTTCTGGTCGTTGACGGAGCAAGTATTGACCTGCTCTTCGCCGAACACGTTCATCGCCAACCCCCGTCCGGACGCGCCGCAGAACGCCCGTGCTGCTCCGCATCAGTCAATATGGTCCATACAGTCAAATCGACAACCATTCCTTTTGCGCGACGCGGGACAGGACGATCGGCAGCCGCCTCGCGCCGGCCTGTCGCGTACGACGTGTGCGCTGGGACCGTTCAGCGACTTGGGCCGCAGCTTGAATTCGGCCAACGGATTGCGCATAATTCCTGCGGAAAGCGATCGTTAGTGAAAAAAGGCATACCTGTCGAAAGGCAGGGGCGCAAAATCACCGGTCTAAGGGAAATGGACGATCTGCCGTTTCCTACGACGGCGGGATTGCCAGGCTAACCGACACAGAGTCCGGACAGCTTAGCTCCGGAGGCTGGCTCGATCAGGGCGAGCCGGTTCACCCCCAAGGCTTCGGCCTGCCATCCCGCGGTGACTTTTCGTCGCCCCGCCTCCCGAGAGCGAGCGGCGCAGTGGTGCCGTGCCTGGCACCCGTGGAAGAGAGACGCGGAAATGGAACCGGAACCTTCTGCTGGCACCATGCCGAGGTATCCCGAGCGATCGGGTGGCCCTCTCGACGACGCTGCGCGATCACCAACCCTGACCGAGGCGCTCGACTTCCTCTCTGGCAAGCTCTGCAGAGCGCTCGAGTCCGCGTTGCCCAAGCTGGCCGACGAGTTCTCGGCGCGGGCAGCGAACGTCGCCGATCGCGACCAGCGCGAGTTGCTCTGCGAACTTCGGGATGCGATCCAGGAAGCCGGCCCGCGGATCAGCAGCCTGTTCGCCAACAAGTGGCTCTCCCTGACCCGGTCTGCGGGCCGAAGCAGCCCATCGAGCGAGATCAGCAACGCCGACGAGCTGACGCTGGTCGATTTCGCGGAAATGGACCACGAACTGGCGGTCAAGGCCCTCGCCAGCCGCTTGCGCGCCGGGTGCACCGAGAGCCTGCGCGGGGTCAGCCTGCGCCTGGCCTTTCTCGCCGGCCAGCGCGGCATCGGCTGGGAAATCGACGACCTGATCGCGCAAGCGCTCGCCGGTGTGTTTGCCGAGATCGGCCTGGCCGAAGCCGCCAGCCTCGAACTGCTGCGCGTCATCGAACGTCAGGCGGCGGGGACCTTTGGTCCGGCGATCGTCGACCTCGACGCCTCGCTGGTCAACCGCGGCGTCTTGCCCCGGCTGCCACTGACGCATTCGCGGTCCGCTGCCGCGCGAAAGGGCGCGCCCGAGTCCGGTAGTCCAGCCGAATCGGCCGACCTCTTCGCCCTGCTGCAGAACGCCGTCGCTCCCGCGGCGACCCGATCCGCGACGACTGGCGGCGTGACACCCGGCGGCGTGGCGACGACCGCCACCGCGCGGGTCGACCTGCCGCCTGGAGCGATCCTGGCGAGTGCACCGGGCACGCCGGCAACGCCCGAGAACATGGCGCTGGCGCTCGACCGACTGATCGCCCGGCTCGATTCGCTGCAGACGGTCGTGCCGGCGGCGACTGCAGCGTCACTGCCCGACAACCTGCTGCGGGACTTGCGCAGCAGTGACGCCGGCCAGAGCCTCGACCACCTGAGTGCGGTGACCGCGGACATCGTGGCCACGCTGTTCGACTTCATCTTCGACGACGAGGCCATCGCCGATCCGATCAAGGCGCTCGTCGCCCGCCTGCAGATTCCGGTCCTCAAGGTCGCCCTGCTCGACCGGACCTTCTTTTCGAGCAAGGCCCATCCGGCGCGGCGGCTGCTCGACGGCATCTCGCGAGCTGCGGTTCGCATCGGGCCCGGGGCAGGCAACGAGAACCCGCTCTACCGACGGATCACCGAGATCGTCGACCGTTTGCAGAACGAGTTCAGGCAGGACACCCGCCTGTTCGAGACGCTGCGTGAGGAACTCGACGCCTTCCTCGACCGGCATGAGGCGGCCGCCGACGAACAGGCGAAACGGGCAGTTCCGCTGGTCGAAGAGCAGGAGCGCCGCGAACTCGCGGTCGTCGCCGCCGATCAGGCGCTGGCCTCGTGGCTGTCGAGACCCCTGCCGGCGGCGGTGGCCAGCCTGCTCGCCCACGAATGGCGGGAGATCCTGATCCGCCGCCGCCTCGCGGGCGACGACGGCGCCTGGCGGGCGGCGGTCGAAACAATCGGCGAACTGGTCGCCAGCGTCGAGGTCAGGCCCGACGCGCGCAGCCGCAAGCAACTCGCGACGCGCCTGCCGGCGCTGGTCCGGACGATCTGCAACGGTCTCGGAGACCTCGACACCGCCGAGGAGCGCCGCCTCGAGCTGATCGACGGCCTGTTCTCGGTGCATGCTGCCGTCTTGCGCGGCGGCAGGCCGGCGGTCGCCGCGCCGCCCGCTGCCCGACCCGCTGCACCGGCGCCAGCACAGCTGGCCAGCGAACGAATAGCCAAGGGTGGGACATTGGTGGAAAAGATCGCACTCGCGTCTGGCAGCGCACCGACGGCGTCGGAAAGGAGCGACGCAGCGCTGGACGCGGTCGCCGATCTGCGGCGTGGAGATTGGCTCGAATTCAGGAACAGGGAAGGCGGACCAGCACGGTACCGGCTGTCGTGGATCAGCCCAAGGAGAGGCATCCTGCTATTCACGAACCCGCAGTCGCCGCAGGCGATGGCCGTCGCTCCCGACGCGCTGGCGCTGCAGATCCATCGCGGCGAAGCGGCGGTCGTTCCCGTCGAACCGCTGTTCGATCGCGCGGTCAGCCGCGCCCTCGAAGGGCAGAAGGCCGCCTGAGCGCAGGCTCGGCCGACCTTCAGAGAATCCGGCGCGCTGCCGGACCGGCAGACCGGTGCTGGTCGGCCCACGGCGCGAGTATTCAAGACAATCCGCGGAAATCGCCGAAGCAATGCGCACCTGCTACACCTGTCCGGCAAAGCATGGGAAAATCCATCCTCGCGTCGACCTGATCGGCCGCCGGTCGGGTTCCTGACAGATGGCGTCACTGCCTGCGCGACGATCCCGCCTGCGCGCCGGGTGACTGGCGTCCTGGCGAACGAGAGCTGCCCGCTCGACGGCATCGACGAGTCGGGCGAAATCCCGAGCTTAGAAAAGGAAATCGCGGCGTCTGATGCGCGAAGCTGACCCCATGCCTTTCATCCAGATCTACGACACCACCCTGCGCGACGGCACCCAGAGCGAAGGCTTCACTCTCTCGGCGCACAGCAAGATCCGCCTGGCCCAGCGACTCGACGACCTCGGCGTCGCCTTCATCGAAGGCGGCTGGCCCGGCTCGAACCCCAAGGACGCAGAGTTCTTCGAGCGCGCTCGCGACCTCGAATGGCGGACGGCGCTGATCGCGGCGTTCGGCTCGACTTGCCGGGTCAAGGGCGGCCCCGAGGACGACGCGAACATTCACGCGCTGATCGATTCGCAGGCGCCGGTATGCACGATCTTCGGCAAGACCTGGACGCTCCACGTCACCGACGTGTTGCTGACCACGCTCGACGACAACCTGCGGATCATCGAGCAGTCGGTCGCCCATCTGCGCGCTGCAGGCCGGCGGGTGATCTACGACGCCGAGCACTTCTTCGACGGTTACAGAGCCGATCCGCTCTACGCACTCGAGACGCTCAAGGCAGCGATCCGCGGTGGAGCCGAAACGCTCGTGCTCTGCGATACCAACGGCGGAACGATGCCCTGGGACGTCGAACGGATCATCGCCGAGATGAGGCAGGCGGTCGACCACCCGTTCGGGATCCATACGCACAACGACAGCGAATGCGCGGTGATCAACGCGCTGCTCGCGGTCCGCCAGGGCGCGACCCAGGTCCAGGGAACGATCAACGGGGTCGGCGAACGCTGCGGCAACGCCAACCTGTGCTCGATCATGGCCAATCTCGAACTCAAGATGGGTCGCCAGTGTCTCCCCGAAGGCCGCCTACACCGGCTTTACGAGATCTCGCACGTCGTCGACGAAGTCGCCAACATCACGCCCAACGACCACCTCCCTTACGTCGGCAAGAGCGCCTTCGCCCACAAGGGGGGCGTACACGTCGCGGCGATGCGCCGTTCGGAGCAGTCTTACCAGCACGTCGCTCCCGAGCGGGTCGGCAACCGGATGCGCGTCGTCGTATCGGCGTTGTCCGGGCGGGCCAACATCCTCAGCAAGGCCGAGGAGCACGGCGTCGATGTCGCGAGCGTCGCCGACGTCGTCGGCGTGCTCAACGACGTCAAGGAACTCGAGGCACGCGGGTTCTCGTTCGAGGCCGCCGAGGCTTCGGTAGCGATGATGCTCAAGCGCCAGCAACCGGGATACCAGGCCCCGTTCGAACTGATCGATTTCCTGGTCAACGTCGAGCACCGCCAGGGACGAGGGACCTTCGCCGAAGCGATGGTCAAGGTGCGGGTCAACGACGAGGTCCTGCACACCGCGGCAGAAGGCAACGGACCGGTCAACGCTCTGGACATCGCGCTGCGCAAGGCGCTGCTCGGTCACTTTCCGGAAATCGCCTCGTTCCAGCTCGCCGACTACAAGGTGCGCATCCTCGATGGTCAGGATGGTACCGAAGCGATCACCCGCGTGCTGATCGACACGCGCAGCAATACGAGAACGTGGAGCACCGTCGGCGCCAGCGCGAACATCATCGAGGCTTCGTGGCAGGCGCTCGTCGATGCCATCGAGTACGGCCTGTCGCTCGTCCACTGAGAGGTTTCGAAGAAACCGTCGCGAGCAGGTGGCGACGCCGATTCATGGACAACCTCTGAGCGCGCAGGGCTCGGCAGCCACCTCCCACAGACCAACCAGGCCGCGCAGCGCCAACGGCCGCCACACGAAAGGATGATCCGAATGAAAGCCAGCATCGCCCTGCTCCCCGGCGACGGGATCGGCCCCGAAGTCGTTCGCGAAGCAGTTCGCGTTCTCGACGTCGTGGCCGCTCTTTACGGCCACGAGTGGACCTACGAGGAACGCCTGATGGGCGGGTGCTCGATCGACCGCTTCGGATCCTCGCTGACCGACGAGACCCTCGCCGACTGCCAGACAGCCGACGCCGTGTTGCTCGGCGCGGTCGGAGGGCCGAAGTGGGAT
This sequence comes from Accumulibacter sp., assembly GCF_023806625.1. Classification (GTDB taxonomy): domain Bacteria; phylum Pseudomonadota; class Gammaproteobacteria; order Burkholderiales; family Rhodocyclaceae; genus Accumulibacter. Next base: position 37,585 of record NZ_JAMTDX010000010.1, read on the forward strand.
GATCCGAACGCCCGCGACCGACCCGAGCGAGGGCTCCTCGCGCTGCGCAAGGGGCTCGGTGTTTTCGCCAACCTGCGCCCGGTGCGCGTCCACCCGGCGCTGATCGACTCGTCGCCGCTCAAGCCGGAAAAGCTCGCCGGCGTCGACATTCTCGTGATTCGCGAACTGACCGGCGGGCTGTACTTCGGCTGGCCGAAGGGCCGCGACGTCAAGGACGGGCGCGAGCGCGCGGTCGACACCCTCGAGTACTACGACTACGAGATCCGGCGGGTCATCGATCTGGCCTTTCAGCTGGCCAGGGGACGCAAGCGCAAGGTCACTTCGGTAGACAAGGCCAACGTGCTCGAGTCTTCGCGCCTCTGGCGGCAGATCGCCACGCAGGTCGAAGCGGCGAACCCCGATGTGGCACTCGAGCACGTCCTCGTCGATACGGCCGCAATGCGCCTGATCACCGGACCAGCCTGGATGGATGTCGTGGTCACCGAAAACATGTTCGGCGACATCCTCACCGACGAAGCGTCGGTGCTCGCCGGCTCGATGGGCATGCTGCCGTCGGCCAGCCTCGGCCAGGGACGAGTCGGCCTCTACGAGCCGATCCACGGCTCGGCACCGGACATCGCCGGCAAGGGCATCGCCAACCCGGTCGGCATGATCCTGTCGACGGCCATGCTGCTGCGCCACTCGCTGGCCCTCGAGGGCGAAGCCGCAGCCGTCGAACGCGCCGTCGACGCGGCGATCACCGACGGCGCGCGCACGGCAGACCTCGGCGGCAAACTCAGCACCGCGCAGATGGCCGACGAGATCATCGCGCGCATCCAGCCGCTCGCCTGATCGCTTCTTCCCCGACGGCGGGCACCAGGCCGCCCGAACGACAAGAAAAGTCCCGGCCGGTGAGTCGCACCGCAGCCGGGACGAAGGGGGAGGAGATCGGAGAGTCCTGCACAGCGCGTCGAGTGCTCGTCGAGGCCTCGGATCGACGACCCCGCCTCCGGACGAATTCGCTGACCGAAGCGAGCAGCTTGGCGCACTGGATCGTTCAACGGCAACGCCGCGAGGAACTTTAGCGACAATTCGCACCCTTCGCGGTCCCGCGCAAGCCTTCGCGCCGCTTGGCCACGACCGTCAGCCGCCGGCCAGGCGCGACCAGTCGCCGGCCGCAAACTCACATCCGGCAGCTGCCCCTGTCGTCGCGCGGCGCAGCACCCAGCTCGTGCCGGCGGCAGAATTCGGAGACCACCTCGGCAAGTTGCGCCGCGCCGCCCGGCTCCCGGTATGCGTACGAGACCCTGGCCACCGGCCGGCCGATGCGCAGCAGCCGGGAGAGGTCGATTGGCGTCGCGACGACGACACTCTCGCAGTCGGCCGCGGCGATCGTCGCATCGAGGTCGCCGATCTGCTCGTCACTGTAGCCCATCGCCGGCAGCACGGGTCCGATCGCCGGATAGGCTGCAAAGGTCTGCCTCAGCCGGCCGACGAGCCACGGCCGCGGATCGACGATTTCCGCCGCGCCCAGACGGTGCGCGGCGACCGCCCCGGCCCCGACCCTCATCTGTCCGTGGGTGATCGTCGGACCGTCCTCGACGATGAGACAGCGCCGGCCGGTGATCGCCTCCGGCCGGTCAACGGCGAGTGGCGACTCGGCGTCGATGACCCGGGCAGCCGGATTGCACACGGCAATCGACTCGCGCAACGCGCCGACCGCCGCCGGCGCGGCCGAGTCGATCTTGTTGACGATCACCACGTCGGCCATGCGCAGGTTCACCTCGCCCGGGTAGTAAGCGGTCTCGTCGCCGGCACGCAGCGGGTCGGCGACGGTGATCAGCAGGTCCGGTCGGAAGAACGGAAAGTCGTTGTTGCCGCCGTCCCAGACGATCACTTCGGACTCCTGCTCGGCGGCGGCGAGCACCGCTGCGTAATCGACCCCGGCATGAACCGTCGTCCCACTGGCGAGGTGCGGCTCGTACTCCTCGCGCTCCTCGATCGTGCACTGCTGCCGGTCGAGGTCTTCGAAACACGCGAAGCGCTGCACGCGCTGCGCGGCAAGGTCGCCGTAGGGCATCGGATGGCGGACGACGACGGCGTCGACCCTCCGTTCGCGCAACAGCCGGACCACCTGCCGTGCGACCTGGCTCTTGCCCGCACCGGTACGCACCGCGCAGACGGCGATTACCGGTCGCCTGGCCACCAGCTGGGTATCGGCCGGGCCGAGCAGAGTGAAGCTCGCACCGGCGGCATTGACCAGCGCAGCGACCCGCATCACGTGACTGTAGGGCACGTCCGAGTACGCGAAGATGCACTCGCGGACGCCCGACTCACGGATGATTTTCGGCAGATCCGCCTCTGCGGCGATCGGGATGCCTTGCGGGTAGAGTCTGCCGGCGAGTTCCGGCGGATAGCGGCGCCCGGCAATCCCGGGAATCTGCGCAGCCGTGAAAGCGACCACCTCGCAGGCCTCCCGATCACGGAAGCAGGTGTTGAAGTTATGGAAATCGCGCCCGGCTGCGCCGATGATGACCACTCGCCTCCTGGCCATCGCTCCTGCCTCCTTCTCGCGCTCGGGTTTCAGATTCCATCGGTCTGACAACAGATCGTGGCTTCGCTTGGCGCGCACGATCCAACCTCATTCGTTGGGCGTCACGTTCCTCGGCATCAGGCGAGAACCGCCTCGATCAGGCTGGGACCGCGCTCGGCGAACGCACGCAGGAGCGCGTCGGCAAATTCGCCGTCGGTGTGCACGCTGCAACTGGGCACACCGAACCCCTTCGCCAGTGCGGGCCAGTCGATCACCGGTCGCGTCAGATCGGTGAGCGCCTGTGCCTTGGGTCCGGGCTCTGCGATCCCAGTGCGCGCGAGTTCCGTCTGCAGGATGCGGTAGCGGCGATTCGCGCACACTACGACGGTCACGTCTGCGTTCTCCCGCACCATCGACCAGAGCGCCTGTAGCGTGTACAGACCGCTTCCGTCGGCCTGGAACGCGATGACGCGCCGGTCCGGGCAAGCGAGCGCGGCGCCGAGGGCATTCGGCAGGCCCTGGCCGATCGCCCCACCCGTGAGGAAGAGCATGGTGTGCGGTGCTGCATTGGAAGCGTGCTCCGCGTTCCAGGTCAGACCGGTGGTCGCCGCTTCGTTCACAACGATCGCATTCTCAGGCGTAAACGCTGCCATCGCGCGACACAAGGTATCAGGGGTGAGGGGCCGGCCGCCTGGCACAAAAGCTGGCACGGTCCGCGGCGGCATGACACCCGTCGGCGCGTCCAGCTCCTGCGCGAGCGCCTCGAGCGCGAGTGCTGCGTCGACGCCAACCTCCGGGTCCGCGAGCTTGCAAAGCGCTGCGCCGTCGGGAAGGAACCGTGAAGGCTGATTCGGATAGGCAAAGAAGGCGACCGGCTCGCGCGCGCCCGCTAGCACCAGGCTAGCCACGTTCGCCAGCGCCTCGGTGGCCTGCTCCGGGAAATACGGTAGCGCGGGAAAAAGGGGCACGTGACGGCCACACTCCTGGCACGACGGGAAGGTCTCGATCCAGACTCCGCAAGCTGTCGCGGCGGCCACCCGCGCGGCGGCGTGCAGACCAGGGACGGTCAGCGCATTGCCCCCGAGCAGGATACCACCTCGCCCTTTGCGTAGCAGGCGAGCCGCCTCCTGGAGCGCGGGACCGGGGGTTTCGCGCAGCGCGGGTGACGGAGTCGCGGAGAGTGGCTCAGGCCCTGGTTCCCACTGGCAGTCAGCCGGGATGATCAGGGACGCCACGCGCCCCGGTGGCCCGAGTGCCGCCTCGACTGCCGCAAGGCTCGCTTCCGCCATCTCATCTGCGGACTTGACTGTGCGCGTCCAGCCCACACTACCGGTGAGGGCCGAGATGTCCGAAGTGAGCGGCGCGTCGAAGGCGAGGTGTCGGGTGGCGTGATCGCCGATCCAGTTGACGACCGGTGTCCGTGCGCGCCGCGCGTTGTGCAGGTTCGCGATGCCGTTGGCAAAGCCGGGCCCGAGGTGCAGCAGCGTCGCGGCGGGCCGTCCCGTCATGCGTGCCCAGCCGTCGGCAGCGCCCGTACAAACGCCCTCGAACAGCCCGAGCACGACACGCATTCCAGGCGCACGGTCGAGGGCCAGAACAATCGGCATCTCGGTGGTGCCGGGGTTGGCGAAGCAAACCTCGACGCCTGCGCGCATGGCGGTATGGACCAGGCTGAATGCACCTGTGTTCATACGATCTCCTTTCTCCTCCGCATTCCCGTTGTCCGGTCCGCTGGCCAGCCCCCAATTGCTCCTTGAGCGTGCAGCAGTGTCGGGGAATGGGCCTCCTTGCTCACCCTCGTGACGCCCAACGAATGGCGTTCATCTGCCGAGCCGAGGACGCCCGGTCCGGGCACTGGCGCCACCGCGGCAGATAAACCGCGCTGGACTGCAGCGCCTCGACGGCGGTGCCTATGGGGATTGTAAGCTTCGTGCGGGTTGGGTCAAGCCGCGGGCGAGGTTCAGAGGCGGTGACGCGCGGCTCAGGAGCGCCCTGCCGCGTGGTGCGGGAGGGGCCGGTAAGTGTCAAGATAGTTGTCGCCTGAGTTCATGCTGCCAATGGCATACTTCTGGTTGTCGTGGTTGCCGCATTCACGACGACATCGCGTTCCGGGTTGAGCGTCACGGTGTCGATGGGCGACCAGTTCCGGGTGTGTCGACTCCAACGGGCCGGGTTCTTCGCCCGGGCGGCCTGGTAGAGCAGATGGCGTGCGGCGAGGAGGGCCCGATCGTCGCCGGCATGACGTTGCTCGGGGGGGACATGGCGGATACCGGAATGACGGTGGCCGATGTTGTACCAGTGGACGAACTCGCCGGCCCACAAGCTCGCCCGCCTCATCTACACGATGCTGACCAAGGGCAGCGAATACACGGACAAGGGCCAGGACTATTACGAGGAACGCTACCGCGAGCGCCTCATGCATCACCTCACCAAGCGCGCCAAGCAACTCGGTTGCCAACTCACTCCCATCCCCGAGACTGTCTAGAACCATGCTTTCAATCAGTCACTTGGAATGTGCTTCTTGAGAGAGAGGCGTCACACGTCCCCCCACTTCTTGAGCTCGCTGGTGCGCTGCTCCGTGTGCTCAATACGACACGATGTGTAGACCAGCCCGCGCACGGTCCCTTGGTCCCAGAACTTGTACTTGGCACTGCAGTCGCGGTCGCGGAACGTGATCCAAGCGCGCTGGGCTTCCGCCAGTTCCTTTTTGATTGCCGCATAGTCAGTCGTGTCTCCTGGCATAGATGGACTGAGTTGTTTCAGAAGGGCCTGGTAGGCCTCGTTCAACTCATATCCTTATACACAACTCACCCCGGAGCTGCCTGGCGGATGAACTGGAGACCG